>QFQQ01000103.1 GCA_003243445.1 Citrobacter freundii
CCGCCAACCCCTCGAATAATTCGTCGAACCTCAACGGCCTGCATAGCCCACAATTTCAATTGTGGGTGGAGGAGATTACCAATGAAAGCCATTCGTAGAGGTTTTGAAATCAAATCCGTTCCATGACGCGGTAATCTTTTATTAGAGGAGTGCGGACCGTGCATCCCTCACCCACAATTAAAATTGTGGGCTAATCGGACTCTCGTCTGTTCGCAATGTTTATCACAACCGCCAACCCTTCGAATAATTCGTCAAACCTCAACGGCCGGCATAGCCCACAATTTCAATTGTGGGTGGAGGAGATTACAAATGAAAGCCATTCGCAGAGGTTTGGCAAGCAAACCAGCTCTACGACGCGCCGACCTTCTATTAAAGGAGCTCGGACCCCAAGCCTGATCCACCTAAACGTAAACACCTCTTAACCTCCCAAACCTCTCAAACTTCCCAAACCTCTCAAACCTCTTAAACCTCTTAAACCTCCCCCACCCCATCCCCCCATTTCCTCACTTCATCCCTCCCACCGCCAATTCAACTTCCTCTCTCTGCAATTTGCAGCCCGATTGATTATATTTGGCCGTTAAACACACACATTTGCTCCCACCCAGGTTGTATAGACTTTTACTCCTGCTCTTACTTGTTTCCCCGGCCTTGCGGGCGCAGGAAACAAAGCAGTATTCTTTTACACATTATAGCCCGACCGGAGGGCTCGCGTCCAACGAGATCACTTGCGTGGTACAGGATGAAACAGGTTATATCTGGATCGGCACCAATAACGGGCTGCAACGTTTCGACGGCACCAGGTATATCACTTTCCGTCACCAGCAAAATGATCCGGACGCTATTCCGCATAATCTTATACAACAGATCCTGCTGGATAAACAAAAGAGATTGTGGGTCATGACAGGAGATGGGAAGGTGGGTGTGTTTGACACCAAACGTTTTGTTTATACAGAAGTCCGCCTGAACGATATCGGAGACGGGGTAAAACTTGGCGAAAGACAACTTGCAGAAGATGATCAGGGTAATCTTTACATCTTCTTTCACAGGCAGGGCTTTCTTACGCTGGACAGGAAGAAAAATGAATTTTCAAAAGCCGCGAATATAGTTCCGGTACCAGATGTGCGCAAAAGTGTAAGCTTCCAGTTTCAGCCGGGCACACATTACTACTGGATCGGACAGGATAACGGCTTTATCGTGTACGATGCTGAAAAACGCCGGTTCCTGAACCCGGCCGATAATGTTCCCAATAACCCACTGAGTGCTAAAATGGGGAAACTGCCTTATCCGAGAAATCTGTTCTTCGACAAACAAAACCGGTTATGGTTTGACTGCTGGGCCGATGGGCATCCCGCCATTTACCTTTATGATCTAGCTAAAAAAGAGTTTATACTGGAGAATTATACACTCAGCATCAAAGAATATTTTGAGACAAGAGGATACCTTCAGCAACGGGATGGCACCACCTGGATCAAAGGTCTCGGAGTATTCGCGCGTTATATTGAAAAAGAAAAAAGATTTCAACGCGTAGAAAATGCTTATCATAATGAACAAAGCATTGCGTACGAGCTCATCCTTGATTTTATTGAAGACCGCGAAGACAATATCTGGATCGCCACCAGCAACAACGGCCTTTACCGCTTTACACCCGCAGCCCAGTTTTTCACCAATATCCCGCATAACAACCGTGAGACAGGTGAACCGGGTAAAGGGTCATTGATGTCATTTGCACTCACAGGCAATAATGAATTGCTTGCCGGCACCTGGAGCGACGGCTTATACAGATATGACAAAGACCTTAACCAGATCCCCCTGAACATAAAAGGGTTTGGCGAAACAGCCAGTCCGTGGATGTGGAGTATGATCAGGTCAAAAAAAGACACAAATATTATCTGGATGTCTTCGCAACCGGGTATATACAAATATAACCAGGCCACCCGTGGGATCGAATTGATCAATCCGCCGGAGTTCAGAAACCAGACCCTGCGCCAGGTGGTCGAAGACCGCTATGGAAATCTTTGGATCGGCACCCAAAATGCAGGGCTGTTGAAATGGACTGCATCAAAAGGCTCCAGGAAGTTTGGAGATAGCGTTTCGCAATACGATAGCCTCCGCGGTTTACAGATCATCAAATTATTTATCGACAAAGAAGGACTGGTATGGGTGGGTACAACCGGCAAAGGTGTGTATGTGATCGATCCGTCAACCGGCAAGATCGTAACACATCTCGGAATGGATGAACCTGATCCCCACAAACTACTTTGGCATTCTATATCAGGCCTGATGCAGTATGACGACTCTACCGTTGTTATCGGCGGTGGCGGTATTTACTTTTACAATACCGTCTCGAAAAGGATTACGAAAATGATCAACGCACCGCAATCTGTTCCCGGTTACATGACGGCAATAGAGCGCGACAGAACGGGATATATCTGGGTCTCTTCTACCAGCGGGATTTTCAGGCTGAACCCAAAGAACGGCATCTTTATTCACTTCGACCGGATCGACGGCATTGCCAATGACCATTTCATCGAAGCCGCTTCCTATGTAATGCCGGATGGCCGCATCATCTTCGGCTCAGATAACCAGATCGTCATTTTTGATCCTGAAGCAGTACAGATCAATAACCCGTCGCCTGATATCGTGATCACCGGCATCAAGGTAATGAACAAACCTTTGCTTGTTGACTCATCGCTGGCAAATGGCCATATACAGCTGAATGCCGATGAGAACTCCATCACCATCGATTTCTCGGCTTTAAGTTATAACGGAACCTACCGGATCACTTATAAACTGGAAGATATCGATAACGATTGGCGCATTGCAGATGCCAATAACCAGGCAATATATACTTACCTGCCCGCAGGAACTTACACCTTCCATGTAAGAAGCGCGGATGCAGAAGGAAATATCGGTAAGCATACTACATCTTTCACCATCACCATCACACCACATTTCTGGAGAACCTGGTGGTTCTATACATTACTCTTCCTGCTGGCCATTGGCGTTCTTTACTGGATCGACAGAGAACGCGTAGAAAGGCTGAAAGCCCTGCAGAAAGTGCGTTCCGACATAGCAGGCAATCTTCACAAGGATGTGACCACCACGCTCAGCCATATCAATCTTCTTGGAGAGATGGCCAAGATCAAAGCCGATAAAGACATCAACCGCTCCAAAGAATATATCGATCAGATCAGCAGTAAGAGCCACAACATGATCGTTGCCATGGACGACATACTCTGGAGTATCGATCCGGAAAATGACAGCATGGAGAAAACGATTCTGCGCATGATGGAATTCACTGATGCACTGAAGCAACGTTACAGCGCCACTATCGAACTCACCGTTGACAAAAAGATCCGTTCCCTGAAAATGGATATGAAAGTGCGCAACGAATTTTTCCTGATCTTCAAAGAAGGCCTGCGCATGATCGTTGAATACGCGGGAGGAAGAGATACGCTGATCAATATCGACCTGTTCCGCAACAAACTTTCACTCAAGCTGCAGGACGCAAGCGCGCGGATCGACACAAAAGTGGAAGAGATCGAACGCTCCATCAAAGAGATCAACACAAGATCCGAGGCAATAAGATCAGAAGCGGATATACAGTATGATAAGAATGGAATTGCGGTTATTCTGTTGATTCCGGTGTGAGACGGGCGCTGGTTTCAGAGGTTTCAAAGGTTTGATAGGTTTAATAGGTTGCTACCGCGTTAGAAAAGGTTTCAAAAGACTGGGATATCTTCTAACGCGGTAGCAACCTATCAAACCTCTGAAACCTATCAAACCTATTAAACCACTGGAACCTGTCCGCCCCTACTTCCCCATCCACTTCTTAAACTCCGTCACCTTCTCCCTGCTCACAATAGACTCCTTATCCACCGCCGGCTTCAGATGCAACAATAACCTGTTGCCAAAATAATCATGGATCTGCTCCACGCTGTTTACTGAAATATAAAATGAACGGCTGATGCGGAAATATTTTTGGGGATCAAGCATTTCTTCCAGCTCATCCATGGTATAATCAACCACGAACTTTTTATTATCATGTGTTTTAAAAAAATTCAGGCGGCCATCACTGAAGAAATAGGCAATCTCATCGGTATCAACAGAAACCAGTTTTTGCGCATGGCGGACAAGAAAGCGTTTGCGGTATTCCTTCAACTGAAGTTTTTCCTGCAACTCTTTGACCAGGCTTTCAATGTTCATATCCGGTTTGGACTCCGGCTTCTTATAAATATCTTTCAGCTCGTGCATCTTTTGCAAAGCCGCTTCCAGGTCTTCTTTCTGAATTGGCTTCAACAGATAGTCCACACTGTTTACCTTGAACGCTTTCAACGCGTACTCATCATAAGAAGTAGTAAAGATCACCGGGCATTTAATTGCCACACGGTTGAAGATCTCAAAACTTTGCCCATCGGACAGTTCAATATCCATCAGTATGAGATCCGGCAATGGATTTTCATTGATCCATTTAACCGTAGCCATAATGCTGTCCGCCACACCAACCACTTCCGCATCCGGATCTACGGATGCAAGCGTCTTCCTTAGTTTTTTTACAGCGAGTTCTTCGTCTTCTACAATTAAAACCTTCATATGAGTTGTGAGTTACAGGTTAAAAGTTTGAGAGATCCAAGGGTTCCAGAGGTTTCATGGGTTCAAGAGGTTCCAGAGGTTTCAAAGGTTATCGTAACAATAGTTGAAGGTTAAAATCTCCGGCAGCTTAAAACCTCTGGAACCTCTTGAACCCATGAAACCTCTGGAACCTTTCTTCACGTCCGCTAATTTAACGGATTTGCCCCCATCCTCTCCTTATTTGTTTGCAGGTTTACCCATTTTTTATCAATCCCATTATCCCAGATCAGCGGAAGTACTACGGTAAAGTTTTTGTTGTCTTCCATTACCTGAAAACCTTTTTGCTTCAGCAGTTCATATTTTGCTTTGATGTTCTCCAGGCCGATCCGGTTGGAAGCACTTTTTACAGTGCGCCGCTGAAGATTGTTGTTGACCACTAACCGGTTGCCGGCGGTGGTAAAGATCTCGATCGTCAACGGAATGTTTTTGGAAAGTACATTATGTTTTACAGCATTCTCCACCAGCAATTGCAGGCTTAATGATGGTAAAAGATAATTATCGTAACGCTTGTCTGTTTCTATCTGAAACTGCACTGCTTCACCGTGTCTTGTTTTTAATAAACCAAAATAAGAACGGATGAACCGCAACTCGTTTTGCAGTGTCGAAAGACCTGATTCATTATTTCGCAAAAGATAACGGTATACTTTACTTAGTTCATCCAGGAATATCTCGGCTTTGCCTGCATCTTCCGCGATCAGTGACGATAAGGTATTAAAGCAATTAAATAAAAAATGCGGATTCACCTGGCTTTTTAATACTTCAAATTCCTGCTGAAGCGACATTTGTTTAAGGATCTCTTTTTCGGCCAGGCTTTCCCTGTTCTTTTCCATGATATAGATCGCTTCCCATAGTGTCAGAAAAATGACATTGATCCCAAACCCGACCAGCACCGTTTTCTCCATATCTCCATTCTTCATCGTATAGCCAAGAATATGAAATGCGTCATAAAGGATCACGATAAAAATATTGCCTGGCGCCATGATCAGGAAGATGACGAGACATTTCATCAGGATGCGTTTATTGCTTTGACTGATCTCAGGATACTTCCGTTCAGCCCACTGATCATGCAGAACATGCCCATGCCAGATCACCAGGCCCAGCAACCAGATCAGCGGAAAGGAGATCAGCCAGATCTTCGCATCATGAAATAAGCGGTCACCAAAAAGAATATGATTCAACCCGAGGTCCATCAAAGGCATGGACGACAGAAATGAGTACCACTGAACTCTTGTTGCTCTCTTCCACCTCATAAAATCCCCTCCTCTTTATAACGGATCAGCGGCAGCCTGATCTTCCTGATCGTTGATTCCTCATCGATCTGCACTGCCGGTTGATTCATCAATTGATATCGTTTGACCAGGTTATCCAGGCCTGCTTCATATTCCACTATCTCGGTCATCACTTTGCGTTGTACATTGTTTGTGATCAGGATCGCTTCACCATCGGTTGAATCTATGTGTATCACCAGCGGGCTATCTTTCGCCGTTTTATTCTGGAATAATGCGTTCTCAATGATCACCTGCAGGCTCAATGGCGGTAACATCTTTTCATTATCTTCCTCTTTAATGGAAAGATGAAGCTCTATCGCTTCGTTATACCGTGCTTTTAATAATGAAAAATAAGATTGAATGAACTGAAGTTCCACAGCAAGCGTTACCAGTTGGGTTTCTTCATTGCGAAGCATATACCGGTATACGCGGCTCATTTCATCCAGGAACTTTTCAGCACGTGCGGTGTCTTCCTGTATCAATCCTGACAATGAGTTCAGGCTATTAAAAAGAAAATGCGGATTTACCTGGCTTTTCAAACCCATCAGCTGGCTTTGCTTGTAGGCGACTTTCAGGTTTTCTGTTTCATTCAACTCGTTCTTCCATCTTTCAAAACTGAAGATCCCTTCATTCAGAAAAGCGAAGAAGATGTTCACTATCCCGATCACGAGATAAGCCCAGGTAAACCGGTTTTCAAATCCTGTATTCGGAAGCATGCCAATGGTCACATACAAACTGAACAATCCAAAAATGATCAGTGCCGACATCAGCAGGAAAAGAAAAATGAGCAACATGGTGCGTTTGAAAAAATCGGCATCACGCGGAAAACGCTGCCTGAATCCTTTTCCGATCAACCGATAAAGCAAAAAACTCAATCCAATGATGGAGAAACTGATAAAAGTTGCGGTAAAGCAAAACAGGAAGTTCGCATAATAGGCTTTGTCGAAGATGATAAAGTTGACGATCACAGATAACGGCAATACAGCCCATAAAAGCATGAACAGATCGGTGCGGCTATATCGGGGTAGATTCAACATGTGCTCCCCACAAAGTACCGTGTTTTAACGGTCCCTGCATTTATCAGCCTACTGATTGGGGGTTTCTTGTCATGAATTGTGGAAAAGACTGCTTGAATTGTGGCCCGCAAAAACCGAAGGGAAAACAGTGCTTACGCACTGGCTTTCAACAAATTCCCCCATTCAGGGGATTGTCTGGAAAGCATTTTATTTCAGTCGGTCTATTCAGCAGTTCATGTCCGTGTTTTCACAGGTCATGTATTGCTGCATTGCCGGGGGAAGAAGCCTACGCTAGTTTTACACCTGTTATCCGCTATCTGTTGTCCGTTGTCGGTTGTCCGTTGTCTGCAAAACCGGGAACATTATGACTAAGAGTTAGGTTTCTGTTACAACTAAGAACGAAGTCTTAGTTGTAACTCCGGACAACGAACAACCGACAACGGACAACGAGCAATATCAACCCTTAACCTTAAACTTTATTTTATGAAAGGAAAGCGTATCTATCTGCCCGTGCTGACTCTGGCAATACTGCTCACTTTAAGTTTTTTGTTTTCTTCCTATAAAACACGCCAGGCGGCAGATGATTTCTGGAAAGCATTAGGGCTTTCACAACAAGCCGGCACGGATGGCATCAAGAATAGTTTTCTGAATGGATATCTGCAGTTCTATAGTGCGCGTAATGCAAAGAACATTGCGCTGAATGACCGTAAAGCGGTGGCAACTGATCTGCTCAACTATACAAAGCAATATATCAGCGGGCCTGTTTTCAAAAAACAATACGAAGACATGCGCAAAAATGCCGAACCTCACAAACCCGAAGCAGCAAAAGTCAAAACGCTTGAGGATATCAGGAAAGAAGAGATCGCCAAAACAGAAAAAAGCATCAAGGACCTGGAAAAATCCATGAAAGAAGTTTCAGCTGATATCGCTAAATCACTGAAACCTGTACTTGACATGCAGAAACAAACCCTGAAGGACTATCAGGATCCCAAAAACGAAATGCTTGCGATCATCTACGAAAGTGAAAAGCAGTCAGCAGAAAGAAGGCAACAGGATTATGTGGAAGACCTCGCTGCATGGCAGAAAAATTATCCCGAAAACATCAACCAGTTCATCGCCGACAAGCTGAAAAAAATGCTTGATGCCACAAAAGGTATCGATTACAACGCAGCGCTGGTTGAAAAATACAACAAGAAAAGATTCGCAAACCCGGCCTATGAATCAAAGAGCACAGAATGGAAACAGGGTTTCCGCGCGGGAAAAGATGTAACGGAAACGGCGAGGGCGTTTGCGCAGCAATGGCTCGGGGAATTGAAATGATGGGAGGAATGGACCGCGGACCGCGGACCACGGACCGCAGACCGCCGTACCGGTCCTTAATTGGCGAAATATTTATAGAACGAACAGCAACAGAAGTTTTTCAAGGGTGCTAGAAGGCCGTCCATTTATGGATGGCCTTCTATATTTAAACATTCTTTTTTAATAACAATAGAAAGACCCATTGTCATCTAAGGCCTGATTCAAATGACCAATCGATCTCTATACTGTAAGGCCGGGAGAAACGTCTGCGGTCCCTGGTCCGTTGTTAGTGGTCATATTATGCGGTCCTTTTTATTTCTACATAAGAGCTAGAATATTCAATGTCTTTGTGACGTATGCTCAGCATTACGAGCCGTCTTTCACATCATTATTTCCATAAGGGTATTTACCGCGGGCGTTTTTTGTCCTGCATGGTCGATCAAACAGCGGCGTTGGTACTGGCATGCGCACATTTGGTGTAAAGTTCTAAAGTCAGGCTTTGATTAAATATAAGAAATGACAATATCAGCCGTACCGAAACTAGTAAACTCAATCCATGAAAAAACTAATGCGCTGCAATGGCAAAGCTATGTCTTGCTTTTTTTCTTAGTTCTTGTTTTAGTAAATGGGATGTAAAATAAAAAGGCGCAATTTCTTGCGCCTTCTGTGAACCCTATGGTACAAAACTCGAACCACTTTTTAGCGGATTTAAGGCTGCTAAGTGAATTTTAAAACGCTTATTCGATTGATCTAAACGATTTCCATTTACTGTCACTTTGGCATATCTTTAACAGCCGGAACTGTAAATTCCTCTATCTAAAAAAGGTATATATGTAATTCTGCGGGGTCCAACATTGGGTCATTTCTGCCAATATGTAGCATTATAAGTTAATTTACTGGTTTGGGCTGAAAATTGCCAACATTTTAGTAATAAGATAACAATTAAAACAACGCATATGACAGTAGCAGAAAAAATCATTAAACCTAACAAACCCGGCATTTTCAGGACTATTTTCCTTTATACGGGTCAGGGTGAATCTACTCTCTTAGTAATCCCCACCGGCACAACCGTTGAAGATTATAATTATGTTTTAATTGATAGCGACAAGGACAATGAAGAAAATGAAATTGATCTTATTGCTCTATTTAAGGATCTTTTCAAAACGAGCGGAGAACTTAGCTTATTCATTAATACCCATCCTCATAATGATCACGTAGGTGGTATCAAGGAGGTTTATGATGAAATCGGCTTTAAAGAAGTCTGGCACTCAAATCATAAGGCTGGTGGTAAGCATAAAAAGAAATATGAAGATTTTATGTCGGTAGTTAAAGCAGTCGGGAAAAGCAATGAATATTTTATTTTAGGCACTAATGACCTTAATAAAATCAGAACATCGGCAAACAAGGAAGTTATCAAAAAACTCGGTCTGATAGACTACCAGGTATTATCACCGGCGGAGTATCTATGCGAAGAAATAGAGGAAGGTACCGCTGATGAACGCGATAGAAGAATTCATGAGCAATGTGGTGTAGTGAAGTTCACTTACGGCAAAGATGCTAAGAGTATAATGATCACTGGGGATTCCGATAAAGAAGCATGGAAGGAACATATAACCGACTATCATAAGAAAAATCTGCCCTCCCATGTACTCAGTGCCAGTCATCACGGATCAAGAACTTTTTTTAAGGAAAACGAGGAAGATAAGGATCTATATGAGGCACATATAAAGGAAATCAATCCAACCTACTTAATAATTAGTGCACCGAAACAAGAAGATAGTCCACACGGGCACCCGCATGATGATGCGATGGAGCTCTATAAAAAATATGTCGATGAAGAGAACATATTCCACTTAGGTAAGAATTACGAATCTGTGATTGTAGACATTGATTCAGATGGTAACATAGAAATAACCTTCGATAAAGAATTAGTAGAAGAGTACGGTCAAGGAAGTAATGATGATGGAGACGATAGTGATAAAAACAAAAACTATAGCTCTATTTACGTTGGTTCCCAAACATCTAAGATTGATAACAGGCCCAACGGTTAAAGATGCAATGGTTTAAAAAACACCCGGAGTTTCTGCGTGATGAAAGCACAAGGCTGTCCAACGACAGCAATTATAAAGAGCGGCACCAGTGCCGGGACAATTTATTTATTTCTCACGGAGATATACTTGTTCGATTAGACAAGGTTTATCGCTATCCTGTGCTCATTGTTTATCTGGATGCAACACCCTTTGTATTGCCTGCCGTTTTCCCATTGCAGCGTAATCTTACCAAAGAAGAAGTTGATGCACTAGCTGCAATGGACATGCCACGGTTATATGAAAAGATCAAACCAGATGTTCACTTTTACTACCAACTCAGGCATCAAAATGGATCGGGTGAAATATGCTTGTTGGAAAGAGAGAATTTAGAACAAGGCAATAATATCTACGGAATCACCACGATATTGAAGAGATTGCGCGATTGGCATGCCGGTCACACAACAGGCAATTATCCTCCAGACAGTGAAGAAGTGGATTATTGTTCGCATTTTAATGTCATCAATGAAGACACCAAATACATCTATAATGAAACCTTTCTAAACCTCGACCTAATACAGGGTGATTGTTATGCGGTGCTTTATAAAGATCTGCACAGGAACAACTATATTTCATTTTCAAGACGGATTTATCTGGGTACTTTCATAGATGGCATCCGTAATAGCGGCCTTATAGATGCTACTAATATAAACTTGCAAAAACACTTCTACGACGAGAGAATTCAAACTTCACTGGACTTGATAAATAAGCCCGCTGTTGTCAATGAATTAATCAAAAGTAACCGATTATTGAAGGCCCAATGGTTTCATATAGAAAAAGAACCAGCGCCCTTTCAGACATTTTCTGAACTTGTAGCCATTATAGGAAATGGCGATGCGAATGAAGGAACGGATCGGCTTGTCACAAGCTGCCAGGAAACGTTCAGTAATATTCAGGATTTCTTTTATCTCGCTCTCAGGTTCCCAAATAAAAAAGGATTGGCAGAATTCCAATTATTCAAGATCTGCAGACTGGAACAACCACCGGAATATATAATACAATTGGATGCACACGACCGGGTGACAGAAATGGTGAAGCAGTATGGCCGGGTTGAAGCAATCAGGTGCGAAAAACTAACCGAAGAAACATACCATCAGCGCAACAGCAAAAGGGCAGATTATGATATTCTAAAGAATCAAGCGGTGAACATTTTAGGTGTTGGCGCAATTGGCGGCGAAGTGGCTGACTGTATGGCCAAAGCTGGAATAGGTTACATTAGCTTGGTGGACGACCAAAGGCTTAGCGCACATAATGCAATCCGGCATATTGCGGGGATTGATATGACAGATGAGTTCAAGGTGTTTGCAGTTGCAGAACAGCTCCGTCAACACAACCATTACATTACCGTCCATCCTTTGCCTTTTAACCTATTTAACTTTGAATACCACTATTTACCTGACCAATCATTATCTATTTCTACTGTCGCTGATGATTATGTTGAATTGTTTGTTAATGAACAAATGGTTGTAGCCAATCGGGTGGTATTTTATGCCAGGACATTGCGTGGGGGGAAAGTAGCTCGCATATTCAGGGTTATTCCCGGTAAAGATGCGTGCTTTTATTGCCTGAGTTTATATAGAAATGAGAAAAAGGAGTTTATTGACATACCTGAAGACGCCGACTACCCTACGCTGAAAAACGAATGCAATAACCCCATTCGCCCGGCCAGTGCCGCTGATATGAAATTGGTGGCCTCCCTCGTATCTCGAATGGTGATTGATCATTTGCAAAACGGCGCATCTGAATTTAATCACTGGATATGGACTTCGGAAGAAATTCCTTCAACGTCATTGGTCAGAGCAAACTCGATGCACAATCATTTTATAGCACCGCATTCCGGTTGTCCCTATTGCAATAACCACCAGAAAAAAAACTTGTCCATTCCAGCGCGGGTGCTTGAGTCTATGCAATCGCTTGTTAGCCAAAATCCTTTGATTGAAACAGGCGGTGTGCTTGCTGGTTATACTGATGAAGAAGGTAACGTGGTTGTCACTCATGCTTCAGGTCCCGGACCTAAAGCCGTTCAATTGGCAACAAGGTTTGAAAAAGACGTCGAATTCTGTCAAAAATTTCTTGATGACCTTTTTATCAACTCTTCCAGGAAATATGTTTATGTAGGCGAATGGCACTCACACCCATCAAGAGAAAATAGCCCAAGCGGTTTGGATATTAAAAGCCTTTCCGAAATATCAGTCGAAAAGAATTATCTCACTGATAATCCTGCAATGATAATTCTCTCTAATAAAGGCAACCCCTCATGCACATTCCATCCCGCAGGGAAAACGTATTATTTTACTGAATTGAATATTAAAAATGACTAGCTCTATACTGTAATGTTTAAGAATATATATTTTTTTCGTGCTCGCTTGTTTCCAGCTTTAATAACATCTATTCCACTGTTGATTTTTACAAATAAAATTATAGCCGTGAAGTATGCTACAGCATTGAAAAGTATATATGATGTGTTACCGCTGATTACTCATTTAGGATTATCCACTGCAATTATTTTTTTACTCGTGCAAATCAATCGCCTTGTTGCTAAAGAAGTCTTCCAGCGTTGGTATTTTCGTGATGAATTATATATGCCTACAACAAATCATTTGCTGATCAATAATACTTACTATCCACTAACCATAAAAAATAAAATCAGAGATAAGATTGCTGCTAAATTTCAGATTGACCTCCTTGATGCAGTCGAAGAGCAACAAAAACATGAGCAGGCAAGGAAATTAATAGTTACAGCCGTGTCGCAGATTAGAAATTCGCTGAGAGGAAACGCTATGCTCCTACAGCACAATATCGAATATGGTTTTTGGAGAAATTTGATTGGCGGCAGTCTCATTGCCTTATTTTTCGCTGCTATTATAATTTGGTATGGTTACAATAATAATTTTTCAGATCAAATCACCGTTGGTCTGATTTGCTTTATTGTATTTTTGATCCCGATTGTCCTTAGCAAAATGATCATTCGTTATTATGGAAAATATTATGCTAAGGTTCTCTTTGAGCAATTTTTGAGTCTACAATAGGATAATGAAAAAACGAAGAAAGGATTGTGGACATCCAGAAACACAAAAATGATAACAGCAATGCTTTTCAGAGATACCCTGTCCACATTTGAGGAAATGCCTCTAAGGCCGCTGCTCGAAAATGAAATCTATAATCTAATACAAAAGCAAATACCGGAAGGTTACGGCGAACTTTCGACTGAAGAGATGGCCGAGCTGATCGCTTTTCGTTTCCTCGAACCCAGCAAAAACAAAAACCGTAAAGCTGGCTTCTACTTCCAACCTCTATCCGTTATCAAGAATGAAGGTGGTACAGTTAACGAATTTCCGTCAGTTTCAATGGTAAATACGGACACCATTACTTATTGGTCAACCCGATTAGAACAAACGAACCACCCTGTCCTTGCCGCACGTTATGCTGGCTTGATATACGATATGAGCTTGCATGTTACTGAGTCAAATCCGCTTTTTTCGATTGGAAAAAAATACATTGAATCACTTTTAGACTTGGTAGAACAGAAGCTATATAAAGTTCCTATTTATGCAATAGGTAAAATTGGGAGGGCATTAGAAGTTGCACTCTCTTTAAATAATCCCGATTTGATAGAAAAATGTAAAATGGCCATTTTCGACTTAGAGCATGAAATTGCTTTTCCCGATAAACCGGGATTATGGGGATTCACATTTGATTTGCTGATCGGCGGTAAAAGAAAGCTGGTATCTGAAGAGGAAGAAAGAGCAATTGTCAAAGACCTTGAAGAACGGCTCGATAAAATGGTAATGGTGGACTCATGGTGTGCAGAATGCTCGGCTAAACGCCTGATGGGCTACTATTATAACAAAAAACGGCCAGAGGAAATTAAGAGAATAATAAATAGCTTAGAAACATCTTATGCTAATGCTACCAATGGGCTTGCTACCATTCAACAAGTACATTACACTGAGCAGCTCTACCAATTCTATAAAAAGTTCCAACTGAATGAAGAAGCAGATAACTATTTAAAAAAGCTTCGAGAACTTAGTAAAAAAACAGATAAGGATATGAAATCTGTATTTACAGAAATCCATATTCCAAAGGATAAAATTGATAAATATGTTGACCAAATCCTGAAAGGCGACAATACAGAAATTGTCTTTGTCAGGATCATTGAGACAGGTACTCCAAGGTTGGAGGAAGTAAAAGAAGAATTGGAGCGTTTATCAAAATTGGCCCCTTTTCAGTTTATTCTTTCAAGAGATATACTTGATAAAAAAGGTAGGCGTGTTGCCAAAGTACCGCCTTTTACAGAAGACCCCGAAAGTCATCTGGTTCTACATCTTTCAAACTCTATACGGATAGGCACTATTTTCCTGCACTTTATTTTTGAAGAAGCTATTAATCGGGAAATATTAACTATACATGAACTCCTGAAGTTTATGAATAAATCGTGTATTATAGAAAAAGATAGGTTTCCTATTTTTCAGAAAGGATTTGAAGCATATTTTAGCGGAGATTACTTGGTTGCAATTCACATCCTAATACCTCAATTTGAGGAAGCTATTAGAAATCTTGTTGAAATGAATGGTGGAAGCGTAATGATTCAAAAAGGCGATGCCTTTAATCTGAAAACCTTTGACCATTTACTTAATGACGAAATAATAACTAATGTTTTTGGCGAGGACAAATCACTTTATTTCCGGACATTATTCACTGACAAGCGTGGGTGGAATATCAGAAATAACGTGGCACATGGAATGCTTGATACAGAGCAGTTTTACAACAAGCAGAACATTGACAGAATTTTGCACGCAATTCTGTGCTTAGGTGTGGTACGTCTAAATGAAGATTAATAACGTCATTCACATTCCCGGTAGGGTTTAATAAATCTTTGCCAACAATTATTCTTGGCAAAATCTGTAAAATACCATCAATTAATGCCACAGTCTGTTGTCCAACCGGATAGCGGGTATGTGCTGTGGAAATCCGGTTTGGGCAAGTGGCTGCACCGCTTCTCCGCGCAGCGGCGTTCCGCCTACGGGGAAAGGAATGCCGATGCGCCGCCCTGGGAAGGCTTTAAGCGACCTTTATCGGTTGGGTAGTGAAGTTGTCAAGGTTGTGAAAGAAGCCCTTATTTTCGGTCATACCGTGACGGAAAAGGTTCCATAGCAGGGAACAACCCATTGGGGCGAGGGAAGAATTAATGTATAGGTCTTGCTTTTCTAATGCCTCAGCCAGTGAACAACTTGGGGTATTATCTGTTTCTTCGGATTGTTTCAGCAGTTCGCCATATACAGTTGTTATAAAGGGCAGGTTGGCGACCGCCTCATATTTTTCAGATTTCGGTTGCTTGATATTTCCAATGGTGGACAATAGCACCTGCCCCGTGGATTGGCTATTACCATAATCCATCCAGTACTTGGCTCGGTTACGGAATGCTCTGTAGTCATCCAGTTCGTTAAGGATTTCTGCAATCTCAAACCTTGCTTTCACGCTGTCCACGCAGGAGATGTAAATCGCTGCCTGTGCATGTTCGGGCAACCTGCCTAAGCTGTCTTTCCCAAATTTCAGGGTTTCAGCTTTCCAGTTCGTACCTATCCATCTGTTAGCTCGGTTTATCAGGGCGACCGATTTATATAGCCCTACCTCGCACTCGGCAAACCTTTGTCTGCCTAAATTGGCATCAGTTACTACGTCATCATCCCAAAGTCTGACAGCTAATCCTGCATGGCCTAATTCATTCAGGCTATAATTCATTTCTACCAATGCGGTTAGTACCTTTGAACCTGTTCCACCAGCTCCTATAAGATTTACTTCAATGGGGTTGGTGGGAGCGATCAAATCATTGTCTGTAAAATGCACCTTTATTTTACCCGTTTTCATATTAGTATATTTTTGATTGTCCTATCCGTTTTCTTTAATACGTCTTTTGGGAATGGCTCACCTGTTTTGCGTAGCTTCTTCCATAGGCTAACACAGTTACCTTGTATGGGGTTATGATTTTGCATCAGGTGGCTGAAATAGCTGTTAAAAAAATAGGTTTCCCATGCTGCTATAAATTCCTCCAATGACGCAGACTTTCTGATACTTACATCTACCGAACCCATACATACATTTCCATCCGCATACACATTGAAAAAGGGAGCATGGTAAAGCGGTGTGCGTTCGGTCGGCTTCCTGTCACTTTTCAAAGCGTAGATATATAATTTCTGCTTACTGGCTATCCAAAGCAGGGCGGGCACACTCGCTACGCCATTAGGAATATTCAATCCATCAATAAAGAAAAGGTTTTTGCTTGTTGCCTTTGTAAACCAGATTGCAAAGCCATTTTCAGATGGGTCTGTATAAAGGACATTTCCTGCTATAATGCTTTTAGACTTTAAGAAAGCCTTATTCCTTTCCTTTGTGGTGTCCAATGCTTTTGATAAATACTGTGCTTCCTTAACAGTCAAAGGATGTGCATTAATTGGATTGCCATTCCTGTCCATATCAAAATACTCTACATAAACCTCTGTATTCGTCCCTTTAGCTTCGTAAAAAACCAAAGCCGTTTTGGGATGATAAAGTGTGCCGATATTTTCCATTACATCTTTCATAGTAATTTTCAAAATCAAGATTGCAATCAGTAATATTTGCTCCGCTAAATATTTTTACTATCGTTGGTTCTTCGATTGTGCCATATTCATTAAACTCATTATTGACACTTTCAGCAAGCGTTTCATAAAGCCATCCGTTAGCATTTGCTATAAAGGAGATATACTTGTTCATGCCAATTACCTCGTCTTCTTGTTCTGCATCATCATTAGCACACATGGCATGTTGGAAAACAGTTGTTGCAGGATAGTCAGTATATAGAGTGAAAAAGCCTTTTGCTATATTTAGACACTCCTGTTCAAAATCGTTCTTCGGTCTGAATGACTCTAGCCGTAGCGCAAACACATCAAGGCTTTTACGGTTAAATATTTTTTGCTCTACTTTATCACCGCACCATTTCGCTACCTTTAATTCTTCCTTACGGCTATCTAACTCGGCTTCATCATCCTGCTCTATCCAATCGGTAATCATTTCATACTGCCAATAGATGTAAGCGTCTTCCTGCCTGTAATAAGGTATATCAGCTATATGGTACAGGTAGGCAAAAACGGAAAACAGTAACAAGGCAATATTTTTGGTTTCCCTATTCCTCAGCATCTTGTATAGGGGTACAACAGGGATATAATAAAGCGTAGCTCCTGTATTGTATTGTTCCTCGCTAATGAAGAAAGTTTTTCCCTTATCATCCTGTACCAGTCGCAAACTATTCCAGTTCCTGACGTATCGCTTTAAATGGTTTTCTACTTCCCAAACGGATAGAGCTAAATTGTAGGGGAAGCCGAAAGCCCTCGTATCCATAGGCTCGAAACCATTGTAATGCCTGGCGACTGCACAAAGGGACTTATAAAAATCTGTTTCAATTTTCTCCGCTTCCATGCGAGGTTGTACAGATTTGATCTCCAGTTTAGGGAGAAAAGTTGTTTTCAGAAAAGCATTGGCAACATTTGCACCGGAACGGACTTCCGTTTGTCTTTGCCTATTTCGTGTGCATCCTTTGTGCGTTGTACCAATGCTGTGAACTCGCTCAACTGTTTGTACAGCTTTCTTTGTCTTTGCTTTTGTGGCATTTGAATGATGCCCGATATAATATTGTGCTGCATATTCCATTGCTTTATGTTTTAAGATTAACCTTTAGTTCCCATTACACTTTCAAAACGATACTGTACGGTATCTTCTTCTATGCGTGGTGCTGATATTTTAGCGGTAGTGAGTATCGGATAAGTATTGGCATAAAAGTTCATTACCGCTTCCACACTCCATGACGGTTCGGGGTCTGTTAGTCTTAAATCCGTTCCGTTTTCTGTGAGCAGGAAAACCCTGTCTAATTGCTTTGCTATTAACATGACCTTTCGTTTTACAGATTAATAATT
>QFQQ01000222.1 GCA_003243445.1 Citrobacter freundii
CCGGGCTGGGGCTGCTAGGCCGTGATCGAGCACCACCTGACGGCCTACAAGCTGCGCGACACCGTGACCCACAAGCAGGGCACGTACTCGGCGCTGATCGCCGACACCATCTCGCGCTACAAGGCCGGCAAGCCCATCCTCTACTACACCTGGACGCCCTACTGGGTGAGCAACGTGCTCAAGCCCGGCAAGGACGTGGTGTGGCTGGAGGTGCCCTTCTCCTCGCTGCCCGGCGAGCAGGCCAAGTTCGATACCAAGCTGCCCAACGGCAAGAACTACGGCTTCGTGGTGAACAAGCAGCAGATCGTGGCCAACAAGGCCTTCACCGACAAGCATCCCGACGCCGGCAAGCTGTTCGAGCTGATGCAGCTGCCCGTGGGCGACATCAGCGCGCAGAACCACATGATGAGCCAGGGCCAGAACAAGCCCTCGGACATCAACCGCCATGTGGACGGCTGGATCAAGGCCCACCAGAAGACCTTCGACGGCTGGCTGGAACAGGCCCGCGCCGCAGCCCGCTGAACGCTGCCGGGGAGCCGCTACAGGCGTTCCCCCGGCTTCCTGCTTCAAAGGCCCGCTTCAAAGGCCCGCTTCGGCGGGCCTTTTGAACATGCGCAGGGCGATGGCCGTGACCACCACGCCCGCCACCAGCGCCACCGCATACATGGCCACGTGGGTCACGGCGTTGGGAATGGGCGCGACGAAGATGCCGCCATGCGGCACCTTCAGCTCCACACCCGCCAGCATGGACACGGCGCCGGCCACGGCCGAGCCCAGCACCAAGGCCGGAATCGTGCGCAGCGGATCGCGCGCCGCGTAGGGAATGGCCCCCTCGGTGACAAAGGCCAGGCCCAGCACGCCGGCCGAGGCGGCGCTGCCGCGCTCCTCGCGCGTGAAGCGGTCGGCAAACAGGCGCGTGGCCAGGGCCAGCCCCAGCGGCGGCGTCATGCCGGCGATCATGGCCGCAGCCATGGGCGTGTAGACCTGGCTCGCGATCATTCCCGTGGAAAACGCATAGGCGGCCTTGTTCACCGGCCCGCCCATGTCAAAGGCCATCATCGCGCCCAGCAACAGGCCCAGCAGCAAGGCGCTGGCACCCTGCATGCCGCGCAGCCAGGCGCTCAGCCACTGCAGCAGCTCGGCCACGGGCGCACCGACCAGATAGAACATCAGCAGCCCCGTGAACAGGCTGCCCAGCACGGGCAGGATCAGCATGGGCAGCAGGCCCTTGAGCGCCTGCGGCAGCCGGATGTGCGCCGCCATGAAGGCCACGCCGTAGCCTGCGATGAAGCCGGCCGCGATGCCGCCGATGAACCCCGCCCCCATGCTGGACGCGATCATCCCGCCGATCATGCCCGGCGCAATGCCGGGCCGGTCGGCAATGGAATAGGCGATATAGCCGGCCAGCGCTGGCACCATCAGCGCAAAGCCGCCCTTGGCGCCGATCTGGAACAGCGTCCATCCCAGCGTGCCCTGGTGCGCATCGTCATGGACATAGATGCCGCCCAGCGCAAAGGCCATGGCGATCAGAATGCCGCCCGCCGTGACGAAGGGCAGCATGAAGGACACGCCGGTCATCAGGTGGCGATAGGCACCGCCCTGGGTCCGGGCCGGCGTGGGCGCGGCGCTGCCTGCAGCAGCGCCCACGGCGGCACCATGCACGGTGGCTTCGGCCAGCGCCCGGCCAATCAGCCCCGAGCCGTCGCGTATGGCCGGCTTGGTGCCGCTGCGCAGCAGCGGCTTGCCGGCGAAGCGCGAAAGATCGACCTCGCGGTCGGCGGCGATGATGACCAGGTCGGCCTCGGCAATCTCCTGCGGCGTCAGCGCGTCGAGCGCGCCCACCGAGCCTTGCGTCTCCACGCGCATGGCGTGGCCCAGCGCCGCCGCGCCGCGCTGCAGGCCCTCGGCCGCCATGAAGGTATGGGCGATGCCCGTGGGGCAGGAGGTGACGGCCACGATCCGCTTGCCCGTGCGCTGTACTGCGGGACTGGCGGCAGCGCAGCGCGCAAGCACGCCGGCCGGATCGTCGAGCGCCTCGCGCAGGCTGCAGCGCTCGACGGCGGCCTGCACGAAGCGGGAGGCATCGGCGTC
>QFQQ01000018.1 GCA_003243445.1 Citrobacter freundii
TCCGATGATTGAAACAGGGAATAGAATCCGATGAGTGACTTTTCTCAGAAATTGTAATTGCTAAAAAATTGATAATGAGGATTATTTAGATTTTTTGAGAAAGAGCTTTACGTCAGGTCTTCCCAATAATCTCAAAAATCCCTTTCCCTTCCCTCAACATGGGCATTAAGGATAACAGCACCTGTTGATGAGAAACTTTCTAAAAACTACCTTTCACAGAATCTATCCTCTTAATCCCAAAAATCCAATGAATCCCCGTACCAGAGCAGTTCGCCTTTCCAGTTGCCCTGCCAGCCTGCGGGAAAACCTGATTGAGAGAAAACAGTCGGAGAAATAAGAAGAACAATTGCAAGCGCAACAGATTCCTTAATAGTTATTTATCTAAAAATAAAAACCCGGACCGAAGTCCGGGGTAGAATATGAATCAATTGGCAAAAATTACATATAAAAGCCGCCTGATTGTTTATAATGTTTTACACCACGGCAATCTCTTTTTGTAGCAGCACATGATGACAATAAACTCATTGCAATAATTCCCGTAACCAGGAAAATGATCACTTTTTTCATTGGTACTTTTTGTAAAGATTAAATAAGCTGTTGCGGGAAATTCAGAGGAGTCAGGACTTCAAAAACGTCACGCGTTGAGAAGACTAAAATAGTACCGGTTTTTGGGAGTTCATAACTTTTACGTGGGTTTTTTACCCTGGAAAAGGTCAATCCGGGAAAGAAGGTTGTAGTAAATCTACGAGAGTTACAGCTAATTCATTCGGAGACAATTCATACAGGAGAAGTCTGAAAAGAGCATAATCTTTATTTTTTGAAAACAATAATGAGAGGTATCGGAAAACTCCCATCCCGTAGAAATAGTCCGGCCGATCCGTCCACCATTCAATGCCTTTAGTTGATATCAGTCTTTGTTCTCGCTTCCTGTCCTTTCTGTCTGACAGTTCATTTTTTACCAGTAAGATGAAAATGACTGGAAGATCGTCTTATGTCCAAAACTTCTCTTGGGCGTAGGTCTATTGTTTTTGAAGCGGCTTGAACGCCTGATTCTTCAGTACCCTTTTATTTATTCTCCGTTCATTCTCCGTTCATCTGCCATTGATTTTCCGTTGATGCTACGTTATGAATTGGAGGGTCAATGGAAGATGAACGGAGAATGAACGGAAGATGAACGGAGAATGAAGCCCTGATCTTGGGTAAAAATGAACGAAGGGAAGCCTGGTGTATGACCCGAATTGGTCATTATGTTGATAGATAAACCGGCGCTGCCGGGCTCCGTTTCGTAAAAGAATTTGCGGGGGTGGCTCAATAGAGTGTCATAACAGCATTAAGAAGGCTCCTTTTAAAAAGAAAAGGACGATGTTCAACACCGTCCTTTTCTTAAACTATCAGTACTGCTGTTTCTTTATTTCAATACTCCCAACTCCTTTCCAATCTTCGTAAATGCTGCGATCGCCTTATCCAGGTGGGCCTGCTCGTGCGCGGCACTCAATTGTACACGGATCCTTGCCTGGCCCTTCGCTACCACCGGGAAGAAAAAGCCGATCACATAAATACCTTCATCCAGCAGTTTTGATGCAAACTGCTGCGCGAGTACTGCATCATATAACATGATCGGAACGATCGGGTGATCGCCGGGTTTGATATCAAAACCGGCAGCCGTCATCTTCTCACGGAAGTATTTTGTATTATGCTCAAGTTTGTCGCGAAGCGAAGTTGTTTCTGTCAGCATATCCAGCACAGCTATCGATGCGCCCACAATAGAAGGAGCCAGCGTATTGCTGAACAGGTATGGTCTTGACTTCTGGCGAAGCATATCGATCACGGCCTTACTGCCGGATGTAAAACCACCGGATGCTCCACCCAGTGCTTTACCCAGCGTACCGGTGATGATATCGATCTTTCCGAGCACGCCACAATACTCATGTGTTCCGCGCCCGGTCTTTCCAAGAAAGCCGGATGAATGTGACTCATCGATCATTACGACTGCGTCATATTGTTCCGCCAGCGCAACGATCTTATCCAGCTGCGCGATCGTTCCATCCATGCTGAATGAACCATCTGTTACAATGATACGGCTTCTGCAAGCGGCTGCTTCTTTCAGTTTTACTTCAAGATCCGCCATATTGTTGTGTTCGTAACGGAAACGCTGCGCTTTACAAAGACGTACACCATCGATGATCGAAGCATGGTTCAGTGCATCAGAGATGATCGCATCTTCTTCACCAAACAATGGTTCGAATACACCGCCATTTGCATCAAATGCCGCCACATACAGGATCGTGTCTTCTGTGCCGAGGAATTCGGAGATCTTTCTTTCCAGTTCTTTATGTATATCCTGCGTTCCGCAAATAAAACGCACGCTGCTCATCCCATATCCATGCGAATCGATCGACTTATGCGCCGCCTCGATCACCCGCGGATGCGATGATAAACCGAGATAGTTATTGGCACAAAAATTCAATACCGTTTTTTCACCTACTGTGATTTCGGCGCCCTGCGGGCTTGTAATAATGCGCTCGGTTTTATAAAGACCGGCAGTTTTTATGTCATCTACTTCTTTGGCAATTCTGCTGGAAAATTTATCGTTCATGTTGGATTGTTTGAGGCCGCAAACGTACGGGGATTTATTGGATTTTTGGGATTAGGGGGATTCGTGTCTGAAGATTGAAGAATGTACAGTTTTCAGAATGTTACTTTCTTACGGAGAGCTGCTTTTCTGATAAATGAAAAGTGGATTATTGGGATTTTTCGTTTGCTTATCTGATCCTTCTTCAATACTAAAACAAGACTCTCTTAATATTAAAAGTTCTGATCCTTTTAATTCCAACTAATCCTTTTTTCATTTATCAAAAAAGCAGCTCCCCCGGCGGCAAGCAGCTTTCTAAAGACTATACATTCTTCAATCTTCAGACACGAATCCCCCTAATCCAAAAAATCCAATAAATCCCCGTCCATTTGTCATCCTTCCAAAGTAATTTCGCGCAAATTTTCTCCCATGCGTGTACTTACCGGACTCATTCTTGTTCTGCTGATCGCCAGTTGCTCTCCCAACAATGTAAAAGAGGACGACGGCCTGAAGAAATATTTCGATGAGAATAAGGTAACCGGCTGTTTTGCGCTGATGAATAATGGTACTGGCAAGTTTACGGTATATAACCTGCCGCGTTACCGGGACAGTGCGTATGTTCCGGCATCCACTTTCAAGATCGTCAATTCACTGATCGGGCTGCAGACCGGCGTGATCTCCAGCGACACCATGATGATCAAATGGGATGGCGTTGAAAGGCCTGTAAAAGAATGGAACAAGGACCTGACAATGTATGAAGCTTTCCGCGTTTCCGCTGTTCCCTATTACCAGGAAGTGGCGCGCCGGATTGGCAAGGACACGATGCAGGCCTGGCTCGATACACTGAAGTACGGCACAAAGAAGATCGCCTCCGCTATTGATACTTTCTGGCTCGATAATTCACTCAAAATAACACCTGACGAAGAACTCGGCCTCGTAAAAAGACTTTACTTCAAGCAGCTTCCTTTCTTTCCAACTTACCAGGAAACAGTTAAACATGCCATGCTGTTCGAAGACAATCCCAGTTATCGCCTCGGCTATAAAACCGGCCTGAGCGGTTGGGATGAAAAGACCGGTAAACGCATCGGCTGGATCGTCGGCTGGATCGAAGAAAATGAACACCCTTACTTTTTTGTTCTCAATATCGAATCCCGGGATAAGAACCTTGACATGGGACCGGTGAGGTTGAAAATGGTGAAGGATATATTGAAGGATCTGGGATTTTTTGAAGGGAAGATGTGAGGTGGACGACGGACCGCCGACCGCGGACCGCAGACGGGCGTTTATGGTTCGCCATTCATTATTTGTAAGAAAAGTCAAAGGACATTTCAAAGATCAATCTGATTCGGCGGTCCGTGGTCCGCGGTTTCTATCGGTATCATGAACAGCGATAGTAGGTGATTGTTCAGCGTTTATCAGTCTCCATTTGTACAAAATGAGAAATGACATTTCATAGATCAGTCTGATTCGGCGGTCTGCGGTCGGCGGTCGGTCGTCCTTCGTCCGCGGTCTTTCTCCCCCCATTGGTTCAATTCTTGCTATATTCACCCCGCCATGGGCTACCAATTCCTTCATACCGAATTTGTCTGGCTGTTTGCCGGCCTGATCATTATCGCCGTATTGTTTTTTTTGTTATGGAAATGGAAAAAGCAGGTGATCAAACGGATCGGTGATGCACATCTCGTAAAAGCACTTACGGGCAACTATTCCGCAAAACTATTTTCATTGAAATCGGGTATGCTCAGCCTGGCATTTGTTGCAGGCGTGCTGGCTGTAATGGACCTGCGCAAACCCGGCAATGATGAGGGTATCGAACGCAAAGGCATCGACGTGGTGATCTCGCTGGACGTAAGCCGCAGTATGCTGGCGACCGATATGGCGCCAAGCAGGCTGGAAAGAGCAAAGCAACTGATCAATAAACTGATGGATGCGATGCCGGACGACCGGATCGCATTGGTGCTGTTCGCAGGTAAAGCCTATCTGCAAATGCCATTGACAACGGATCACAATGCTGCGCAGATGTTCGTGAATTCGGCCGCACCGGATGCCATTCCGCAACAGGGAACGGTGATCAGCGAGGCGCTTCGCATGAGCGCAAATGCATTTAACCCCGAAGAAAGGAGATTCAAAGCTGTTGTGCTCATCTCTGATGGAGAAGACCATGATCCTGCAGCCCTCGAAACAGCCAAAGAGTTATCCGCACAGGGATTAATGATCAACACAGTCGGTATCGGTTCCCCGGATGGTTCCTATATCCCCGATCCCGCCACCGGCCAGAATAAAATTGATGAGACCGGCAGCCAGGTCATCTCCAAACTGAATGAAGACGAACTGAAACAACTTGCCCAAAATACAAACGGCATATACGTTCGCCTGCAGGATAGCGATGACGCCGTGAAGCAACTGAAAGCACAGCTCTCGCAGATCGAATCAAAAGCGTTCGGCGATGTTTCACTTATGAATTTTGATGTTTACTATGGCTGGTTTGCACTCGCCATGTTTGTATTGGTGCTCGCCGAATATTTTATTCCCGAAACAAAAAAACAAAAAGCATGAGATACGGATTAATGATGATCATGATGTTCTTTGTTCTTGTTTCCGCTCGAGCGCAGGAAGCCGACCGACTTATCCAGCGCGGCAATGATCTTTATAAACAACAGCAATACCAACAGGCAGAACTGGCGTACAATGAAGCGCTGGTGGCCGATCCCAATAACAGCACTGCAAAATTCAACCGCGCCAACGCCTTATACAAGCAAAACAAACCCGACGAGGCGATCCGTGTGCTAAACGATCTTGCCTTTAAAACGCCCGAGGCTTCCGTCAAATCAAAAGCTTATTACAATAAAGGCGCGATCCTTTCCGCACAAAAGAAACTGGAAGAGAGCATCGATGCTTACAAAGAATCGCTCCGCCAGGATCCTAACGACAAGGACGCACGCGAAAACCTCCAGAAAGCACTCCTCGAATTAAAAAAGAAGAACGAGTCCAAAAAAGACAACAAGAAGCAACAACAGAAACAAAAGCAGCAGCAAAAACCTCAACCCAAAATGAGCCAGAAAGAGGCCGAACAGCGCCTCCAGCTCCTTGAACAAAAGGAAAAGGATGTGCAGCAGCGGCTGCAGAAGGAAAAGTCAAGGCAGGGTGGGGGAATGGGGAAGGATTGGTAATATCCCGGACCAAGACGGGTGATCGATGTTCGATGTTCGATGGTCGAATGCTGCAGGATTTAACAGTATCAACCTGAGATATTCTGCTCTCAGACCGCCCTGGCATTTATGACCATCGTTATGTGAAGCCGACCATCGACCGTCGAACATCCAACATCGCAGCTCCAGCTTCGATTCCCTCGAAACAAATAGCTACTTTTGCATCGCTATGCAATTCTACGCCGCATCCCTCAATAACTACAAACGCCTTGTTACCAAGGAAGTAAAAATAGGAGACCTTTTACTTGGAAACCTGAACCCGGTCAGGGTGCAGACCATGACCACTACAGATACAATGGATACGATTGCCACGGTAGAGCAGTCGATCCGGTGTATCGAAGCTGGCGCTGAGCTGGTCAGGATCACGGCGCCTTCCAAAAAGGAGGCGGAAAATCTGCTGGTGATCAAAAACGAACTGCGGAAGAGAGGTTATAATACACCGCTTGTTGCCGATATACATTTTACGCCGAATGCTGCGGAGATCGCAGCGCGTATTGTGGAGAAGGTAAGAGTGAACCCCGGCAATTATGTTGATAAGAAGAAATTTGAACTGATCGAATACACTGACGCGGATTATGCTGAAGAGATCGAACGCATCCGCGAACGGTTTACGCCATTGGTGAAGATCTGCAAAGAGTACGGAACCGCGATGCGCATCGGCACCAATCACGGTTCGCTGAGCGACCGTATCATGAGCCGTTATGGTGATACACCAATGGGAATGGTGGAAAGTGCAATGGAGTTCCTGCGCATTGCCCGCGCGGAAACTTATCACAATATTGTGTTGAGCATGAAAGCCAGCAATCCACAGGTGATGGTGCAGGCTTATCGCCTGCTTGTAAAAACTATGTTTGATGAGTTCGGCGAATGCTATCCGCTTCATCTTGGTGTTACCGAAGCAGGCGATGGAGAAGATGGTCGTATCAAAAGCGCGATCGGTATCGGCTCTTTGATGGAAGACGGACTGGGTGATACGATCCGTGTATCACTTACTGAAGATCCCGAGCTTGAGATCCCTGTATGTAAGGACCTCGTGAAAAGATATACTGCTGCTCCAACTCCTGCGCAGGCCGAAACAGAAACGATCAGTCTTCCTTACGATCCGTTCAATTACAGGCGCAGGGAAACTTTCGTTGTCAGCAATATCGGAGGCAAACGTGTGCCTGTTGTGATTGCAGACCTGAGCAAGATCGAAAAGATAGAACCTTCCCATCTGCAAAGCGTCGGCTATACTTATGATGTTGCTATGGATAAATGGCATATCGGTGATGCTGCTGCTGATTATATTTTTACCGGCAATCAATTGCTCGGTTTTGAATTGCCCGGTACATTGAGAGTGATCGTTTATCCGGAAGCATGGAAAGATGCCGGAGATCCGGTGAAATACTACCCGATCTTCCAGGACAGCGGTTTTGCTGAAGCATCTGAAAAGAGTGAACTGATCAATTTTGTAATGGTTGATTGCAAAGGATTGCCCGCGCAGGGTGAAGAAGTGATCGCGCATCCTTATCTTGATAAACTGGCCAATGATCCAACTGTAGTGATCTGCCTGAGCAGTACGCAGCAAAATGCCATGCAATGCGTGCGCGAAATGTTTGTGGAACTGCTGACGAAACAGATCAAAAACCCGGTGGTGCTGATCACTGATAGCGGATTACAAACGCCGGATGAACATCTTATCCATTTTGCAACCGAAACCGGCGCATTATTACTCGATGGATTTGGTGATGGTATCTGCCTTGGTTTCAACTCACACGCGCAGATGGAGAATATACAGGTAAAAGGAAGGACTTATCTCGCAGTAAAAGACATTTACCAGTTTACGAATAACACAGCTTTCTCTATTTTACAGGCAACGCGCACGCGTATTTCAAAAACGGAATATATCAGCTGTCCAAGCTGTGGCAGGACCTTGTTTGACCTGCAGGAAACAACTGCAAAGATCCGTTCCCGCACCAATCATTTGAAAGGCGTGAAGATCGCGATTATGGGATGCATTGTAAACGGTCCCGGTGAAATGGCTGATGCAGATTTTGGCTATGTAGGTTCCGGTCCTGGTAAGATCACGTTGTATAAAGGAAAAGAAGTGGTGAAGAGAAATGTAAACAGTGAGATCGCAGTGGACGAACTGATCGGCTTGTTGAAGGAGAATGATGCGTGGGTTGAACCATCCGCAAGCTGAGGGAATCGATGTTCAATGCGCGATGGCCCTCATCATTATTCCAAAGGAGCTGAGTTGAGTTGAGTGCCCTGCCGGATCGGGGAGTTCATTTACTTAATCATATTGCTTAAAAGCCAGGAAACAGACCGGATCGAAGATGAAAAAGAATTTTTGGGTGATAATATTCTTTGTCGTGCTGTTCATTCATTTGCTTGCACTGGCGATGGATCTGCCACAGGTAGCGACGGTGACAAAGCCGATGCTGATGCCGGCAGTTACCGGACATTTTATTACATCTGTTAGCAATAGTTCTCCGTTCAGGTTATTCGTAATTGCCGCATTGTTCTTTTCCTGGGCCGGTGATGTATTACTGATGTTCCAGCAGCAGAACAGTATTTTCTTCCTTTTGGGATTATCATCTTTTCTGATCGCTCATCTTTTTTATATTTTCTTTTTTCACCGGATACGGAAGGAGCAAAATATAAAAAGTCAGTTATGGACCTTACTGGTCGTTGCTTCGTATTATAGTGTGTTGATCGCCTTACTTAATCCGTGGCTCGGAGAGATGCGTTTACCGGTAAGAGTGTACGGGTTGGTGATCAGTTTTATGTTATTGCTTGCGCTGCACATGTCCTATATCAGCAACAGAACAGCAGGCAGATCTATGTTGACAGGCGCGGTATTGTTTGTGATCTCCGATTCAATTCTTGCGATCAATAAGTTCTGGAAACCGGTGCCCGCGGGTGATGTAATGATCATGCTGACGTATGGATTGGCTCAGTTCTTCCTTATATATGGAGCTGTCCGGTATTTGAGCGTTGACCGGTTTAAAAAAAGTAATGCATAGGAACCCGCGGAATTGCGCAGGTCTGTCTCCGGTGGAAGGAATTCATCCGCGTAATCCGAGGATCCAAGTGAATTCCCTGAATGTTCATTAACCTTTAAAATAACAATGTCGTTTAGTTAAGGTGAAGCTCCTCGCTCGGCTGGCGTAGAGCCCCCTCTAAATCTCCCCCCCAAGGGGGAGACTTTGAACAGTTATCATGAAAGAGAAGTCAAATCACATAGAATATAAGTATTCATACGATTTAACATCTCTTATTTCAGGCGGTGGTAAGTCTTCCGCCGCGGCAGAGAGATTTAGAGGGGCCCTAACGCCAGTCAATTCAGGCAGGTTTTGCTAACTAAACGACATTGCTTTAAAATAAGGCAACTTAGATTTCCCCGATCTGCGGAAAAATTACTCTGTAATTAAGCATCTTCTCCTGACATAGGGCTGTCACTACCTCCTCCGATCTTCGGCAAAGATTTCAATCATTACCAAAACCTTTGTCATGAGCAGGATCGCTTTATCATTGATCATCTCCGGCATACTTGCCACCCTGGGCGACCGGTATTTCAATCCTAAAAAAGAAAAAACGATGAAACTGAATGCAGGTATTATTACCACAAAACTTACCGAAACAAAGAAATTTTACCAGGATGTATTAGGATTCGGTGTTCGTTTTGAATCCGATTGGTTCATCCTGATGCATACACCGGATGGAAATGACGAGATCGCATTTCTGTTGCCCGATCATCCCAGCCAGGCGGCCATCTTCAAGCCTGCATTCGGCGGCAAAGGTATATTCCTTACCATCGAGGTAGACGATGTGGATGCAGAGTACAGACGGATCAAGGAGCTGAACGTACCGATTGAAGTGGAGTTAAGAGACGAACAGTGGGGTGACCGCCATTTTGCGATCGTTGATCCTAATGGGGTCGGAGTGGATGTGGTGAAGCATACGGCGGAGTGAGGGTTTGAGAAGTTTCAGAGGTTCCAGACGTTTCATAGGTTTCATAGGTTCCATAGGTTCCAGAGGTTCTTCAAATGGAAAGCTCTTCGTAAACAATTGCTGACTGCTATTTGCGGCAGCAACCTCTTAAACCTCTGGAACCTATGGAACCTCTTAAACCTCTGAAACTTCTCAAACGAACGCCTGCAATTATTACCCGTTCCGCCTTAACTTGCATGAATGAATGAGAAAACTATGCGGACAGATTTCCTCGTCATCGGATCAGGTATCGCCGGTCTTACTTATGCGTTAAAAATGGCGCAGCGTTATCCCGAAAAAAAGGTGACCGTGATCACGAAGGCGGCTGCAGATGAAACGAATACCAAGTATGCGCAGGGTGGCGTTGCGGTGGTGAACGATCTGGAAAATGACAGTTTTGAAAAACATATCGAAGATACGCTGATAGCGGGTGATGGCCTTTGCAATAGGAACGTGGTGGAAATCGTGGTGAAAGAAGGGCCTGATCGCGTTCGCGAGCTGATCGAATGGGGCGCGCAGTTCGATAAAGAAAAAGATGGTGATTACAAACTCGGAAAAGAAGGCGGGCATTCTGAATTCCGTATCATCCATCACAAGGATATCACCGGCTGGGAAATGGAACGGGCGCTGCTGGAAGCTGTGTCCATGCAAACGAATATTGAGATCATCAAGCATTGTTTTATTCTGGATATTATTACGCAGCACCACGAAGGATATCTTGTTACAAAATCATCCCCGGGTATTGAATGCTATGGTGTGTATGCGTTGAATCTGGTAACAAACCAGATTGAAAAGATTCTTGCAAAGATCACGTTGCTGGCAACCGGTGGGAATGGGCAGGTATATCGTACTACCACCAATCCTTCGATTGCAACCGGTGATGGCGTGGCGATGGTATACCGTGCAAAAGGAAGGATCGAGAACATGGAATTCATCCAGTTTCACCCGACAGCATTATATGAGCCAGGATTAAGAGGTCAGGCATTCCTGATCACTGAAGCAGTGCGTGGTGATGGTGGTATCCTTCGCAACAAGAGCGGCGAAGCATTTATGGAGCGGTATGATGAGCGCAGGGATCTTGCGCCGCGCGATATCGTTGCACGGGCAATCGATAGTGAAATGAAAAGAACAGGTACAGAGCATGTATGGCTGGATTGCCGACATTTCACCAAAGAAAAATTCATCGAGCATTTCCCTAACATTTATCAAAAGTGTTTATCGATCGGGATCGATATTACACAACACATGATCCCTGTGGCACCTGCTGCACATTACAGTTGTGGTGGTATTAAGACAGATGAGTGGGGACGTACCTCTATACATAATTTATATGCCTGCGGCGAATGCTCCAGCACCGGTTTGCATGGCGCCAACCGTCTTGCCAGCAATTCCTTACTGGAAGCAATGGTCTTTGCGCACCGTTGCTTTATCGATGTAACGGAAAAGATCGCGGCGCTTTCTTTCAATGAGAATATTCCTGACTGGAATGCCACCGGCACCAGCGAACCGAAGGAAATGATCCTGATCACTCAGAGCTTGAAAGAGCTTCAACAGGTGATGAGCGATTATGTCGGTATCGTCCGCAACAATATCCGTCTGCAACGTGCACTTAGCCGCCTTGATCTGCTTTGGGAGGAGACCGAACAACTTTACCAGGGTTCATCTCTTTCTCCGCAACTGCTGGAATTACGGAATCTCATCACGGTTGGCTACCTGATCGTGAAGGGTGCAGCATTCCGGAAGGAAAGCAGGGGATTGCATTATAATACGGATTATCCGGAGAAGAGTGGGTTGGTGCAGAACATCGTACTGTAACACGAATTTGAACACAAATGGTCGCGAATTTTCGCGAATGGGTGCTTTATAGAAGAAATCACTGATATCCGGTAGATTTGAGAAGTATGGATGGCGAAAATCGGGGTCCATTCGCGATTATCCGCGCTAATTCGCGTTTATTTGCGTTATGTATTATGTAGTTTACGGAATCCTCTACGCCGTTTCCCTCCTGCCGCTGAGGGTGTTATACTTGTTCTCGGATCTCGGTTATCTGATCCTTTATTACCTGATGGGCTATCGCAAGGAGATCGTAATGAGCAATCTTGGGATTGCATTTCCGGAGAAGACACTGGAGGAGCGGAAAAAGATCGCGAAAGAGTTTTACCTGAATTTTACGGATACGTTCATTGAGACGATCAAGATGCTTTCCATCGGACCGAAGGAGCTGGCGCGACGCGGGCAATGCGATGTGGAGCATCTGAATGATCTTATTGCCAAAGGACGAAATATCCATATCATGGCCGGGCACCAGTTCAATTGGGAGTTTGCCAACCTGATGTATGCCCGCTTGCTGAAGATCCCGTTTGTCGGGATCTATATGCCGGTCAACAACAAGATCTTCGACCGGATCTTCTTCAAATCGCGCTCCCGCTATGGAACGCTCATGGTTTCTGCCTGGGACTTCAAGCACAAGATGCATACTATTTTTAACGAACAATATATCCTGGCGCTGGCTGCCGATCAGAATCCCGGCATACCTGCCCGCGCATTCTGGCTGAATTTTTTTGGCAAACCCGCGCCGTTTGTAACGGGTCCGGGAAAAGGCGCTGTAAAGAATAACACGGCGGTGGTGTATGTAGGGTTTCAGAAAGTAAAGCGCGGGCATTATTCTTTCAAGGCCGTGCCGCTGGCTGACAATGGTGCTGATCATACCGCTGAGGAGCTGACGCTGTTGTATAAGAAAGCGTTAGAGGATGCTATCCGGAAAGATCCTTCGAATTATTTGTGGAGTCATAGGAGGTGGAGGCATGAGTGGAAGGAGGAGTATTCACCGATTATAGAATAATGAAAGGGTCAATCGAGAGATTGGCCCTTTTTGATCATAGAAATTTTTCAAACGCACCGTGAAAACACCTTTCTTTAGGAGCTAAAATACCCTTGATAACAGCGGTTGAATTTGTGAGATTTGGATGGTAAAGCAAATCTTTCCACCTAAAAACTACTGTTATGAAAATTCGGAAATTTTACATTCTTAAGCTGCACTTCTTTTATTATGCAACTATTGTTTTGGCTACAATGTACGCCTGTAAAGGGGAGTCAACTACAGATGATTCAGCAAAAGTACAAACAACCAATTCGGTCAATGGAAACTCATGTGATTCGCTAGGGAGAGAATATCGAGATGAACTAATACGGAGAATAAAGTCGAGAACTGCTTTTTACGACAGTGTTACTAAGAATGCAGTAGTGGCGCCATATAAGGATAGTCCGATCGACGAGGAAATAGGAGACGTATATATACAGTCATTTATTAGAGAGATGAGTAGGCTTGGGATAAAAAATACTACAGCCGTAACGATTTCAAAAAGGCAGCTTGAAATGTATGTTGGCTACCTCAATGAAATGAAGGAAGATTCAATTATGTTGGCGTTTGGTAAATACGACAAAAGCTCACTAGACGCAGGGAATTTGTATGATATTGAATTTGATAGACGGCACTATGAGCCAAATAACCGCTTTACTTTGATTGTGGGCATTCCCATCAAAAAAGCAGATCGGACGGAGGATAAATTCATTACGACCTTTAAAATTGGGCAAAGCAAATTTTATGACGACTGGCAAGGTCTCTGGCCGTAAACAATAACTCATGTTCTATATCATTCTAGCACTGGAAGCCCTCGCATTTTTAACCGGTTTGCTCCTTTTTAGAAAGATCAAGCCGGTTATATACCGCCTCATTGTGTTTGTTCTCTTACTTACTGTAGTGAACGAGGGCCTGGTCGTTTTCGGTGTGTATCAAAAATGGCATGTACCCAAGTATCTATTCTATAATATTTTTTTTCTGATACAACTCATTGTGTTTTTACTTATTTTTTATTTCTCGTATGAAAAACAACGTGCAAAACTCGTAACGGGTTTGATCGGTATAGCGGGAATTGTGGTGAGTTCACTTGCCCTACAGAAGCATGGCATAATGGGTTTCAATCCTTATTTCGTGGATTCAATAGCAGGGTCCATCATACTTCTTGGATGCTCTTATTTATATTTTCAACAGGCGAAAGAAAAGTTATATCATCCGACAAAAGATCCCCTGTTCTGGTTCTCAAGCGGATTGATCATCGCAAACTTTTTCCTCCTGTTATTTATCAGTGCTACATTTTTAAAATCCTTTACCGCTGAGGCAACAAGTACGAAGATTGTATTTACGCTGACGAGCATTGGAAATCTGCTGTATTACAGCTTTATTATAATCAGTATGCTATGCTCATCGCGATCACCGAAGCTGGTTGGTACCTGATTGGGGCATCCACCCTGTTTCTTCTCATATTTATTGTCTTTCTTTTGTTCTATCTCAAGACGCAAATCCGGCAAAATAACTATATGCTTAAAGAAGAACAGTTGAGATTCCAGTACCAGGAACAATTACTAAAAACCCAATTGGAAATACAGGAGCAAACCCTGAAAACAATTTCACAGGAGATACATGATAACATTGGGCAAGCGCTTACCCTGGCCAAACTTAACCTCAATACAATGTTGCCTGTGCAGGATAACTCTCTTGAACAGAAAATACTTAATTCAAAGGAACTCGTGAGTAAGGCTATCACAGATCTTCGTGATCTGAGTCATAGCCTTGACACAGATTATGTACAGGAAATGGGATTACAGCGCGCCATCGAATATGAGCTGGAGCGAATACAAAAAACAGGAGCCTCCAATGCCGTGTTAGAAATAGAAGGTAACTCCTACCGCCTATCCAAACAAAAAGAACTTATCCTTTTTCGCATCACTCAGGAAGCGTTTACCAACAGCCTAAAACACGCGGAGCCCCAGACCATCAGGGTGCATATGAATTATAAACCGGAAGGTCTTTTAATGATCATCTCCGATGATGGCAAAGGCATGGATCTGCTTGAGGTCATAGCCCCCAATACAGGCGTTGGCACCCGCAATATGCAAAGCCGTGCGGATATGATCGGCGCATCGGTCGGGTTTGATAGCAGCCCGGGTAATGGAACAAGAATCAATATTTTCTTACCGCTTGAAAACAATAAGAATGCCTGATACCAAATACAAAGTCGCTCTTGTAGATGACCATGTTCTCCTTCGCCGGGGCCTGGCCACCCTGATAGATAGCTTCGATGAATTTTCAGTGATCTTCCAGGCTGACAATGGAGAGCAGATGCAGCAGAAAATAAATTCAGATGATCTGCCCGATCTTGTATTGCTCGATATTAATATGCCGAAGATGGATGGTTATGCATCTGCCGTATGGCTCAAGCAAAAGTATCCGCTGATCAGGATCATGGCCTTGTCGATGTACGACAATGAAAACGCCGTCATACGAATGTTCAAAGCGGGAGCAAAAGGATATATTCTGAAGGACTGCGAGCCACCGGAATTGAGATCAGCTCTTTTGTCGATAATGGAACGTGGCTATTATTATTCGGAGCTTGTTACAGGAAAACTCATTCATTCCATTAACAAACTTGAAGAAGACAACGATATCCGGAACATGACACAGCTCAATGATCGTGAGGTCCAGTTCCTGAAACTTGTTTGTACCGAAATGACCTATAAGGAAATTGCGGAGCAGATGTTCTTAAGCCCCCGCACCATCGATGGCTACCGCGATGCCCTCTTTGAGAAATTGAATATCAAAACACGTGTGGGGCTGGTGATGTACGCGATCAAAAATGGCTTTGTGAATGTGTGAGAGGAAAAGACAGCCTGGATGGTTTGAGAGGTTCCAGAAGTTCCAGAGGTTCCATAAGTCAAAAACAGAGACAGGTTACGAAATTATACTTCATAACCTGTCTCTGTTTTTAACCACTGAAAACTTTTGGAACCTCTGGAACTTATGGAACCTTTGGAACTTCTGAAACCTCTGAAACCTTTCTCCCTCCTAATTCAACACACTCGTCTCCTTCACAACCTCCGCCTTCTCCTGTTCCTTTATCTTCCCCCAGCCTCCAACAATATTCCGCAGGTTATGAATGCCCTGGCGTTTAAGAAGGGAGGAGGCGATCACGCTGCGATAGCCGCCAGCGCAATGGACATAAATGTTATGACGGTCCTCAAGGTTCACCATGCTTCCGGGATCGGTCAGTTCGTTTAATGGAATATTGAGCGCCTGTTTCAAATGACCATCGGCGTATTCGGCTGGTTTGCGCACATCGACCACAACAAGGTTCTGATCAAAAGGAATATCCATCATCAGTTCGTCAGCTTCCACATCTATGATCATGTCTGAAGTTTCGCCGTTGTTCTTCCATGCATCATAGCTGCCATCAAGATATCCTTCCACTTTATCCAGGCCAACCCTGGCGAGACGGACAATGCTTTCCCTTTCCTTACCTGGTTCGGTTACCAGCAGCATCGGCGCATCAAAGGGCAAAAGGCTACCGGCCCATTCAGCAAAGCGGCCATCCAGCCCGATGCTGATAGAACCAGGCACAAAGCCCTGTGTGAAAGTTGAGGAAGGACGTGTATCAAGAATGATCGTATTGTCGGTGATCAACCCTTTGAATTCAGCAACGCTCAACGGCCTTAAACCTTTTTCCATTACCGCATCAAGGCTGTCGTATCCTTCTTTATTGATCTTCGCATTGATCGGAAAATATTGAGGCGGTGGCGGAATGCCATCAGTCACTGCCTTGATGAACTCTTCCTTATTGGTGGCCTGCAACGCATAATTGGTTTGTTTTTCACTACCAACTGTGCTGTGTGTATCCGGGCCAAGATTTTTACCACATGCGCTGCCGGGACCGTGCGCAGGATAAACCAGCACATCATCGGCCAGCGGTACAATCTTTTGCTGCAGGCTGTCATACATCATTCCGGCAAGGTCAGCAGTGGAGATCTCATTGCCTTTTTGGGCGAGATCAGGGCGGCCAACATCACCCACGAATAATGTATCACCTGTAAATATGCTATGATCCTTACCTGACTCATCTTTCAACAGGTAACAGGAAGACTCCAGCGTATGACCAGGCGTATGCAATACTTCCACGCTCAGCTTACCGATCTTAAAGATCTCGCCGTCTTTGGCGATGTGGGCTTCAAAACCAGTGGAAGTACCGGGTCCGTAAACGATCGGAGCACCCGTTGCTTTTGCCAGGTCCAGGTGGCCGCTGACAAAATCCGCATGAAAATGTGTTTCGAAAATGTATTTAATGGTCGCTTTGCGCTCATTTGCCAGGTCGAGATAGGTGTCAATATCACGAAGCGGGTCGATCACTGCCGCTTCACCATCGCTTTCGATGTAATAGGCGGCCTCACTCAGACAATTGGTATATAACTGCTTGATAAACATGTGATGTGGGTTATTATAGACACAAATTTACTTTATATAATCGGAACGGTGTAAACTGCACTATAAGATACAACTCAGATCAGGGAAAGTTTGAATGCGGGGAAGAAGGGAGGCATCACGACGGAGGGGATCTGCGTAGGTTCCTGCTGATCCCGCAGACCTTGACATCTTTCCTGGAATTTGCCCTTTGCTATGTACAGGTTGACCGTCGAAAACGCAGATCATCCTGATCAATTTCTGAAAAATGGGACCATTTGCGGATCCTGCCGGCAGCACTGAAGCCATGGATTGGGAGACGTTCTCAGCACAGCCGCTGCAATTAAAAAGGCCGCTTATCTTACAGATAAACGGCCTCTTGCAGAGATACAATAATGTTAGTTCAACAAGGATTCCACAAATTGGTTCAACTCCTCAATACGGGCAGTATTTATCGTGTAATAGATAAACTTTCCATCCCGTTCGGTGTTCACAAAACCTGCCTTACGAAGGATCGCAAGGTGTTGGGAGGCCACAGATTGCTCAAGCCTTAATTTCACATAAATCTCTGTCACGGTGATTTTTCCCGACTCGTCGATCAATTTCAGGATCTGTTGGCGGAGCTTATGATTGATGGCCCTCAGAACAAGAGACGCCTTCTTCACATTCAGCAAATCCACTTTCAGTGCATTGTTGCTGTCGGGAGCTGTGTTCAATGTAAGCATGTAGTTGTTCATAGTTATAACCGGTTAAAAAATCCTAAACTGCAAAGTTAGCCATCCCTCACTTTTTTTTGAAAACAAAATTGTTAAGAAGTACATTTTTTTTATAAGTGACTAATGGGCAGGAGAGTAGAACTCCTTTACATAAAACGGTTCAACGTACGCCAGGTCAGCAAACCGTTTGTCTTCATAATATTTGCCTGCCAGCTGCACCATATCTTCAGAAGTGGTAATCACATCGCTGAATTGTGCATTGGCGTGTGAAAGAACTGCTTTCCATTTATAACTGCCGTTTCCTGAGAATATAACCTGATCTGCTGCGAGTATATGATCAAAATTTGTTCCATTCAGTATCATCGCACAGGGTGCCATGATTTCTTTCAGCGTTTGATCATATACAGCCGTGAATACTTCCATTCTTCTTGCATCGATCATCGGGCAAAGCAATGCGCCGCTTCCTTCGATCCTTGCTGCTGAGGCCATTACTGCCAATGTGTTGATCGTGATCAATGGGAGGCCCAGTGCAAAGCATATTCCCTTTGCTGCGGATAATCCCACTCTTAAGCCTGTATAAGAACCTGGTCCGATCGTGACGGCTACCGCGTCAAGATCGCCCGGCTTAAGCCCGGATATATTGATCAGTTGCCGGATGCTGTTGTGTAACCAGCCTGATTGATCCTTTCTACGGTCGGTCATGGCCGGCGCTAGTAACACGTTGTTATTTGCCAGGCAAACCGAAGCCCCTTCAACTGCTGTATCTATATGTAATATGTGTGCCATTATTATGCCAAAGCCTTTTTGTCCAGCAATTTACATGGAATGTAGCGGGATTCATCCTTTGACAGCTTGTGCAACAAAGTATAAATCTCTTTTATGCCGATCTTCTCTGCCCATTCAAACGGTCCCAGTGGATAATTGGTGCCCAACTTCATCGCCGTATCGATCTCTTTTTCCGTGCTGATATTTTCTTCAAGTGCAAAAAATGCCTCGTTGATGATCGTTGCCACAACTCTTGCTGAAATAAAGCCACAAATATCCGGAACCCATTCCGTCTTTTTACCAAAAAGGCCAAACAAATATGCCGCTGCTTCACGGTCCGCATCAACGGCAGCCGCTTCTATCAATTCTCTCTTCAGAAAGCCCGGCCATGCATTAATACGGATGAAGGTTGGATCTGTTTCCGCCAGTGTAACATGCACCGCATTGATCACTGTTATTTTTGCATTCAGTGTATGAAGTAACCTGCTTCGCTCTTTAGTTCCGTCGAACAAAAGATCGATGCAGGCATCTGCTGATGATCCCACCGGAAACTCATCCGGGCGATCAATGAACTGCAACTGCAATTGATCTGATGGCGTTTGCTCCAGCAATTCTTTCTTCAGTTCATCATTTGTGATCACCACGACGTGCATAGACAAATTTTTGCAAAGAAAATGCATAAAGCTATATTCGCTGATCTAAATTTTAAACGCCAAGGAATGGATAAGATCGTTATCAACACACCCAATGCACCAGCTCCCATAGGTCCTTATAACCAGGCGATCTTCGCCGGTGATACGCTCTATATTTCCGGCCAGATCTGTATCGATGCAGCCACAGGCAATCTCGATAATAAAGATGTCCAGGCTGAAACACATCGTGCCATGCAGAATCTCAAAGCGATCCTTGAAGCCGCGGGCATGTCTTTCAAAAATGTGGTGAAAACAACCATCTTCATTACCGACATGAAGCAATTCGGCGAGATCAATGAGGTTTATGGAAAATATTTCAGTGGCGATTTCCCTGCGCGGGAAACAGTGCAGGTGGCTGCGTTGCCGAAGTTTGTGAACGTGGAGATCAGTATGATTGCAACCAGGTAGCCTTTAATTTTTGATCGATGCTCGATGATCGATGTTCGAATTCTGATCGCGAAGTCTTATAAAAATAGAGCCTTCGCGAACAGAAGGCTTCAATAATGTAGGGGAATTCCCCCTGATTCGACCATCGATCATCGACCATCGACGTCCGAACATCCAACATCGATTCCCTATGCGTCGCCTCCTTCAAAAACTCCTCCGCAAACCAGTTCTCTGGGCCACGCAGAAATTTTCTTCCCGGCCGCAGAAGGATAGAGTGTTCAAGGCACTGGACAAATTGTACCAGGATACGTTGACGCATCCCGGAAAAAAAAGTATGGTGGTACCGTTTGATACAGGACGGGACAGGTTTATTATTTTTTCAGACCAGCATAAGGGAGCAAGAGATGGTGCGGATGATTTCATGATGGCAGAGGAAAATTATCTTGCCGCACTGGAGCATTATAACCTTTCAGGGTATTATTACATCGCATTGGGCGATAGCGAAGAGCTGTGGGAGAACAGCCTTACAAAAGTCAAGAAGTTCAATACCGCAACGTTTGAATCGGAGAAGAAATTTGTAGAAAGAAATGCATTTGCAAAAGTAGTAGGCAATCATGATCTGTATTGGGGAAACGATCCGTTTGCATGGTGGCAGCTGAAACAATTGTATGGAAGAGAAGTAAAGATCTATGATGGATTGGTACTGGCCACAACTTTCAACGAAAGGCCTTTCCGGGTCTTCTGCACACATGGCCACCAGGGAGACGCACAGAGTGATGGCAATATGTTCAGCAAATTCTTTGTTTCGCGGATCTGGGCACCATTGCAGGCTTATCTGCGGATCAATTCCAACACAGCTGCTTATGATGATGAAAAGAAAACACTGCACAACGAGATCATGTATGACTGGTCATCATCTCAAACGGACACCATTCTTATCACCGGTCATACACATCAACCCGTGTTTGAATCACTCACCCATATAGAACGGCTCTACAAGCAATTCCAGGCAGCAGAATTATCCAACGATAAAGAGACCATCGCCTCGCTTTACGCAGAAATAAAGAAGCGCGAAAAAGAATTTACCGCCGTTGCCCTCGACTATCAAACCATGCGCCCTTCGTACTTCAACAGTGGTTGTTGCTGCTTTGTCGATGGTGACATTACCGGCCTCGAGATCGCCGATGGCTATATCCGTCTTATAAAATGGACAAAGAAAAGCGGGACGCCGGTGAGGGAGGTGTTGGAGGAGGTTTTGCTGGAGAGGTTGGCGGCAAAACTGTAGAGGGAAAGGTTTGAGAGGTTTGAGAGTTCCAAAAGTTCCAGAGGTTTCAGGAGTTCCAGAGGTTCCAGAGGTTGCAGAAGTTGCTGCCGCTAATGGTAACTGCTGATCTTTTTTGAAATTGCGATCTGAATAACCTCTGGAACCTCTGAAACTCCTGAAACCTCTGGAACTTTTCCTCAATACGGCTTCTTCCACCTATTATTCTCCCTATTCCAATCCGGCAACTTCTTATCCGGATCAAGGGTAACATCTTTCAGCTCACTTGTCACATCTATCGTGATCTTATATTCCGGCCCCCGTTGCCAGATCTCCACAGGAAGGTCGATCTTTTGTTCTTTTCCATTTACTTCACGCACGAGCAATGTTACGGGCAGCACCATCTTTTCAAGATTGGTGAGCGTGATCTCCGCGATCTTGATCGAATCGCTTTTGCCATACTTTACATCCTTGACGGCTTGATCGAGTTTCCATGAGTTGAGTACCCAGGCGCGCCAGAACCAGCTGAGGTCTTCGCCGGCTACATTTTCCATGGAATGAAAGAAATCCCAGGGAGTAGGGTGTTTATATGCCCATCGCTGAATGTATTCTTTGAATGCGCGGTCAAAACGATCCGCACCAAGTACAACGTCTCTTAGCGTGTGAAGCATACGGGCGGGTTTCATATAGGCAGTAAATGCGAGATTGTCCTGCTGTACCACATCAGGAATATTATACAAGCCATCCATTGTTTCTGCAAACATGGCCCTTACCATAAAGGGCGAATTGGGATCTCCCAGGAAGCCCTTGTTCTTATAATATCCATTCCTGTATGCATCTGTGGAAAGATCATTGATAAATGTATTGAAGCCTTCATCCATCCACGCGTATTTTCTTTCATTGCTGCCAACGATCATCGGAAACCAGGTGTGGCCAAATTCATGATCAGTTACTTCCCAGAGATCTGTATCTGTTGATCTGTAACTGCAGAATACGATACCTGGATATTCCATACCACCAACAATACCGGCTACGTTTGTCGCCACCGGGTAAGGATATTCAAACCATTTTTCAGAATAATGTTCGATAGAACCTTTCACCATCTCAGTGGATTTACGCCAGTCATTTCCTTTCCGGTCTTTTGTACTTTCAACGGGATAGGCGCTCATCGCCAATGATTTTTTACCACCCGGTAAATTGATTTTTGCTGCGTCGATGATAAATGCCTTTGATGCTGCCCAGGCTGCATCACGCGCATTGTTGATCCTGAACTTCCAGGTTGTATTGCCTTTTTTTGCAGCAGCATTTTTATCAGTCGCCTCTTTTTCGCTGCGGATGGTGATCGTCTTATCACTGTTCTTCGCATCATTGTATTTCTTCAGTTGATCAGCGGTAAAGCAATCTTGCGGATTCAATAATTCCCCTGAACCCACAACGAACAGCCCTGCGGGCGCTGTTACGCTGAATTCGATATCTCCATATTCAAGGTAGAACTCGCCTGCGCCGAGGTAGGGAAGCACATTCCATCCCTGGATATCATCGTATACGCATACACGCGGGAACCATTGTGCGGTTTCATAGATCCAGCCATTTTGTGTGTTCAGTCTTCCCATGCGATCGGTACCATATTCGGGGATTTCAAACTCAAAAGGAATAACGAGTTTGATCTTGCCACCATTTGCTTTTAACGGTTCCTGCAACCATACCTGCATACGTGTGTCGGTAATGATGTATTGTGCAGTATACTTTTTGCCGTTGTATTCAACATTTACCGATCTGATACTGTCTCCATTGGTAAATTCCCCATTGGCCCACCTGCCGCCTGCCTGCGTAGTGGTAGCGGATGCGCGGGAATCTTTTTTGTAAATATTCTGATCGAGCTGAAGCCAGATGAATTTGAGATTGTCAGGACTGTTATTGGTATAGTTTATTTCCACATCGCCGCTGATGCGGTGCAAGCCAGTATCAAGGGACGAATTGATCCTGTAATCTGCCCGGTTCTGCCAGTATTTCGGACCGGGTTCACCGCTGGCACTGCGGAATTCATTACCGGGGTAGGGATAGAATTGCGGGTTGAATGCTTCTTTTGCATCGTAGTTGGATTGTGAAAATGCAAGGGTGAATTGCAGGGACACGGATGCAAGCAAGAGAAATTTCTTCATGTATAAACAGAATTAGAGTCACAATAGCTTGTAATGTATAAAAAAGAAGGCAATGACGTAATTGGGAGATGCAGAATTTTAGGGTATCCACAAAGTTTTCGATGAGCGGTTGATCTCATAGAGGGCAGCAACTCATTTATGTGTCATCCCGCCCCTGCCAACGTCATTAAATTAAGCTACTTAAGCGCTCATTCATCCTGGCAGTAAGTATAATTCGCCGCTCCTGCGGTGGTTTGGCGTAAGTATCCCGCAGATTTCGCAGATTTATCCATCTGATCATTACCCTTTATCCACCAATAAAACTGGCTTCGGTTTGTATCCGCAGATTACGCAGATAGCTTCAAGTTGTCAGAAATTATCTGCGAGATCTGCGGGAGCTAATAAAACAAAATCATTTATAGATAATCATTTCATTTGTCTGACAGATAAATCTGCGAAATCTGCTGGAGCCTACGCCAGGCCTTACAATAAGAAATAAAGATTAATCATGACAGGCGATTACCTGAACAGCTCTTCCGCAACTGCCACGCTCTCCAACCTACCCACATCCACCCATTTATCACCTGAATGATCATAACCATAAATCGGATGATCAGCAGCCAGGGACAGATATGCATCTACTAAAGAGAACTTACCTTCCAGCTGAAGTTTATCAAAAAAAGAATAATTGAACAGACTGATGCCGCTGAACGATTTATTATGCTGCTCCGCTGATTGAACACGGATCTTCTCCTCACCCGTTTGCAAATTTCTCCATCCCGTAAGCCGGCTGTTTTCGTCAAAAACAAAACAACGGCTGCTTTTCCTGTCGCTCGTTGCAAGAGAAACCATTGCTTTTTTTTTCTGGTGAAAAGATAAAAAAGCATGAATGTTCAATGTTGTAAGAATGTCAACATTGATCGTTAAAAAATCTTCACCGGGTGTAAAAAGATGTTTTGCTTTCAGCAAACCTCCACCTGTCTCAAGTACAAGATCTGTTTCATCGCTGATCTTTATATTACTGCCAAAGCCTTTGTGTTCATTCAGTGTATCGATGATCTGACCGGGAAAATGATGCACATTCACCACTACGTCATTGATACCATATTGCTGAAGGTATTCGATGTTGCGCTGCAATAAAGATTTACCATTGATAACGGCAAGCGCTTTCGGATGCTTGTCGGTCCATGGTTTGAAGCGGGTGCCGAGACCGGCGGAGAAGATCATTGCTTGCATATACGCGAATTACTGAACGCGAATTACGCGAATTGTTGAATGTTATTGATGTTTTCCTTTCGTATTAATCGTGGTCAGGCTGGTCTTTCGTTGATCCAGTTTTTGGCGTCCTGGACGACGTGTGCCAGTTCGATCTTTACTTTGAATTTGTTCCGCAGGTGACGCGCAAGCGCGTCGGCGGCATACACGCTTCTGTGCTGACCACCGGTACAACCAAAGCTTACAGAAAGATGTTCGAAGCCGCGTTTGATATAGTCTTCAACAGAAATGTCAACAATATCAAATGTACTGTTGAGGAATTCCTGCATTTTGGTCTGCTGTTCGAGAAAATCTTTTACTTCTTTATCGCGGCCGGTTTGATATTTCATGCTCTCGATGCGGCCCGGATTGAGAATGCCCCGGCAATCGAAAACATAGCCGCCGCCGTTTCCGCTTTCATCAGCGGGAATGCCATTGCGGTAAGAAAAGCTTTTGATCTTTACGACAAGCGGCGTTTCATCGCTGGCCTGTACAGGCGTGAATTGCTGGATCACTTCTTCGGATACACAGAGATCAAGCACCTTGCGGAATTCGGGTACGGAGATGCCGAGACTTTGATTGCTGATGAAATCCTTCAGGTTTTTCAGGCCGAGCGGGATCGCCGTGAGGAATTGCGCTTTGCGTTCAAACAACCCCCGGAATCCATAAGCGCCCAATACCTGCAACAGCCGGATCAGCACATATCCATTGTATTGACTACGGAATATGATACGGTCGAGGGAGGAAGGGATCAGTTGTTCAAAACTGTTCATATAATCTTCCAGCAGGTTTTCCTTCCAGTCTTCCGGCAGATTGGCTCTTGCCTGCCAGAGCATGGACGCCACATCATATTGTGGTGCACCTTTCATGGCGCCCTGGTAATCGATAAAATGAACGGAATTATCTTCTTTTACCATGATGTTCCTGCTTTGAAAGTCGCGGAACATAAAATATTTGTATTCTGTATGCGTGAGGTAATTGCTCAGTGCTTCAAAATCATTGATCAGTTTTTGTTTATCATACGGTCTGCGCAATGCATCAAGAAAATAATATTTGAAATAAAGCAGATCAGCCATGATCGCCTGTTTGCCGAATTCTTTATTGGTGAGTGTGCGGTCGTAGTCCAATCCTTCATCTCCCTTTACCTGCAATTTGGCCAGTTCATCAAGGCTTTTTTTGAAAAGATCATATACGGGTTGAACAAAGCCTTCGGCTTCCAGGCGGTTCAGCAGCGATACGTCGCCGAAATCCTCCTGTAAATAGTACGCCCCATCTTCACTGATCGCGAGGATCTCCGGTACAGCCAGGCCCTTGGGTTTGAACTGACGGGAGAAATAAATGAATGTGTCGTTCTCCGGGATATTAGCACCGTAAGTGCCGATCACAGAAGCGCCGCCACCATAAAGGCGGAAATAACGGCGCTCACTGCCGGATTGGGGAAGTACATCGATAGAGTCGGGTTCAACACCCTTCCATTTAATATATAGCTGTCTGATTGAATCGATAATTGGCTGCATAGTGACAAAAGTAGGCTAAGAGGTTGAAAGAGAGTAAAGAGAAAACGAGGGATTTGGGGTTTTGGATATGTGCGTAGCATTATGGGTTCGGGTATTGAACGCGGAGTCGGGAGGAGAATTGCGTGAATGTGCGGGATATTTTTGAGAGAGCCCGTTTGGTCCTGGCGGATGATGAAAACTAACAGGCATTAGTTTTTTCGTTTAAATTTGCAGGGTTTCAAATTGATCCGCAGTTATGGCTTATATACCGAAGAACAAGATCAGAATCGTTACGGCAGCTTCATTATTTGACGGGCATGATGCCGCGATCAATATCATGCGCCGGATCCTTCAGAGTAAAGGCGCGGAGGTCATCCACCTGGGGCATAACCGTTCGGTGAAAGAGATCGTGGAGACAGCGATCGAAGAGGATGTACAGGGTATTGCAATTACCAGTTACCAGGGCGGGCACGTGGAGTTTTTTAAATACATGAAAGATCTGCTGGATGAGAATGACTGCGGACATATCAGGATCTTTGGTGGTGGGGGCGGAACGATCCTTCCGGAAGAAATAGACGAACTGCACAAATACGGCATTACCCGGATCTATTCGCCCGATGACGGCCGCCAGATGGGCCTGGAAGGCATGATCGAAGATGTGATCAGCAAATGTGATATACACCTGAATGGAAAGGCGGAATATAATACCGCAATGAACCTGGGAGAAGTAAAAGATATCCGCCGTATCGCACGCCGGATCACCAATGCAGAGAATGGCCAGGAAACGGAAACCCCAAAACCGGCAAAACAAATTCCTGTACTGGGGATCACAGGTACAGGCGGAGCTGGTAAAAGCAGCGTGACGGACGAACTGGTCCGGCGGTTCCTGCACAATTTCACAGATAAAACCATCGCTGTCATTTCTGTTGACCCTTCAAAGAAAAAAACGGGAGGTGCATTATTGGGAGACCGGATCAGGATGAATGCGATCTCACACCCCCGCGCATACATGCGCAGCCTTGCAACGCGCGATGACAATACAGCACTCAGCCATTATGTGCAGGAAGCGATCGATATCTGCAAAGACGCGGGTTTTGATCTTGTGATCCTTGAATCAGCTGGTGTGGGTCAAAGTGATGCATCGATCCTTGATTATTGCGATATCAGCATGTATGTGATGACGCCGGAGTATGGCGCGGCATCACAACTGGAAAAGATCAATATGCTGGATTACGCCGATATTATTTGTATCAACAAATTTGATAAAGCCGGCGCACTGGACGCGATCGCGGATGTAAGAAAGCAATACAAACGCAATCACCAGTTATGGTCGGCAAAAGATGATGAATTACCGGTGATCGGAACAATGGCCAGCAAGTTCAATGACGAAGGCGTCAATCATCTTTTTGAATCATTATTGAAAAAGATCCGGGAAAAGACAAATACTGATTTTGGTGAATTCCATTTTTCCGCCACGGCTCAAGTTTCCCAGTCCATCATTCCTGCAAAACGCGCGAGGTATCTCAGCGAGATCAGTGAGAACAACAGAAGCTATGATCAGCTGGTGAAAGATCAGGCAGCGATCGCCAGCAAGATCTACCAACTGGAAGGTTCGTTGGAAACATTAAAAGATAAAGCACCAGAGGAATTGCTTGAGGTGATCAGGAAGCAGGTCGCTTTTTATACAGACCAGCTCACACCGGTCAGCAGGAAGCTGTTGCAGCACTGGAATGAGAAAGTGCAGGAGTATGAGAAGGATTATTATGAATATACGGTGCGCGATAAGGTGATCAAACAGGAGATGTTCACCAAAAGCCTTTCCGGTACGCGCATTCCAAAAGTAGTATTGCCAAAATATAAAGACCTGGGTGATATTCTTCAATGGGAGGCGCAGGAGAACGTGCCGGGACATTTTCCTTACACGGCAGGTGTATTCCCTTTAAAAAGAGAAGGCGAAGATCCTACAAGAATGTTCGCCGGTGAAGGCGGTCCCGAGAGAACGAATAAACGTTTCCACTATGTGAGCGTGGATCAACCAGCGAAACGATTATCAACTGCCTTTGATAGCGTGACGTTATATGGTGAAGATCCCGATGTTCGCCCGGATATATATGGAAAGATCGGTAACAGCGGTGTAAGTATTGCAACAGTGGACGATGCCAAGAAATTATACAGCGGTTTTGATCTTTGCGATCCGCGCACTTCGGTAAGCATGACCATCAATGGCCCGGCACCGGTGATACTTGCGTTCTTTATGAATGCGGCGATCGATCAGCAATGTGAGAAATGGATTGCAAAAGAGAAAAAGGAATCACTGATCAAAGAAGCCTTCCAGAAAAAGTATGGCGATCTTCCCAGACCTTCTTATAATAATCCATCGTTTCCGGACCGGCTTCCCGAAGGAAATAACGGATTGGGCCTGGCGCTGCTTGGGTTAAGTGGTGATGAGGTATTGCCTGCGGATATTTATCGGCAGTGCAAAGAAGTGGCATTGCAGCAAGTCCGCGGCACGGTGCAGGCGGATATCCTGAAGGAAGACCAGGCGCAGAATACCTGCATCTTCTCAACGGAGTTTGCATTGAAACTGATGGGGGATGTGCAGGAGTATTTCATCGATCAAAAGGTGAAGAATTTTTACAGCGTTAGTATTTCCGGCTATCATATCGCGGAAGCGGGTGCGAATCCAATTACGCAACTGGCATTCACACTGGCCAATGGGTTTACATACGTGGAATATTACCTGAGCCGCGGCATGTCCATCGATGATTTTGCCCCGAATTTATCTTTCTTCTTCAGCAATGGCATGGATCCGGAGTATGCCGTGATCGGCCGCGTAGCCAGAAGGATCTGGGCAAAAGCGATGAAGTATAAATACAAAGCGAACAAGCGCAGCCAGATGTTGAAGTATCATATCCAGACATCGGGACGCAGTCTGCATGCACAGGAGATCGACTTCAATGATATCCGGACAACACTGCAGGCCTTGTATGCGATCTATGATAACTGTAATTCACTTCATACGAACGCTTATGATGAAGCGATCACAACTCCAACGGAAGAAAGCGTAAGAAGAGCGATGGCGATCCAGCTGATCATCAACCGTGAACTGGGCACAGCGAAAACGGAGAACTTCACACAGGGATCATTTGTGATGGAAGAACTCACCAACCTGGTGGAAGAAGCCGTGCTGCAGGAATTCGACCGCCTGACGGACAGAGGCGGCGTGTTGGGCGCCATGGAAAGAATGTATCAGCGCAACAAGATCCAGGAAGAGAGTCTTTATTATGAACATCAGAAACATACCGGTGAATTACCATTGATCGGTGTAAATACGTTCCTGAATAAGAAAGGATCGCCTACAGTGATCCCTTCTGAGATCATCCGTAGTACAAAAGAAGAGAAAGATCAGCAGATCCATAATCTGAAGATCTTCCAGCAGCGGAATGAGGGCCGTTCGGCAGGAGCATTGCAGCGGTTAAAACAGGCGGCGGTAAACAATGGCAATCTATTTGCAGAACTGATGGAAACGGTGAAGTATTGCTCGCTTGGTCAGATCACGCATGCCTTGTATGAGGTGGGCGGGCAATACCGCAGAAATATGTAAGCTATGTTTATACTAGATGCGGGCAGGTTCAGCTGGAAGGAATTGTTTTTCGGAAGCGAGAATATGTCATTCGTTCCGGAAGTGATCATCCGTTCGCTGATCATGTTCACCGTGATCCTGTTCAGCCTCAGTATTCTTGGCAAGCGTGGTGTAAAACAGTTATCGGTTTTTGAACTGGTGGTGATCATCGGGCTTGGTTCTGCTGCAGGTGACCCCATGTTTTATAAAGATGTTGGACTTGTTCCGGCGCTGATTGTGTTTGCGATCGTGATCGGGTTGTACATCTTCGTGACGCACCTGGTCGGTAAAAGTAAACGGATGGAAAGACTGGTGGAAGGCAAGCCTATCTGCCTGATCGAAGACGGACGTTTTGCAATCGATAATTTTTCCAAGGAGAATCTGGGACAGGATGAGTTTTTTGCTGAGCTGAGATTGAAAGGGATCTCACATCTTGGTCAGGTGGAAAAAGCGATCATCGAAACAAATGGCGATATCAGCGTATTTTATTATGAAGATAAGGATGTGAAGCATGGATTGCCGGTGATGCCGGATTCGCTGGATCATAAATCAAAGCAGATCGATAAACCAGGATATTATTCCTGTAGCTTTTGTGGTAATACAGAAAAACTGGAAGTAACGCAGGCTTGTAATTGTAAAGAGTGCGGGAAGGCTGAATGGGTTCCTTCGAGTGACCGGAAGCGGATTACCTGATCGTTGAATATCTCATGGATCGGTAGAGTTGGTTCCCGCAGATCACGCAGATTTATCTTTCCGCGAATAGAAAATATTTTATGTAGCTGAATACACTACAACACGAATGCGCAGATTACGCAGATCCATTACCGCTATCGGAAAAAGATCTGCGTAATCTGCGCAAACGAATAAGTGATCTCCTGCACCGATGATCAGTTCATTACGCGGAAAGATAAATCCGCGTGATCTGCGGGAGCCAAACGCTCCGGACTGAAGAAGTTTGTAGTTAGTGGGCAGGCGTCGGTGTGAAAACCGTTGGATCATGTTTTCCTTCCCTGATCTCTTCGATCATCTTCTTATTAAAAGCTTCGAGATCTTTCGGGCTTCGGCTGGTGACCAGGCCATTATCAGTTACCACCTCTTTATCTTCCCAGATCACGCCTGCATTTTCCAGATCCGTTTTAACTGAGGGATAGGAAGTCATATTCCTTCCGCTGATCATTCCCGTTTCAATGAGCAACTGTGGACCATGGCAGATGGCGGCAACGGGTTTACCGATCTCCAGGAATTGTTGCGCAAATTCTACACATTTCTGGTTGATACGCATTTTGTCGGGGTTGATCACGCCTCCGGGTATCACAAGGGCATCATAATCTTCCACCTTTGCATTCTCTATCTGAACATCTACCGGTAATTCAATGGACCAGTGATCCTGATCCCAGGCAATCACTTTTTCTTTTTGCGGGGATACGATATGCACTTCTGCGCCAGCTTCTTCCAATGCCTTTTTGGGGCTGGTCAGTTCCACTTCCTCGAAACCGGTTTCCGTCAGTATCGCGACCTTCTTTCCTTTCAGGTTTTGCATAATAAGTGTTTTGAATGATGAATAAATTAACCGATTAAGAGACCCAAAAACGATACCATTAAGATTAATGACCAATAAGGAAAAACGGTTTCATGTGTCGCAGAAGTGTGACAATCAGCCTTGCTTTTTTCTTCTTTCCGTCCTCACCGTCTTACGGGTTTATTTTACCGGTATGGCGGTGAGGATGGGAAGAAGAAGAAAGTTAAATGAAGTGCTTTCTCCTTCTTTTAGATACGTTTCGTATCTATTATTTTGAAAATTTCAGGAGCAGAGACGTAGCTTTTTTTATCTTTAATCCTCTTAAGGCATAAACATGAAATATATTTCGCTGATTGTAGCAATGGCTTTATTGATCGCTTCCTGTTCTCCTTATGCAAAAACTAACAGGGTGTACAAGAAGCAGGCGAAATCATATGCAAAGTTATTGCGGGAATATCCGGTTAAGGATTCTGCGGGTCTTGCCTATGCGCCGGACTGGGTTGGTACGACAAACTTTTCCATGCGCCGTCCAAACTTTGTGGTGATCCATCATACGGCGCAAAACAGTTGTGAGCAGACCCTGGAGACCTTTACACTCCCGAGAACCCAGGTCAGTGCACATTATGTGATCTGTAAAGATGGAACGGTACATCATATGCTCAGTGATCTGCTCAGGGCGCATCATGCCGGCGTAAGCCGTTGGGGAAATAATACGGATCTGAACAGCAGCAGTATTGGTATTGAGATCGATAATAATGGAACGGATAGTTTTTCTGTACAACAGATCGCAAGCCTGGAGATCTTGCTCGGGCGTTTAAAGCGGGCATATAATATTCCGGTTGCAAATTTTATGGGTCATGCTGACGTAGCGCCTGGCCGCAAAGTAGACCCTAACCGTACATTTCCCTGGCAGCGCCTGGCCGCGCAAGGGTATGGCTACTGGTATGATACGACCGGTATCCAGGTGCCCGCCGAGTTCAACCCTATACAGGCGTTACGTATCATCGGTTATCCCATTCAAAAACCTGAATCTGCGATTGCTTCCTTCAAACTGCATTTCGTGCCATCTGATACAACAAAGATCATTACGGATGAGGACAGGAAAATTCTTTTCAGCCTGCAGAAGAAATATGAATAAGCGTTTCGCGTTATGCTAATGATGCCGGTTTAAAAGTTTAAACCCCGGATATGTTTGTATGCCCGGTAAACCAGGGTATTTCATGCAGATTCGTGAACATCCGCGCTCATTGCCTTCAATTCGTGATGAGTCGTTAAATTTGTAATATCAATGAACAACCTTTTGAGAAGATAAATTTTTTCAATGACAGCAGAACACCAACGGCTTGCCGTGAATGCGGGCAAGACGGTTCCTTTGGCTCAGTGGGGCCCATATCTCAGCGAAAGGCAATGGGGAACAGTGCGGGAAGATTACAGTGCGAATGGCGATGCATGGCATTATTTCCCTTTTGATCACGCTAATTGCCGCGTATTCTCCTGGGGTGAGGATGGCCTGGCCGGTATCTCCGATTTCTTTGGCAATCTCTGCTTTGCTATCTCACTCTGGAATGGTAAAGATGGTATATTAAAAGAACGGCTGTTCGGATTAAGCAATCCTGAAGGTAATCACGGTGAAGATGTAAAGGAACTGTATTATCACCTGGATAATCTTCCCACGCATTACTACATGGAATACCTGTATAAATACCCGCAGCGTGAATTTCCATACGATCAGCTCAGAGCAGAAAACCGCAGCCGGTCAAAACAGGAACCGGAATATGAAATACTGGATACAGGCGTTTTCAATGATAATCAGTATTTCGATGTAAAAGTGACTTATGCCAAACAGAGCGCACAGGATATTTTTATCAGGATCGATATCACCAATCGTTATAGCAAGCCTGCAGAGATAACTGTATTGCCTACACTTTGGTTTTATAATCGCTGGCGCGATGGCACGTTCAAAGAACGTCCATCGATCAGACCATTGAATAAACATACGGTCAAAGCAGAACATGAAAGGCTCGGTGATTATTACTTTTATTTTCAGCCTGCGGATAAAACGCTCTATACAGAAAATGAAACGAACACTGCGATCGTAACGGGTGTGCCTAATACATCCATTTTTACAAAAGATGCATTCAATCATGCGATCATCAAAGGTGAAAATGTGGATGAGTTGATGGCAAAGAAAGAAGGTACTAAGTTTTCCCCCGTTTATAAAATGCGTGTGGGTGCAGGTGTTACCAAAACGATTTATTGCAGGTTGAATACAAAACTGACCGAGAAACCATTTGCGCCGGGATTCAAGGACGTATTTACCGTAAGAAAGCACGAAGCGGATGAATTTTACGCTGCGATTCTTCCGAAAGGGATGAGTGAAGACATGGCGCAGATACAGCGTCAGGCGCTGTCCGGTGTATTATGGAGTAAACAGTATTATCACTTTGATGTGGAAGAATGGCTGGCAACAAGCGATGGCATTTCTCCTGTGAGCAGTTCCAAAATGTCAGGACGGAATAATGACTGGAAACACCTGAAGAACCAGGATATTATCATGATGCCCGATAAATGGGAATATCCGTGGTACGCCGCCTGGGATCTTGCATTTCAGTGTATTTCCATGGCGGTGGTGGATCCGACGTTTGCAAAACACCAGTTGCTGCTGATCATGCGTGAGTGGTATATGAAACCGGACGGTCAGCTACCAGCTTATGAATGGAACTTCAGCGATGTGAATCCACCTGTACAGGCCTGGGCAGCATTGCAGGTTTATAACATTGAAAAGAAACAGACAGGTAATGGCGATATCAAGTTTTTGAAAAAAGTTTTCCAAAAACTGCTGATCAATTTTACCTGGTGGATCAACCGGAAAGACGTTAATGGAAATAACATCTTTGAAGGAGGCTTCCTTGGTCTTGATAATATTGGTGTGTTCAATCGTAGTTTTCATTTCCCGGGTGAAGTGCAACTGGAGCAGGCAGACGGCACCAGTTGGATGGGAACCTATGCATTGGACATGATGGAGATGGCGATCGAGATCGCCATCAACGATGTGTCATTTGAAGATACGGCTACAAAATTCTTTGAGCACTTTGTGTTGATTGCGGAGTCACTCAATCAGCATGGTCTCTGGAATGAAGAAGATCGTTTTTATTATGATGTGCTTTGTGTAAGCGGTGCTGATCCTGTGCCGTTGAGAATTCAATCTGTTGTTGGTATTACGGCATTGTATGCCGTTTCTACCATCAATAAAAAAGCAATGGATCATCTCACAGATTTTAAAAAACGGGTGAACTGGTTTGAGAATTACCGGAAGAAAAATGCAAAGTTCTGGCCCAATGAAGAAAGAAGCAATGATGGCGAGATACTGTTGTCATTGATCCCAAAAGATAAACTTGTTGATCTGTTAAAACGTTTATTGGATGAAGATGGTTTCCTTTCTCCCGGCGGTATCCGCGCGCTTTCAAAATATCATGATGCAAATCCGTATTCGGTAACGGTGGATGGAAATATTTACAGTATCCGGTATGATCCGGGTGATGCAACTTCGGATATGTTTGGTGGTAATTCCAATTGGCGTGGCCCTGTGTGGATGCCGATCAATTTCCTCATCATTCAATCGATCCGTAAGTATGGAGAGTTCTATGGTGATTCATTGTTAGTAGAGTATCCTGTTGGTTCTGGTCAACAGATGAATTTGACCCAGGTGGCTGAGAAGCTCACCAAGCGTGTGATCAGTTTATTTGAAAAGGCAGAAGATGGGTCACGCAGATTACATGGAGATTACAACTGGTTTTATAAGCAACCGGGTAACGAACATCTTGTTTCATTCTTTGAATATTTTCATGGAGATTCAGGTCGTGGATTGGGTGCATCGCATCAGACAGGATGGACGGCGCTGGTTGCGGAACTGATCAGCGAATATGGTGAGCAGAATGAAGCAAATATACAGAAGGCAAATCTGGTAAATGCTCAAGATGATCCTTTTCTGAATGATTGAGCGGGATTGTAACAGGATCATGTTCAGCTGAACAGCAGCATAAAAAGTATCAAGGGCTGCAGGTGGAAAATCTATTTTCCAAACCTGCAGCCCTTTTAGTTATTAAGATCAGGTGCTGACACTATTAATCGATAACAACTCAATTCTGCATATATAATAATGTCTGATACATTCCGGGCGTAATACCTTCAGATTTTTTGAATAATCGAACAAAGTAATTTACGTCGGTAAAGCCACATTGCATGCTGACGGAGCTTACGTTGTTGCGCTTGTCTGCAAGCAATTGCTTCGCGAGTTTTATTCTTTCCCTATTGATATAATCAAGTGGTGTAACGCCAAATTGTTCTTTGAACCATTTGAAGAACATATTACGGCTGAGGTAGGCCTTACGGCTTAAAGCATCAACGGCAATTTTTTCTGTAAGATGTTCGTGTATATAATGTAAAACAAAATGCAACCGGCTTTGATTGGTATTGTCTGCGCTTTCGATGGCTACCTGTTGCAGATGCTGGCTTTGCACCAGGCGGATCAGTAGTTCCTTAAGATTAAGATCTGCAAAGATATTCTTTCCTTTATCAGCGCTGCTGCAGACACGGATCAGCTTGTTGATGAGATCTGTAACTTCTGTGTCGTTGGCAAAATGATACTGGTTGAATTGCAGTTGCCAGTTTCTCTCTTCGTTTGGGTCGCTGTTATAGTATGTATTTAAATATTGCAGGGTATTATTAACATACGCTGCATCTACTGCGAGTGCAATACATTGTGTGGGTTTATCCATCTGAGCTTCCGGAAAATCGATCACCATTGTTTGATTGGCAGGAACAATCACGGTTTCACCGGGCAGATACTCAAAAGAGGGCTGATCAAACAAGTGCATCACTTTTTTGCCCCGGACCATACTCGTGATCACGAATTCATTAAAGGTCAGCGGTACGCGGTATGTTTCCTGGTAGCTTTCAAAAACGTTAAGTTCGCAATTGTCGAGATTGAATACACGCCTGTTTTCAACCAATGTTTGCAAATACTTTGGTTGCGTAAGATCAACGGGATGGAGGTAATTTTTAGGTGGCATAGACGGTACGATTTAGCGTGATCAAGGTAGGCCATTTTTTTAACCTGCATAAATTCCGGGTACGATCGTGCTAGAGGAAAGTACAAAAGTGTCGGGGTTTTAGTGATTTAAATAAGAAGTTAGATGATTCTTTCACGATAAAACAGCTTGTATATGAGTACATCTACAGCCGCTGCTCCAAAATCCACGGTGGCAGCACGTCCGAAATTTAAAGACAGGTATGATCATTTTATTGGCGGTGAATGGGTTGCTCCATCCAGCGGGGAGTATTTTGACAACATCTCGCCGGTTGATGGCAAAGTATTTACGCAAGCCGCGAGAGGTAATGCAAAAGATGTTGAGAAAGCCATAGATGCGGCGCATAAAGCATTCAAAACATGGGGGAAAACGGGTGCAGCTTACCGCAGCAACCTGTTGCTGAAGATCGCGCAGATCGTAGAGGATAATCTTGATTATCTCGCTACTGTTGAAACGATCGATAATGGTAAGGCGATACGGGAGAGCCGTGCTGCGGATCTTCCATTGGTGATCGATCATTTCCGTTATTTCGCCGGCGTGATCCGCAGTGAAGAAGGTACGATCAGTGAGCATGATGAAAACACAGTGAGTATAAATCTTCATGAACCGATCGGCGTAGTCGGCCAGATCATTCCATGGAATTTTCCATTGCTGATGGCGACATGGAAGATCGCACCTGCATTGGCTGCAGGCTGCACAGTGGTAGTTAAACCGGCTGAGCAAACACCTACAAGTATAATGGTGCTGATGGAACTGATCGGTGATGTGCTTCCGGCAGGCGTGTTGAATGTGGTGACTGGTTTTGGTGTTGAAGCGGGTAAGCCACTTGCATCCTCCCCGAGAATAAATAAGGTTGCATTTACGGGGGAGACAACCACCGGCCGTTTGATCATGCAGTATGCATCCGAAAATCTTATCCCTGTAACGATGGAGTTGGGTGGTAAGAGCCCAAACATTTTCCTTGAAAGTGTAGCGGATGAAGACGATGCGTTTTTTGATAAGGCAGTTGAAGGTGCGGTGATGTTTGCATTGAATAGCGGCGAGATTTGTACATGTCCCAGCCGTATGCTTGTGCATGAAAAGATCTATGATAAGTTTATGGATCGTGTGGTGCAAAGAACGAAAGCGATCAAGCTCGGTAATCCCCTTGATTCAACCGTGATGATGGGAGCGCAGGCTTCCGAAGATCAGTATAATAAAATACTGAGTTACCTGGATATTGGTAAGCAGGAAGGAGCACAGGTGCTGGCTGGTGGTGAAGCGTTCCATCAGAACTCAGGACTGGAGCATGGATTTTATATCAGGCCAACGATCTTCAAAGGCAATAATAAAATGCGCATTTTCCAGGAAGAGATCTTTGGGCCGGTAGTGTCTGTTACTACATTCAAAACAACGGAAGAGGCGATTGCGATCGCGAACGATACATTATATGGTCTCGGTGCTGGTGTGTGGACACGGGATGCACATGAGATGTACCAGGTGCCACGTGCAATTGAAGCAGGAAGGGTTTGGGTAAATAATTATCATGCATATCCCGCGCATGCTCCGTTCGGTGGATATAAAAAATCAGGTTTTGGCCGTGAAACGCATAAGATGATGCTGAATCACTACAGGCAGACAAAGAACATGCTGATCTCTTATGGCAAAGAGAAGCTTGGGTTCTTTTAGTGCGATGTTTGATGATCGATGTTTGATGGTCGAATAAAATCCTCTATACGGGAAATTCTTTCGGCCATCCACCATCCAACATCGAATATCGATTTTCTAGTTTGGCAAGTCAGGATAAACGGTGGCGAAAGCCACTGTTTTCCTTTTGCCGTTTCCCGATCTTTAAAATGATTTTATGATACGACGTGTGATAGCTACGGAAAAAGCGCTGGATCTGATTGCGCGTTTGAAAGCAACGCATGGCAATCTGATGTTCCATCAAAGCGGCGGCTGTTGCGATGGCAGCCAGCCAATGTGTTTCGCCGAAGGAGAGTTCAGGATTGGTGGAAGTGATGTTTGTCTTGGTGAAGTGGCAGGTTGCCGTTTTTATATGAATGCAGATCAGTTTGAATACTGGAAGCATACGCAATTGATACTGGATGTAACACCGGGAAGAGGGAGTAGTTTTTCGCTGGAGATCCCTTTAGGTGTGCGATTTTATATACAATCGAAGGTTTTTAGTGATGAGGAGTTGACGCAACTGGAACCGTTGAAGCCGGTGGAGGTTTGAGTGAATTGTACCTGTGGGATGTTTCGGGGTGAGCGTATGTGATCGTGGACTGTAATAGAATTTCAGCGATCATGGTAGCCGATCTTTGGGCTATGATGTTTTCCATCGGAGTCTTTTAAATCCGCGCTGACGCATACCAGCACCCTTAGCCGGTCACTGCTGCCGGTCGCAGCTTTGCTGCGCTATTTGTTGTGTATTACATGTTCTGCCTGCCCCGGGCCTGGGGGAAATTTTTGGCCTCTCCTTTCTCTTTGGAGAGCGGATGAAGTGGTGTGTTGGAAGTTTATCCTGTAAAATATCGCGTTATTGAGTGCTTGACATTTTCAACACTTAAATCAACACTGTAAATCCAATCAGCCTGATCAATTCAAATTTCTTTGAATTTTCAATGACCCGGATTGAATTATCCATCCTTTGAAGTTGTATCTCAACTTCTATTTGTTGTTGTATGTTTTTGTTTTTTCTTATCTCATAGTTCATATTTTGTCATTTTAGTTGTAATACCAGGATTTTTGGCCGTTCGGCCAATAATAAAAAAGCACCGTCCTCTTGAAGGACCTGCCCGACGCCCTGGCCCTCCAAGAGGACGGCGACTAAAAAAGCTTCTCTGATATAAAGATATCAACCGAACGGTGCCTGCACCAAGGGTAAAACACAAAATCTCATCAGAAAAAAACGGTGAAATTCCGATGAAAAACTCATGGATCTTTTTGAGTTTTGGGACAATTTTGATCTTGGCAATGGCCTTATATTTCAGCTGATCAAATAGGCAGTTCTTTTTCAGGAACACAATTGACCTGAATCTGGCCAACCTGTGTTGTATCCGGGCTTTTTTGGCATAACTATTTCATGACAATGAAAAAACATGACTATGCAAATCCGCAAACTGTGGCTCGGTGCAGCAATATGTTCATTATTCGCCTGTAACAATCCAGGGGAGAAGATCAGCGATGCCGGTTCCACAAGTGACACAATACCAGGCTCTTCCTCTTCTACTACCGCATTAGATACTACACTTGCTGGTTGTTATACCTCCGTATTTAACAAGGATACATCCGCTTTGCAGATCGAAACCAAAGGTGCTGTGATAGCCGGTCCGCTGAGTTATAATCTGTTTGAAAAAGACCGGAATGATGGCAACTTTCAGGGGGAAGTGCAAAACAATATTCTAACGGGATGGTATCTTTTTAAATCGGAGGGCGTGATGTCTGTCCGCCAGGTTGCATGGAAGATCAAAGGTTCTGCTCTTTGGCCGGGCTTTGGCGATGTAGTCCAGCATGGTGATACCACGTTATTTAAAAGCCTGGACCAGCTCAGGTTCGATTCTACCAGGCCTTTTACCAAGGTACCCTGTACTCTTTGAAGAGTTGGGTATTTAAAGCATAAGCAGAACCAGCAGGAAATTGCTTATCTGATTTTTTCGCTTAGTTTAGTCTTTCAATTTTTAGAACATGGAATTTGGCAGAGTGCCCGAAGATGAACTGAAGAAGGTTGATTTTAGTTTACCGTCGGAACCTTCTTTTAATAAAAAGAGTTTAAAAGGGAAGCCATTGAAACATCCGAAAGTTTATTTCGGTTGTGCTAAATGGGGGCGTACCGAGTGGGTGGGAAAGATCTATCCGCTTAAAACGAAAGAGAAAGATTTCCTCCAGCATTATGTTGAACATTACAATTCAATCGAATTGAATGCCACGCATTATAAAATTTACGGAGAAGCTGGAATCGGCAAATGGGCGGAGAAAGCAAAAGGAAAGGATTTTTTGTTCTGCCCAAAAATGTACCAGGGAGTGACGCACCGGGGTAGTCTTAAAGGAAAGGATTTTATCGTCAATGAATTCTTTCGTGGAATTGTTGCATTTAAGGAGCATTTAGGTCCCATATTCGTTCAGGTGAGTGATACATTTTCTCCGAAAAGGAAGGATGAATTATTTGACTTTTTAAAGACACTTCCTAAGGATCTCCAGTTTTTTCTGGAAGTGAGACATCCTGATTGGTTTGCAAAACCGGATATTCAGAAAGAAATGTTTGAAACACTTGCTGCACTGAATATCGGTGCAGTGATAACAGATACAGCAGGACGGAGGGATTGTGCACATATGCATTTGACCATGCCAAAAACTTTTATCCGTTATGTTGGAAATAGCCTTCACCCCACGGACTATACACGTATAGACGCATGGGTAAAGCGAATGAAATACTGGCTGGATCATGGGTTGAAGGAGCTATACTTTTTTATGCATATGCATGACGAAGCCACTTCTCCCGAACTGACCGTTTATCTGGTAGACAAAATGAATAAGGAGTGCGGGTTGGATCTTATCAAGCCAACTTTCCTGGATAAATCATTATTGAAAAAGCCGGCAAAGCAAAAAGGATTGTTTGATTGATCTGCCATAGCGTGCGAGGCAAACGAACAGAGCTGCGATTAATTCATCGCACTTCAAACAACTCATCCCATCGTGTCGTATATCTTCCGCTTCTCAACTCCTGACGCATTTTCCAGTCGCGCGTTGTCCCTGAAGAGGCGAATTTCAATACGTCATCCCGCTGGCTAAAGTTGATATTGTCTATCATGCTCATCAATTGACGCTGTGTATTCCGGTTGGCGGTATCAAAAAGATTTCCCTGTACAGAGTCATCCGGTACAAGACCGCTGAGCATCACACCGGCTTTCTTGTACGTATTTCCTGGTTTGTAAAGATGATCAACAAGCTCAAGCGCAGGTTTGATCAATTCCTGCGTGATGGAAGTTGCAACCGGTAATGTGGTATGATCGCTGATACTGTCTTCCCGCCAGTCGAGCAGATGATCCTGTCCTTTTCCCACAATAAAAACACTCACCACTTTTGCAGCACTATATTGACGCCGGAGCTTTTCCGCAGCCCGCGATGTGTATGTTGCAACCGCTTCTTTTATATCATCAATATTATCTACCGGGCTGCCAAACATCCGGGTTGTAGCGATCATCTTTTTATCGACGAGTTCCTTCTTCATATCGACCGAGGGTTCTCCTCGTAATTCCCGGATCAGGCGGACACCAATAACCCCTCCCAGGTTCGCGTGAGCCCATTCTTCCCGCATCGTGGCAAGCTCCCATGCGCTGGTCATACCAAGATTGAACAGTTTCGCGGCATTAGCTCTGCCAACGCCCCATATATTACTTAAACGGGTTTGTTGCAACGCTTCCTTCTGCTGCTCCCTGGTAACGAGAATAGTAACACATCCTGTCACCCTTTTATTTTTCTTGGCAATATGGTTGGCCAGTTTCGCAAGTGTTTTGGTTGGAGCTACACCTATGGACACAGATATGCCTGTCCACTGTTCAACAGTTTCCTTCATCTGTCGCGCAACAATTTCGTATTCTTCCAGCGGCATATCGGGAAGATCGACAAAGGCTTCATCGACCGAATAAACTTCGACCTTCTCCCGGCCTGCAATTGCTCGGAGTGTATCCATTACCCGCATACTGAGATCGCCGTACAAATTGTAATTGGAAGAAAATACCGCCACATCATGTTTTTCGATCAGATGCCGCGCCTGAAAATAGGGACCAGCCATTTCTACACCAATAGCTTTTGCTTCATCACTTCTGGATACAATACATCCATCATTATTGCTCAATACAACCACCGGGCGCTTCTCAAGTCTCGGCTTAAATAAACGCTCGCAGGAACAATAAAAACTATTACAGTCAACGATTGCCTTCATAGCTACCAGTTTGAAGATCGTGTATCTTTTTTCCGGTTATCCAGATATGCCTGAAGCAGCGGGTCCACCACATGCACCACGCAGGTAACGACGCCCCATGGAGTATAGGTGTTGAACTCTCCGATCTCTATCGGCTTATACTTCTTATTCTCCGGCGACAGGATCACCCGGTTGAATGTTTGCTGATACCGGCGCACAAGCAATTCCCCGTCAACCGCGGCAACAATGATCTTTCCGTTGGCGGGTTTTATACTGCGGTCAATGATCAATACGTCTTCATCCTGAAAACCGGCGTCAATCATTGCATCACCACGCATGCGGAAAAAAAATGTCGCCGGTTTATTGATGATCAATTGTTCATTGAGGTCAATACCCCTCTCCATATAATCGTCCGCCGCTGCGCCAAAACCCGTCGCATTTGCAGTTCTTATCTGCTGTTGCGAAAACTGCTTTGAACCTTTATAGGCCGCTCCATAAAATTCTTCTTCCATAATCCAAACAATTAAAAAACAAGGTGCTCGATCAGTTGAAAAATAAAGTTAGCAAAATTAATTTTAAAAACTAAATTATTTAGTAAGTTTATGCTAAGAAAATGATCAAAGGAGGATGTTATGACACAAGGATTAGTCAGAGAACCCAAAACTGCTTTTACCTGGTTTGAAGGAACTGAGCCTGGTATTGCTGTTCCAACCGCAAAGGATGAATTCGAATATATGCTCGTTGTTCACCCTGATATGGAGGTTTACAGTAAAGTGCTGGCGGAAAGGCAGGCTTTTAATGAGCGCTATAAGAGCAAGCACAGTATAAAATCCAGGCCACATATAGCTATTGCCAATTTTGTGGCAAGGGAATCAATGGAGGAAACATTGATCCGTTGGATACATCGGGTCTGCAGTAGTCAAAAAAGCTTCACCGTTACTCTTAATAATTATAGCGGGGTGCCACCGCATACTATTTATTTAAGAGTACAGGATCATCTTCCATTCAATTTGCTTGCGCAGAAATTACTGGTGATCAATGAATATATCCAGTCGAATGGCTGTCCTTCGGTAAGGTGGTCAGGTCGGCCTCATTTAAGCCTTTCAGGGCATCTGAATGAAGATGTGTATGAAACCGCAATGCGGGATTATTCGCAACGGATGTTCTGCGAAACTTTTATTGCCAGCGAGCTTGCACTGTTGCGGAAAACAGCGGGCGACTCCTGGAAGATCGTTAACATTTTCGGATTGGTACCATAAATAAAGGACATTAAATTATCAGCCATGCAACCGGATGTAAAAACTTTAGCAGGTTATCGCAGCAGCGAATATTTACTTGTATTGAATCCTCATGAGGAATTGCGGGATCGGATCGGAAAAGTGAAACAGGAATTTTCTGAGGCGTTCAACGCACCACAGGCTGTATGGAGCAAACCGCATCTGACACTGGCGCGTTTTACACAGCTCGATATGATGGAGGAACGGATACTGAACAGATTGAAAGTAGTTGCAATGGCCCAATATCCGTTCAAAGTAGAGCTTAAGAATTTCGGAAGTTTTCCAACGCACAGTATCTATATCGCAGTGACGACGAAAGAGCCGGTGCGTGACCTGGTAAAACAGATCAAGCCATGGCAGCGTTTGCTGAAACTGGACAAAGAACATAAGCCACATTTTATAGATGAGCCTCATCTTACTATTGCCCGCAAATTACAGCCCTGGCAATACGAAAAAGGATGGCTTGAATACAGTCAGAAACATTTTACCGGCCGCTTTATTGCCGATGGAATGATCTTATTAAAAAGAAGAGAAGGAGAAAAAGCTTATCATATACTTCGAAGGTTTGAATTTCAAAACCTTCCTGTCAACACAAAACAAGGTGTCTTGTTTAGCTGAGAGAATAAAGGGAAGATGGATCAGATCGGTTCCTCGGGTAACGGCTTTGCTTGAATCCTTCCGTTGACCGGAATCAGGTCATTTCATTTTCCTGTCTCTTGGTTAATTGTCCCGGTGTATTAAAATCCATTGGCATTTATGTCAATAGGATAATATGTCTTCTTTTTTTTAAAAAGAAAGAAGATTATGCTGACTTTTTTCAAAAACTATTACGGCAAGAATTATCTGTTATGCAGTTGATATGCATTACAGGATTCAACTGCTTTAAATTTAAAGAAATGGATCCCTATAAATTCAAACCCAAAAACAAAGAAGAGCCCGATCAATACCACCAGGGCAGGGGCGCTCAGATCAATACAAAAAATCGCTTTCTGAAAGATGAACTAACAAGGGAACATATAGAAGGTATTGACGATTGGTCGGAAGATAATACGCCGACACAATACATAGAACAGCTTTCGAAAACGATCGTAAATAAAGTAGATAGTCCCGATGTTGGGATGGCCTACAGCATGAACGCATATGCAGGATGTGAGCATGGATGCATTTATTGTTATGCCAGAAATGTCCATGAATACTGGGGGTACAGCGCAGGTCTTGATTTTGAGCGGAAGATCATTGTTAAAAAGAATGCACCTGAATTGTTGCGGAAGCAGCTGATGCACCCGAAATGGGAAGTTATGCCGATCATGCTGAGTGGTAATACAGACTGTTATCAGCCGGCTGAGCAAAAATACCGGCTTACCCGTGGATTGCTTCAGGTGTGTAATGAGTTCAATCAGCCGGTTGGCATCCTTACCAAGAATTCCTGGATCTTGAAAGATAAAGATGTTCTTCAGGAAATGGCAAAAAAACGGCTGGTCTCGGCGATGGTATCTATCACTTCTTTTAATGAAGATCTGCGGCGGGTGATGGAACCAAGAACAACTACGGCCAAACAGCGGTTAAAGGTGATCGAAGAGCTGAGCACAGCCGGCGTGCGCATGGGGGTGATGTTGGGCCCTATGATACCGGGACTTAATGATCATGAGATGCAACAGATCATGAAAGCCGCAGCTGATGTCGGAGCGAAATTTACAGCGTACACATTTATCCGTCTCAATGGAGCGATCAAACTATTGTTTCATGATTGGCTGTATAAGAATTTTCCTGACAGGGCGGATAAAGTATGGCATCTGATCGAACAATCCCACGACGGAAAAGTAAATGACACAAGATGGGGGCTGAGAATGAGAGGAGAAGGAAGCATTGCAGAGATCATTCAACAGCAGTACAGGAAATACGGAAAGTTGTATAAGTTGAACGAAGACAGGTATGCATTGGATACAACTATTTTCAGAAGACCGGGAGAACAAGGTCGATTGTTTTAATAAATGACAAGACCCAAAACGATAGGGTTTAGTTCTCCAAAAAAATGTTGACGTTTTTTAACGTCAACAAATTGTTTTTTTCCGTTGGATCAGGCTGGTGTACGGTTCTATATTTAAATCCTGAATGGACAGTGTAATTGGTAAACAACCGGGATTTAAATATTATTTATGAAAGAAGATTTTTCACACCTAAGTAACGAAGAGCGTATCAAAGCGGAGAATAATATTCTTAAAATGAAACTAATGTTGGAGAAAGGAGCCAGGTTCCATGAGAATGCTGAACCCCTTCCGCCGGAGATAGAGCACGAGTTTTTGAAGCATGTCATCGCCTTTGAGAAACAGCTGGAAGAGAGAAAACCCATCCGGGTTTTTGAGAAAATTGGTTCGCCCTCTCAATTCAAACCCGTAATAGAGATAAAAAGAGGAGAGTTTGATACCGCCTGGGAAGAAATTGATCAGTATATGCGTAAGAGAGGCGTATGTCTGGATGTATGTAGTCCAAATATCTCTTCAAAGGAACTTTACCGCTTTACAGTGGAAGAACTATTTCAGGAAGAGATAGAAGACTTTGATATGCCGGGTATGATCTATTGTTTTATTTATGATGAATTTCATCCTGACCCGGTTTATGACAATGGTCTCGCTGCAATGAGTGTGATCAGTCGTATTCTCCAGCAGAACCTGGTCGAATATCTTCCACACCTGAGAAAAAATAATCTGAGGTTGAATAGCCGGTTGCCGCTTACAAATGAAGAATTCAGCTGGTATGTTAACCAGTTCAAGCAGGCATACGAAAAAATAGACACACCTGAGCTCGAGCAGGGAGAATGCACTGTAAAAGATAAATACTCGGTAGTCAGTGGTAAATATAAACTTAAGTTGTCGCTGCAAACTGAATACCTGCAATTGCAAGGGCAGTGGACGGTCGAGTTTGAGTTTGATGAAGAAATCGGCTACTGGTATGTTTTTAATGTTCAGATAGAAGGGATTAATTTCTGATAAGATCGTTGTAGCAGATTGAGCACAGGCTTTGGAAAGAAAACCCCATGAATTTGGAAACTGAATTCGTATAATATGAATACGCGTACCATTGAGAAACTGGCCATTCTATCGGATGCTGCCAAATATGACGTGAGTTGTGCCAGCAGCGGCAGCAACCGGAAAAATGAGAACAAAGGCCTGGGAAATGCTTCAGGTATGGGTATCTGTCATGCGTATACCGAAGATGGACGTTGCGTGTCCTTGCTGAAGATCCTGCTTACAAATCATTGTATATATGATTGTGCCTATTGTGTAAGCCGCCGCAGCAATGATGTGCGTAGAGCTGCCTTTACAGTGGATGAGGTCGTGGATCTTACCATGAGTTTTTATCGCCGGAATTATATAGAAGGACTATTCCTTAGTTCCGGCATTTTTAAAAACGCAGATTATACGATGGAACGGCTTGTTAAGATCGCGCAAAAGCTTCGCACCGAACACCGCTTCAATGGATATATTCATCTTAAAGCTATACCGGGCGCAAGCCCGGAGCTTTTACAACAAGCGGGTTTGCACGCAGATCGGTTGAGTATGAATATTGAGATGCCAACGCGTGAATCGCTTGCCTTGCTGGCACCCGACAAGAAAAGGGAGGATATGATCAAACCAATGGAATATATCCGTACGGAGATAGCTCAGCAACAGGATGATAAGGCGAAGTTCAAAAAGCTGCCGATGTTTTTACCCGCCGGCCAAAGTACGCAAATGGTAATAGGTGCCACGAAAGAGACAGATCGCGATGTGCTCGGCATTGCTTCAGCGTTTTATCACAAGATGAAATTAAAACGTGTCTATTATTCAGGATATGTTCCGGTGAGTAATGATAAAAGGCTTCCCTCAATCGGAACACCGGTCCCTTTTATTCGTGAGAATAGATTGTATCAGGCCGATTGGTTACTTCGGTTTTATGGGTTCAAGGTAAATGATCTGCTGACAGGCGATAATCCTCAATTGGATATGGAGATCGATCCCAAGCTTAGCTGGGCACTGAGAAATATGGATATGTTCCCAGTTGATATTAATACTGCAGATTATCTGTTGCTTATCAAAGTACCTGGACTTGGATTGTCCTCGGCGAAAAAGATCTGCCAGGCCAGGCGCTTTGGCAAATTGGGCTGGGAGCAGCTGAAGAAAATGGGTGTGATGATCAATAAAGTTAAATACTTCCTTGTTTGTAATAAGGGTAATGAAATGAAAGATTGGCAACCTGGACAAATCAGAAACTTCATATTAGCTCAGGGCGCAAGTAAGTATAAGCCTGATTTCTCGCCTCAACTTCAATTATTCTGATATGGAAAAGGTTTTGTACGACGGTAGTTTCATAGGTCTGCTTACCGCGATATTTGAAGTGTATGAGTATAAACTGGAGAATCCCAGTATTACGCGGAATGAAATAGTTGAAGGCTCATTGTTTGGTGGCACACATACGGTTTATTCTGATGAGATAAAAGCCAAACGGGTGCTGAAAGGTATGGAAGCGAAAATGTCAAAGACAGCAATGACTCAATTCTATCGCTGTTTCCTGTCTGAATTACCAGGAATGGAAGATTGTCTGCTGCGATATGCAAAATATACTATCGGTTCAAAGTATCCGGTTGAATCCGATTATGGAAATCCTGATGTCCTTCGGGTTCAGCAGGTCAGCTGGAAAGTACACCGGGAGAAACATAGAATGGAAGCATTTGTGAGATTTCAATTGACAAAAGACAATTTATATTATAGTCTGATCCAACCTGACTACAACGTATTGCCGCTGATCATCAAACACTTTCATGAACGATATGCTGATCAGCGCTGGATGATATACGATGTAAGAAGGAAATACGGTATTTATTATGATCTGCAGACGGTGGAGGAAGTACAGCTTGATTTTACGAAGAATGTTCCGGGGTCTGATCAGCACAATACCGGATACCTGGATGAAACCGAACCACTGGTGCAGCAACTTTGGCGGCAGTATTTTTCCAGCGTCAATATATCTGAGAGAAAAAATATGAAATTACATATCCGTCACATGCCGAAGCGATACTGGAGATATCTGACGGAAAAAAACGGACATAAGCAATAGACGGATATGTAATTCACCAGGCGTTTGAATCGCTTCGGCATTCGCGCTATACTATTGTTAGGGCATTAAGAATTTGTTGACTTGTTCTTCCGGTGAGCTATCTGCAACAGCAGTACCTTCTCCTTTTTTATCTGTTGACAAATGCCGATGATCTCAAGGGCATTTTCAGCAACGTTCAATTTTTCAAGAGAAGATTGAAGCAATACTATTTTTTGAAGACAGTAATTCTCCATTACTTCCAGTGAATCAGCCAGGATCTCCGGCGTAAAAGCGGTTGAGTTGATCTGGTTAGTTGGTTTGATGTTTTTTCGGTTAGCTGAAAGATGCTTCATAAAATCAGGTTTAATGGTAAGGTCTCTGAATAAGTATGGTTTGCGGTTGGTGTGTTTCTCTGGCATAAAATTGAGGATTGAGCCTGATCAGATCAAGCGATGGCCTACTGATAATTACGCGTAGTTACTGATAGCGGAATAAGTAGTTCTACGCATCGGCAACTCATTGCGTAGAAATACCTTAGGCGCGTTAACCATTAAAAAATCATCACCATGACTACTTCCAGGAAATCAATTTTCTCATCAGGAGGGCTTATTTTGCTGGCCTCTGTTCTGTTAATGATGAGTTCCTGTACGCCACAGGATAAAGGCGGGGTGCATATACCGGTTCCAAAAGACACTTCCGGCCTTTCAAAAATTGACCATTTTATTTCCGTTGAACAGATCAATAGTTTCCGCTCAGGCTTTGGAGCTCAGCGAGATACGCTGGCCAGGCAGAATCCGGGGCTTTATTTTCCACTTAGTGAGACATTTAACAAACAGGCATTACTGGATCTGTTGAAAGACTCCACAAATGTTGGTATCAGGATCTATTATGGCATCAAGCCAGGCAGTAATCGCAATGAGGTCCGCCTGATGCTGGTGGGTGTGAATAGTGAAGGTAAAGACCTGTTCTACGAGAAAGGTGGGGCAGATGGAGGAAAAGTTGCTGCCCAGTTACCGCCTTCCGGAAAACTCGGTGGCGTTGAATACGGTCAGTGCGATCCACCTTGTTTAAAATAGACAATGCAAACAGGCATCGTCTCTAGAAACTGAAAATTTTCAGACTGCATATATGAGCTTAACGCTAAAATTTTGGCTCAGCCTTAGCATTGTTTTCGCAGTTATAATCGGGGTAATAAGATTCAGGAAAATCGATCCGTCTTATTATCCCTTTATTTACCGGGTAAGCCTGTCATTAGTAGTAGAACTTGTCCGCCGGGTATTGCTCCTGCAGAATAATAATATCGCTGCCACACTGGTAACCAATCTTTTTTCACTGGCAGATTTTTTATTGTTTGCCTGGCTTTTTCATAACTGGGGATTATTTAAACGGGACAGACGACTGTTCCTGGGAATAATTTCCGTCTTTGTTGTCATCTGGCTGATAGCCACCTATGCCTCACCCAACCATTTTTTCTCGCCAAATCTTTACTTCCGGATCATTTACTCATTTGCATTGATATTCTTTAGCGTTACCACTCTCAATAGCCTAATTATCAATACCCGGGGAGGAATGCTGAAAAACGCAAAATTCTGGATATGTATAGGGATAATTATTTTTTATACCTTGTTCATTATAATCTGTGCTACCCAACTGTCTGTGCTGAGGGAAAACGTGAGCAAGGATTTCCAGCGGCAGTTTTATGATATCATGGTGTTTTGCAACCTATTTGTGAATCTATTGTATGCAGGCGTGGCTTTATGGATACCCAGGAAAAAAGTCTTTTCAGCAGCTTATTGATTGTTGTAATAGTGGTAGGCATCGTACTGCTCTACTTTATTATCACAATCATCCGTTATCAACGGCGAAGCCTTGTATTGCATAAAGAAAAGATCAGGGCTGAAATTGACACGCTGGAAAATGAACGCAAACGTATTGCATCAGATCTGCATGACGAACTTGGCCCCTTACTTTCCGCGGTAAAACTGCAGATCAATAATCTTGAATCCCAGGATCCGGATGATAAGATACTTATAGACAAATCAAGCCAACATATAGATACGATTATCCGCAGAATGAGGGAAATATCAAATAATCTTATGCCCAATACGCTTCTTCGTAAAGGATTGGTAAAAGCGATTGACGAATTCATTCAAAGTAATATCGATACCTATAAGCTTTCCATCAAGCTGATCGTGGATGAAGAAATGCAATTAGGGCTTGATAAGGAGATCAATGTTTACAGGATCGTCCAGGAGATCGTGCATAATACCGTAAAACATGCAAAAGCAACAGTACTGGCCATAAGGATCAGCAAACAAAATAATATGTTTGTACTGTCAACAACGGATAATGGTACGGGATTTGACTTCTTCGCACGGTCCAGGGAACATACCGGTCTTGGACTTAGAAATCTGCAGAGCCGCGCTGAGATAATGGGAGGAGAGATCACCTGCACCACCGAAAAAGGAAAAGGCACAAGCTATGTCCTGGAAATACCGCTTCGCGTTGCCTGAAGCAATTACAAGACGCCATTTCCAAAAATTGGATGGTTAAATATTTCGATAGCTGATCTCAATTCCGTCTTCGTACCTTCTGAATATCCGTTCCGATACACTGTGAAACTTCACAAATCTTTTCGAGTTATGAAAGTACATGGTACGATAAAAGTGATCATAGCTGACGATCATGAAATATTCCGTGACGGATTAAAGCTCATGCTGCAAAAACAGCCCGATATAGAATTACTCGCCGAAGCCGAAGATGGAAAAGAATTGATTGAGAAAGTAGCCGAACTCAAACCGCATGTGGTGATCACCGATGTTAAAATGCCAAGAATGGATGGCGCATCAGCCACCCGTTTTCTTACGGAAAAATATCCTGATATCGGCATCATCGCGCTAACCATGTTTGATGAAGAGGAACAGATCATCGAAATGCTTGAGTCCGGCGCAAAAGGTTATCTTCTGAAAAACGCGGATAAGAATGAGATCAAAGACGCTATTCAATCTGTGTACGAACAAACGCCTTACTACTGCAAACATACTTCCCACCGGTTAGCCCAGCTTGTTGCAAAAAGCAAATTCAACCCCTACCGGCAAAAACCGAAACTTGAATTCAGTGACAGGGAAAAGACGATCATAACTTATATCTGCGATGGCATCACCAGTAAAGAAATTGCCGAGAAGATCTTTTTAAGCGTTCGCACAGTTGAAGGATTGCGCATGAAGATCATGGAGAAAATGGATGTAAAGAATACCGCCGGCATCATCATCTATGCGATAAAGAATGGTCATTATTCTGCAGGAAGCATGAAAGAATAAAAGAGAGATCTCATCTTCAAAGACTGCACTGTTTATTGGCGGTAAAATATTTTTTTAAAAAATATTAGAAAAAATTTGGTAGCATTAGAAAATTATTTTCATCTTTGCAACACAATTAACAAACATGCTACGCATACAATCACATATCGAATCAATGAAGGCATTTAGCCCTAATGGCTATTGGACCTCCGGCGGTGCATGTATGCATGTTGAATAAGATCATCAGACTAAATTCAATGAAATATATGCCCCGCAAGAGATTGCGGGGTTTTTTATTGCAGTTTGATCGATATGTTTTAAATAAAACATTGATTAACAGAATTGGTAACGAAATAATCATCGATGCTAAGAAAAAATATACATCAACGATTTAACAAGCGGAATGCGTTCGCTGCGTCACCGGCCCTGTGTTTACCCAAAGCACAGACAGGCATAAGTATGCACGTGATTGAACAGGATCGCTTTTACATAAGACCGGATTTTATCTGTACAGGACCATAGTTTCCTGCGCACAATTGAGATAAGCCCGGTCGATCACAACGACCGGGCTTTTTGTTTTTGACATCTGCCCGTGAAAAAAGGAGGGTATATGATGAAATTTTTACTGATCGTGTTGCTGATACTTTTTATAGGAGAAGTGATCAATAACAAAATAAAAAACAAGACCGCTGAAGACGATGATCGTGTGCCGGGGAAAGCAAGACATCCGGCAGAATACGATTTGAGATAAAAGATTAGTTGCAGAGGAGGAATAAGCGCTCCCCGTGAGATGCAACGGGGACGCTTTAAATACCGGGTAGTGTAAAGGCAACACATAGGATTCTGGCTCCTATAAATGCGGGTTCGAATCCTGCCCTGGTAACAACACATGGACGTGTAATAATCTGCTGAAGGAATTGCTGATTCATGATCAGCAGCCAACAGGATGGTGGCTGTAGCTTATCGGTAAAGTGCCTGGCTGTGAACCAGGAAAACAGGGTTCGAATCCCGCAGTGCACCCGATGGATCCGTATCCAAATGAGAAAATGAAACAGGTCCGTAGTTCAACTGGTCAGAGCACCGGCCTCATAAGCCGGGAGTTGAGAGTTCGAGTCTCTCCGGGCCAACAATGGATGAATAGCTCCAATGGTAGAGCACCGGTTTGAAGCGCCGGCTGTACGGGTTCGAATCCTGTTTCATCCACATGATTTTTTTAAAACTAAAAATAAGTTGTCATTGATGGCTGCGCGATAGTATGTTTTACTGAGCCTGCTCAGCTGACAATGCAAAACCAACAAACAATTAAACAGTAAAAAATGAAACAATGGAGCAGGTTCATCAGCAATGGAGAAAGTTAAACGGAGAAAGGATCCGGCAATCTATCGTAGACGAGATCAGGCAGGCGATCGTGCGCGAAAAAGAGTTGGGCCACGAATTGAAAGTGTGCATCGGTACGGATAGCCAGGTGAAAGGCCGGGGAATTGAATTCGCAACCGTAATTGTTTTTATAAGAAAAGGCAAGGGCGGATTCATGTATATCAACCAGGAGTTGAGTAAAACAAAAATGACCGTTAAGCAGCGGATGTTAGCGGAAGTAAGTAAAAGCGTGGAGATCGCATATGAATTGAACAGATTGTTCACATTATACAATGTGGATATGGAGGTTCATGCTGATATCAACACAAACCCTTCTTTTAAAAGCAATGATGCGTTAAAAGAAGCAATGGGTTATATCACGGGAATGGGGTTTGCATTTAAGGCAAAGCCTGATGCTTTTGCAAGTTCCGCATGCGCGAATAAAATTGTTCAGTAATAAAATTTAAAAATGGAAATTGTTTTTAACGAAATAGTAATTGTTTTTACACAGGTTTCGTTGCGGTTTGGAAAGATCAGAAAATGGCTGGGACAAGCGTATAGAATTTTCACATTGAACCGGTCGGCAAGACTTCTTACCAACAGCGATTACCTGGATCAGGAAGTATTTTATTTCAATTATTTCAAAATTATTCCTTGTAAGCATTATATCGGTGGGATCGATATAGAGGAGGCTTTTAAGTTCATCAAAGAAAAATATGCCGGCGAAATTGTCAACGTTCATCAGTCTTCATCATTTAATAAGCAAAAAGAAAGACATGAACTTGATAAGATCATAATAATTATGGATTCGCAGGTGATGGTGGCGCTGGACTACAGTTGGGCCGATATCTTCTTCCCATCTAGGAAAGATAAATGGGCCGACCGGTTAGTCAGGGAACTCAATAACTATCGCTTACCGCCGAAAGAAGAGGATTTTGAGATGAGTATCATTTCCGGGAATGCGCGGGGATTGATATTAAAGAGTCTGCCGTTGAAACAAACGTCACTTGATCTGAATATGTTGTTCAACGATGATTTTATTGAAGTGAACAAGGTGATCAAAGATCGCCTCGAGAAAACGGATGATAAGGGGATCGTTCTGTTGCATGGGCTTCCCGGAACCGGCAAAACAACTTATCTGCGTCACCTGGTCGGATCATTGAAAAAGAAAGTGATGTTCGTTTCTCCTTCAATTGCAGAAGATCTGATGAGAGCGGATTTTATTGACCTGCTGATTGACAATCCGAATTCGATCCTGGTAATAGAAGATGCGGAGAATATTATCACAGACCGGCGTTATAATAGCCGTTCATCCGTATCAAGCCTGCTGAATATCAGCGACGGACTACTGAGTGATTGTCTGAATGTCCAGATCATCTGCACGTTCAATAATCCGATCAATCTCATAGATCCCGCGCTTTTGCGGAAAGGCAGATTGATAGCCCGGTATGAATTCGATAAATTATCAGTAGAGAAAGCGCAGATACTCTCGGATCACCTGGGCTTTGATACAACGATCATGGAGCCGATGACTTTAGCAGAGGTAGCCCGGCAGAACGAACGACCGGAACCGCTACGAAAAATAGAAGTAATTGGCTTTCGCAGACAGGAATCAATGATGAATTAATCAAACCGTCAAAAAACAAAAATGAAAAAGAATTGCATGTTCATAACAAATGAAACACGATTGATCCCGGACATCATACCGGGAAGTATTAAACGATCATTTTTATGGACATCGAAACAGATAATTATCCGTTCCAGGATCCGGAGTATTTGCGGATCCAAACTAAAAGAACCAGGATCAGGAAAATAAAAGGGGCCGGGGAGAAGTACCTGATCGGCCTCGGGAAAAAGCGAAGACACTTATGGGAACTTCAACGCAAACTTGGATACGTTCCGTTAGATATCCCTTATCAGAGTGGCTGGAAGCGGAAATTCGAATTAAGGGATGATGTGGCGAAAAGTAAGCGCGCAGATTTTTTTCAGGAAATACTGGATCTGATCAACATAGTCGAAAAGAGTCCGAGAAAGGATTTTAAAAAGAAGACCCGAAGATTTGGGAAAAGAATTTACAAACCCAGAGAACAGTATTTGAAGAAACTCGAGCCGGAAGTTTGGATTAAACTTAGCGATAAAAAGAAAGATCTTTTTTATCCCGGTTGGTTTACTGATTTATCAGGAAAGCTTGTGCTCTTGTATGTGTTTGCAGAACCCTGGCGTTTTGTATTAAGAGTCAGACCTAATATGATCACGCATACAAAGAAGCTCGATAGTGAACTGGAAAGTGAATCAGACCGGTTAGAACAGTATATCGAAAGGAATTTTCTCGGGCCGGCAATGGATAGGAGTCGTGGGAAAAGATATTACCGGTGGAAGATGGCAAGCGTTGAACAACGCTGTCATTACAAAAAGACGACCGCTCAATATCTGGAAGACTTAAAGACTGAAACCGGGCCGTTTTTAGAACAAAATTAAATAACGGGCTTTCGCCCATAAAAAGCTTGCCGGAAGGCAAGACAGGTATCGGGCTTATCCTGCAACCCGGATGTGTGCCTCAAAGAAGCACCATAGTACAGCCGTAGTAACGTCCTGTATGCTGTTGTAAAAATAAGCATGCCTGATCTTTCTGTGTGTTGAAGGTTCGAATCCTTCTCAGCTTTTTGCTGATAGTTCAAGGGTAGAGCAACAGAAATTGTCCGCGGGTTCGAATCCCGCTCCCATAACAATGGGATTGCGGAGTGGTCAAACGCAAAGCACTAAGGATGCTTCGACGATTCAGATGGGAGGGCGCCGGCTCCCGGATACCGGCGCACACTGTGGCTGATGTGGCAGGCCCTGCAAATTCGCGGACTCCGATCCGGGTACTTGTCCCGGACTCTGATCCGGGTATTTATCCCGGACTTTGATCCGGGATAGGCAATCAGGAATGCACCAGCAGTTTGTTGTAGAAAATAAACGAAAACCATTGACGCGATGATGAAACATCAAACATTGATGACTCATCTGAGAAGATCTGCTGATCGTTTATTTGAAAATGAATTCCGTGCAAACATGATGGGCATGCAACACCAGTCACTTTTTTATTAAACCGAAAAAACAAGAGATATGAGAAATGTAAAAATCAATGCGTACCAGGTTGGACTTGTTTTCAAGAACGGCGAATACAAAAGAATGCTGTTGACCGGTAATTACTGGTTCTGGGGAATGGAAATTGTGAGGGTGTATGACATCACACAACCTTTTAAACCTTCTATTGAGCTGGATATTCTCTTGCAGGATAAAGCGCTGGCAGATATTCTTACTGTGGTCGATGTGAAGGATAATGAGATCGTGTTGAAATACCAGAATGGATTGCTGAAGGAAGTTCTTACTACCGGGCGTTATGCCTTCTGGAAAAATATCATCCCTTATGAATTTGTAAGGGCTGATATCGGTAAGATCGACATTCCTGAATATATTGACAGGACTGTACTGGTCACTAAGCAGGTGTTTCCTTTCGTGAGAACCATCACCGTTGAAAATCATGAAAACGCGCTGTTGTTCGTGGAAGGGAAGTTTGTAAAGACGCTTGAAAGTGGCGTATATTACTGGTGGAAGAATGCGATCCCTGTGAACATTGTGCGTGTAGATAAAAGGCAGCAGCAGATGGAGATCAACGGGCAGGAGATCCTTACAAAGGACAAAGCCGCTTTGCGATTGAACGCCTGGGCGCAGTACAGGGTGACCGATATTCATAAGGCAGTGCTGGATAACAAGGAATACGATCAGCAGTTGTATGTATCATTCCAGTTATCCATCAGGGAATATGTCGCCGGCTTCACGTTGGATGAGTTGCTGGAGAAAAAGGATAGCATCGCCGCGTTTGTATTGGACCAGGTAAGGCTGAAAGCCGAAGATCTTGGCGTAACAGTTGCCGGTTTTGGTATCAGGGATATTATCCTTCCTGGCAATGTAAAAGATATCATGAACCAGGTATTGGTCGCGGAAAAAAAGGCGCAGGCCAATTCTATCATGCGTAGGGAAGAGACCGCCAGCACCAGAAGCTTGCTGAACACAGCCAAATTGATGGAAGACAATAACATGTTGTGGAAACTGAAGGAAATGGAATACGTTGAAAAGATCGCTGAAAAAATAGACAAGATCAGCGTAAATGGAAACGGGTTGCTGATCGAACAGTTGAAGCAGATGTTCGTAACACCTAAATAAGCGATGGTGATCTGTTGTTCGTTGCCTGTTTGAGTTTGTTTTTGTATAAAAAACGATCATCGGCAACGGACAACCTTTATGACCATCAGCATAAAAACCAATGGCAATGGACCAGATATTACAGGCGCTCGGAGAAATAGAACGCCTGAAACAAATAAAAATAGTATATGCATGCGAAACGGGTAGCCGCGCATGGGGATTCCCATCACCGGATAGTGATTATGATATACGGTTTATATACAAATATGATAAGGACTGGTATTTGCAGCTGGGTCAGCGAAAAGATACAGTGGAGATCATGAGCGGTGAACTCGATATAACAGGATGGGATCTCAGGAAAAGCCTCATGCTGTTGAAGAAATCGAACACTGCATTGATAGAGCGGTTTCAATCGCCCATACTGTATCGAAACCTGAGAGGTTTCAGAAACGATTTTTCTGCATTGATACGGGAATATTACTCAGCAAGAGCTGTTTATTTTCATCATTATTTTCTTGCAATCAAGTTTTGGGAAGAAATGAAGGATCAGCAGCAGTTCAAACTGAAAAATTATTTCTACCTGCTGCGTTCCTTGCTTTCATGCAATTGGATCATGAACGATGGATCTGTTCCGCCGATGCATATAGAAGGATTGATGCAATACATAGGTGATGAAGATCGCGGAATGATCAGGGAACTGATACGACTGAAAGCGGATAAAAACGAATCGTATGTACATGACAGCACTAAAGATCAGCGCCGGTTGATAACCCATCTGTTAAAAACAACGGAAAACAAAGGCGAAAGCCTGCCGGTATGCCGGGAGGATTTCAGTAAACTGAATAGTTTTTTCATAAAACAGCTTGATGCAACTGACGATAAATGATATAAAACAAAATGACTGGCTGATCTTTGAAGCGATCACCGGAAGCCGGTCTTATGGATTGGATACCGCCGGTTCTGATACCGATATAAGAGGCGTGTTTGTTTTGCCCAGGGATCTTTTTTATTCACTGGATTATACTCCGCAGGTCTCGAATGAAACAAATGATATCGTGTATTATGAATTGGGCCGTTTTATCGAATTATTGACAAAAAACAATCCAAACATTCTTGAGCTGCTTGCAATCGATGACAGGTTTGTATTGCAAAAGCATGCAGCAATGGATAGGATCAGACCTGAATGGGTATTGTCAAAACAATGTGAACAGACATTTGCCAATTATGCATTCACACAGATAAAAAAAGCGCACGGGCTGGAAAAGAAAATTCTCAATCCAATGGATGGCGACCGAAAGTCTGTACTTGATTTTTGTTATGTATATCATGACGGGCGCTCAATACCGGCAAATGATTTTCTTGCAGCCCGGGGATGGGCGCAGGAACAAATGGGGCTTGCGGCCATTGCGCATCTCAGGGATTGTTTTAACCTGTTTCATTCTTCCCGTGGTCTGTACCAGGGAATTGTGAGAAAAGATCAATCCAATGAAGTATGTGTGAGCAGTATTCCGGCCGGAGAAAAGCCCGTGGCCTTGCTCAGCTTTAACAGGGACGGCTATTCTGTTCATTGTAAAAAATACAATGAATACCAGGAGTGGCTGGTCAAACGGAATGAAACCCGTTATGCAAATACAATGGAGCATGGCAAGAAATATGATGCAAAGAATATGATGCATGTATTCAGGCTGTTATTCATGGCGCGGGAGATCGCTTTGGAAAAAAAGATCAATGTGTTCCGGGAAGACAGGGAATTCCTTTTGTCTGTAAAATCCGGAAAATTTGAATATGAAGAGTTGATCATAAAAGCAGAGGAGTTAAAAGCAGATCTGCCTGCGCTTTATCAGCGGTCTGGTTTACCTGATTCGCCGGATAAGGAACAGTTGAACCGTGTCCTGATCGGATTAAGAGAATTATTTTACCATTAAACCAAAGAGATGGGAAAGTTAAAAATTGAAGGAAAAGAATTGAGAGCTATTGGTTACCCCGAAGGGCCGGTGATCAGCATAGCGATGAAAGTGATGGAGAAAAATTTCAAACATCACAAAAAGGAGGATGCAATGGAAATTTTAAAAAGCGTGCTTGCCGCGCCGGTTGAATATAAAAATGACGCAGTACTGGCTTTGATTGCAGAACAATTGATCCCAAAAGAAATTGTGGAAGGTGCGGAGATTTCCCTGAACCAGACGGGGATCCAGTTCAATGTATTCGGAGCCGAGCATATTGAGCAGGGCGCAATGCACCAGATGTATACCGCGGCTAAACTCCCGGTTGCTGTTGCCGGCGCATTGATGCCGGACGCGCATTCGGGTTATGGGCTGCCTATCGGTGGTGTGCTGGCGACCGAAAATGCCGTTATCCCTTATGGCGTCGGCGTGGATATCGGTTGCCGGATGTGCCTGAGTATTTTTGATATTGATCCGAAAGAGCTTGTGCAGCGTGAAGCTTTTTATACAAGGGAAATCCATGAAGCCACGCTTTTCGGAAGTGGTGCACAGTTCAGACAGGCGGAAGATCACGAAGTGATGGATGATCCTGCGTTCTCTCAACTGCCGATCTTAAAAAATCTTCACGGCCGTGCATGGAAACAATTGGGTTCTTCCGGTTCGGGAAACCATTTTGTGGAATTTGGCGTGGTGGAGATCACGGAGAAAGATGAAGTGTTGGGCGTCGAAGCCGGTTCTTATCTCGGACTGTTATCGCATTCCGGATCGAGAGCACTTGGTGCAAACATCGCCAATCACTATACCAGGATCGCGAAGCAAAAGCGGCGTTTACCGGGTGAGGCGAATAATCTTGCATGGCTTGGCCTGGATGAACAGGAAGGGATCGAGTATTGGATCGCCATGAATCTTGCCGGTGATTATGCCTCTGCTTGTCATCACGTGATCCATGAAAAGATCGCCAGACAACTGGGAAGAAAACCGCTGAAGCGTGTGGAAAACCACCACAACTTTGCATGGAAAGAACAGTGGGAGGGAAAAGAGGTGATCGTTCACCGGAAAGGAGCAACTCCTGCAGGAAATAACGTTCTCGGTATTATACCGGGCTCTATGACTGCTGATGGTTTTATTGTGAAAGGAAAAGGGGAGATGGCAGCCGTCAACTCCGCTTCACACGGAGCGGGAAGGCTGATGAGCCGGACAAGGGCCATTCAGTCTATTACAGAGTCGGCATTAAAAGAAGAACTGGCAAAGCATGGTGTAAAACTGCTTGGCGGTGGTTTGGATGAAGCGCCGTTTGCTTACAAGGATATTCACCGGGTAATGCAATCACAACAGCACCTTGTGGATGTTGTCGGAAAGTTCACGCCGAAGATTGTAAAAATGGACGGCACTGCGCCAAAACCATGGAAAAAAACAAAACAGCAGGCTGAAATAAATGGGGAGTAATGCTCCCCATTTTTATTGGAATTTCATATAACTGATAACGGGATGTTCGATGCGCGATGGTCGATGTTCGATTTTCAAATCTGATAATTATCTTAAACGCCGCACTTATTCTTCTTACCGTTCTTACCGTCTTACCGGTTTATTGTTACCGGTAAGACGGTAAGTATAGTAAGAATAGTAAAGAAAGGTGAATCCTTCGCTAAGCATCATTGAATGCTGTAAGCACTCATTCAACGAAGTCAGCTTCATGTTCAATCACCTCGTCCGGAAACGACTGGTGTTTTTCTCTATGCCGGCGGTACAAAAAATGAACAGCTTTAAAAAATGCGATGCTGTAATCATAAAAGAACAACATGTTGCTGCGTTCTTTTCCATCAACATCTTCTGTTTCAAGTTTCATAGCAGCGGATAGCATGAACCAGAGCGTTTCCTGCGGTCCATCTTCATCAAATGTTTCAAAAAATTCATGCAGGATCTTCCAGGCATATTTCTTTTCTTGCGTTGCCTGAAGATTCTTATAATAAGTAAGTAATGGCAATCCTTCCAGGGTATTCATATAAACAGGTTTTGCAGATGAATAAAGTGTTTGATAAAATGATTATGACAGATCTTATCAACCACTATCCCATATCACCGGGCCTGGAACTACTGGCTGAACTGTGAACAGTCCGGCCGATTGCTTCCCACAAAAAGATCTCTTCTGTGAGAAATAAGTCTCCCTAAACATAGACTAAACACTAAGGTTTCGGGACAATCCATACGCAATGTTTGATGTTCTCGGTAAATCCGCCTTCAAAAATGTTTTTTCCGGTCCCAATAGCTGTATAAAAGGCGGACAAAATGAGGAAAACAACGCGGTCTTCCTGTCAGTGTGAAATAGCTTGCAACGTATAGACAACAGCTGCAAATTATGATTCTTCATCTGCAGCAGGAATTTAGTTGTCCTGTTTTTTCAACGCAAAATGACGTTTTTTTATGAGGATCATCGACAGGTTGGCCGCCTATCTGGCTTTCAAAGAAATTACGGCTTATTCATTCGAGCGCACGGTGGATGTAGCCAATGGTTATCTCAAAAAACAATTGAAGGGGAGAGGCTCTATCGGCTCCGATATATTACAGCGGATCTATGAGTGTTATCCCGATCTTGATTTTATCTGGTTACTCACTGGTAACGGGGAAATGCTGCACGATGATCTGGAAGTAGTGGTTCCGCATTTTTCAAAAGACGAAATGATCTCCGTGTTGAACGCAAGGATCACAACACTTGAAACGGCATTGGCAGATAAAGAGAAAATTATCGCGCTTCTTGAGAGCGGAGAAGATTCTGTCTTGTAAACCGGCTCCTTTCCGTTGCCTGCTGCAGTTGTAGTTGCTTGCCGTTCTTCCGCCTTCGGTTAAAATTTTACCGGGGAGACGGTAAGAACGATGAGAAGGTATAGGGAAAGTAATGCTGGTTGAGTTGATCAAAAAACGGGTTAATCTGTAAGTTACTATAATTAAAATAGCATTGCAGGATAACCCGTCTGATGATCGCGATTGATATGAATTGCCTGTTGAAAATTGTTATACTTTAATATAGATCTTTTTCTTATCCATCCACCAGCATATCAGCCACATAAAGGTGATCACACATAAAGCATACAGCAGCGAACCAAGTCGTGGATCTCCAGGAATATTTACAAATACTTTTGTATAAAGAAAGTTCCATGGATTCACGCCATTACCAAGCCTTACCAGTCCCAGCGTCTTTGGCATAAATGCGCTCAGTGCAAACACGAACAGCGCATTTTTCCCAAACACATCGAAGAAACGCGCTAGGCCTCCCCTGATCTGTTTCAGTTCAATAAGATAGATCATCGTGGCGATCGTCACTGTTGCAAGTCCGGAAGTGTAAATAGTGTAAGAGCTTGTCCAGATCTTTTTGTTGATAGGGAACACCATATCCCAGCAATAACCGGTGATCAGCATGGCAATGCCGGCGACAAATAATCCTGTTACCATTTCATAGGTCTTGCCTTTCTGAATAATGTAGCTGCCGGTGATATAGCCGAGTAAAACCTCTGTGATCGCCGGGATCGTGCTCATCAATCCTTCGGGGTCAAAAGGTCTGCCCTCGCCTTTATACATGTGTGCTACGCCCAGTATGCTTTTGTCTATTGCGGTGCCAAACCAGCCTTCGAGGCTGAACGGATCCGATGGATTTCCCAATACGCAGAGTACCCAGTATAGCAGTAAAAAGATCAGGCCTGTATAAAATGCTTTGCGTGGTTTCAGATAATAAGCGATCACGGCCGCGAAAAAATAACAGACAGCGATCCTTTGCAGCACACCAAAGATCCGGACACCACGTGTCGGATCAGCAGGATTGACCCATGGGATGAAACGCAGCTCGTCTTCCGACCAGCGGAAAAAAGGCCACCAGTTGAGAAAAAGACCGATCAGAAAGATCAGCAAAGTTCTTTTGATCACTTTTTTCCAGAACAGGCTGTCGCCGCCCGCTTCCAGTTTCGGCATAACGAATGCCATGGCATTACCCACCGCGAAAAGGAAAAAAGGAAATACAAGATCGGTTGGCGTCAATCCATGCCAGGGCGCATGCTCCAAAGGAGGATAGATATGCCCCCAGCTGCCTGGATTATTTACTAAGATCATCAGGCAGACAGTCGCGCCACGGAAAACGTCGAGCGAATAAAATCGTTGGTTCAAGCTGAGCAATTTTTATAAAAGTAACAAGTTGCTATCATACCCACGATTTTTTAGAATCCATACGGGTATCGGGCGATATTCACATAAGTTAAAATCACTATCTATTTGTACTCCATCAACAAATCATTCAAAATCTGCCCTTTTTATTGATTTACCAGTCCCAATCTCTACTATATTTGTAATTACAGCGGTAATTTTTTTAACATTTTACCGTTAGTGAGTGCACGAAAGTGAACATTGCTCCTGGGAGTGACTTGGCGAAGCTATGCCCGGGATATAATAAGATCAAAGCGAACAACTTGACAAGAAAGTGGCTGGCGGTTTACAGCCGTCCAAGGTGGGAGAAAAAAGTCAATCAATTGCTCTTGCAAAAGGGTCTTGAGAGCTATTGTCCTTTGAATAAAGTAAGACGTAAATGGAGTGACCGGATGAAGATGATCGAGGAGCCACTGTTCAAGTCCTATGTTTTTGTGAAAGTATCGGATGAGGACCGCACATTGGTGCGGATGACTCCCGGAGTGATCAATTTCGTTTACTGGGAGGGGAAACCGGCTGTGATCAAGGAGAAGGAGATACAGGCTATCAAACGTTTCCTCAGTGAATACGAAAATGTGGAAGTTGAAAGTGCCGATATCCGGCCTGAACAGCGTGTGAAAGTGATCTCCGGTCCTTTAATGGACCAGGAAGGAAAAGTGGTAAGCGTTCAGCACAAGACTGTGAAGATCGCGATCGACAGCCTCGGCTATGTGCTGGTGGCACATATCGATAAATCAAAAGTGACATCCGCCTGATACATCATGGCGGCATGGCTGCTGTGCATTCGATCAGATGAAGACTATTCTCAAATTTGAAAATCTTAGCAAATTGTTCGCGGGTTTTAAGCCATCGGACAACTTTCCGAACTACCTGACTTAAACATAACCAAGATTCATGAAATTCATCCGCTTTCTGCTGCCGGTATTCCTCTATCTCGCTTTCACTTCCTGTGGTACTCAGCAAAAAATGGCCAATTATCTTCAGAATACCACTGACACCAGTGGAAAACAGGTTTACCAGATCCCTGATCTGAAGATCCAGAAAAATGACATGCTTTCCATCCAGGTTTACAGCGCCAGCACAAAACCTGAAATTTCAGATGCATTATATAACCTCCCGGTTTCGTCTTCTCCCGGCTCTTCTTCAACAATTGCAGGTGCCAAAAGCACAGGCGGCTCAGGCTCAGCTGCGCCGGGCCTCCTTGTAGATAATAACGGTAATATCGAGTATCCCAGGATCGGTATACTGCATGTAGAGGGCCTTACCAAGGCCGAATTGGGTGAAATGATCAAAAGAAAGATCAATGAAAAGGATTCGGTGCTTACCAATCCTTCTGTTATTGTTCGTTTTCAGAACCTGAAGATCACGGTACTGGGTGAAGTCAAAAGCCCCGGCATGATCAGTTTTCCGGGTGAACGGATGACCATTCTCGAAGCCCTTGGCCTCGCCGGAGATGTCACCGATTATGGATTGAAAGATAAAGTAAAAGTGATCCGTGAGAACAACGGTCAGCGGGAAACGGGCACTATAGACCTGTCAGATAAAAAATTGTTCGACTCCCCCTATTATAACCTGTTGCAGAATGATGTAGTGCTCGTAGAAGCTACGCCTCAAAAGGCGAAAAGAGCCGACCAGGAAGTTGCCCTGCGCAGGGTTGGTTTTATCGTAAGCATTGTAACAGCTGTAGCTGTTGTGGCGCAGCTTTTCAGATGATCTGATCTAAAAAAATCGCAATTAAATTAGGCTAATGGAAGATTTTAAGCCGGGAAATGATAACAAACAGGATCTGCAGACCCTGGGCGTAAGGGATTTATTTTATAAATATCTCCGCTTCCTGCCCGTATTTGTCTTGGCGGTCGCCATCGCATTGCTTGGCGCATTTTCATATTTGCGCTATGCAACCAGCATTTACAGTGCTTCGGGTTCATTGTTGATCAAAAGCAACCAGACAAGCTCCGGTCCGGATGACAGGATCGAAAATATCCTGTCCGGCGGCAATCGTGACCATAATATTCAGAATGAGATCGAGATATTGAAATCACTTCCGTTGATGACACGTGTCGTTAACCGGCTGGGATTGCAGCTCAGCTATATTTCCGAAGGCCGTGTGAAGGATATGAATGCCTACGGCATCGCGCCATTTATATTCGATTTTATTAACTGGCCCGATGAGAAATCGCAGTTTTCGGTCACGATCAAATTCGTGAATGCAGATCAGTTCTCGATCGGCGAATCAGCAACGCTTTTCAATTTCGGCCAGGTAGCCGAGTATGGCGACTACCGTTTTAAACTCAGAAAGAAATCGCCGATCAATCCCGGTTCTGTCTATGTGGTAAACTGGCGGGCCGCCGAGGTCGTAGCCCGCGAACTGATCAGCAATCTGAAGGTTTTTCCCAAAACGCCGGGTACAGATCTTATCAATGTGAACCTGGAAGCAACGAGCGGCAGGCTTGCTTCCGATGTTGTCAACTCGCTGATGATCCAGTATGATTCCATGACGGTTGAGCAAAACAATTATTCGGCGGACCAGATGATCGGATTTATTGATGGCCGGCTTGATAAACTGAAAAAAGAGATCGATAGCCTGCAAGTGATCGAGCTCAACTTCCGGCAGCGTGAAAATCTTTTCGATATCAACCTTCAGTCGGAAAACTACTTTACCAAACTCGCCGATGTTGATAAAGCAGTGACCGAACAGGAACTGCGTATCAATACCGTTGCCAATGTGGACGCGTACGTCCGCGATAAACAGAACAGGTACAATAACGTCGTCCCTTCCGCACTTGGGCTGGAAGATGTAACATTGAATGAGCTCGTCATCAATTATAACAAAGCGCAGCTCGACAGGCAAATACTGCTCAATTCAAATATCCCGCCTGATAATCCTTCCGTAAAAGAAGCGGATGAGATTATTGAAAAGCAACGGGAGAACCTGGTTGAAAATCTCCGCAACCTGAAAGGCGCTTATGCAAGTACAGCGGATAAACTCAGAAATAACATCAACCTTCAGCAGGGTCAATTGAAGGCAATGCCCGAGAAGGTCAAAGAACTGGTGGAGATACAGCGTCAGATCTCTACTAAAGTGGCCTTGTATGGCTTGCTCGAAGGCAAACGTGAAGAAACCGCCATCGGACGGGCTTCCACTATTTCCAATTCAACGATCGTTGAAAAAGCATCAGCATCGCAGATACCGGTAAAACCCAATAAACGAGTCATCCAGATACTCGCGGTGGTCGCAGGCCTCGTTCTGCCAGCCCTTTTTATTTTCGTTGCTGAACTGCTGAATGATAAGATCACGACCAGGCATGATGTTGAAAAGGGAACAGCAGCTCCGATCCTTGGAGAAATAGGCCATTCCTTCTCGGAGAATACTGCGATCGTAAACCGGACTTCCAGGGGAATGGTGAGCGAGCAATTCCGGATCATCCGGTCCAACCTTCAATATATCATCACCAATGTTAAGAAGCCGGTCATACTCATTACGTCTTCCTTCAGCGGAGAAGGTAAGTCTTTTGTCAGTACCAATATGGCCGCGGTAATGGCGCTGACCGGTAAGAAAACTGTGCTGCTTGAATTTGATATCCGCAAGCCAAAGATCCTGTCCGGTCTGAAAATGCAAAAGCTTCCGGGGATCTCCAATTTTTTGCTGGGTAAAGCAGAGCTAAAGGATCTCATCGTTCCGGCGCCGGATTGTGAGAATCTGTACATTCTTCCCTGCGGTCCTATCCCGCCCAATCCTTCCGAATTGCTTCTTGATCCCAAAGTGACGGAAATGTTCAACTGGCTCCGGGAAAATTACGATGTAGTAGTGATCGATACCGCACCTGTTGGAATGGTAAGTGATGCAATGACGCTGGGCAAGTTTGCTGACTGTACACTTTATCTGGTGAGACAACGTCACACGTTCAAGAAACAGATCCTGCTGATCGATGAATTATATCGCGAAAAGAAACTTCCGAAGATCTCTGTTATAGTAAATGATGTGAAACTGAAAGTGGGATATGGTTATTATGGCTATGGCCGGTATGGGTATGGCTACGGCTACGGAGAAAAGAGTGGGTATTACGATGATGAAGCTGAAAACAAGCCATTCATGAAGAAATTCCTTTTCGCACTAAACCCGCGGAACTGGTTCCGCAAAAAAGACTGATCATATATGCGTATTCTTATAACGGGTGGTGCAGGTTTTATCGGATCCAATCTAACAGAAACCTTGCTCGCCGATCCCCGTGTAAGCTTTGTCCGTGTGCTGGATAACCTGGCGACAGGTTCGTTATCAAACCTGGATTCATTCCGCAATGATCCGAAGTTCGGGTTTATGGAAGGAGATATCCGCGACTATAACACCTGCCTGGCTGCTTGTGAAGGTATCGACCGGATCTCCCATCAGGCCGCCCTCGGTTCGGTGCCCCGTTCCATAAAAGATCCGCTGACCACTAACGACGTGAACATCACCGGCACGCTGAATATCTTTACTGCTGCAAAAGAAAAAGGTATAAGTCGTGTTGTATTTGCCGCAAGTTCATCCACCTATGGAGATCATCCCGGGCTGCCCAAACAGGAAGACCTGATCGGTAATCCGCTGTCTCCCTATGCCGTCACCAAATATGTGAACGAGCTGTATGCGCGCGTGTACAGCAGTGTATACGGTCTGGAGTATATCGGGCTTAGATACTTTAACATCTTCGGCCCGAGACAAAATCCCAATGGGCCTTATGCAGCCGTGATCCCCCTTTTTGCAGAAGCTGTTATTACAGGCAATCCGCCAACGATCAATGGCGACGGCTCTCACAGCCGCGATTTTACTTATGTTGCAAACGCAGTTTCAGCAAATGTTCTTTCACTTTTCAGCGACGACAGTGCCGCTGTTAATCAGGTATACAATATCGCCTGCGGCGAACAGACCACTTTGTTGCAATTGTTTAACATACTGAATGCTGAAGCAGGCAGTAATTTGCGGCCGCTGTTCGGACCGGAAAGAGCCGGCGATGTAAGACACAGCCTTGCGGACATCAGTAAGGCAACAGCATTGCTGGGTTACAAACCGGTCGTAACGATAGCAGAAGGTCTCAAAAAGACGCTTGCCTGGTATATGAATTCAGGTAAATAAACCTACATTAACCATTAACCATACTTATTAAAGTTCTCAGCCATGAGCAAATCAATCGTCATCACCGGCGGCGCAGGTTTCATCGGATCGCATGTTGTCCGCCTGTTTGTGACCAAATACCCGGATTACAAGATCATCAACCTGGATGCATTGACCTATGCAGGCAATCTCGAAAACCTCCGCGATATTGAAAGATCACCCAATTATACGTTTGAAAAAGTAAACATCCTGGACCCGGCAGAGATCGGACGCTTATTCGATACTTACAAGCCTGACGGTGTAATACACCTGGCAGCAGAAAGCCACGTCGACCGTTCCATCCTTTCGCCGCTTGACTTTGTGTACACTAACGTGATCGGCACAGTGAACCTGCTGAATGCGGCAAAAGAGGCATGGAAAGATGACTATACCGGAAAAAGATTTTATCACGTGTCAACGGATGAAGTATACGGAGCACTTGGCGAAACAGGATTCTTTACAGAGGACACAAAATATGATCCACATTCTCCGTATAGTGCTTCCAAGGCTTCAAGTGATCATTTCGTAAGGGCTTATCATGACACATACGGTCTGCCGGTAGTGGTAAGCAATTGTTCAAACAATTACGGCCCTAACCATTTTCCTGAAAAGCTCATCCCTCTTTTTATCAATAATATCATTCAGAAAAAACCACTGCCGGTATACGGTGATGGTTTGTACACAAGGGACTGGTTGTTTGTAAAAGATCATGCTTCAGCGATCGACCTGGTCTTTCACAATGGGAAAAACGGCGATACTTACAATATTGGAGGTTTCAACGAATGGAGAAATATTGATCTCGTGAAATTGTTGTGTAAACAAATGGATGCAAAACTAGGACGTGAACCGGGCGAGAGCGAACAACTCATCACTTATGTAAAAGACAGACCGGGGCATGATCGCCGATATGCCATCGATGCGACCAAGATCAACAAGGAACTCGGATGGTACCCGTCTGTTACATTCGAACAGGGATTGCAGCAAACCATCGATTGGTATTTTGATAATAAAGAATGGCTGAACCATGTAACGAGTGGCGCTTATCAGCATTATTACGACCAACAATATTCAAAAAGATAATCTATGAAAGGAATAATTCTGGCAGGCGGATCAGGTACACGGTTGTATCCGATAACCAAGGCTATTTCCAAACAATTGATGCCGATCTATGACAAGCCGATGATCTATTATCCGCTTTCCACATTATTGATGGCCGGCATTCGTGAAGTGCTGATCATTACCACACCGGAAGATAATGCGGCGTTTAAACGTTTGCTGGGAGATGGAAGTCAGCTCGGATGTGATTTTCAATATGCAACACAGGAAGTGCCGAACGGTCTGGCTCAGGCTTTTGTGATCGGTGCGGATTTCGTAGGAAAGGAAAAAGTGGCACTCGTGCTTGGAGATAATATTTTTTATGGCACCGGTCTCGGTCAGCAATTAAAAAGCCTTGCCGATATAGAAGGCGGCTACGTATTTGCATACCATGTTTCAGACCCTGAAAGATATGGTGTGGTGGAATTCGACAAGAATATGAACGCAGTTTCGATTGAAGAAAAACCAACTGCGCCAAAATCGAATTTTGCAGTACCCGGCTTATATTTTTATGACAACGAGGTGATCAATATTGCCGCTTCACTGAAGCCATCAGCGAGGGGGGAATATGAGATCACGGATGTGAACCGCGAATATCTTCGCCAGGGAAAATTAAAAGTAGCCATGCTTGATCGTGGTACCGCATGGCTTGATACCGGCACTTTCGATTCTCTGAGCGATGCAAGCGAATTTGTAAGAGTGATCGAAAAAAGACAGGGCACAAAGATCGGCTGCATTGAAGAGATCGTTTACAGAAATGGCTTTATCAGTAAAGAAAGATTATTGGAAATCGCAGACTCCCTCCGGAAAAGCGGTTATGGTGAATACCTGAAAAGCTTAATTGCCAAATACGAATTGTGAAGATTCTCATCGCGGGATTGATATACTGGCTTGGCAGTATCTTACAACTCAGTGCGCAGTCTGTAATGATCTATGCAGACACGGCTCGCGGGGATACGCTTAAGAAGATCATATCGATCCTGAGCAGTGAGCTGAAAAAAAGCCCGGGCATCGGGACAGTGAGCATTGCTTCAGCAAAGAATTATAAAGGCACAGGTATTTTTATCTCTACGGCATCAGGCAGCCCCGCAGATGCTGTGCGGCTGAAGAAAAAAAGTATTGAAAGCTTTTCTGTTGTTGCCAATGGCCAGACAGTGAAAATACTGGGCAATTGCCAGATGGCGATCGGCCACGGGGTCTTCACCTGGCTGGAATCACTTGGCTACCGTTATTATTTCGCCAACTCCGATTGGTACATCACTCCCGCCGGCGTAAAACTTTATTCTCCACTCAACCTGGTATCCTCTCCGTCTTTTGACCATAGAAAGATCTGGTATGGATACGGCACGGGTTCGGACAAAGCGGATAAAGATTATTTTTTCTGGGTGCTCGCCAATAAACTAGGTGGTGCAATGAACGCCTCGTTCGGACATTCATACGGCAATATCATCGCCCGTAATAAAAGCAGTTTCCAGCAACATCCTGAATGGTTTTATCCCCCCGCACAGAACGGAACAGTTCCCGCAGACGGGAAATTTGATATGTCACGCGAAGGACTTGTTCAACTGGTAATAAAAGACGCGGAAGACCAGATACAGGCATCATTGCGTAACAATACGCCCGCCTATAAGATGATCTCTGTTGCTCCTTCCGATGATATAGGTACCTGCAATTCACCCGCATGTCAGCAGCTTGGAAGTATTACAGACAGGGTTTTTTACCTTGTCAACCGCGTGGCTGCCGCACTCCGCCAGAAATATCCATCCACACTGTTCGGATGTATGGCTTATAGCGAATATAGTGAGCCACCAACCCGCAGGCTTGAGCCAAATGTTTTTGTGGCTGTTACCACCGCCTTCAATAACAGCGCCTATTCCACACCGCAACTGATCGAAAAATGGCGGGCCAAAGGCGCGATCGTCGGCCTCTATGATTATTTCAGTTGGTATATGTGGGATCATGACCTTCCCGGGCAAAGCCTGGTGAGCCGGACCACTGAGATGGCTGAGAATATAAAAAAATATCACCGGTTAGGACTGAAAGCATATGATGCCGAGTCTTCTATCGGCTGGATCAGTAAAGGACTTGGTTATTATATCGCTGCGAAACTGATGTGGGATGTTTCAGCAGATGTAAATAAAATAAAACAGGAGTTTTTCGATCGCTGTTTCAAAAAAGCAAGTGAACCCATGAAGCAGCTTTGGAATGATTGGGAAAACTATTCCGCAGCAATGGTCCGGGAGTCATCACTTGCTGAATGGATGGACCTCGTTGCAAAAGCTGAAATTCTCGAAACAGACCAGGCGGTGCTGAAACGTTTGCTCCAGGTAAAATCCTACCTGCACTATCTTTTTCTCTACAGGGTATATGAGGATCAGAAGAACGAACAAAACCTGCTGGCGCTTCTCAACTACGGATACCGGAAACTGGATGAGGGTTCCGTATCCGGTTATCCCGCCTTCTTTGTACTCGGAGCCCGTTCCGGTATCAACGGAATGGGGTTCACGCCGGATGCAAAATGGCGGAAGAATAATACGCCTGTGTCAGACCAGGAAATGAACAGTTTGATCAGGAATGACAGAAACCAACTGCAAACAAGGCCTTCCGTAAAACTTGTGGCCGCCGCTTCCAGGTTCAAAACAGTTCCCGCTGTCAGCAGCTATCCCCGTTCCATGATGGATAGCGCTAATGTTAATAACGCATTCTGGATGTTCCAGGAATTTGTAATCGAGGTCAAAAAGAAATCAGCAGGCAATTATATTGAACTGACCGGTGATTATATCGGCAATCCAGATAATAAAAAGCCGATCACACTAAAGATATATCAATACAGACAGGATGGAAATTTTTCAGGTCAGCCTGTTTTACTGTCATATGATTACAGATCGGCGCTGGTAAAAGAGAAGATCAGTCTGGCGACGCTTGCACCCGGTTATTACTCGGTAGTTGTGACTGATCCTACAAAAATATTCAAGATCGATTTCAGCACTCCCCTTAATTACAGTGCTGTGGCGAGACCGGGCAACCCGATCAGGTCCAAAACACTTGGATATGCGTTTATCTATGTTCCCGCAGGAGTGTCTCATTTCAACCTGTTGAAAAATCATATACTTGAATTAATGACGCCAACCGGCCGGCAGCTCAGCTTCAAAGCAGGCAAAGAAGAAGATATTCAGATCCAGGTACAGAAGGGTGAAGCCGGTCTCTGGAGGATCAGGTCATTATATGAAAATCTGCAGATGGAAGGCATTCCTCCCTATCTCGGCATATCACCCGAAAGAATGCTGATCCCCGCTGAAGCCAATTAATGTCATACCGAACACTCCCATGAAAACCGCGACCTGGAAAGCAACTCTGTTAAACAAGCTGAAAAGCGGATCGGTCCGTCACGTAGGCTTGTACACTGCGGGAGCCGTTATTTCAAAAGGGATCTCTTTCCTCGCGCTGCCATTCTTTACTTTTTATATCTCTGAATCGGGCTTTGGTATCCTGGCATTGATCACAAACTCCGTATTGTTGCTGAATAGTTTCATTCTTTTCAGCACCAATATCACACTCAATGCGGCCTATTTTAACGATGATAAAGAACGGTATAAAAATCTTTTCACCTCGTTCCTCGTATATGTGAGCGGAGCTACACTTATTTCCGCAGGCATTATTGCGATATTTTTCGAACCGTTGCAACGTAATTTCGGATTTCAGTGGTATTACATATTCCTGCTGCCATTGCTGACCTTTTTCAATTTCTTTGTAGAGCAGCTTAATAATTTCCTGCGATTGCGGCATGAGTCAATTACTTTTTTTATCAGTAATGTATTGAAAGCCGCTATTGAGATCGGCCTGGCCGTTTTCCTGCTGTATTTTTTCCGGAATGACTATTATGCGAGGATCATTTCAATCAGTGTTTCAGCGTTTTTGTTTACGATATATGCCTTCTATTACTTTTTTGTGAAGATGGATCTCCGGGGAAAATTCCAGTTCTCGTTTATCCGCAATGAATTTGCATTTGGCGTTTCCATAATGATCATGCAGCTTGCTAATTTTCTGATGGGATCTTCAGACAAATTTTTTGTCAAATATTTTTACACAAATGATCTTACCGGCATTTATAATATCGCTTCCACCCTGGCAGGGGTGTTATTCATCTTTTCTTCGGCAATGAGCTCTTATCTGATGCCAAATATGTATTCGGCATTTGCACAACCTTCAATGGACAGAGTGGCTGTTGTAAAACGCTACTTCTTTAAATATATGATAGCGATCATTGGAGCCGCAATGCTGGTGTTTATTGGTGGAACAGTTACCTATTTCTATCTGGTAAAGAAGACATACCTGATCGGATACTCTTCCTTCTGTCTTCTCCTGGTGGGCAATATTTTCTATTCAGTTGGAGTGTTTCTTTACCCGGTGTTATGGTATTACCGGGCTAAAAGAAAACTGGTCGGCGTGGCTGCTGTTTCTATTGCGACAGGCGGCACGCTTTTTTTTGTGCTTACAAAATATTATTCCATCCGCGGAACGGCACTGGCAATGTTACTTTGTTACCTGATCGTTGGCACATATGTATTCCAGCTAACAATCAAATTATTAAAGAAGTCAGCTGTGCCCCAACCGCTGACAACTGAAGTGATCCCCTGATCTATACGGTGAGGATCACGAAACAAAAAAGGCCGCTGTTTTTCCGGAACGGAGATCGTTTTCAAGTCCCGGGGTTGACACACTATAAAATTACCGGACAACATACCACAGAATGATTATTACAAGATTGATAGGCGGCCTCGGCAACCAAATGTTCCAGTATGCATTTGGAAAAGCCGCGTCGCTGAGGTTGAATGTACCGTTGAAGATCGATTTAGATTATCTGCATAATCTCAGTTCTGATCACGCGGAATTCGTACCGCGTAAATACAGCCTTGATATATTCAATATACCCGATCAGCTGGCATCAAAAGAAGAAACGGCTCTTTTTACCAATCGGGTGAATAATGCAGCAGTGAATAGTTTACTCAGCAAGTTGCTGGGAAAGAAAAGATCTTACTGGCTGGAACCTCATTATCATTTTTCAGATAAGGCTAAGAATGCCCCGGATAATGTGCTGCTGGAAGGTTACTGGCAAAGTTCAAAGTACTTTAATGAGGCCGAAACTGAACTGAGAAAGATCTTCACATTCCGTCAGCCGGTTTCTGCAGCGGCGGGACCAATGCTGCAGGATATTACGCAGCGGAACAGTGTATGCGTACATGTTCGCAGGGGCGATTTCCTGATCAATGCCAATCATGGATTCTGCGGCATTCCCTATTATCAGCAGGCTGAACGGATCATCTCCGAAAAGATCAGTGATCCCGCATATTATGTTTTTTCGGATGAGATCGACTGGTGCCGGGAGAATATGCAGTTTCTGCCGGGCGCAACATTTGTATCGACTGAACTCGCCGGTCACAAAGATCAGGATCATCTTCGCCTGATGGCTCAATGCAAACATTTTATTATTCCGAACAGCAGTTTCGCCTGGTGGGCCGTATGGTTGAGCGGCCGCAGCAATGCTGTGGTGGTGGCTCCTGCCAAATGGTATAAGCCGGCTCCCGATGCAACTGATATTTATCAACCGGAATGGATTGTTATATAAATAATTAAGCATAAACTATAAAACTGGCTATGTCATCAGAAAGACAATTACTGGAAGCAGATAATCCGTGGTGGGGCGAACATGTACACCGCTATCAGGAAATGGTGCCTTATATCGGGCCGGAGGATAAGATCCTCGATCTCGCCTGCGGTACTGGTTTCGGGTCGGATATACTTGCCGGACATACGCGGGGAATAGTGATCGGCGGGGATATTGCGGCTGATGCGATCGATGATTGCAACAGGATCTGGAAACGTCCCAATCTTCAGTTCAGGGTACTGGATGGAACAAACCTTCCGTTCGAAGATAATTTTTTCGACAAGATCGCATCGTTCGAAACGATCGAACATACGACCATGTACAGGGAAATGCTCCGTGAATTTTTACGGGTGTTAAAACCGGGCGGCATCGCGTTTATTTCAACACCAAATTTTCCTGTAAACAGCCCCTCAGGAAAAGTGACCAATCCATATCACACCCAGGAGTTCACGTATGATGAATTGCACGATATATTGCAAAGTGTATTTCAGGATACAAAAATGACGGGGCAGAAATACTCACGTTACGACTCGGGTAAGGTCCCTGCGATCGGAAAATTCATCGAATTCTTTTTTGGTATTATTGGGATCAGGAAGCTTCCATATAGTATCAAGAACGGCGTGTCAAAATTTTTCACCCGCAAGCCTTTTTATCCCGAAGCCAATGACTATACAATGGTAGCATCAAAAACGGACGCTATCAGGTGCAAGACGCTCTTTTGCATATGCCGGAAGTAACGCCACATGTATCGATCATCATACCTGCGTATAACGCTGGTGCTTTTTTGCAGGAAACGATCAATTCTGTAAAGGCTCAGGATTTCACTGATTGGGAAATGATCGTTGTAAATGACGGATCGAAAGACAATACCGCCGGGATTGTTCTCCAGCAGAACGATCAGCGCATTTCATTACTGGACCAGGTAAATAAAGGAGTGTCAACTGCCCGCAATAATGGACTTGCGATCGCAAAAGGAAAGTACGTTGTATTCCTGGATGCAGATGACCTGATGGGTGAATCTTTTCTTACTGCCCGTATCGAGTCACTCGATAAAGATGAAACTAAGGGTTTTTGCTGTGGATGGGTAGAGACTTTCCCTGATATCTCTCCCCTGATGAAAGGAGCTGCAGCAGATCCCGAAAAAGAAATTCTTTTTTTTGAACCGGGGGTAACAACTGTTCCCTCGAACTACATGCTGAGAAAAACAATACTCAATAAATACGGAATAAATTTTAATCAGATTCTAAGCAGCTCTGCCGACAGATTTTTTTTACTTCAGGTAGCGAAACACACAAACGGGATACTCATCTCAAGTGAGCGTGGAAGATTACTTTATAGAATAAGTAGTCACAGTATGTCACATGATATGAAACCGGGCTTGATTTTTGATAATCTTCAAATGTACAGGGAAGTCAGACGTTCAGGTCTGTTGCCCCGTGAGAAGAATAAATTCAAAAGTCAATTCTTTTTTTCGCTGGCCCTGGGTTTTGCATTAACGAAGAAGTATAATTACGCGATGCTGTATCTTCTTCGTTCGGCGATTTCTCATCCGGCCGTTTTTTTCAAGTTGTTATGGAAAAAAATAACAACGAAGAAATGAATGTCTGACAATTGTTTCATGTCGGATATTCACCGTGCCTTAGTCAACCCGATTGATTACCGGATGAAAAAACGTTCCGTATTACATGAAGCGATTGTTGTATCTGCTGCAGGCATTTTCTTTTACAGTATTCCTGTTTTCTTTTTATCTCGCGCTGATCGAGGTGTTCGGCTTTGCTACGCCTCTCACGAAATATAATCACGAGCAGGAATATTATGACCAGATTGAGGCATATGACCCATCTTTGGGTAGATTGAATTCAATCGCAAAATTGTCTGCTTACTGCGACAGCAGTTATTACGCAGCCTTTGGCTCGTGGAATGCCGACAGTCTTGCAGAGGAACATTATACAAATATTGTTTCAACAGCCGTCAGAAAGAAGTTTTATCATGGCTATTCTTTTTATGGTTTTTCTGATAATTATTTAGCACTGCTGTTTGAGCCGCTGTTCGACGGTCATGCCAGTGCTATTGTACTTCCGGATGATATTGTCAAACATCCTTTCGCCGCATGCAGTCAGCAATCCATCGTAATGATGACATTGCTGAATGGAAAAAAGATCGACACACGAAAAGTGATCTTTGATGGTGGCAAACGATTCGGCGGACATTTTAGTCTCGAAGTATTCTATGATAAGCGCTGGCATTTCTTTGACCCAGATAAGGAACCCGATACTGCAATACTGGATAAACTCGGCAGGCCGGATATTGAATCATTGGCAAACAATCAACCAACACTGGTTGCCGCCTATAGAAATCTTCCGGCGGATAATGTGGTGGGATTGTTCTCCAGTTATGTCTATGGTTCACCCGACAGGGCTGTCGCACCAAGAGCATCAATATACCAGCAGATCACAAAAATCCTTTCTTATACAATCTGGATTATTCCATTGATGTTATTCTTCTGGGTTTCCAGAAGGATATACGCCTACAAACCTGACAAAAAAAATGTGTGGAATTTCAGGCTTCATTTCTTCCCGTTTAAATAAGAGTGATCTTCAGCAAATGAACCGGGCGATCAGCCACCGCGGCCCGGACGCAGATGGTTTTTTCTTCGAAGAACATGAAAAGTTTAATCTTGGCCTTGCCCACAGAAGGCTTTCGATCATCGATCTCAGCACTTCTGCGAATCAGCCAATGTTCAGCAGTTGCGGCCGCTATGTGATCGTCTTCAACGGAGAGATCTACAACTACCAGGACATAAAACGCGAAAAGCTGCAGGGGATCGAATGGAAAACTTCCGGTGATACGGAAGTGATCATCGAAAGCTTTGCACGCTACGGCGTGGATTGTTTCGAATGGTTCAATGGTATGTTCGCCTTTGCAATCTGGGATATACAGGAGCAGAGAATGTTCGTGGCAAGGGACCGCATCGGTATCAAGCCTTTTTATTATTACCACAGTGGTCATGAATTCGTGTTTGCTTCAGAGTTAAAATCGTTGCAATCACTCAGCTGCGGATCTGCGATCAATCAGTCTGCAATCACTAATTTCTTATACCTTGGCTATATTCCTCAAACCCAAACGATCTACAAGGATTGTTTCAAATTGCTGCCCGGACACTATGCAGTCATCGACGAAACCGGCATCCGGCAGAATACGCCTTATTGGACACTGGAAGATCATGTGCATGGAGCCGTGGTTAGCGATGAAGTAACCGCAAAGAAACAGCTGAATACATTGATGGAAGAAGCGGTTGAACGTTGTATGATCAGCGATGTGCCATTGGGTACCTTTCTGAGCGGGGGTATAGACAGTAGTCTTGTATCCGCCATCGCACAGAAATACAGCTCAACCCCGATCAATACTTTCTCTATCGCTTTCCGGGAAGGCAAGTACGATGAATCAAAATACGCAAAGCAGGTAGCCGATCATATCGGCGCAAACTACCGTCAGTTTATTGTTGATGAAAGCGAAGGCATAGATATTATTCATGACTTTTTGAATATCTATGACGAACCTTATGGTGATACTTCCGGCATTGCAACCTATCTCGTCTCAAAACTCGCACGCAAGCATGTAACAGTAGCTCTCTGCGGCGATGGCGCAGACGAATTATTCATGGGATATGGTTTTTATACATGGGCCAAAAGGTTGAATAATCCTTTGCTGAAGCCATTTCATCCGCTGATCAGCAAAACGCTTTATCAGTTTGATAAAAATGCTTACCGCAACAGATCCTATCTTTTTGAAAATGCGAAGGGAAGAAACTATAGCCATATTTTTTCTCAATGCCATGGAAACTGGGGTATCGATGAGATCAAAAGCCTGCTGGCTGATTCTTTCAGCTATGATTTTGACGAACACCTGCTTCCGGTTGACCGCAAACTTTCTGTGGAAGAGCAGCAAAGCTTTTTCGATATTAAAAACTATCTCGCGGAAGAGCTGCTTCCAAAAGTTGATCGCGCAAGTATGCAGCATTCGCTTGAGGTCCGGGTTCCATTCCTGGATTCAAAAGTGATCGATTTCGCACTGAACCTTTCGCCGGATCTGAAAATGAAAGACGGCGTACAGAAATACCTCTTGAAAGAAGTGCTGTATGACTATATTCCCAAAGCTTTCTTCGACAGACCTAAATGGGGATTCGCAGTTCCGATCGAAGAATGGCTGAGAGGCAAACTTTCATACCTGATCGATGACTACCTGAGTCCTTCAAAAATTGAAGAAGTCGGGATACTCAACAACAAAGCCGTTCAGGAATATGTGAAGAAATTCCGCTCGGGCGAATTCTTCAGGTACTACAGGATCTGGCTCCTGATCGTTCTGCAAAAATGGATGTTGGAAAAACATTCGGTGATACATCAATAATAACGGGCAGACCCCGTTTGCTTTAAAGAAAAAATCCGGCCGGTTATTTCCACTTATTAAATGGGAAAGAAAATTTTATACATCTCGTACGACGGTATGACTGATCCGCTTGGACAAAGCCAGGTGCTTCCCTACCTCGTGGGTCTTTCAAAAGAAGGATACGAGTTCACCATACTCAGTTTCGAAAAAAAAGACCGGTTTGAGCGCGTTCGCCCGGTGATCGATGAGATCATTAATGCAGCTGGGATCAAATGGGAGCCGATGAGTTTTACCACCAACCCGCCGGTGCTCTCCAAATTTTATGACGCGGTAAGGATGAAACGGAAGGCCTTTGCATTGCATCGCCGCAATAAGTATGATATGATCCATTGCCGCAGTTATATTGCCGCCGATCTCGGGCTGCAATTGAAACGCAGGACCGGGGTCAAATTCTTTTTTGATATGCGGGGTTTCTGGGCAGACGAAAAGAAAGATGCAGGTACCTGGGATCAGCGCAAATGGATCTTTCGGAGAGTTTATCAGTACTATAAGAAAAAGGAAAAAGCATTTCTTCGGGAAGCGGATTATATCATTTCGCTGACAGAGGCAGGAAAGCTCGAAATGTCCCGATGGCCCGGCTATGAGCCGTCCGTTCCATTGACAGTGATTCCCTGCTGCTCGGATATGGATCATTTTTCCCTGGTGACGGTTCAGGAAAAGCAACGGGGTCGTGAGATTCTTCACTTACCTGCACAATCATTGGTGGTCAGCTATCTTGGTTCGATCGGCGCATGGTATATGCTGGATGAAATGCTGCTGTTGTTTTCCTTTATAAAAAAGAAATTTACGGATGCAAAATTTCTCTTTATAACCCATTCGCCAAAAGATACAATTATCAGTAAAGCAGCCGCGCTGGGCATATCCGGAAACGATATTGTTATTGTAGAAGCATCCAGGAAAGAAGTGCCTCTTTATTGTAAAGCTTCGGATATCAATATATCATTTATCAAGCCGGTTTATTCCAAGATCTCCAGTTCGCCCACAAAACTCGGCGAAGTGCTGGCCATGGGGCTTCCGGTGATCGTTAACAGCGGCGTCGGGGACGTGGAAGCGATCGTAAAGAACAGTCATTCCGGATTTGTCCTGCATCATTTCAATGAGGCAGAATACCAGGCGGCAACAGACGCCATTCCACAGTTATTAAGCACAGCTCCTGCCCGGATCAGGGAAAATATCGCTGACATTTACAGCCTTAGTCATGGCATACAGCTTTACAGCAAAGCATATAAACAAGTGCTGGGTGATCAACCTTAACTAACAAGCCTTCTTAAATAAAACGGACGTACGGGTAAAGCATCATAATAGCTTTAAACAGGTTTATTACCTCCTTACCCGCATTAAATTTTCAATCTATGATGCAGAATAATTATTCTGAGATCAAAACAGCTAACAGGGTTATTAAAAGTTATAGTTTGCCAGGTGATAACCTGGACGAAGAAACAGTTAAATCATTTGGTGAAGAATGGAATTATTTTCACGGCTTTTCAGATGAGGACATCAGGATATCCGGAGATAAGTATTTTGATATTGTTACAGCACAGATGCTGAATCAAAACAGCAGCGTGGTGGATATAGGCTGCGGAAGCGGAAGGTTCATGAAATACCTGAAAGGAAGGTATGGCCATATCACGGGTATCGATCCAAGCACGGCTATATTCGCCGCGGACAAGTTACTGGGAGACGATCAAAGTGTGGAATTGATTCAGGCCTCCACTGACAATATCCCGTTTCCTGACGGACATTTTGATTTCGGATACAGCCTCGGCGTGTTGCATCATATTCCCGATACCCAAAAAGCATTGAACGATAGTGTCCGCAAGATCAAGCCCGGAGGATATTTCCTTCTTTATCTTTACTATAGTCTTGATAACAGATCGCTTCCTTTCAAATTGTTATTCCATTTATCAAACGCTATCCGCTGGGGTGTATCAAAGCTTCCCCGGGGAGCGAAAAAAGCCGCATGTGATACATTGGCCGTGGTGTTTTATATGCCGTTTGTGGGTTTGTGCCGGTTTGCAAAAATGATCGGTGTACCGGAGAAAGCACGGAAGAGTATTCCATTGCAGGCATACGAGGACCAGTCTTTTTATATCATCCGTAATGACAGTCTCGATCGTTTCGGAACACCGCTTGAACAGCGCTTCTCCCGCAAGGAAATGAAGCAGATGATGGAACAGGCCGGGTTGACAGATGTTGTATTTTCGGAAAAGATCCCTTACTGGCACGCAGTAGGTAAAAAACAATAATATGAAAAAGATCCGCCTGCTGGTTGTCTGCCCGCACCCGGAAAACAGAGTGCCGGGCCAGCGGTTGAAGTATGAACAATATTTTGATTATTTCAGGGATAATGGAATCGAGTTGACGGTAAAGCCGTTCATGACAAACCGTTTCCAGGATATCGTATATAAGAAGGGACATTTTTTTCAAAAGATCGCGTGGACTTTATACGGCTACTGGATGCGGTTCCTGCTGCTGTTCTCGCTGCGTAAATATGATGTTTCCTATGTTTTCCTCTGGGTGACGCCATTTGGTCCCCCGGTATTTGAATGGCTGTTCAGAAAGCTCAGCAGGAAAATGATCTATGATATTGATGACCTCGTATACCTGGCTGAATCAAAAAGCAATGCCAACAAACTGATCTCCGGATTAAAAGGAAGGAACAAACCGATCTTCTTAATGCGGACCGCCGATCACGTGATCACCTGTACACCTTATCTTGATGAATTTGTAAGAAAGTATAACGCTCATACTACCGATATTTCATCCACGATCAATACAGAGAGATATGTTCCACGGAAAGATTATTCGCTTGGGGACCGCAAAGTGGTGCTGGGCTGGAGCGGCAGTTACAGTACATCAAAGTATCTTCATTTGCTTGAACCGGTTTTCCGGAGACTGGCGGGTGCAGGCATTCCCTTCAAATTGCTGGTGATGGGGGATCCATCCTTCCATATTGACGGCATCGAAGTGGAAGCCCTGGAATGGAAAGACAGTTATGAAACAGATGTGATCGGCCGGTTTGATATCGGTTTATATCCATTGCCCAATGAGCAATGGGTGTATGGCAAAAGTGGTCTGAAAGCGTTGCAGTATATGGCGATGGGTGTACCGACTATTGCAACAGCAATTGGTGCAAATTTCAGGATCATTGAAAATGATCACAACGGATTTCTTGCCGGCAATGAAGATGATTGGTTCAGCTTTTTGAAGAACCTGATCGTTGATGAGCAACTCAGGCGCCGTATCGGCGAAGCCGGCCGGCAGGTTGTGCATCAGAAATTCTCGATCCTTGCAAACAGGGATACCTATCTGTCGGTTGTCAAAAAGGTCGCAGCTGGCTGATTCCTGCAGGATCGTTATTTTACACAGTCATGTTTATAAATGATTTTAATTGGAGCTGAAGTTTTTTTCCATCAATGACCTCATACTGGTTCCTCTCTGCTACTTCTTTCTTTGGATCATCCTAAGAAGCCGGGCTAAGAGACGAAGCGATCCGCGTGAGCGTAAATTGTATTACAAGGCATTTTATTTTAAAATGCTCAGTGTACTGGTGTTCACACTGATCACAGAATTTTATTTTGGGGGAGGAGACACCAATCTTTATTATCAGGGGGCAAAAGATCTTCGCCAGGCAATAGGAGATGATGTTGAATTCGTCGGAAATATTGTACGGTCCTCCAGTCTCTCTACAGACAATCCTTTATCGACGTATTTTTTATATGATAATTATGCGTACGATATTACGTATAACTACATGAAGTCGCCGGGGAACTTCTTTATGCCGCGCTTGGCGGTCATTCCCGGGCTGATCTTTTTCAACAGTTATTTATGTATCGCCATGTGTTTCGCTTTTTTTGCGCTTGGCGGAGCGCTTAGATTGTTCAAGGTTTTTCATTACTATTATCCCTCATCCAGTAGGGAATTGGCGATCGCAACCCTTTTTCTGCCGAGCGTGAGTTTCTGGAGTTCAGGTCTGCTGAAAGATACGATCTGCTTCGGCTGTGTTGGGTTCATCCTTTATGCCGTGTTCAGCATCCGTGCGCTAAAAAAAAATATCGGTATTTCGGCAGGGATCATTGCGGTGTGTTCTTACCTGCTTTTTATGATCAAGACCTACATTTTCCTTGTGCTTCTTATGACAATCGCCGTGTGGATATTCCGGGAGATGAGTCAGCTGATCAAAAAGAAATCTTTGCGCGGAGCGTTTACCGTAATAACACTGACCATCGGTATTACCGTATCTTTTTTCCTGGTCCGTTATTTTACATCGCAGGAAACATTACAGCAGTATCAGTTTGAGAATATTGCCTCATCAGCCCAGAATCAACGGAGCAACTATGCATCGGTGGATCAGTCCATGGGTGGCGGAAGTTCTTATTTTCAGGTAAATACTTCCAATACTTTCCTGCTCGTGCTTGGTAGTATTTCAGCTACCTTTTACAGACCTTTCCCCTGGGAAGTTACTTCGGCGGCCGCTGCATTGTCCGCTGTGGAAAGCATGTTGTTCTTATTTGCAACCCTCTACCTGTTCCTCAGGCAGGGATTGCTAAAGCCGTTTGGCGTTATCTTCGGTGATCCACGGCTCTTTATGTGTTTCGTATTTGCCATGGTATTCGCGATCGGTGTGGGCGCATCAACAGCCAACTTTGGCGCCCTGTCGAGATACAAAATACCCTGTTTACCTTTTTATATGATCATGGTGATGATAACTTACCGGAAATTATCACTGCCATACCCAGCCTGGTTATCAAAAGCACTGGGATTATTAAAAATCTGAAGTTATGTGTGGAATCGCCGGCTCTGTCAATCAGAAGTTAGACATCCCCCTGCTGACACGCTGTTTATATCACCGTGGCCCGGATGCACAGCAGACTTTTGAACAGGATCATCTGCAATTACATCATCACCGTCTTGCTATCGTTGATATAGCAGGAGGCCATCAACCCATGCATTACCGGGAACTGACGATCATTTTTAACGGAGAGATCTACAATCATCTTGATGTAAGAAAAGAGATGTCACTTGCCTGTGAATCCAGCTCCGATACCGAAACTATCCTCCACGCCTATTACAGATCGGGAGTACAATGTTTTGAAAAATTTGATGGAATGTTTGCCCTGGCCATCTATGACCGGAGGAATAACTCGATCGTGCTGGGCCGCGACCGTGCAGGAAAAAAGCCTTTGTATTACTACAGTAATGGAAATCGCTTTGTGTTTGCAAGCGAACTGAATGCATTGCGCCAGCAGCTGGATCTGTCCATCAATGAACAGCATATCCAGCAATATATCCGCATGGGGTATTTTTACAAATCATCGACTCCATACCAGGATATAACTGAACTACCTGCAGGCTCTTATGCTACTGTGCCGCTGGACAAGCCCGTTCCGCAGATCAAAAAATGGTGGAATATCCATACGTTCTATAAGCGCCATTCCTCCGATACGTTGGAACAGGCATTGGCAACAACAGACGCCTTACTGCATAAGGCTGTTAAAACGAGGGTTGAGTCTTCAGACCTTGAGGTTGGTTCATTTCTCAGCGGCGGGATCGATAGCGGGATCGTGTCTGCGATCGCAACAGAATACAACAGCAGGCTTCAGACTTTCACCGTTTCATTCGATGGTGAATACGATGAAGCTCCGCTGGCAAAACTGGTAGCAGAAAGATATGGAACGCGGCATCATGAGATACGCATTTCCTTCGATCACCTGCTGAATGATATTGAAACAATTCTCTCCAACTATGGAGAGCCATTTTTTGACAGCTCAGCCATCCCAAGTTATTACGTAAGCCGCGAGGCAAAAAAACATTTGACCGTTATCCTGAATGGAGATGGCGGCGATGAACTGTTTGGCGGATACAGACGGTATGTCCCTTTCCTGAAATATGATTTTCTGAATCCTGCCCCGCCATTACGCGCGCTCGCTGGTCTGGCCAATAAGTTCCTTCCGGTACCGCATAATAAAAAAAGCCGTTACAATTATATTTACAGGTTGATAGATATGACCCGCAAAAAAGGATTGGATACATATCTCTCCGCCACGATCGACAGCTTTGAAGGATTTGATCAGAACCTGATCACAGATAATGATTACCTGAAAGAAGTGGAAGATGATTTTGCGGAAATGAACCGGTCCGGCCTTTCCGGTTTAAAAAAGATCATGAATCTCGACTTTGATAATATTCTTGCCGGTAACCTGCTCGTTAAAATGGATATCGCTACGATGGCTCATTCGTTAGAGGGACGCAGCCCTTTACTCAGTAAAGGCGTACTCGAATATCTGCCTTCATTGCCTGATGAATATAAGATCAAAGGTGCGCAAACAAAATTCCTGCTCCGCAAGCTTTCCGAAAAATACCTCCCTGCAGAGCTTATCAATCAACCCAAAAGAGGTTTTGAAATTCCACTGAAAAAATGGATCGATGGAGAGCTGAAACAACTTATCGGAGATTATCTTTTTTCCACCAGCGCTTATTCTGCAAACTATATTCAACCTGGTTTTCTGAATGACCTATGGAACAGGAAGATCCGTTGCAGTGATGAGAAAAGGGCAAAAATGCTCTGGACCATTTTTGCGTTGGAGGTCTGGTATAAAAAATGCTACAAAATCAATTGACTGTTTTCCGCAAATTTTATTGATGCCGAAACTCGTTCGAATAACCACCGCTCCGATCTCTTTAAAATATCTTCTCCGAAAGCAGATGAGCTATATGCAGGAACACGGCTTTGACGTGCTTATGGTAAGCAGTGATGGCCCTGAACTCCCTGATGTAATTGCGTATGAAAAATGCCGTCATATCATTATTCCCATGACCAGGAAGATGACGCCGTTTACCGATCTGAAATGTCTATGGCAACTATACCGGTTGTTCAAAAAAGAAAAGCCTGATATCGTTCATTCTCATACGCCCAAAGCAGGTTTGCTGGCAATGCTTGCAGCAAGAATGGCGGGTGTGAAACTGCGCATCCATACCATTGCCGGTCTTCGCTTTATGACTGTTACCGGCAAGACGAGAAAGATACTCGTGGCAATGGAAAAACTAACGATGAAATGCGCGACGAATGTTTGGCCAAATAGTTTTTCCCTCCGGGATTACATTATTGAACAGAAATTATCGGATACGGCAAAACTGGAGGTTATTGCCAAAGGCACCAGCAACGGTATCGATCTGCGACGTTTTGATCCTGCAAAGCTGGACGCAACAAAAATGGCAGAGATCAGGCAGCTGATCCGCTATGAGGCCGATTGTATTTACCTGGTCAATGTCGGCCGCATCGTACGGGATAAGGGTATTGAAGAGCTGGTTTCGGTATTTACAAAATTGTACGAAACGAACGACCGGCTCCGCCTTGTGCTTGTTGGTGCGTTCGAAGATGAAGTGGATCCGGTTGCTGACTATACACGCAACATTATCCATCATCATCCGGGCATTATATTGCCAGGTTGGAGCGATAGTGTGGAATATTATATGAGCCAGGCTTTTGCGCTGGTTCACCCTTCACACAGGGAAGGTTTCCCGAATGTGCTGCTGCAGGCCGGCGCCATGGGCTGCCCGGTGATCTGCTCAAAGATCGAGGGGAATATAGATATCGTAGATCATGATCAGACCGGTCTGATCTTCGAAATGAAGAACGAAGCAGAACTGGAAGACCGGCTGAAATATGCGCTGGCCAATCCTGACGTAATGAAAGAAATGGCAGCCGCACTTCAGCACAAAGTTCATCAGTTCTTTAATCAGCCGAGTGTGCATAAAGCCATGCACGACCGGTATCTTGAATTGCTGGCTAAGAAATAAAATCGCGTAAGCAAAACACAGAACAGATGTCCGGAAACAACTATCAGCTCTCCGTTCTTTTTCTTTGTAAAAAGGAGAACAGCTATGCGCAGCGGGCCGCCGGCTGGCTGGCAGAGCATTTCCCCAACGCGCTTATTTTTTCCGCTGACCGCACAGAACCACTTCCGGATCATGTACTGAACTGGTCCGGTGATGTGATCATTTCCTTTATCTCGTCCTGGGTTCTACCCGCCGCCCTTCTGGAGCGCGCACGAATTGCGGCGATAAATTTTCATCCGGGAAGTCCTGACTATCCGGGTACTGGATGCACAAATTTTGCGTTATATAATGGCGCAACGGAATATGGCGTTACCTGCCACTATATGAAGGCAACCGTTGATACCGGTGATATTATCAGGGTTTCGCGTTTTCCTTTGCAGCCATCCGATACGGTGTATGATGTCACCATGCACTGCTATGATCTGATCGAACAACTTTTCTATGAGATCATGGAAAAACTGGGAAAAGGGGAAGAATTGCCGGTGTCAGGCGAAAAATGGACACGCAAAGCCTATACACGCAAAGAATTGAATGAGCTTTGCGAAATAAAACCGGATATGCCGGAAGAAGAAATTGAAAGACGTATCAGGGCTACAACGTATGAAAAACCATGGGCCTTTGTGCGTATAGCAAACAGGATTTTTAAATTGCAACCTTAACTGATTAATATGCTGCAGGAACTTACCTTACGCAAATCTGTAAGTCCGCTTACAGGTCAGGAATATGAGATACCGGAAAACCCTTCCGATAAGCAGGGGATCGATGAATTCATCGCATTGCATCCCGGAAAAAAAGTGGTGATTGTCCAGGGACTTGGTTTTGTCGGTGCCGTAATGAGCCTCGTGGTGGCAAACGCCCTGACCGAAGAATATGCGGTGATTGGAATCGATCTTCCTTCACCCGGTTCCTGGTGGAAGATCAGATCCATCAATGAAGGCATCTTCCCCGTGATCGCTGATGATCCCAAGATCGGGATCTTTTACAGACAGGCAAGAGAGAAAAAGAACCTGTACGCAACATTCGATCCGTATGCTTACAGCAAAGCAGATGTGATCGTGGTGGATATCAACCTCGACGTACAAAAGCAATCCGTGGAGAATGGCGAGCTGAGGGGTTTTGACGTGGATCTTACTCCATTCAAAAAAGCGATCGGCAGCATCGGTGATCATTGCCGCCAGGATGTGCTTGTGCTGGTGGAAACAACCGTTCCGCCGGGCACCTGCGCCAAGATCGTTAAACCGCTTATTGAAGAAAAACTTCAGCAGCGCGGGTTACCTACCAGTGAAGTGCGCGTGGGCCACTCTTATGAAAGAGTAATGCCGGGACCGAAATATGTAGATTCCATACAAAACTTCTATCGCGTTTACTCAGGCGTGGATGAAGCAAGCGCAAATGCCGTGGAGAAATTCCTTCGCACCATTATCCGCACGGATGAATACCCTTTGACGAGACTGGGCATCACGCATGCCACAGAAATGGCCAAGGTATTGGAGAACTCATACCGCGCGATGAACATTGCATTCATGGTGGAATGGAGCCGCTTTGCCGAGGAAGCAGGCGTGGATATTTATGAAGTAGTGAATGCGATCAGAATGCGCCCGACACATAAAAATATTATGCTGCCCGGCCTTGGCGTAGGCGGTTATTGCCTTACCAAAGATCCGCTGATGGCCAGCTGGGCAAAGATGAACTTGTTTGGTAGCACTGAGCCGTTACAGCAAAGTGAAACCGGTGTGCGGATCAATGACCGCATGCCTTTTTATGCATTCCAGTTCCTGCAGTCACAATTCCCCGGATCACTGAAAGGAAAGAAAGCATTACTGCTGGGTGTAAGCTATCTCAATGACGTTGGAGACACCCGCTACACGCCCGTGCATGGTTTTTATCAGCAGATGGAGTCTGCGGGATGCAATATAACTGTACATGACCCCCACGTGGTTTACTGGGAAGAGAAGAAAATGGAAGTGAACCGCGATCTTCAGGCACTGCTGAAAAATGAGTATGATGTGATCGTGGTAACAACAGGTCATAAAGACTATCGCAATAACCCGGCATTGATGCAGCAATTGCTCGCACTCAGTTCCACCTTTATTTATGACACCATCGGTGTATTTAATAATGATGATATAAAAACGCTATCAACAAAACATACGGTTCGCGTGATCGGCCGCGGCGACCTGAATAATGTGAATGAATAAGCCGCTGATCATCGCAACAATAAACTAACAAGAATGAGCAAAAAAGTTTTACTCTTAGGTGGAGCAGGTTTTATCGGTTATAACATTACAAAGTTCCTTGCAGAGAACCGTGACTATTCACTGACCATTGCGGATAATTTCGCCAGAGGTAAACAAGATGAATTGTTTACTGAACTGGTGAACAGGCATAATGTGAAAGTGATCGCCGGTGATTACACCGATCCCAAAGCATTTGATCAGCTGGATGAAGAATATGACCAGCTGTATATGCTGGCATCGGTTGTTGGTGTGGATAACGCAAACTCCATTCCGCATGAGATCATCCGCATCAATACAGCACTTATTTATAATACACTTGAATTTATGAGGCGAGCGAAGATCGGCAAGGTCCTGTTCACCTCAACCAGTGAATGTTATGCCGGAACGGTTGATGCTTTTGGCTATACCATTCCAACGCCGGAGCAGGTACCGCTTTGTATCGAAGATATTGGTCACCCGAGATTTACCTACGCCGTCACAAAAATGCTGGGTGAGTCAGGGTTTCTTAACTATGGCAGGATGCTGAATGTTGAAACGACCATCGTGCGTTATCATAACGTGTATGGCCCGCGTATGGGATTCAAACACGTGATCCCTCACCTTGCGATCCGTTTCAGAAAAGGAGAAACGCCGTTCAAGGTGTATGGTCATGATCAGACACGCGCGTTCTGCTTTATCTCCGATGCCGTGAAAGGAACCGTGCTGGCAATGGAACAACCCAATACAAACGGGGAGATCTATCATATCGGAACGCAGGAAGAGATCACTATCGGCGAGTTGATCCATTACACCGGAGAGCTGATGGGCTTTACGGGCGAATATGAAAACGCACCGACTTATCCCGGATCTGTTTCCCGACGCTGTCCTGACATTACCAAAGCACGTACGCAACTCGGCTATGAGCCAGAAGTGGGTTGGAAAGAAGGATTGAAACAAACGATCAACTGGTACAACGAATATCTTGAACAAGGAAAAAAAGTGTATGAGTAATCAACAACTGATCCCGCTCAGTCTGCCGAATATGGCAGGTAATGAATGGAAATATGTAAAAGATTGCCTGGATACCGGATGGATCTCCTCTGTCGGTTCTTATGTAAACCAGTTTGAACAAATGGTTGCCGATTTTGCCGGAGCCAGATATGGTGTGGCTGCTGTAAATGGTACCGCAGCATTACACATTTCTCTGCTGCTGTCAGGGGTGAAAGCAAATGACTATGTGATCGTTTCAAACCTCACATTCGTGGCTTCTGCCAATTCCATCAGATATCTGAGCGCTGATCCCTTACTGATCGACGCTGATCCGGCCTACTGGCAAATGGACCTGGATCTGCTGGAAGAATTCCTGGCAGAACAAACTGAAGTGAAAGGGCAGGAGTTATTCTATAAAAAAGATGGCCGCCGCATTGGTGCGATCATGCCTGTACACATATTGGGAAATATGTGTGATATGGATAGGTTCTTATCCATTATTGCAAAATACCCGCTTCCCATTGTAGAAGATGCGACAGAAGCATTGGGCACAACCTATAAAGGAAAACATGCAGGTACATTCAGCCCGCTGGCCTGTTTCAGTTTCAATGGAAACAAGATCATCTCTACCGGCGGCGGCGGTGTGATCGTTACCGATGACGAAGCACTGGCAAAACACGCCAAACACATTACTACAACTGCAAAAGCCAGCCCAGACGAGTATTATCATGATGAAGTAGGCTATAACTACAGACTCGTGAATATTCTTGCGGCTGTTGGTGTTGCACAGATGGAATTACTTCCTTCTTTTCTCGAAAGAAAAAAAGAAGTAGTGGCATTTTATAAAAATGAATTGAGCGGCGTGGCTGATATCCGTTTTCAACAGGAGCTTCCTGATGTGAAAGCCAATGGCTGGCTGTTTACCATTCAGACAGATCAGCAGCAACGGTTGCTGGATCATCTGAATGCAAACAAGATCCTGAGCCGCCGCTTCTGGATGCCGATGAACAAACTTCCGATGTATAAAGATTGCCCGTATATCACCAAAAAAGATGCGGCTGATTATATATACAATACCTGCCTGAGCATACCCAGTTCAACCAATATTACCAATGAACAACTGGAGATTGTTGTACGTGAGATAAAACAAGCTTTATCCTGATCTATGTATTCCATCATCAAACGTTTCTTTGATCTCGTTTTTGCGCTTATTGCTTTGATCATTTTATTGCCGCTGTTTATACCGATCGTGATCTTATTGCTGCTGACCGGTGAGCACGAGGTGTTCTATCGCCAGGACAGGGTAGGGTATCATAATAGGATCTTCCGTATCTGGAAATTCGCGACCATGCTGAAGAATAGTCCTAACATGGGAAGCGGCGATGTAACCACGCGCAATGATCCGCGTGTAACGTTCATGGGAAAGTTTCTCCGGATCAGCAAGCTTAATGAACTGCCGCAACTGATCAATATTATCACGGGGGATATGTCATTCGTCGGTCCACGGCCATTGATGAAAGCAGGTTTCGATCGTTACTCGGATGAAATGAAAGAAAAAGTCTATCGTGCAAGGCCGGGGCTTACGGGCATCGGTTCCATTGTTTTCCGTGATGAAGAGCTGATCATCACGCAGAGTTCGCTTCCTCCGCATGAATGCTACCGCCAGGTCATTCTTCCGTATAAAGGCGCTGTTGAAGTTTGGTATCAGCAGCATTTTTCCTTTTACACAGATTTTATGATCCTGTTTCTTACGGCATGGCAGATCATTTCACCAAAAAGTGAATTGGTGTATAAAGTGTTCCCGTCTTTGCCGGCGAGAAATTTCTGATACTGCTATTTAAAATAAGCGATATTGACCCACGACTTGTTCGTGGGTTTTTTATTTGTATGCTAAGCTTTGAACGGCGTAATGCCCCTCCAGCTACCGTGTCCCACATCTTTGGCTGGCGTAAGGCTCCCGCGGATTTCGCAGATTTATCCTCACTATTAAAAAAAATATTTTTACTGCCGGTCCGGATCTCTATTGGATACGCAGATTTCGCAGATTAGTTGCTGATAACAGACTGTCATCTGCGTAATCCGCGCATACTGACA
>QFQQ01000223.1 GCA_003243445.1 Citrobacter freundii
TGATCATTGCTAGCACTAGTTCCCCGGTATGCGCATCGGAGAGAACAAAATCGAACACGAATTCATCTGCGTACTGTTGGGCCTGAAGTACGTCAACCGGGGCAACCGGCTCATCTTCGAGCTCCAGTTCAACTAAGTCCCGGGCAAGCACCTGGGGCGCGATAATGTACTGGCCACTGAACACCGCACTCAAGCGAACATAAAGATCCATAAGGACTTTTGGCAATATCGTGTTTTTTTTGATGAAGTATTCACTCAACCCATCAAGTGCGGCGTTCTCGTCGGCATCGGCATTTATATCTGCCTGCTGATCATGCTCGTCCAATGGTTGCTGAGTTTGTTTTTGTTCTCGTTTTGTTCGACCCGCATAGATAAGAATGAATGCAGCAAAACAAAGAAATATCAGAACTATTGCGAGAGCGACTATATATTTTAGAGTCATGTGCGAAGTCCTATAGTCTGGAGATACTCTGGCTCTTTGAATTTCATATTTTCTGGAATGCGCCTCATCACTTTTCTGATGTATGGTTTTTCAGTTGTCTTCAGTGTTTCTAATTGAGATTGATATTCCTTAGTTCTCAAATCATGCACTTCACCCAGTTGGCCTAATAACTTCTGTAGTTTCTTTAAGGCTTTACTGCACTGCTCTTCGGCATTATCCAGTTTTGAAACATTGAACCAGGAGAGAATATCGATAGCAGGATTTAAAGTAAGATCAACTATCAGATCAAGCGTGTCATCAGGTAAGCAAACATCAATGGATGATTTCAGGTCAGGCATTTCATCGGCTAATTGCTTAAGCGCACTCATAGCTTTCTTTAACGAGCTGCTGGCGGAAGATGTGTCCATTGCAGAAAATACAGATACGACTTTATTGGTAGTAAACATATCCAGTAATTCAAGCGAGGAAGCGCTATTACAATCGTTTCTTGCTGTTTTCAATTTTTCGCGGGCATTTTCCGCAAGTTTGAGTAATCTGCCTGATTCTTTATATTTTATCTGAGCCTCTTTCCAGCAAGTGACTTGATGCTGGTAGAGTTCGCCATCTGGTGAGTTCATAATTTCTTGAAGCGAAGACATGACTACGTATTGAAGAGAGATATCCCTGCATTTAGCTAGTAGCTGGTTAAGATGCAATTCACATTCGTTCAATTTTTTTTGCGCCGGTGTCTTAATGAAGAGGCCAATAAATAGTGCCCACAATGAAGACTGTCGCTCTCTTGTTTCTTTAACCAGACCTTTAACTGCCAGAGCACGGGCACTGTTAGCATTTTCAACCTGGCTTGATAATTCTTCGAGTTCTGTAGTAGTAATCATCGCTCACCCCTTTAATGGAAGGTATTTTCTGGTTGTTTGGCCTCGCCCCCGACAGCTGGTTGTTCGTCTGACGGCGTTGTAATGAGTCCCGGGCTTTCACCACCGAGGGCTTTTATCATTGCGTCCAGAACCTCCATCACAACAGAGGTAAACAAAACGAAATCAGCATCAAATCTTTGGGCGTGATCTTCTGGTGAAATATCATCGTTCTGTTCAATAAGTTCTTCCGTAAAGGTCAGTCGCGAAAAGATGAAATTGTCATTCAGGATAAAAAACATCTGGTTCATCCAGCCCAGTGCAACTTTTGTGACAAGCTTTCCGGCCTCGATATGATGAGCAATTTCATCGCATATCAAATCCTGTCGTTTTGTTGTAACGACTCCCCCGTTTTCGAGCACATCTTTGAGAGTTGCTTCGTCGCATAAAGCCAGGCCAGGCGGTAGGCTTCCTGTTTTGACCCACTCTGTTAACGTCAGTTCTACCGGTGTTTCCAGCGTGAATGGGATAATAGGCAGTGAGCCAATAGTTTTACGCAGCAATGCTGTTACATCATCTGCTTTCTTATGGCTGGTGGTTTCAACAAGCAGCAGACGTGATTTAGTATCCACCCAAATGTTTGTTGTGCTGTATTTGCTGAAAGCCTTTGGTATGAGCTCAGCGAGGACTGCATCGTTGACGGCCTGGATCTCCATTTTCTTTAGCCTGCGGTTTTGCTCTTTCTCCAGTT
>QFQQ01000224.1 GCA_003243445.1 Citrobacter freundii
TGGATCAGATAAAGCACCGGCTCTCAAAGGCTCGTGAATTATTGCTGCGTGGAGAAATTGAAGGCGAAGACTATCGTACCATTAAGTCAGAAGCCAATGAAAGAATGACTGATATTGAAGTAAAGCTACAAACATCCATTTCATTTTCAGACAATATGGAATTACTATGGGATCTTCCTATTTCCAAATTGTCGCATTTAGAAGAGTTGTTTCAAAATGGAACTGTTATACAAAAAAGAAAAATCGTAAGTACACTGTTTCCCGATAACCTGACGTTCAACGGTGAAAAACTTCATCGCACAACAGTGAGTACAGCTATCAGCTTATTGACTAAAAGCAGAAAATCTCCACAGGAAATAGAGGCAAAAAGTAATGAGAACTATCAGGCTGAAAGTGTCCATCTGCACCGCAAACATGCTGTAGCCGTACTACGAAATAGGATGTAGCCGTTCTACTTAGCGTCGGGCAACTTAGCAACTATTTTTCCTTTTAACCGCTCGTTGACCAGATAAGCAAGGAAAGTGGCAAACGAAGTTATATCCTGTCCTACACTTGCCTGCTCCAATGCCTGCATATATTCAGTTCTCCTTTCCACAGGTATAACCGTCCACGGATATCCACCGGAAGCCAACATTGCATTCATCAGAAACCGTCCTATTCGTCCGTTACCATCCATGTACGGATGGATAAAAACAAAAATGAAATGACCCAATACTGCCCTGACCGATGGCTCCGGTTCTTCTTCCAATAGTTCAAACAGAACGGGCATGGCATCTCTCATAGCATCCACGTTCAGAGGAACGTGTTTGGAGTTCCCGATATATACCTGATGGTTTCGATACCCTGCAAGGTCCGCCGCTTTTAATAGCCCGGCGGTAACGCTTGGGTCGAATAGTTGCCTGTACCATTTTGAGTGATCTTTATCCACCTGCTTTCCTGAATTGGCTCCCTTCAGTATTGCTGTGATGGTTTCCTTCACCTGCAGAAAGGCTTGGTAGTAGCCTCTGGCAGCCATAGCATCCCTTTGCTTGCGATCTTCCTCATGCGCCTTACTGTTCCACTGACCGCTGCTTACTCTTTCGATAAGTTCCGGTGTCACCCGATACCGTTCTATCGAGAGGGAGTGATAGGCATCTGTTATGTAAATGTCGTCAACGTCCTTCAGGTAGGCTTGTGAATCATCGGGTATGCCGGGAGCTTTTGGAAAGCTGGAAATAATAATCTCACGCATCTGCTGCCACATGAGCCTGATGCGATTGGCGTAGGGAGAGCGTTCACGGGAGGATAGATTAAGGTTCAGTTTGGTTTCAAAAGGATCTTCTTCCCGTATATCGTAATCTGCCTGCTTAACAGTATCAACAATCTGGTCAGCTATTTTATCCCTGTTAATATTTCTAAAAGCGCCTGCCAATCTTCCCGCAAATGTGGTGTGACCGTTTTCCAAAAGGATAGGTAGTACCTCCGAAGCATCTCTTATCAACGTAAGGGCTGTGCGGGCATCTATGGCATTCCTTGTATAGATGCTCGGTGAACTGTAAACCAAAGCAGCCGGCAGATTGTACATCCTGATTCCATTGGTTACGATGGTTTGATCCGCTGGGGGAATACCAGTCCTTAAATTGAACAGAGACGTGTTATGCGGTAAGGGCGTAGGGTTATTATTTCCTTGTGGCGAACGTATCATCAACTGTTGAGGTACTGCGCTGTTTCCCGCATGGATAAGCAGCGACTGGTCTGCTGACAAGCACCAGTCATCGCCAAATTTGTGATTCAGGAACTTTACAATAAATTCCCAATAGGAACTGTACCAGGACGTGGTTTCACCTTCCTTTTCAGCAGGATCGGTAGTTATGTACCATCCCTTTGTCACCTCACGGATAAAGCCGTTTTTAAGCAGTATCTCCCTGTATTTCCTGTTGGGCATTTCATCGGTATGGATACCGACTACACCGTTATCCTGTAATTCTTTCAGGAATTTAAGCGATTCTACCAATCTTTCGCGGGGTGTGGCCATATCGAATA
>QFQQ01000225.1 GCA_003243445.1 Citrobacter freundii
GTTCTTCAGGATGGTTAACATACTGTCCGTTCCAACGAAAATTAATTTGAACGATTCCAATATCTGTTACCGGAGTGGCAGAGAGGTAGCGGGCTAGCGCTCTCTTGGCATCTTCATAACTTGTCGGGTAATACGACCCATAAACATAGTTGTTCAATGCCCAGGGGCTCGGAACAACATACCCCTTGGTTCCTGCATTTTTTTTACTCTCGGTGAGTGCCACCGCGTAGAGAAGGTACGGATCGAGACCACACTCTTTCTGGGAATGTTTTTCCCAGGAAGTGCCACGAAGATCTACAAGCCTGGCGTTCGAACTCGTGCAGTAAGCAGCACATAGTAAAGCGAGCACCAAACTCTTCGTTGCTTTCTGCATTTCCCCCCTCCCCACTAACCCTACGATGGCATCAACTTATGCGTACACGCCTTGGTGTACCCTTTACATTAACGCCGCTACCTTGATTGTTACCTGCCTCCCCAAAACCCGATTTATCTCCGGGATTGGGCTCCGGTTCGTTTCCAGTAAGCTCAGGCTGACTGATTAGGTTCGCCGTCGATAACTGTCCATCGTTTACTTCGAGATGCTGAATATCATCGCCCTCACCAAACGGCGGGCCTGTATTGACTATATCGTCGCTAACCACGTGACGAAATTTTGGTTCCTTGTCCTCATTTTCTTTGGGTAAGTGGCCGTCTCTTTGACTAGTCATCAGACCAGTCTCCTTTTCTATATTCGGCCCACGGACTGATTTCTTCTGTTCTGATTTACGTTTTTTTGAAGTCTCACGGACGACACCGGGTATAAAATTGTCACCCGCTAGCAATGCTCGGTTCGCCAGCGCCAATAGAGAACTACTACGCTGGCCAGACGGTTTTGATTCCAGATAATTAATCAGCTCTGGAAACAGTATTGGATTAATCGTCACTCGAACTTGCATGAACCCCCCTTTGCTCAATCGTCACCGTAAAGCATCAAGTCAACGCCATAGTTCCAGAAACCGATAGCATTACTGGCAACAGGCAACGGGCTCGATACGATCCTGGCTCGGGGGAATTCCTCACGAATAGTCTGTTCATAGAAACCAGTCCCACCACCGGCAGCTGCAATGATATGGACTGGCCCAAGAACCCTTGTCGATTTTCGCAACTCTTTGACTACATCACTGGCGATGGAGGGAATTGCTTCTTCAAGCAGAGGGCGTAGGGGAATGTGGCGGAACCCATTAAAGAAAGATGGTTCATTGTTACGGAGAGCGATTTCAATGATTTCTGGTAAATCATCGATACGCTCTTCCGGGTTAACGGCATTAAGGCGATTCACAATGCTTTCAATAATTGCACTGGTTGCTTTTAGTGATGAACCTGAAGAGCCTGATACCCGGCTCCCGCTCTTAAAGGCGATGTAGTCCATCGAGAAGAAGCCTGGGTCAACCACGAGAATAGTCGCCTTCTCTAACTCTTCCTGGCTGATAAGGCCTGGTCTGTTAACGATGTCATTGATGACACCTACGCCCTGCTGAAGAACAAGGCATTTTTTAACAGTCACTGTTTTTCCAGGCGCAATGGTAAACGTCCCGGTGAGCCTAGCGGTAAGTTTTGCGCGTTCGCTATCGTTGGCTAGACGAACAGGTAAACCTGTTACTACCAGATCGATGTCATTGCCAGATTTAGCGGCTATTTTATCCAGTGAGGCCAGATATAGCGCCAGGTACATTTCTGTCATGTGGTAACGGTCATGCAACTCCCGTGCATCGGGGCGTTCGGTAAAAGCCCGCCATTCTTTACCGCCTGGGTAGACAAGCACTTCGTGTTCGCAGTTACGCTTTACCAGCCGCACATCTTCTACAGCCTCATTCGTTGCGTAGGCCGGATAAATACTGACTGTGGGTTTGTCATCCGCTGGATCCCCGACAGCAATTTTTACATTGCTGTACCCAATATCAATTCCGCAGACAACCAATTTGTCATTGCTCATTCGTTAACCCTGCAAGTTAAAAATGAATTACTGCCACT
>QFQQ01000019.1 GCA_003243445.1 Citrobacter freundii
TCGAAACCACTTTCTCCATCATCAAAGCAAAAATGCTTAGAACCATCCACGCCGTCATCCCAGATGGCTTCTTTATCAAGATAGCACTGTTTATTATCAGCTATACCTTTGAAAATATGTTAGTTTAACTAGCAAGTTGGGTTAACTAATCCAACTTGCCAGTTAAAGTATTATGGTAGTTCGATGGCCGAATATCCAACATAAAAAGGGGAAGTAGACACTTCCCCCGGGGTTGCTTCACATGAGAAAACGAAAAAACAAGGACGTTCCAACACCAAACTTTGTCAGATCGGGTGTAAAATAGGCCGGTTAATGTTGCCGGATATTGTTGTCAGCATAAACGACGATTGTGGCTACGTGAATCGAAGAAGGTAAAAGAGATTAACGGCGATTGCACCAAACCGGGATTTTTGAAAAAACAGGAAAAATTTAACGCCATTTTTTCCACAGAAGCGTATTACTACAGGCTAATGCAGAAGATCGGAAAATCGTTTTACTTATTTTTACCATGATTAACTACCAGTTGCTTATCTGATGGAGAAACAGGACCGTATATGGCAATTGTTCGCCCGTAAAATGGCGCACGAAGCATCCGAAGATGAATTGCAGGAACTGAACGACCTGGTAAAGGACGATCCGTCTATGGATATGCAACTGCAACTGATGGCAGAATTCTGGAATAACTCCTCCGCTGCGGCCAACCCGCAAAATGATGAAGCGTTCAACAGGATCCTGGAACAGGCTGGTGAAGAAGAAATGCCACCCTTGACCAAACCTGTTGAACCAAAGAAAACGGCCCCACCACGTCTGCGTAAACTAAAGCTGCCCGTGTTCAACCGCAGTATGCTGCGCAATTACGGAACGGTGGCATGGCGCAATCTCGCCCGCAATAAAAGTTTCTCGCTGATCAATATAGCAGGGCTTGCATTAGGCATGGTCAGCGCATTGGCGATCCTGCTCTGGGTGGCGAAGGAGCTAAGTGTTGAACAGTTTCACAGTAAGAAAGACAGGATCTACCAGGTACTTAACCGCGCAACATTTGATGGAGAAAAACAGGTTTGGTGGTCAACACCAAAACCGCTTGCGGCTGTATTGCAGAATGATTATCCGCAGGTGGAGACCGCGGTCCGGCTGAACTGGGTGATGTTGTTCGTTCTGCATGCCGGCAATCAGCAATACCAGTTGCCGGGTATATTTGCTGATCCCGGTTTTTTCAACCTGTTCGATTTTCCGTTACTCAAAGGTGATCCCAAAACCGCACTCGCCTCAGATTATTCGATCGTACTGACTGAATCAATGGCCAATAAACTTTTTGGCAATAAAAATGTGTTGGGACACTCTGTGCGGATCGACAGCACGGACTATTTCACCGTCACCGGTATTGTAAAAGATCCTCCACCCAATTCTATTTTCAGATTCAATTATATCGTTCCCTGGACTTACATGAAGAAAGTGGGTTGGGATGATGACCAATGGCAGAACAGCAACATCAGTACCATGGTGCTACTGAAACCCGGCGTTACCGAAGCGGACGCTAATCATTTATTCGCCAACATCGTTAAAAAACATGTACCGGATTCGGAGAATGAACTGTTTGTCCATCCGATGAAAAAATGGCATCTCTATTCAAGATTTGAGAATGGAGAGATTGCGGGCGGCAATATTGAATACGTAAGAATGTTCACCGTGATCGCAATCTTCATCCTGCTGATCGCCTGTATTAATTATGTGAATATGAGTACAGCAAGAAGCCAGAAGCGTGCGCGGGAAGTGGGCATCCGTAAAGTAGTAGGTGCGGAACGGGGTTCATTGATCACGCAATTCCTGGGAGAATCGATCCTTGTTTCTTTTCTCGCCGGCATTATTGCCTTGCTGTTACTTTATCCAACACTCCTCGGTTTCAATTGGCTGATACATGACGAACTAACGATCCCGTTTGGCGATTACAGGTTCTGGCTTTCTGCCGTCGCATTTATACTTGCAACAGGCGTTCTTGCCGGCATATATCCTGCATTCTATCTTTCATCCTATCAACCGGTGAAAGTATTGAAAGGACATTTCAAAAAGATCAGGGTATTTGTAACGCCAAGAAAGATGCTGGTGACCATGCAATTTTCCTTTGCGCTGGTTATGATCATCTGCACGATCGTGATCTACCGGCAGATCAAACATACGCAGCAACGTGATCCCGGTTACAATGGCAAAGGGCTCGCGTATATGTATATGAAAGGAAAAATGTCGCAGAATTATTTCAATATAAGAAAAGAACTGCTCGCAAGCGGTGCCATCTCCAATATCACACGCACCGATTGTCCGATCACAGATGTATGGACAAGCAATGACAATTACAAATGGCCCGGGCTGGAAAAAGGGAAGCGATTCGAGGTGCTGCGGTTCTCAACAGATCTTCATTACGTTTCCGCAATGGGACTGCACTTAAAGAGTGGCCGCGAGCTTGACGTAGAAAAATATCCTGACGATACAAGCGCTGTTCTGCTGAATGAAGCAGCGGAAAAACTGATGCATGTTTCTCCCGGGCAAAAGATCACACAGGATTCAAAAGAACTGACTGTTGTCGGAGTGATCCGTAACTTCATTCCGTTCATGCCTCACCAGGCTTTTATGCCCGCGGTGATACACGGCGATACAAAAAATTTTGGCGCTATTTCTTTCCGTCTGAATACAGCAAATGACAGAGAGGAAAACCTGGCGGTAATTGCAAAGATCTTCAAAAAATATAACCCGGATTATCCGTTCGAATATTTCTTTGCAGATGAAACTTATGCCAGTAAATTCAGCGGGCAAAAAACGCTGGCAACACTTGCGGCATTGTTTGCCGGACTGACGATCTTTATTTCCTGCCTTGGTTTGTTTGCACTTGCTGCCTGCCTGGCAGAAAGCCGTATCAAAGAGATCGGTGTAAGAAAGGTGATGGGAGCTTCGGTGGCGCGTATCACCACCTTATTATCAAAAGACTTTTTCCAACCGATCATCTGGGCGATCATTATCGCCACGCCCGTGGCATGGTGGTGTATGGATCAATGGTTGAGCGGATACTCCTATCACATCAATGTCAGCTGGTGGATGGTAGCATCGGCGGCGCTGCTTGTAGTCTTGATTGCGATCGCAACGGTAAGCTACCAAACCATCAAGGCGGCGGTTGCAAATCCTGTAAAAAGCTTACGGACTGAATAAAGACTTATAGTTTGATCAGGTAATTCACCAAAATACCCGTTACAATAGAAAAGCATACGCTGATCAATGAGCCGATGAGCACGTATTCCGTTTTTTGTTCCTGTTTTTCTTTTTCACTGAAACGAAGCAGGCCTTTTGCAGTGATCAGCAAACCGATCGCGGCATATTGATTTTGCAAAAGAAAGATGAGGATCAGGGTACGTTCCAGGATCCCGATCCATTTGCCAGCGTTGGCAAGACCTGCCGCATCGGGCAATTCCTCCCGCCATTTCCTCGTCATCTGATCAATAGCGATCCCCGATGGAAAACTAAGGAACAGGAATGCAGTGACAATGATCCAGAATGAGCGATTCCTGCCAAGCGAGGCACCTGCTGCCATCAGGTCACTCCAGTCATAAAAAGTCTGCCAGAAACAGATCAGTATCACCAATACATGCAAAGCCTGGTCGATCAGGAAGTAAACCGGGTTTACAGGACGGTAAGATTTCCATCCGTCGATGACCACATGCGTGATAAAGATGATGAGTGCGAAATACCAGTATTGCCATCCCATAAATAATAACGCAAGCGCACCGGCAATAGCACCATGTATATATAAGGAAGAAGAAGCAAAATGTTTCTGTTGCCGTTCATTCACCCAGCTTTTTGGTTGAAACACGAAATCTGCCAGCAGGTGCGACAGGATCAGTTTGACCAGCCATATTAGCGCCATGTTCATAGAGACAGTTGTTTAACGAAGTAATCAAATTTAGTCAAAAGTTCCTGCAGGCGCTGCCATCTTGCAGCCTGTGCCATCCGGTTTATGGTGGGTTGCGCTTTCTTTAATTTTTTGGCAACTTCCTGTTGTGTTTTCCCTGAAAGCAATTCGGTGATCACTTCCGCCTGTTTGGGAGTCATCACTTCGAAGATATCATCTGCGAACGAGCAGATGAGTGCAAACATTTCATTGAAAAGTGTTTTTGATGAACTGATCACCAGCATAGGGCCCTTGTCAGTCATTGCATCAAAGGCGCGGCCTGAGAGCAGGAAGGGTGCACCTTTGGCGGATGACAGATCACGAACGGGTGAAGCCTGCTGATCGATGCCGATACTTTGCCTGATATCAAAATTAAACCCCGTCCTGTCAATCCTCCTTGCAGCGCAGCGCATGAGAAAAGCGAGCTGCAATGCTTCTGCTGCATTTTTTACGTACAACTGAAAGCTGTCCCCACGGTAAACAGCATAAGGCCGCTCCCCCGCTATTTTGGCCATATCCCTGTATAGCTTTGTTTCTTCAGCTTTCTGCAGAAGCGTAGAGCCTGCAATATCGCCGGTGATCACTGCATTCAGCATATTGTCTTTTTATAGCAAAAATAAGCTATAATTTTATAAAATAGCATTTAAATACTATAAACAGGAATATAGCCATTTTAAGGTATAAATACCAATCACTTATAAATCACCTGACTTTTTCTTCCGGCTATATTTCGCACGGGCGCGTTCCCTGCGGGCTTTTTCCAGTTTGTCTTTATAGAGAAGAATATCTTTTTCTTTAATGGAGTCGAATATCTGACCAAAGTCGATCATACTCATGCCAAATGCTTCGAGTATAGCAGTCCAGGTAGAAGATGCCGCATTTTTCCTGCCCATTGTGATATTAACAAGAGTAGCTTTGGGAATACCAGAAGCGGCTTCCAGGCGGCTGAAACTGCTGATGATGTTTTTATCCACGACGCCTTGTGCTTTTTTATGCTGCAACAGTGCCTTATTCTTTTCCATGATCAGCTTTAAGGCCAGCCCCCACTTCAATAGTATGTATTGCTTTTCCCTGCTCTCCATTGAACCGGAAAAGAACAAGGATTTTTAAAATTAACTGGTATGCTATCGAATACCATCATAAAAAAAATCTGTACTTTTATCATAGGGTCAACACGATAAATTACTACTCCGATTTAAAAGTCCCCGGCAGGTTTTATCCCCACGACATTACTGCTAAGTATTACTCCCCTGCCCATTGTATTGTTCATTTCAAAAGCACCACTATGAAAACTGTTTCTATAAAACGGAACATGGAGAGCTATGCCACTGCTTTCCAGCAAGGGATCAATGAAGGCATCAGGGTCCTGTTTGACACATGGTATCCGGATCTGTGTGGTTATATCTGTTCGCTCATCAATGACCAGCCTTCTGCAGAAGAGATCGCATCGGAAGCATTTGTAAAAACATGGCAATACCGTCAGCAATTTTCATCCGCCGATGAGATCAGGGCATACCTGTTCACCATTGCGCGGCGGGATGCTGTAAGACTGTTGCAGGATCGTCAAAAGAACAGGCAGGTATCAGTATCCGAACAAATCTTACTGACGAAAGGACAATCTCCCGAAATACTGCAGGCTGAAATAAGCGAAGCGATCACCGATGCCATTCATACATTACCGCCGCGTTGCCGGCAGATCTTTGAGCTTTTATACATAAAAGGCATGGACACATCGGAGATTGCACGGGAATTAGTAATATCTCCCTACACCGTAAGAGCACAAAAAGCGAGAGCGATCAATCTTTTAAGACCCAAATTGCTCACCGTGCTGAGTGAAAAAGCGTAAACCTCAACACCTGAAGTAAAACAGACCCAAAACAGCCCGCAAATAACAGTTAAAAAACACCGGTTCATCCCGTTTTTTAACCTTTTCACTCAATTTAATCCGCTATCTACTCAACTATTATTGCATAAACCGACTCCGCGTCGTATTCTTGCAATGGTTTTTCATAGGATATTGGATTTTAAACGGGGCAGGATGTCTATCCAGCCCTTTTTTTATACCAGCACGAGTTCATTCGATGTTGGATGTTCGATGGTCGATGGTCAAATTTCCCGGCTTTCGACCATCGAACATCCAACATCCAACATCGAAACAATCCATAATGACTTCATATAAAGAAAAAGGGTCGCCTCTCAGCGACCCCATTTACCCTGGAACTCACTCATCATTGCTCATTAAAGATCAGGCGTACCGTGCTTAGTTTGTTGTTATTTTCATCATGGAGTGTTACCATGTAAACACCGGGAACTAAGTTGCGGTTACGGTTCATCACTTCTGTTTGCTGGTGATCGCGGAGATTTATTTTTCTTGTTTCAAATAAAATACCCGCCGTATTGTATAAGCGTAGTGTATACTCGCCCTTTTGATAGCCAGACAACCTGATGCTGATCTGCTGATAAGCAGGGTTGGGCACTGCTGCCATTAAGCCAGGGTTGATCTGATTGAACTGAACGACGATCGTATTGGTATAAACAAATTTACCATTGTCATCCGCCACTTTCAGACGATAATAGTTATTGCCAAAGGCTGGACTGACATCAGTATAATTATACGTCACGCGCTGCAGATCCTTTGCCTGCACACTGCCGATATTGGTAAACTGTGTTCCGTCTGTACTTCTTTCCACTTCATAGCGGCTGAGATCTTTTTCGTCCACTGCCATCCATTCAAGACCAACAGCTTTATTGCTGATCTTTTCACCCTTGAAGCTGATAAGCGTTGCAGGTAATGTAACAACGCCACAAAGGTCTGCATTAAACGAATAGGCCTTACCGATACCATTGTTGTCCGCCACAAAACTGAGCAGCGTTCCTGCAGTATTCCCAAGATTGAGCAGACCTGCGCCAAAGTCAAGCGAATTTGCCGGGCCGCCAACAATCGAGCGTACAGGATTTCCCGCACCATTTGTATGACCACCGCCGGCCACACTGAAACCTAACAGGGCCGTTGCATTCACACCAAGAAGTGGCGAAGTAACGGAAGTGAGATTCCAGGCAAACCATGGAGTGTATGTGCCATCCGGTTTTCCAAGCAATACGTAAGCGGATCCGCCTACGACGTTTGGACCGATCAGCGGCACAGCTGTAGAAAGCGGTTCACCCACAATTATATCGGCATTGTTATCACAATTCACATCCAGCAGATTATCCATGCTCGCGCCAAACAGCAGGGAAGTATTCAATGCCTGGCCGTTTAAGATGCCAAGGATCGAGCTCTGTCTGGGGGAATTGATCGTTTGTATAGGTAACACAGGGCTTGTGATCGCAGCCGTTTGTTTCTGGAATACACTGATCGTTCCGGCTTTCAATTGCAATCCGCCCACCACATTACTCAATACACTTGATACAGGAGCACCCACGAGTACATTACCATTCCTTGCGCCTGCAATATCTTTCACTCCCCTTATAGAATAGCCGAAAAGATTTGCGGCACTGCTCAACAAGCCATTTGCACTGGCCTGAAGACGGCCTGCGGCCGTTGTGCTCACGCTGCCGCTTGTTCCGGCAAACACATACGCAGAACCACCAACAACCTGGCCTGACAAAGCATTCGCCACACTGGGATCCAGCACAAGGCTGCCGATAAGATTGCTGAGATTCAAACCTGCGGGTGCACCTACGATCACATCGCTGATCGCATCATTGGTGTAAAGCCCGGCATTTTCCACGCTGTAACCAAATAACAAACCTTCGATCTGTCCATTCACCAATGGGCTGATCAACGGCCCGGCTACAGTCCATAATGCCGCACCACCAGGTAATGCCGTAACGATCGATTGGATCGCAGCGCTGAGCCCAAGCAGACTGCCTGTAGGTGGGTCCAGTGAGATCCGCGTGGTGAAGCCACCACTGAGATAAACAAAAGCACCACCCGTTTTTACATTTGTTATACCTGATACTCTCGCATAAGTCGGCGCTCCTGCAATGATCTCGCCTCTTCCATCACCATTCACATCTCCTGCTACACCTACAGAAAAACCAAGCAGTGAATTAATTGCAATGGTTGTTATTGAAAGTTCCGCAGTTGAAAGTGTGACGCTGATCGTAGGCGCCATATTCAATGTGCCGGTACCGGCGAGTACCTGCGCATCAAAAAGATAAACGCGGCCGACACGGCCTGAAACAGGCACCCCGAAATTGAGCGTAACGCTTTCCAGCGGTGCTCCTACAATAATATCAGGCTGGGTATTTCCAACTGTTCCTACCACATCACCTGCGGTTACACTCAATCCGAAGAGTCCGCCGCCAACCAAAGCAGTTGGCTGTAATACGTGGTTAGGCTGGGCGGGTAATCCTCCACCTGATCCATAATAAACGAATACGGCACCAACGCCCAGCAACGAACCACTACCGCTGATGACATTTGCCATAGAAGGAGCACTAACGGCAACGTCATCAAATCCATCTCCATTCACATCACCCAGACCGGTCACAGTATAGCCGTACAACGACTGCACCTGCAATTGAAGATTCGTCAGCAACGCAGGGATAAGGCCATCGGCCGAAGTCGTCCAGTCCGGACTCTTGTTCAGCGGATCAATGATAATGGGATACACCGCTTTTTCATCATCCACCACCAACGAAAGTTCTTTGCCTTTTTCATCAAGGCTCATATAAGCATTCAGTGGTTGATGATTGGCATCCCATACCTTCAGGTCTTCATAGATTAATCTTGTTTTTTTCGCTCCGTCATTATCAGATAGCTGAAGACTTTGCCGATTGATCAGTCTTGCAGACAGTCGCGTATCCAGTAATAACGTCACATTGAGTAAACCCCGTTGACCGGGATTTTCCTGAACGATAAAATTTTGCCGCAGACCGGATTCATCATTCCGGTATTCAACATTGGCAAAGCCAAAGTGCTGCGTGAGTACGTTATCGGCGTTATCGATCCTTTGCGGATCACCGAAATAAAATACATTGTGATCTTTTCCGATCGATTTAAGACGGAATGATACTTTCCAGTCGGCCTCCTTATCGTCCAGCCGCATCGGTGATGCTGTATAACCACCAGGAGTGATCATATAGCTGACCTTGTTGGTTGGACTGATGGTCCGGTATGCATTTCCTTCAGAAGCATGAAACGAGTATTCAAACTGTTTGATCCATGCCGATGCATCACTGAACCAATTATCAGTCGCTGCATCGGGAAGGTGCTTGGATGAAGGAACGGATGACGGACCATTGAGCGAAGACGAAAGATCCGGAAGTTTGGGTTGAGTTTGAGATGATACAATAAGAGAAATAAACAGGCTTGCAATGATGAGATAGAATTTTGCTTTCATAATCCAGGATTTAAGGTTAAAAACAATGGCCTCCCTGGCAAGGAAGATGAAAGAAGGGATATACAATATGTAATCATAAAGGACTAGCCCTAACGCTTTCACTAATCACAGTAATTGGATCGGTAGCATGAGCCGGCTTTCTGAGGAGAGAGGAATTTAAAATAATGGTGCTATATAGTTGGTTGGAAAAGAGTGAACGTTCATCATAAAAGTATTCTTCTATTTTTTTTCTGTATGCCTTTATAAGATCAATTGATGCCCGGATGCGTCCATAATCAAATCGTAGTTTAACGATAAGGCTAAACACCTATAAACGGGGCATGTTAGTTGAGCCTTGCCAATATTGGTATATCTGTTGTACTTAACCTTATTAAATCTTTTCCTGTGCACAAATTACTTACCGCCTTTCAAAAGCTGCGAGGTACAACCACGCAGACTGATGCGGCCAACTTCTTCAATGAGCTTGCACGCATCTTCAACACTGAGACAGTTAACAACACTATCAGCTTGCCATTAGCTGAAGGATCTGGCAGTATCAGACTAACCGACACAAACAATGGACTACATCTTATGACGTGGGACATACAGGTATCGGGCGTAAGACAATTCAAGAAGATCCCGTTGAGACCTGAATCAGGAAAGTTCTTCACGATCATTGCCTCGCTAAGCCCAAAACATTTTCAGATACGAAAGCGTGAGGGAACGTTGTTGCCGGATATCATATTTATGTCTGCCGACTATCCCCTTATATATACACTATTGCCCGGCCATAAGATCAAAGCACTGATCATAAACATTTCTGCTGAATGGATCTTCCGTGAATTCAGAGATGCAGATCCTGATATCTTATTCCAGGCACATGATCTCTTCTATGAAAAGAAGCCCTTGCTATATACAGAGGAGGCTTCCTTTACAATGCATCATAATCTCGAAGACATGCAAGAGCTGATGAGTAAAGGAAGAGGGGATCCTTTTTATGCAAGAACAAAGACACTTTCCATTTTGCATGATATCTTCCGTCGTCTGCAAAGTGTGCCAGCAGGCGATAAAAAAGATAACAACGAACAGCTACAAACAAAGATGCTTGCTGTAGAAAAAATACTGGATGAATATCTTGATAAAAACCTGCCTCCTATTAAAGCAATAGCCAAACAGGTTGCGTTAAGTGAATCAACACTCAAGAGAAACTTTAAGAAAGTGTATGGTATCAGTATCTATGAATTCTATCTGAAAAAGAAAATGCAACTGGCGAGACATCTGCTGGATCAGCAGCCTATCAGTGTGAAGGAAGTGGCGTATATGTTAGGTTATGAAAAGACCAGCAACTTTATCACGATGTTTAAAAAGTTCTATGATTTCTCCCCCGGTGCTTTACGGAGAAAATTATCCCTTGAATAATCTTTTTGGTGCGTAATGGTTAATGTTTCAGCTAGCCCATGATCTCCATCATGGGCTATTTTATAATCCTAAACGGTACATGTATACCGAAACCAGTGTAATTCCCGCCGGAAAACTCCGTACCCGTATTGGTGTAGTAAAAAAGCGACAACTGTAGACGGATTTCCCGTTATTGAAAAAGTGTGGTAAAATTTCTTCGCACAATCGTGTTAATGCCTTATTTATTAGCAGTAAAATATATAATAATAAAGATCAATCTTTCTCGCTCCGGATCAATCCAGTTCATAAATATTTTTAGCGACCCGAAAAGTATTGCAATGTGCCTCAGTGATAACCCTTATATCTGCTGAATATCCACCACCCATTGCGGTCACACAGGGCACACCCGCGTTACGAAGTGTTGTATAAACAAACCGGTCACGCTCCATACATCCTTCCATGCTCACCTTGAGCTTGCCAAACTTATCCGAAGCCAGAATATCCACTCCTGAAAGATAAAAAGCAAACTGAGGCCTGACTTGTTCAAGCAGTCGCGGCAAGGCAGATCTCAGGTGCCCCAGGTATTCTTCGTCCGTTGTGCCGTCGGCAAGGCCAATATCCAGGTTACTTGTTTCTTTATGAAACGGATAGTTGTGCGCCCCATGCATGCTGAAGGTGAATACGCGCGGTTCCCCATTGAAGATGCTGGCAGTGCCATTGCCCTGGTGCACATCAAGGTCAATTATGAGTATCCGCTCCGCAAGTTTATGATGCAAAAGGTAATTGGCTGCTATGGCAAAATCATTTAACAGGCAGAATCCCTCTCCCCTGTCGGCAAATGCATGATGCGTGCCGCCAGCCACATTCAGGGCCACGCCTGCACGGAAGGCAGCATGACAGCAATCGATCGTTCCCTGAGTGATCACCCATTCACGCTGCGTGAATGCAGGTGACTGCGGAAAACCGATATGCCGCTGTTCTTTCGCCGTCAGCTTCTGGAATTTGAGTTTATCTGCATATTCCCGCGTATGCGTCCATAACACGATCTCATCGTCGCAGGGTTGTGGCGCAATAAGATTTGCAGCGGTAATAGTGCCTTCATGTAAAAGCTGCCCCGGGATCAATTCATATTTCAGCATCGGGAAACGGTGACCTTCCGGTAAAGGGTGAGCATAGATCGGATCAAACGCAATGTGAAGAAACGCGGACATATTACAAATATCCGCCTAATTTATTAAAATACTTAAGCTTAGCAGAACAAGGGATCTTGAACACGGGTAGTTTGAATAAGGGCAAATACGAATGCTCAAGGAGGGATTTGCTATTTCACAGACGGGAGGGATATTGTAGGTTTGATGGACATAGTTGTGTCTCGTATAAGTTTTAAAGAGGTCGGTCCATGAGGACCGGCCTTTTTAAGTATTCGAATGGCGTAAAGCTCCCGCCGGCGGAGGAACCTTACGCCAGACATATTTGTCGGCATACAGTAGGTTAATGACTTTAAGCTTTGCTACAGTTAAACTTATTTCAACTCGATCACCTGCTTCAATTGTATCCTATCCGAACTACCACCTATCATGATCTCAAATTCCCCCGGCTCCGCATCCCATTTCAGATCAGCATTATAAAACGCCAGCTTTTCTTTATCAATTATAAACTGGATCGTTTTAGATTCACCCGGCTGCAGGGTCACTTTTTCAAACCCTTTCAGTTCCTTCACCGGGCGTGCAACTGATGCCACTTTATCCCATATATATAATTGCACGACTTCTGCGCCGGCAACTTTACCCGTGTTTGACAAACGGAATTTTACTGTTACCGTCTCATTCTTTTGTAATGATGTTTTATCCAGTTCAAGCCCTGTATAAGTAAATGTTGTATAGCTTAATCCATAACCAAATGCAAACCTTGGCAGGTTTGATTCATCGATATAAGCAGACCGGTAATGAATATTCTTTGGATCCTTCACCGGTCTTCCTGTACTGTAATAATTATAGAACACCGGGATCTGCCCAACGGAGCGGGGAAAACTGATCGGCAATTTGCCGGAAGGGTTGTAATCACCATATAACACATCGGCAATTGCATTACCCGCTTCCGTTCCCAGCCACCATGTATACAGGATGGCATCTGCATTATCCGCAATCGCATCAAAGATCATCGGGCGGCCGGCCATTACCAGTGCTACAACAGGTTTGCCTGTTGCTTTGATTGCCGTGAAGAGTTCTTCCTGTTTTCCGGGGATGTGAATATCAGCCCTGGATTTTGCTTCACCCGTCATGTCCCCGCTTTCACCAGTTGCAAATACAACAAGATCTGCCTGTTTTGCAGCCGCAATAGCCTGGGCAAAACCTTTCGTTGAATTTCCTGTGATATCACATCCCTGCGCATAAATGAATTTCGTCTGAGCGCCCGCTCTTTTCTGCAAGCCATCCCAAACGCTTACTACAGCCGCTGTATCATTTGGATAAACAACCCAGCTGCCCAGCATATCTTTTTTTGATCTGCCCAGCGGACCGATCACGGCAATGGTATTGTATTTATTGTTGAGCGGAAGGATCGATTTTTCATTTTTCAACAATACAATTGATTTTGCCGCGGCTGCGCGTGCAAAAGCAATATGGCTTTTATCTGCGAGTACCTGTTTCTCTCTTTGTTCGCTGGAGAACCGGTAAGGATCATCAAAAAGACCGAGCTCAAACTTCTTGCGCAGGATACGCTTTACCGCATCATCGATCAATGCTATATCAACTTTGCCATCTTTGATCAGTTGCGGAAGGCTATGGCGGTATGCATTGCTCTCCATATCCATATCGCTTCCTGCGATGATCGCTTTAAGCGCTGCTTCCTGCGGATCTTTTGCATAGCCCCATGGCACCATCTCTCCGATGGAATTCCAGTCGCTTACCACAAACCCTTTGAAATCCCATTTGCCTTTTAATATCTCCCGTTGCAGATAAGTGCTTGCTGTCGCAGGCACGCCGTTCAGCGTATTAAATGAATTCATGAACGTAGCAGCACCTGCATCCACGGCGGCTTTGAAAGGCGGAAGATATGTTTCCCAAAGCTGACGGTTGCTCATGTCAACCGCATTGTAGTCTCTTCCACCCATCGCTGCACCATAAGCGGCAAAGTGTTTTGCGCAGGCCATGATCGCATCCAGTGCGCCAAGTGCATCACCCTGGAAACCTTTTACCCTGGCAATGGCGATCTGTGAACCAAGATATGCATCTTCACCGGCTCCTTCCATTACGCGGCCCCAGCGCGGATCACGTGCAACATCCACCATTGGAGCAAACGTCCAGTGAAGACCCGCCGCAGCAGCTTCCTTTGCTGCGATATGAGCAGTACCACGGATCGCTTCAAGATCCCATGAAGCAGCTTCTCCCAGCGGCACGGGGAATACGGTCTGATAGCCATGTATCACATCCTGCCCGAATAACAACGGGATCTTCAAACGCGATTGCATCGCCGCTGCCTGTATCTCACGTGTATCTTTCGCGCCTTTCACATTCAGCATACTCCCGACCCAACCGGTTTTGATATCATTCAACTGGTTTGTCTTTTTATCACTCGCAGGGCCTGTCACTTCGCGGCCCGAATACTGATTCAACTGCCCGATCTTTTCTTCAAGCGTCATCAGCCTGATCAGCGAATCAACCCGCTGATCGATCCTGGACGATTGCGCGAAGGCGAATAGAGGAAAAGAGAAAAGGGAGAGACAGTAAAGTTTGTAACGGTTCATTATGTAAGAGATTTAAGACGTTCCACAGGTTCCAGGGGTTCCAGAGGTTCCAGGGGTTCCAGAGGTTCCAGGGGTTCCAGGGGTTCCAGGGGTTCCAGGGGTTCCAGGGGTTCCAGAGGTTTCAGAAGTTTCAGAAGTTTGGGAGGCCCGGAGATTCAGTTTGCGCCAGCAACCTTTGAAACCTCTGGAACCTTTGGAACTTCTGGAACCTTTTATTTGTACTTGTTTTGCATTTCACCATAAAACGCCTTCAGCACAAAAAAAGCTTTTTTCTTTTTTCCGGTTTCCGAGATCAGTCCTTTTCTATTCCAGAAATCCTGGTAATAGGGATGCTGGCGGCGGGGTGAGCGGAAATCGGTGAGGATCCACGGTGTCATACCACGAAGCCCGGAAATAGCCGTGAGCAATGTTACCTGGTTTTTATATAACAGCTCCTGGTATTCCTCACTCCAGCGTGTTTCTGCATCCGCATGAAAGCCGCCTAATGCGTCAGCACCAAACTCCGTGATCACTACCGGTTTATTATAACCGATTTTGAATTTATAATTCAACATATCAGTTGAGTTGCTCCAATACCAGCCCGCATATTCATTGAAGCTGACCAGGTCTATCTTTTCACCCAATGGATCATTCACGATCACATCATTTCCTTCTCGATGTACCTCCAGCGCGGCAGCAACCAGGCGCGTGTCATCAAGCGAACGCGCTTTGGCCGCCAGTTTACCCATGAATACATGACGTGGTTCACTTAAAGGCGTTTCATTGCCGATGGACCAGACGATCACACTGGAACGATTTTTATCCCGCGTGATAAGGTCCGACAATTGTTTCTCTGCATTTTTATACGTATCCTGATTTTCCCAGGAGATCGTCCAGTATACAGGCACTTCGCCCCATACAAGCAAACCCATTTCATCTGCCAGGCGTATCATTTCTTCGCTGTGCGGATAATGTGCTAACCGGACATAATTACAATTCAGTTCTTTCGCCCATTGCAGCATCATGCGCATATCACCCTGCCCGCGAAGACGGCCGGGAATAAGCGGATTTTCGTCATGTAAAGAAATACCGCGAAGAAAAACAGGCTTACCATTCAATAAGATATCCTGCCCTTTTGTTTCGATCGTACGGAAGCCGACCTGGTCCGTTACTTTATCAGTTGTACCATTGATCTCCACCGTATAAAGTTTCGGGTTTTCCGGCGACCAGTAGTTTAGCTTTTTAACAGGTATACTGATCATTGCACGGCCCGAATTATCAGTGGTAATATTTTGCATAATACCAGCTTCAGGGATATTGATCGCTATTTTTTGTGAAAGCTGTTCACCGGCCAGTTGTACATAACCTTCGATCCTGTTAAGACTTCCTTTTGCCAATTGAATTTTATAATCTGCAATATATGTGGAAGGCAGTTCAGCCAGCATCACATCGCGGGTGATGCCACCGTAGTTCCACCAGTCTGTGTTAACGGTGGGTATTTCGTCCTGTTTGCGCGTGTTGTCCGCTTTTACTACAATAAAATTTTCTCCTTTATTCAACTTACCCGTCACCTCGAACTGAAATGGAGTGAAGCCGCCCTTATGCATACCCAGTTTTTTACCATTCAGGTAAACGTGTGCTTCATAATTAACTGCACCGAAGTATAGAAAATATTTCTTTCCATCCAAAGGGTCGGCATTGAATTTCTGACGGAACCAAACGGTACCCTCATAAAATTCAAGCTTTGGATTTTGTGAATTCCAGTCGCCCGGGATTTTCATGGTGGAAGAAAGATCAAAATTGTATTCGATCAGTTCTCCTTTGTCTGTTTGTTTGCGGTCATCAAAAAAACCTCCGGTACCCGTTGGCGATTGATCATGTGGTGTATGACGATAATCATAATATCCCATTTCGTAGGGATCGATGATATAATTCCATCTTCCGTCAAGACTGACTGTTTTCCGGCCATAGATATTTTGTAAAAATGATTCCTGTGCGTGGAGGCAAAACGAAATAATGAATACACAGACTACAGAAAGCAAGCGGATCATCATAATGGATGTATATGACAGATAATTGGTTAAACAAACAGCCTGACGCGGAAAGATACATTAGAAATACGAGAGAGTGTAACCACTACACAATGAGAATCCGAAATCGTTTCCGGTAGTTCCAACTGAAGATCCTTTATCACGGTTATTCACGCAGATCATTGCTTTGATCCGGCGTCCGGGCTTTTGACTTTTGCTCTCCTCCCACTCAATAAAACCCCATACCCGCTAAATGGTATTGGCGTCCATGCCGGGAAAGCAGAAATTTGGGTGAGCGTTAACAGGTTCCTATCACTGATCGCATTAATATTGAGCTATGCTTGAAAAGTACCAAACCCTTCAGACCATTTATGAACTGGTCAGGAAAGATGATCAGCCCGTATTAAGTATAGTGAATCCACGGGAAATTATTCTACGCCTGGACTTTGGATGGGATGTGATAGTCACACACCTCTACGAATTAAAACAGGAAGGGCTGGTCGATATCGTTCAATTGAATATCGCACAGATTTCCCTCACAGGCAAAGGACTGGAACATGCAATAACGTCAGGGTCAAGTGCCGCCGCTTAATTAACCCAACTTGCTGGTAATATCCCAAGCAGTTCGATGGCCGATGACCGATGGCTGATGGCCGGTTTCCTCTCTTTTGGCTCAAGGTCTTTCATCTTGTCGACCATTTCATCGCTCTATTTTCGTTTGGTTAACTTCCGTCATGCATTGATATTTTTACACATTAACTGAAGACAAGGTTGCTTTCTTCAGACTTCCTTACCGTCTTACCGGTTTAATTTTTAACGAAGGCGGGAAGACGGTAAGAACGAACAAAGCAGTAGCTTACTAACCCAACTTGCTAGTTATTACCCTACAGTCGTTCGTTGACCGATGGCTGATGGCTGGCTTCCTCCCTTTTAGCTGAAGGTCCTTCATCTTATCGAACATTTCATCGCTCTATTACCGGGGATATCCCTTCCATGGCGTTAAGTCGGCCATCGGTCATCGGCTATCGAACCGCTTTGACGCTATAACTAGCAAGTTGGGTTAATTATTTCTGGCCCCGTCCGAGTATGGCATAATTTTTTTACCCCCTATTCCATGAATTGGAATTGGGAAGAATTTTACAAAAAAGCCTCCGACTGGCTGATCGTTAATGTTCCGAAGATCATTATTGCAATCGTCATCCTCTTTATTGGGTTCTGGCTGATCCGGATCTTTTCAAGGTGGCTGAAGAAAGTGCTGGAGAAAAAGCAGTTCAATCCTTCTTTGAGGTATTTTTTGCTCAACCTGGTTGCGATCACGCTGCAGATCTTTGTTATCGTGATCTCGTTGCAGGCGGCAGGCGTTAAACTAACATTCTTTACCGCAATTGTTGCCGGTCTCAGTGTGGCCGCAGGTCTCGCCCTGTCAGGCACTCTGCAGAATTTTGTCAGCGGTATTCTCATATTGTTGTTACGTCCCTATCGTGTTGGTGATACCGTGGTCATGCAGGGCCAGCAGGGTACGGTTGACTCCATTCAACTATTCTATACACTCGTGCGGACCTTTGATAATAAAACGATCATTGTCCCGAATGGTCAGCTTTCCAACAATGTTGTGATCAATCTCAGCCGTGAAGGCAAACGGCGGCTGGATATCGATCTTAAATTTCCTTATAAGACCGACGAGGAAGCGATCCGTAAAACGGTTCGTGATATCGTATCACAGGTGCAGGGCCTGTTGCCCGATCCGCCATTGCGGGTAGGTGTGACAAACCTTGAACCAGATAAGTACACGATCTCCATCCAGGTCTGGACAAAAGCACACGGTTTTGAAGATACCAAAATGGAATTCCAGGAAAGACTTATGGAATCGCTGAAGCAACAGCAATTGCTCGCCTGATTTTCTTTACCATACTCAATAGAGCGCAGTTTCAAACGCAGTGTTGTTCCTGATTTTTGTTAACTTAACAAGGAACGAAATCTAACCACACTACAGAACGAAACTAAAACGGATGAGACGGCTTATCCTGTGCGCTGTTATGTTACTGACGGGCATGCAAGTCTGTGCACAGCGGATCCGCTTATCGTTGCATAACGCACCATTCAGGGAGTTGTTGAACATCGCAGAGCAACAAACCCGGTTCTCCTTCATCTACAATACCGAACAATTACAATCATTACCACCGATAACAGTTAATGACAGTGTTGACCTGTTCAGTTTACTGGCGCAACAACTTCAACATACGCAGATCGGCTTCACCGTAAAAGGCAATTTCATCATTCTTGTTTCAAAAAAGAATAATCACTCTGTAAAAGGAAAGGTCATGGACCGGGCAGGCAAACCTGTTGAGGGTCTGACCGTTCGGCCATCGAATGGAGAAGGCATCGTGTTGACCGATCAGCAAGGTTGTTTTGAAATAAAGAATACCGCTACCGATGTCCGCCTGATGATCAGCGGAGCGGAGATGGAGACATTGGTCATTAAGGTATCCGGCAGACATTATATCGAAATAGTTGTCAGCGAACTGATCCGGGAACTGGAGGAAACTGTCGTGCCCGGTTATGGATCGATCAGGAAAAGATTCAACACCGGTAATATTGTAAAAGTCAATGTTGCAGAATTACCCGGATCCTCAACGGGCAATCTTCTTACTTTGTTACAGGCACGTGTACCAGGCTTGCTGATCACCTCTACTGGAGGTGCGCCCTCTTCATCCTATCTGATGCAGATCAGGGGACAGCATTCGATCAATCCCAATCCATTGATCAATTACCGGATCCCGCCGCTGGATCAGCCGCTTGTGGTCATTGATGGAGTGCCGTTCGCACCGCAGAATAATAATGTGAATCAGCTTGTATCCGTGGCCGCTCCTGGTAATCTGGAATTTTATCAGAACCCCTACGGCGGCATCAGCCCTTTCAGCCTGATCAATCCGGAAATGATCGAAAGCGTAGAAATATTAAAAGACGCTGTATCCACTTCTATCTATGGATCCAGGGCCGCAAACGGAATCCTGTTGATCAGCACCCGGCAACCAAAGACCAATGATTTCCTGATGGAAACAAACATGCTGACCGGGATCAACTTGATCGCTGACAGACCATCAATGCTTGGCGTTAAGGATTATCTTGATCTCAGGAAGGCCGCGTTTATATCCGACAGTATTCAACCAAATCTTACCCTGGGCTCACCCGCGTATGCACCAGACTTGCTGAAGTATGATCAAAACAGAGAGACTGACTGGAGCAGGTATTTTTTCCCTACGGCAGCTCCCTTATATAATTTCAGTACCACTGCCCAGGGCCGGATTGGAAAACTCCGCTTTCTTTCAGCGTTGACAGTTCGCCATGAGAAATATTTATTGAATGGCGATTTTTTTGCGCAGCAATTTTCTTCCAGCAATCAACTGAAATATACTTCAGGTGATCACCGCCTGAACATCAACGCAGGAATAATATATACCCATTCCTGGAATCGCTCACTGGCATCCCCTTCTATCCTGGAGGCCATCCGTCTGCCGCCTAATTATCCGCGTCTTTACGATGATGCCGGGAATATTAACTGGAATGATAACGGTGTCGAATTAAATGACAACCCCGCAGCCTTATTACGGCAAACCTATAAAATCGGTGCAACAAATATCCTGATCAGCCCTGCCATCATTTACAAAGTTTCAAAAGCATTGACTGCAATGCTGAACGCAGGATTTAACGAGTTTACTACAGGAGAAACAGCCATTTTCCCAAAGAGTTCCTTCTCAGTACGCAATCAACGGGCTGCACGTTCGGTGTTTGCGCAGAGCCATTTTCTCACAAAATTATTTGAACCGCAGCTGGAGTATAAGGCAGCAACCGGAGAATTCCGATTTACGGTTCTATCAGGAATGACGATTCAGCAAAACAAGGTAAATTTAAGTTCAACGCGCGGAACTCAATATACAGATGAGTCGCTGATGAGTTCCGCTGAAAGCGCAGGAAAGATCGACAGGCGATCAATTGATGACAGCTATCGTTATATAAGCTTTTTCGGGAGCATCGATGTGCAATACGCACAGAAATATCTGCTGCATCTTTCAGGGAGGCACGAAACATCAAGCAAATTTGCGGATGATTCAAAAGCCGGTAGATTTTCATCGATCGGCGTAGGATGGATCTTTTCTGACGAACCGTTTATAAAAAGACGCGCACGCTGGCTGAGATTCGGAAAACTGAGGGTTTCGTATGGCAGTACAGGTAATGACAATGCCGGCTATTATCACTATTTGAATGCATGGGTTCAAACGCCTACTTATTTCGGCAGCTCTAATTCAAGCAGTATTCCAGACTCTTCCTTTAGTTGGTCTGTCACAAAAAAACTGGAAGCAGGCATTGAATTAAAGATGTTGAATAACCGCTTATCTCTGGATATTTCTGTGTATAAACATCGCAGCAGCGATCAGTTGATCAGCCAACTTTCTGTAACACCTCCGGTAAGAACAAGGTATTTGTCAAACTTTCCGGCTGTTGTAGAAAACAGTGGTGTTGAGATAATCGCTACAGCAAATTCAGACCGGGAAGCAAAAATAAACTGGATCTCACAACTCAATATTTCAGTCCCATATAACAAGCTAAAAAAATTTCCTTTTATAGATAAAAGCTTGTATTCGGGACTTTACTGGCTGAACAAACCACTGGGAACTGTTGAGGCAATACATTACAACGGAATAGACACAGCAACCGGGTTCTATTCGTTTGATGAGAACAATAAGTCCTATTTAGTCAGAACTCCAAAAGTGTATGGCGGCTGGTGGAATAAGATATGCATGAGGCGATGGACAGTTGAAACATTGGTTGAATTCAGAATACAGAACGGTATTAATTATATTAAACAGACCGCCGATAGATATCCCGGAACGCAATATAATCTTCCCTCTATCTTTTCTTCCGGAAACAACCCCGTCGAAGTTCCTTTGCAACGCGCAGCATTGCCGTCCAATTTGGAAGCAAAGCTTTCTGCGTACTATTTGTCTTTGTCTGATGCTGCATTCAGCAATGCCACATATCTTAGAATACGAAGTTTTACGATAAGCCGGTTTTTCAACAAAGCGACCACAAAGAACAAAAGAGTCTATTTACAAATGCAGAATATCATGACATTCACTGCACTTCGTTTAACGGACCCGGAAATTCAAAATCTCTATGCATATCCGCAATCAAAAAGTATTATAATTGGAATAGCCGTTGCGCTATGATAAAGCCCGTCCATATCTGACGGGCTTTATTGCAGTTAGGGATATATATTTAAAGAAGAAAAGCGCGATTAGTACGAAGGCCTCATCTCTCCTACGGCTGCGGGAAAATGAAAATCCGGCCATAATTTGCTGTTGTCCAGATCAACATCTTCCAGTTCGAACCCGATCGTGCATTTCCAGATCCAGGGGAATTCTGTACAGATATATTCGGGCACATACGGGGACGCAGTAATATAGTCCACCATAGAGTTATCGAAACTCGACGCCATCCCGAATCCCGGCTTCACTTTAAACCAATACAGATCCCAGGATCCTTTTTTCTTTCCTTTTACAATACTCCGCTTTGGCGCGGTAAACGCGCTCATGCCAATGGCCATTACAATGGCCACCAGCCCTAACAGATACTTTTTCATATAGTTTTTGTTTGGTTGATGCTTACTCTTTTGTACAGGTTTTCAGCTTTGCCTGTTGCCGGTACTGGCCGGTACCGGCGGGTTTATTGCAATAATCCGTTTAGAAAATAATAGTGCGATGACCGACAATGTTGCAAGTACAAGATTTACCCACAGATGATTTTTCCAGTTGAGCCACGGTACTATGCCGCTGCATGAACAAGGCAACTGATGCGCTACCAGCAATGCATAAGAGAGATAGGCCGCATACAGGAAAAGAAGAATGAACGAATAAATAAATCCGGCTTTTCTTGTAAAAGGGATCGTCAGCAAAAAAACAGGTATGGAGTTGATCACCGATAGAAAGACCGCAACGAATGGAGCGTTGTCACCAACCAGCGGTGCTTCTTTTAAGTTGAACTGGAATATCTGGTAATTAAAAAACTTACTGATCACTGTGTATGCGAAAACAAAGATCAGCAATGCGGCGATCGCATTCACAATGATGATGGTGGCCCGAATTTTCATGGATGATAAGGTTAGGTTTGGGTAATAGAAATCCACGCCTATCAGTTGATAAGCGTCAGCCTGCCCCTCAAAAAATGTTATGAGAAAAATTTTAAAGAAGAGGGAGTAGACACTCCCCCCGGTAACCACACTAAAGTGGGAACGAAATATTTTCTACCTGGCCCTTCAGCCAGCGATAACGATCAAAATATGAAGTGTATATCTTTAAAATGTAACCAGCATTTGCTTAACTTTTGTCTCCAAAATCAGATCACTGTTCCCGGTTCGCTTCTTTCAACTTCCTCCTCCGCTCTTCCCTTTACCCGAACCGCCTTCCTGATGCAGCATAACGGTGATCTTATTTTCTAACTCTTTCCTGTATTTATCACTAAAAGAAAACTTCACATCTTTCAGCAGGACCTCATCCTTGTCAAATGATATGATCCGGTCCAGTGCAACCAGCGTGCCCCTGTTCACCCGAGAAAATGATTCGGGAGGAAGGATCGTTTCAAGCTGTTTCAGACTTAAATGCGGCATAAATATTCCCTGGTCTGTACAGATCTTTATATGATGGGCAACCGACAATACATAGCGAATATCCTTTACATCGATACGAACAAATTTCTTTTTCAAATGAATAAAGAAAAACGAATGCATACAGATTAGGTTTGTTTGGTAAGGCCCGCCATCGACATACAGAAGTATTCATAACGATCAGCTTTCTGTTCTAAACAAGTAATTTTTGCCCGTCGATAACTAAAGCCCACCCATATTTTTTTTAGCACAGAACAAACCCGCCTGCCGGCTTATCCATCAGTCAGTAGATGATGGAAAAAATAGAATCTCGTTCCCTTGCAGCGTCTGTTAAGTGTTGTTACCATAGCTAAAATAAATACGGAAACAAGGCATTATTGCGTGCGGCGCATGACATGGGAGAATAACCGCATGAAAAGCCGTTCCTCCTTAAATTTGCATCACATGACCCTCAAACCGCAATACCTGGAGATCAAACCTTCGCAGATACCCGGCGCCGGACTCGGCCTCTATACCAAAGTATTTATACCCACCGGATCACTGGTGATCGAATACAAAGGGATCATCACTACATGGGATGAAGTGAAGGACCAGATCGACAATGACTACATCTATTATATCAGCCGCAATCACGTGATCGACGCCGGGCCTACGCCAAAATCACTGGCGCGGTATGCCAACGACGCAAAAGGTCTTACACAAATGCCCGGCATCAACAATAACTGCATCTTTAAAAAGATAGATGGCCGCGTATTTATAAAAGCAAGAGCCAATATCGAAGCAGGCAGTGAGATCCTGGTCAATTATGGAAAACAATACTGGGATACGGCACGTAATAATGCCCTGCTGGAAAAAGAACGCAAAGAAGAGGAAGCGAAAGCGAGAAAAGCCGAAGAAGATGATGCTGAAGGCGAATAAAACGCCATTCACAAAAGCTGTTTTCCACGCACAATGGCCGCTTACCAGATAAACATTAAATAACTATCTTTCCCAACGATCGCATACAAACAACAACCACATGAAGAAATTATCATTCCTGCTACTGCCGGCCGCCTTCCTGCTTTTTTCCTGCGGTGGTAAGCAGCAGGCAGACATGCTTGTGTTCAACGCAACCATCTACACCGTAGATTCAGCCTTTACCACTGCCGAAGCTATGGTGATCAAAGACGGAAAGATCCTGGAGACCGGCAGGAAAGAGGATCTTGAAAAAAAATACACCGCCGCCACTCAAACCGATGCCGGTGGTAAATTCATCTACCCCGGCCTCATCGATGCGCACGCACACTTCGTGGGCTATGGCACCGGCCTGCTCACGGTCAACCTCACCGGCACTGAAAGCTGGGATGATATCATTCATCATGTAAGTGATTTTGCAAAAGATCTTCCAAAAGATCAATGGATCATCGGCCGCGGATGGGATCAGAATGACTGGCCCGATAAAGAATTTCCGAGTAATGAAAAATTGAATGAATTATTCCCCGATCAACCCGTTTTATTAACGCGCATAGACGGCCATGCAGCCATTGTCAACCAAAAAGCACTTGAGATCGCCGGTGTAAAACCCGGAGACAAGCTTGTTGGAGGTGAAGTAGAAGTGAAAAACGGAAAACTCACCGGTATTCTCGTCGATAATGCAGTAGATCTGGTATCTGCCAAAATACCTTCTGCCACTCCTGCCCAGTTTATTTCCGCTATGCAGCAGGCTGAAAAAAACTGCTTTGCCGTTGGTTTAACAACAATAGACGACTGCGGACTGAATTATGCCGTGGCTGAAAAGATCAAAATGCTGCAGGATACAGGCTTGCTGAAAATGCGTTTGTACATAATGCTCAGCGATGAAAAAAGCAATTTTGATTATCTGGATAAAAAAGGGATCATTAAAACTGATCGTTTTCATATCCGCAGTTTCAAAGTTTATGGAGACGGCGCACTTGGTTCAAGAGGTGCCTGCCTGTTGCAACCGTATAGCGACAAGCCGGGTCATTATGGTTTTCTCCTGAGTGATCCCCAACATTTTGACTCTGTGGCCAACTGGATCGCACAACGCAACTTTCAGATGTGCACGCATGCGATCGGCGACAGCGGCAATCGTACCATTCTCAACATTTATAATAAATACCTCAATGGCAAAAATGACCGCCGCTGGCGAATAGAGCATGCACAGGTGATCAATGCAGCCGACTTCAACCTGTTTGGCTCGGCGTCTATTGTCCCCTCTGTTCAACCCACACATGCCACTTCAGATATGTACTGGGCCGGCAAACGCCTGGGTGCAGAACGCGTAAAAGGTGCTTATGCCTACAAGCAATTGCTGGAGCAGAACGGTTGGCTGCCGCTTGGCACCGATTTTCCGGTGGAAGACATTTCTCCGTTCAAAACATTTTACGCCGCGGTCATACGAAAAGACGCGAAAGGCTGGCCAGAAAACGGTTTCCAAACCGAAAATGCACTTTCCCGTGAGCAGGCACTCCGCGGCATGACCATCTGGGCGGCCCGCTCCAACTTCGAAGAAAAGGAGAAAGGCTCCCTTGAACCCGGGAAATTCGCCGATTTCATCATCCTGGACCGTGATCTGATGAAAGCAACGGAAAATGAACTGCTGCAAACCCAGGTTTTGGAGACCTTTTTAGGCGGAGAATCGGTTTTTAAGAAAAAATTTTAGTTCGATCGATGACAGATGGCCGATGGCCGTTGGCCGGTCTCTTCATTGAAATGCAGGCATTTGAACAGCTATTTCAATGTTTAAACATTATCAGCAGTTTCAATGTAATGCCGGCCAACGGCCATCGGCCATCTGCCCTCGATCCACCATAGGCGTGCTCAACCAAAAAGACTATCTTCGCACGATGATTTGGAACGCAAACAGATCAGTTCGTATAGCCATACTCGACCTTTATGAAGGGCAACCCAACCAGGGAATGCGATGCATCCGGCAGATCATAAAAGACTGGGCGGAGCAAAGCGATCTCGATGTCCAATCCACCGAGTTTGATGTGCGCCTGAAAAATGAAGTACCAGATACTTCTTTCGATATTTATATTTCCAGCGGCGGTCCCGGCGACCCTTTGTCCAGCCGCTTTGAAGACTGGGATATTTCCTGGTGTAAATGGGTGAAAGAGATCATGCGCTGGAATGCCAACCCGGATAATGCAGAGAAAAAGCATATCTTCTTTATCTGTCATTCTTTTCAGCTGGCCTGCCGTTATTTCAATGCGGGACTTGTCTGCAAAAGAAGGTCCGCCGCGTTTGGCGTATTCCCTGTACATATGCTGCCTGCTGGTCATGAAGAGCCTGTGTTTGACGGGCTGCGTGATCCATTCTACGCTGTAGACAGCCGCGATTACCAGGTCATACAACCCAACCACGGTCTACTGGAAGACATGGGGGGCGAGATCCTTTGCATCGAAAAAAGCCGCCCGCATGTACCTTACGAAAGAGCCGTGATGGGCATCCGTTTCAATCCTTATATGGTGGGCACGCAATTCCACCCCGAAGCGGACGCACAGGGTATGAGTCTTCATCTGCAAACCGACGACAAAAAGAAAACCGTGATCGAGAACCATGGCGAAGAGAAATGGCACAGCATGGTTGAACAACTGGACGATCCGGACAAGATATTGTGGACCTATTCGCATGTATTGCCAAACTTTCTGAACCTTGCGATTGGTAATTTCGTCACAGCCGAAATGGCGTAAGCGAAGTAAAAAGCAAAAAAGCCTGGGAAATGGGAGAACTCCCCACCCGGGCTTTTTTTAATTTTTACTTTTGACTTTTTACTTAACTTGATGTAAGATACATCACTTATGATACCTTCCATCCGCAAACAATACAACGATAACTTTACACCCGAGAAATATCAGGCATTTCTGAAAGAACTGCACAGCGCGCATCCCGGTGCAATTGAATTCAGAGTAGCAGAAACGCCAGTCTTTATTCCCGCAGATTTTACCAAAAAGATGCTGGACGCCTGCGAAAGCATCGTTGATCTCATTACGGCGCCCTCATTCATCAAAATGACGGATCGAGCGATTCCCCCTTCACTGAATGTTCCCGGAGATATTCATCACGCTCATTTCATTGCATTTGATTTCGGGATCTGTGTGAATGATAAAGGTGAATACGAACCACAACTGATCGAAATGCAGGGCTTCCCTACCCTGTTTGCTTACGAGGTATTGCTGGATGATGTTTGCAGAAATCACTTTTCCATCCCTGAGGGATTCAGCACTTACCTGGGTGGTCATACAAAAGAAACTTACCTGCATCTGCTGAAAGAGATCATTCTTGGTAATCATCCGCCGGAAAACGTGATACTGCTGGAGATCTTCCCGCATCAGCAAAAAACAAAGATCGATTTCTATTGCACCAAAGACCATGTGGGAATAGAACCGGTTTGTATAACCGAACTGATCAAAGAAGGAAAACAATTGTTCTATATAAAAGACGGCCGGAAAACCGCCATTAAAAGAATATATAATCGCGTCATCTTTGATGACCTGCAGCAGCAGCCCGCAGATGTGCAGGAAAAAGGTAAGATCCTTTTTGAAGAGCTGGATGTTGAATGGGTGCCGCATCCTTCCTGGTTCTATCGCATCAGCAAATACACGATCCCGTTTATCCATCATCCCTATGTGCCGGAAACTTTTTTCCTGAACGAGATAAAACAATTACCAGGCGATCTGGAGAATTTTGTATTGAAACCATTGTTCTCCTTTGCCGGACAGGGCGTGGTGATCGATGTAACAATGAAAGATATTGATAACATCAAAGACCCGGAGAATTGGATCCTTCAACGAAAAGTAAAATATGCTGAAGTGATTGAAACACCCGACACTCCCGCCAAAGCAGAGATCCGCATTTTCTATTTCTGGAAAGATGGAGAAGCCAGGCCAACACCCACAAATAATCTCGCGCGTTTAAGCAAAGGAAAAATGATCGGTGTTCGTTATAATAAAGACAAAGAATGGGTTGGCGGAAGCTATTGCCTTTTTGAAAACAAAAAATAACTACAGGTGATCCTATGCCGCTGATAAAAGAACAAAAGCCAAAACAGCTCGCGCCAGGCCTGACCGGATATTATACACATGGAGAACGGATGACGCTTGGATTAGTGGAAATTGAAGCAGGCAGCAGTCTGGCAGAACATAAACATCCGCATGAGCAGATCACTTATGTCATCGAAGGACAACTGGATATGATGATCGGGGGGAAACCGTATTCGCTGACTGCGGGCATGTGCCAGGTGATTCCTTCGGAGGCATTGCACTCCGCAATTGCAGTGACGAAAGTGTCGTTGATCGATGTGTTCAATCCTGTTCGGGAGGATTATAGATAAATGGAAGGCGGCCCCCTCTAAATCTCCCCGCAAGCGCTACCGTGTACCCACATCTCTTAAGCAATTCGAATGGCGTAAGGTTCCCGCGGATTTCGCAGATTTGTCATTCCTGCTATCGAAATATCATTTTATAAACGGAGAATTTCTGTGTCAGTATACGCGGATTACGCAGATGATAGTCTGTTATCAGAAACTAATCTGCGAAATCTGCGTATCCAATAGAGATCCGGACCCGCAGTATAAATATTTTTCATTAATAGTAAGGATAAATCTGCGAAATCCGCGGGAACCTTACGCCAGCCAAAGTTGTGGGTACACGGTAGCCCCAAAGGGGGACTTGGAGCAGTATAAAAAAGAAAAGTCAAATGGTTTAGAGCAACATTGCGCTTTACCATTTGACTTTGCTATAATAAAGTGTGCTAAGCCTCCGTCACGGCGGAGAGATTTAGAGGGCCTCTCCTAATCCGCAAACTTCTTCTTTAATTCCGCCAGCTTCGCCTGGAATGGATTTGCCGGTGCAGCGGGTTTGTTTCCACCTTTATTACCTTGCCTGTTTTCCTGTCTGCCACCTCCTTTCGATTGCGACTGATCCGCTCCATCTTTCATAGACAACGAAATGCGCTTACGCGAAGGATCCACTTCCAGTACGGTCACCATCACTTTCTGGGTCAGTTTCACTGCTTCATTCGGATCGCTGATATAACGATTGCTCAAATGAGAGATATGCACCAGGCCATCCTGTTTCACACCGATATCTACAAACGCACCGAAGTTGGTAATATTCGTAACGATCCCGGGGATACGCATACCCGGCTTCAGATCTTCCATTGTGCTCACACCTTCCGCAAAACGGAACTCTTCAATAGCGGCACGGGGATCACGTCCCGGTTTCTCCAACTCCTTCAGGATGTCTTCAATCGTAAACTGACCGATCGTTTCGGTTACAAACTCTGTAGCTTTCAATCCTTTTCTGAGTGTGCTGTTGCTGATCAGCTCAGGAACGCTGCTATTTACTTTCGCAGCCATTGCTTCTACGACGGAATAGCTCTCCGGGTGAACCGCTGAATTATCCAACGGATTTTCCGCACCCGGTACACGCAAGAAGCCTGCGCACTGCTCAAAGGCTTTTGGACCAAGCATCGTAACTTTCTTCAACTCTTCACGATTCTTAAAACCGCCGTTCTTCGTCCTGTATTCAACGATATTCTTTGCAACGGTTGAACTCAGTCCGGACACATACATCAGCAGGTGTTTACTTGCCGTGTTCAGATCAACACCAACGAAGTTCACACAGCTTTCCACCACCTGGTCAAGTGCTTCTTTCAAACGGTTCTGATTCACATCATGCTGGTACTGTCCTACCCCAATGCTCTTCGCATCGATCTTTACCAGCTCACTGAGCGGATCAAGCAACCGGCGGCCGATACTGATCGCACCACGGACAGTTACATCATGATCAGGAAATTCATCACGCGCCACTTCACTTGCGGAATAGATAGAAGCTCCGCTTTCATTGACCATGAATACGGAAACAGGCTTACCGAAGTCAATACCACGCGCCAGTTGTTCTGTTTCCTTACTCGCCGTACCATTACCATATCCGATCGCCTGGATATCATACTTAGCCACCAGCTCTTTGATCGTTTGCGTAGCACCATTCCAGTCGTTCTGAGGTGCGTGAGGATAGATCGTCGTATTATACAACAGGTTGCCATGTTCATCCAGGCAAACCAGTTTACAGCCTGTGCGGAAGCCCGGATCAAGCGCCAGCACCCGTTTATGTCCAAGCGGAGAGGCCAGCAATAACTGGCGGAGGTTTTCCGCGAAAACGCGGATGGCTTCTTCATCCGCTTTTGTTTTGCTGCTCATCCTGAATTCCGTTTCTATAGATGGCTTCAGCAAACGGCTGAATGAATCTTCCACAGCGAGACCAACCTGTTGACCCACGGGGCCTGAAGTTTTGACGAATGTTCTTTTCAACGATTCATTCGCCACTTCCTTGTCTACATCGATATTCATGATCAGGTAGCCCTCTTTTTCACCACGACGGATCGCCAGGATGCGGTGTGAAGGGCTGTCTGCCAATTGCTCTTTGAATTCGAAATAATCACGGTATTTCTGTGCCTCAGGCTCATCTTTTTTGGAACTGAGAACACGTGAAGAGAACACAGCTTCTTCAGTGAAGAGCTTACGCACGATATTACGCGCCTGTTCGTTTTCAGAGATCCATTCCGCGATAATATCTCTCGCGCCCTGCAAAGCTTCTTCTTTATCTTTTACCTGTTCAGTGATATATTTCACCGCCTCTTCTTCCAGATTCATATTTTCCTGGTCGAACAACAGCTTTGCCAGCGGTTCCAGGCCTTTTTCGATAGCCACGGAAGCTTTGGTCTTGCGTTTTGGTTTGAATGGCAGGTAGATATCTTCCAGCTCAGTGGAGCTGACAGTATCTTCGATCCTTTTCTTCAGTTCAGGCGTCATCTTGCCCGCTTCATCGATCGTTTTTATTACGGTTTCTTTCCGTTTTTCCAGCTCGTTGAAATATTTGATCTGGTCGATCACATTGCCGATCACCACCTCATCCAGATTGCCGGTAGCCTCTTTCCGGTAACGGGCGATGAATGGAATGGTAGAACCGCCGTCATGCAGCTCCAGGATATTCATTACAGGCTTGATCGCCAGGTTCAGGGTAGCAGATATATGCTGCAGGTATTTGATCTCCATATTCGAAAAATTAGGGCAGCAAATGTAGGGGCGGTTTTGGTAAAAAAAATTTGTTTGTTAGCGAGGGGTTTCGTAGATAGATTTCGCGAATTTCCCTCTCATACATGACGAATCTTTATGCAAATCCAACCTCTTTTAATACGATACGCGGATTACGCGAATAAACTCCCTAAAGGAGTCAATTCGCGTAATCCGCGCATCAAATTTGTGTAACTAGTCTTCAGCTGTATTCTTCAGTTTCGCCATCACCGGATACGGATTTTTTGTAATGACCTTCTTTCCCTCCAGCTCCTTTCCGCTCACTTCAACCCATCCATTATCCCGGATCCCGGTTTCCACGCCCTGTAACTGGAATGTTCTATCCGCCACTTCCTCCAGCACAAACTGTCCGTTTCCAAAACGCACTACCGCTTCTTCCGGAACGGCAGTCACCTGGGCCTCATTGATCCGGATCGCAGCCGTGAGGAACATGCCGGGCAACAATTGCTTGGGTTGTTTTTCAAAATGACAATGGACCAGCGCACTTCGGTTATCGTCCACATTTTTTGTTACCAATAATACTTCACATTCGTATTGCGTTGCCGGATCATCCACAAACGTCACCATCACTTTCTGCTTTGGCTTGATCTTACCAAGATCTTTTTCAAACACAGTCAACGCCGCATGGATATCATCCGGATTGATCAGCTCAAATAACACATCCGACGGATTTACATACTTGCCAATATTCACATTCACCTTTGACACGAATCCGCTGATAGGTGAATAAACGGATACGCTCCGCGAAATATTCTGATCGTTAAGGTTTGCGGGATTGATCCCGATCAAACGCAGTTTTTCGTCATAGCCCTTTACCAACACTTTCTGCGCAGTAAAATCCGCCTGCGCCTGCTGATATACTTTCTCCGCATTCACGTTATTTTCATTCAGCATTTTCTGACGCTGATATTCTTTTTCGTTGTATTCCAGTTTTGCCTTTGCTATCAGGTAATCCTGTTGCAATTGGATCAGTGCAGGATCTTCCATAGTGGCGATCACCTCTCCCTTGCTTACATGTACACCGGGAAGTAATCTTGTATGTTTCAGATAGCCTCCCAATGGAAAGCTGACCGAAACAATATTCTGGGGCGGCACATCCACGATGCCATTCACTTTGAGCTCGCTGTTCAGCGATCTCTTTTCAACAATACCGGTCTGCACGCCGGCGTTGGCCGCCTGCTCAGGCGTAAGCGTTACGGTGTTTTCAGGTAATGCGGCCTGCTTTTCCTCTGGCTTTTTTTCGCTGCTGCAGGCCACAGCAGACGTGAGCATTAACAGAATAATTATATTACGCATAATGAGTTTATTTTCCGGTGATGTATTCCAGTTCAATGATGGCTAGATTGTATTGACGCAGCGATTCCAGGTAGTTCAGACGGATGGATACCGCATTATTCATCAGCGTTGTCCATTCGATATAACTGATCTCTCCGTTCTGAAAACTGATCCGTGAATGATTCATGATCAGTTCCGACTGTTGCAAGCCCGTTTGCTCATAATATTGCAAAGCCTGCTGCTGCTTGATATATTCCTGCTGCAATTGCTCATAAGATGTAAGAAGATTTCTCTCAGCCGCGGCAGTATTCATCTTTGCGATATCCTGCCTCACTCCCGCTGCGCGGATCCGCGCTTTTGCCGCCGAATTAAAAAGCGGTATACCAACGGAAAGATTGACTATATGAAATCTCTTACCCGCACCATAATACTGCTGCGTTACACCATCTGCGCTCTGGTAACCTATAATGGATTGATTACTGTAACCAAGCGTAATATCAGGCGAAAGTTTAGCTTTCTCCACAGCAGTCTCCGCCATTGCCGCATGAATGCCAGCCCTTTCAAAACGCAGCTGCGGGTGCTCCATCACAGCAGCTGAATCAGGCATGAGGGGTATATCCATCTTCAATGTTGTATAATCCGGAAGCAGTAAGGTATCTGTGTTCAGCAGCCATTGCAATCTCTTTTGCAACACCAATATATCCGCATCCAATTGCTGCCGCTGAAGATCCAATTGCTGCAGTTGCGCATCGGCAGTTGTTTTCTCCAGCAAATTGGATTCACCGGATTTCAATCTTAGCGCTGCGGATTGTTGAAAACGGCTGTAAACTGAATCAAGCTGCGCCAGTAGTTTTTTTCTCTCAAGCCAATCGGCGAGTTGATAAAAACTGCTCTTTACCTCTTTATCCAGCTCAGCCTGGCGCCAGCCGGAAAGCTCCTGCTGTGATAATTCCCTGGAATGAAAGTATGACCGCTGGCGTTGATATACTACAGGCAAACTGAAAGTCTGGCTTACGGAAAACTTTGTATCATTCCGCACACTGTTCAGCCCGCCATATTCACCGCTGACCATTGTTTTGGACGGATCGAATACACCTGACTGTAACTTTTTCCAGTATTGCGGTTCAGCTTTGATCGCCTGCAGGGAAAGATTGTCTTTTCTTGCTTTGCTTAACATATCCGGCAAAGTCATCCTCTGCTGTGCATTCAGCTGTTGTATAGAAAAGAATAACAGGATCATTGCAACAACTTTTGTTGAAGGTCTTTTTTTACTCTTTTTTCTTTCCAGCCATGCATACAGCACCGGCAATACCACCAGTGTAAGCAGGGTTGCGGTGATCAATCCACCGATAACGACAGTCGCTAACGGACGCTGTACTTCCGCACCGGCACTTTCACTCAGCGCCATCGGCAGAAAGCCTAATGATGCAACTGCCGCTGTCATCAATACCGGCCGTAACCTGACCTGTGTACCTTCCATTATAATGTATTTAACGTCATGCAAACCTTGTTTTTTCAACCTGTTGAATTCTGCGATCAATACAATTCCATTTAACACCGCTACACCGAACAGCGCAATAAAGCCAACACCCGCTGAAATACTGAATGGCATTCCTCTTATCCATAAAGCCAATACACCACCAATGGCAGACAATGGAATAGCGGAAAAGATCAGCAATCCATATTTCAAAGAGCCAAATGCGAAATACAGCATCACCAGTATCAGCAATAACGCTGCAGGCACCGCGATAGATAAGCGTTGTTTTGCTTCCACCAGGTTTTCAAACTGGCCGCCATATTTCACCAGGTAACCGGATGGAAGTTTTACCTGCGCCGTCACTTTTGCATTCAATTCATCCACTACGGACTCCACATCGCGGCCACGAACGTTAAACCCTACAATGATCCTACGCTGTGCATTCTCGCGTTGTATCTGGTTCGGTCCTTCTTTTATCCCGATAGTTGCTACCTGATACAAGGGTACCTGTAATCCTCCCGGTGTTGGGATCAGCAATTGCTGCACATCGGTGATATCCTGTCTTGCTTCATCTTTCAAACGGACCACCAGGTCATACCGGCGTTCGTTTTCATAGATCAGGCCCGCACTTTCTCCAGCAAATGCAGTACGCACAACCTGGTTGACATCTGCAATATTCAATTGATAATGCGCCATCGCATCCCTGTTATATTGAATGATGATCTGTGGAAGACCGGTCACCGCTTCAATATAAATATCACTGGCGCCCTTTACCGTGTTCACCAACCTCCCGATCCTGTCCGCATATAACGCAAGACTATCCAGGTTTTCTCCGAAGACCTTACACACCACATCCTGTCGTGCGCCGGAGATCAGCTCATTGAAGCGCATTTGTACCGGGAACTGAAACCCTGCGGTGAGACCGGGAATAGCCTCCAGCGCCTTACTCATTTTATTCGCCAGTTCATCAAACGAAGAAGCGGAAACCCATTCTGCCCTTGGTTTCAATGTGATCATGATATCCGTCATTTCCACCGGCATCGGATCTGTGGGGATCTCACTGGCGCCAATGCGCGTCACGATCTTTTCCACTTCAGGAAAACGTTCCTGTAAAATATGCACCGCTTTCTGTGTGGTCTTAATGGTTTCTGTTAATGAACTTCCGGTGAGCAAACGCGCATCCACGGCAAAGTCTCCTTCTTCCAGTTCAGGAATAAATTCGCCACCCAGCGTTCCGATCAACCACACGGCAAAAGCAAATAATACTAATGCGGTGGATACAACGGTCTTTGGAAATGCCTTTGCTTTAACCAGCAATCGCCGGTACCAGCGTTGCAGTACATTCATCATCTTATCTGCAAATGTTTCCTTGTGCGACATGTTTTTGCTGAGAAACAGCGATGTCATCATCGGCACATAGGTAAGGGATAATACAAACGCGCCGATAAGCGCGAACGAAACCGTCTGTGCCATTGGCTTGAACATCTTTCCTTCAATACCGGTGAGAGTAAGAATAGGCAGATAAACGATAAGAATAATGATCTGTCCAAACACTGCAGAGTTCATCATTTTACCTGCGGAAGATTCCACTTCATCATTAAGCTGTGACTGGGTGATTCGTTTCAGTCCATCAAAGCTTTTATTATGCATTAACCGGTGTAATACCGCTTCAACAATGATCACTGCGCCATCAACGATCAAACCGAAATCAAGCGCTCCCAAACTCATCAGGTTTCCGGTCACACCAAACGTATTCATCAGGATGATCGCAAATAACATGGCCAATGGGATCACGGATGCCACGATCAACCCTGCGCGGAAGTTGCCAAGGAACAGCACAAGGATAAAGATCACGATCAGCGCGCCTTCCAGCAGGTTCTTCTTTACAGTGCCGATCGCGTTATCCACCATTTTTGTGCGGTCATAAAAAGTTTCCAGTACCACACCTTCAGGAAGTGTTTTTTTGATCTCTTCGATCTTTGTTTTTACATCGGAGATCACTGCGGAAGCATTTGCTCCTTTCAGCATCAGTACAACAGCACCGGCGACCTCACCCTGATCCTTGTATGTCATCGCGCCATAGCGGATCGCATGCCCGATCTTTACTTCGGCTACATCCTTCAGGTAAACTGGGATGCCTTCGGCGGTATGACGGACAAAGATCTTTTCCAGTTCGTTTGTTGTGGCGGCGAGTCCCTCCGTTCGGATGAACAAAGCGTTCGGACCTTTTTCAATATATGCGCCTCCTGAGTTCTGGTTATTTTTTTCCAAAGCATTGAATACATCAGCAATGGTGACCTTCATGCTTTTGAGGCGATCGGGCTGAACCGCCACTTCGTATTGTTTCAGATAACCACCAAAGCTGCTCACATCGGCAACGCCCGGCGTTCCCAGCAATTGCCGTCTTACGATCCAATCCTGGATCGAACGCAACTCTGAAAGATCATATTTGCTTTCATAACCTTTTGCGGGACGTAATACATATTGATAGATCTCACCGATACCTGTTGTAGCCGGTGCCAGTTCCGGGTTTCCGGCACTGGACGGGATCTGCTCTCTTACCTGGTTGAGCCGCTCGCCCACCTGTTGTCTTGCCCAGTACACATCCGTTCCATCTGAAAATACTACGGTCACTACGGACAATCCGAATCTTGAGATAGACCGCATTTCTTTGATACCCGGAATGTTTGCATTTGCCTGTTCAAGCGGGAACGTGATCAGCCGCTCCACTTCGGGTGCCGCAAGTGAGGGCGATACCGTAATGATCTGGACCTGGTTACTGGTGATATCCGGCAGTGCATCAATAGGCAACTGCTTCAGGTTTATTCCACCCCATATGATCAGGCCAAGGGTGAATAAACCTATGATCAGCTTATTCCTTACGGAAAAGCGAATGATAGAATTTAACATGAGAAGAATTTGTGCCAGTGAAGAATAGATAGTAGAGGCCGGCCAGAATTTGAAACGAGGGTTTAAGAGGTTTGATAGGTTTCATAAGTTTGATAGGTTTGGTCACTCATGCGAGCAACCTTTTAAACCTATGAAACCTATTAAACCTCTTAAACCTGCCGTCATCTTAACTAACCTGACGAAGCCGTGTCAAGAGGCACACCGGGGAGGCTGGAAAATATCGAAGGCCTCGAACTGAGGCTTGTTCACTTCATTATAAATAGGAAACTCCGCAACGGTAGTGACCGGCGGATCAATAGAGAAAGCGGGCGGGGCTGATGAAAATACAAGAGACCCGATCATAGTGTGGCAATCCACATCACGAAAAGGCAATTGCTGATCCTGCGTGAAATCATCATCCACGATAATAGGCCCGAGATAATGCATATTCAGGAACTTCATAAAGCTGATCTGCGGATCAGCAACCTGATGAAACTGGTAATGCTCAACGAGCAAAGGTATGCGCAGCAACTGGTGAAACTCCGCAAATGCGAGCATGTAGATCGAAATGAATAATATGCCTGACAGGCGTTTCACGGGGACGAAGATAAGGTTTTTTGAATGACTTAGCCCCACGAACCTCGCCCCGGCGGGCTACAGTATACCCGCAACTTTGGCTGGCGTAATGTTCCCGCTGATTTCGCAGATTTATCATTCCTGCTATCCAAATATCATTTACCAAAATGAAAATTTCCGTATTAGCTTGCGCGGATTACGCAGATGACCGTCTGTTATCAGAGACTAATCTGCGAAATCAGCGTATCTAATAGAGATTTGGACCCGCAGTAAACATTTTTTCATCAATAGTGAAGATAAAATCTGCGAAATCAGCGGGAACATTACGCCAGCGGAGAGCTTTAGAGGCCCCTTACTTCACCGTATACCGGACGCCGCCAAAAAATCTTATCCCCTGGTTTGGTGCATACACATAAGAAGGGTCAAAACTTAGCGCATAAGGATTCTCCGGCGTTGCCAGCACCTTCCCTGCTCCGTCATACTGCACATTCTTATCAAACGGATCATGTGAACGGGCGATAATGAACGGTGTATTGTCCGCCGGTGTCCAGTTCAATAAATTCTTGATGCCGGCAAAAACTTCCAGCTGGCTATTGATCAATTTTGTGCATTGAATGTTCTGTATGCTCCACACCGGTGAATACGCCGGCCTCGGATCCTTTTCTGATAAAAGTGGCAAACGCATCGGGCCATAAATGTTTCCGGTATAGTCCAGTGTAATACCTGCCGCAGGAAATGTATAGCTGACAGACCATGTACCACTCCATTTCTCCGTCAGTACAGGCCTCGTTTTTACGGAATGCCCGGCAAGATCCTTTTCCGTTTTATTTACATCCTGGACCGTAACACCGGCAAGCGCTTTCAGCCGGTGCCCTTTATTAAATTCAACATTCAGCGTAATTCCTTTTGAAGCGGCGTAGCCATTCAGATTCCTGTACACGATCAGGTTCGGATCAGTATCATAATCCGCAATGATCTGGTTGGTGAAATACGAATACCACGCAGAAGCATCAATGTTCAATGAAATGTCATCCCATCTGAATCCATGTATGTAATTCACATTGACATTATAACTTCTTTCGGGCTTGAGCGACTCACGGATCTCCACGGCTCGCGCACCGGTAAGCGCTGCATGATCTTCTGTAAATAAACTTACCACACGGAATCCTGTCCCTGCATTCAACCGGAAAACCTGCTTATCGCTGAGCGACCATTTCCAGGCGATCCTTGGTGTAAAGATGCCTTTATGCACGGGATGATGATCATAACGTAATCCAAGCAATAACAAATGCTGTGCGCTTAACTTCCATTCGTCCTGCACGAACAAACCCGGGATCGTGTATTTATCCGGTGCATTCTTCCCGGTCAGCGTATCAACAGTAGCCGTTGAATTATCATCATAGTAGTTATAGCGCAACGCTGCGCCGCTTAACAGGCTATGAGATGATCCGATCTTTTTATCCCAGACCAACTGGCCGAAAGCAATACGCTGATCACCTTTGTATGGAGTAATGCCATAATAAGAATTTTGCTGATGACTTGTACCCGAGAAAGAAAGAGAGATCTTTTCTTCTACCGGTAATTGATAATGACCCATCAATTCCCAGCGGCTGGTATAAATGCTTTCACCATAAATGCTATCGCTGCCGCGGAATGTTTTATTCCAGCGCATATCTCCGCCCCAGCGGTCTTCATAAAAATAACGCGCGGCTAATGTTGCAACACGATCATGTTTACGGGCAAGGCTGAGTTTATTAAAAACGGAGATGCGGTGCTGAAGCGTTACATCCGTAAATTGATCATTATTTTTATCAAAGCGGTGCTGGAAATTATAATAATCAACACCAAGCAGCGATTTCACTTTATTACCAAGCTTAAAGGCGGTACCAAGATCGATATTATATTCCTGCCAGCTGGTAGCCATTACATTCGCCGTCAGCTTCGGCGCCTTATCAGGAGATTTTGTGATGATATTGATCAGTCCGCCGATCGCTTCGGAACCATACAATCCCGAAGCTGGTCCTTTCACGATCTCCACCCGGTCGATCAATTGTGTAGGAATGCCAAATAGTCCATATACGGAAGCCAGGCTGCTTACGATCGGCATGCCATCTATCGTGACCATGGTATAAGGTCCTTCCAGGCCATTGATATGAATGTCACCTGTATTACAAACGCTGCAATTCAGTTGAGGCCGCACACCGTTCACATTCTGCAAAGATTCAAAAATACTTGGCGCAGGATTTTTCTTAAAGAACTGCGGCGTATATACTTCAACGTTCACGGGACTTTCAAGCCGTTTGACAGGCTTCATGGTACCTGTTACCACTATGGCGTCCATTTCTTTGTGATCAGGCGTCAGCAGGATCTGTATCGATTCTCTTTCTCCGGTCCTGATCGCCTGGCTGACATAACCCGTAACGGTTACAAATACCGAATCACCGGGATACAGTGAGACACTGAACCTTCCTTTTGTATCCGTCATTACACTCAGCGAATCAGCCACTTTTATGGTTGCGCCGGCCACGGGTTCACGGGTGGAGGCATCGAGTACAAGGCCATTGATCACGCGTTGCGCATGGCTGAATATACAACTGAACAGAAGACAGAAAAGGAAGAAAATATTTTTCATTATTAAATAAAGCTAAAGATTTTTTTAGACAAGTCTAAAAAAATCTTTAGCCTAACAAAATAACTGGCCGGAACGGGTCTTATCAGTCCTTTTTTCTTTTATACTTAAAATACAAAGAGGCTGACTCAAAAGTGAGTCAGCCTCTTTGTATTCGGGTGCTTATAAAAACTGAACAACAACGATTACTTCCGGAATGGTTGCCATTTCCAGTAAGTAGCAGAACGCCATAGCCACTCCATCGGGCCAAAGCGAAAATAGCGCATCCATATATGGCTGAAGATCACCTGGAACAGGTAAATACCTATTGCTATCAATGAAAGCCTTGCAGGGCCGATCTTTGCTTCCATTCCCATTCCGTATCCCATAAAGATGAACACGCAGATGAGCGATTGCATGAGGTAATTCGTGAGTGCCATCTGTCCCAATGGTGCAAAGATCATCAGCCTTTTTTTCCACTCCTGCTTTTCAAACAACAGCGCAAAGCCGGATGCATAAAAAAGACAAAGTGCAGGTACGCCAAATGCATATACAATTGGCTGAATGATGCCGATTGGTTCAAGCGCATAATATGAACCCTTTGTCATCATCATAGCCAGGATAATATTACAGGGGATTCCGATCACGGCACCAAGGATCATCGTTTTGCGTATCAGTGTGCGATTCTCCTGCACTTTTGCATAGATCGTATGACGGGAAATGTAGAGACCGATCAGGAACATGGCCAGCACGCGGAAGAAGCGGCCGGTGAAGAAAAGGTCGGGATAACGCCCGATCACCAGTCCGCCCGCGTTCATCTTCATGATCTCGGGATAATATCCCCGGCGATATGTCTCGATCACTATCTCAAAGAAAGAGGGCCCTTCAGGGGCGGGCGCCGGTGCAGGTGGGTTAGCAAGATGAACGCCCAGCATGATAGCATACTGGATCACCGGAAGTATCATCATGATCACCGCCACACGCAATACCGTCTTGTCTGTAGAATTGCGGAACAGCAACAGGAACACCGCAGTGATGGCGTACACGGTAAGGATATCGCCTACAAACAAAAACACCGCGTGCAGCAGTCCGAGAATGAACATGATCAGCAGCCGTCTTGAAAACCGTGGGAGGAACTTACTGTCCTGCAGGGCTGATCGTTGCATCTGCAGCCCAAAGCCAATCCCGAAAAGCATGGAGAACAGGGAATAAAATTTACCATCGATCAGAAAGTGCTCGATCCATTCAACCACGGAGTCTTCGGGAAAAGTACCGAGGGCATGGTGACCTTGTTCAGACAACAGGAAATATCCTGAATGGATGGGCATGTTTGCAAAAAGAATTCCTAACAAAGCAAAGCCTCTCAAGGCATCCAGCAATGAATGACGTTCTGAAGAGTTGGTGGGCTGAAGCGTGGGCATGCAGTTGATTTTAGTGGTTGATAACGGTTTGTCAGTTGTAATTATTCGCGAGGTTTGAAAGTATTGATAAAATGGGATATAATAAAAGAGCGGGGATACCACAAAGGGGGGATTTTTAGTCTGGGGTTAGCGCAGTAAAAAGTATACTGCTCAGATTGTAACTGTCGGTTAATATGCGTTGAGCTTTATGTCGAAACAAGAGGCCGTCTCAACTTTGAGACGGCCTCTTTTAGTCAGTCCCCAAGTGCCGGACATAACGTCAATTACAGGGTGATTTCCAGCATCCCTTCATTGCCGGGAATGTCTGTTGCCACCGCGAGGATCTTTGTTCCTGCCACGGCGTTGTTCGCTTGTGTGGCGGTATAATTCCAAAGAATGCCTCTTGGTTCTGTTTCTGCAAGACCTGTTTCCAGCAGCGAGCCGTCCGGGGAATAGATGTAAACCTGCACTTCTGCCACACGGAAGTCGTCAACTGCTTTGACCGAGATCTTGCTGCCTGCCGCACCAGTATATGCGCGCGTGTTGATGTCTTTCACCTTCGGTGGTGTCATGCAGTCTTCCAGCGCTCTGCTGTAAACATTCTGTCGCGGCCGCAGCGCGGAAGCATAAGCTTCTGTCATTGACTGGTCAGGGTTTTGTTTTACAGCGTTGGCGTATTTCGAAGCGATCAGGAATCGCTCCCGTGTTTCTTCCTGTGCGGAACTGGGATCGCCTTTCGGCGCCCGTGGCGCTTTGGCTACGACGGTCTTGCCGGCCCATTCGCGGAAGACGAGTTCTTTACCGAGCATCCCTTTGAGTCTGCCCGTGATGATACTATTGTTGGCGTTTGCCATAAGTTTAAAATTTAAGTGTTATTCAAAATTGTTTATGTACCGCTCACTGCGGCCCCGGGCCTGCAGTCCCTGGGTGTTGCGGAGAGGATTCCCGGGTCAGCTCTTCCCGGTAGCCCTGAGCTGAAAACTCCTGTGCAGTGATCGATAGGACAAAACTAGATCGGCCGCCTGCTTTTGCCTACAATTAGTGTGTGAAGTGCGAAAGTCAACTGGCGGGAAGTACTAAAATCCATGGAGTTCGGTAATTTCTCCTCGAATTCTCCTCTATGCCTCCCCGGATTGTCCTCGAAACCTCCTCTGTTGGTCCGCGGCGGCGGAGGAGGCACAAAGGATGCAACAGGTCCACAAAAGGGACGTTGTCCATAAAATCTTAATTTGCAGGTAAATCTTACCAAACCTTATCCTGCTATGATGAAGCCCATCTTCGTAACCCACGACGGAGCATTGACGCCCGTTGATCCCCTTGAGATTGTATGCATGAGGGTAGACAATAATTACACACACATCTTTTTGTCAAACAAAACCTATTGTATCGTCAGCCTCAGTTTAACTGAGGTTCTGCGAAGACTTCCGGATGATATCTTCATCCGTACGGGCCGGTCGTATGCGGTGTCTGTTTATTTTATTGAGCGGATAGAGAAGACGGTGATGACGGTTGCGGGTGAGCCGATACCGATTGCGAGGGGGAAGTATGGGAAGGTGTTGGAGAAGTTGGTGGTGTTGAGGTGATGTCGTTTGTTGCTTATAGCTTTCTGCGTCAGTTACGTCTGTGCATTATTTTTTTACTCAACTTTTTCTTTTCAATCCAAATTTATAGTTTTGCATTGCTTCGGCTGCGGCCAGAAGCCAACGCAGAAGGGCGATTACCTCAACAGAGGCAATCGCCCTACCTGTTTAAAGATCAGTTCTGAAAACAAAAAGGTCAAGCATTAAAGCCTGACCTCTTACCGATCGGGGACACCCCAATCCAATTATTTTGATAAGTCCCAAAAATGAAATTCCAGTTACTTCAACAGTTTCCGTTTTTCTATATCCTGTAGTATGCTCATTTGTTGAATAGCAATCTTGTTCAATTTTACCAATCGCTCTTTTTGTGACAGTTTCTCGTTAATGAATACCGCATTCAGGTTTTCCATATTTGATAAGCAAATCAATTCATTGACGGTCGCGTAATCTCGAATATTCCCTTTCAAATCAGGATTTGCTTCCCGCCATTCTTTTGCAGTTACACCAAACAGCGCAACATTTAGCACATCGGCTTCACTGGCATAAACTACTGAGATCTGTGCAGGCGATAGCGCTGCCGGAATAAGGTTGTGTTTGATGGCATCTGTATGAATATGGTAGTTGAGCCTGGCCAACTCCCGTTTAGCCGACCATCCGGAGAGCTTTTGTTCTTCTTCTTTGAGCCGCTGAAATTCCGTGATCAGATAAAGTTTGAACGGGACGCTGATAGCAGATCCGAATTCAAAAGCGATATCCTTATGGGCATACGTTCCGCCATATTTGCCTTTTTTTACGATGATGCCCGTTGCGTTGGTTTTGTCAATCTACTCTGAAACACTTAGTACAAAACTTGGCAAACCCGCCTGCATTCTAAAGTGGTTAAATTCGACCACTTTAAAATCAGGATTGTTTATTTGCTCCCATGTTCCTAAAAACTCAAGAGCGTATCGCGTCCTTATCCAATTTTTTATGATGTCAGCTGCCCGGCTTTCACCATCCCTGGCATTTGCCATGTCTGTCAGCGAAATGTAATCCTGCTCCTGAACTGAGAGGATAGTAACTTCTGTGTTCTGGACATTGATTTTTGCCATACTTATAAAATAATGCTGATGCAAGGTAAGAATTAAAATCACTCAGGCACCTATATTTACTTGATTTATAAATAGTTAGAGAATAGTCGAGGGTATTGTATTGCTAAAGTCGGAATTACGGTTTCCCGCATTATACATATTTAAAAAAAGTGTATTTTGCCTAACAAGTCACCACCCAAAACCTTAACTAATGAAAAGATCCTCACTACTGCCCTTCAGGCAGCACTACGTGGACGTAACCGTGTTCCCGCGATCAAACAATTATTTATTGCCCTCGCCTGAGTAACCTTTTGTTCAGAGGATATCGCTATGTAGCCATCCGGATATAAGAGGGATGATCAGTCGTCAGCAACCTCAATCCGATTGTTCCATCGATCTTGTAAATGTGTTTATCCTTTCCTAAATCTCTAGAATCATTTGCCACCAACTATTGCGAGAATATGAAAAGAATACTTACCATACTAACTGTCTGTTTCCTCATGGCATGTACCCCAACCAAAGTCACACCGATCACCGGAAATTATCCTAAACCACCATTCATTTTTGAATCATCGTCCTCATTCAACACTGTTTGGGACAAACTTATCGACTTATTTGCCCAGAAAGGATTGCCCATCAAACTTATTGACCGAACGAGCGGGCTGCTTGTTTCCGACCGTTCTGTATTACCCGCAACTTACGAATTGAATACCGGTGGATTGAAAGAGCCGGGTGCATTTATAGTCATGCCGAAAGTGTACGTACCAACTACACGAAAAACTTTTATCATTGCGATGGGTAGCCAGGTTACGGGCGAATGGAATGTACGTATTAGAGAGGTAGATGGAAAAACATTGATAAATGTTAATATCGTCAATGTTCGGTACGAACCGTATGATACTGAGAATAAGCGAACCAGGGAAGTGATATCGACTGGTCATCAGTCAACTGGGATATTTGAAAAGATGGTAGCGGACGCAATTAGGTAACTGTTTAAATTCTGTCAGAATGCTGTAGTATGCAAGCAATCTATGGAATTTCCGTAACTGAAAAATTTATTGCATATTTCGCATCATATAATGGTAAACAAATTAAACGCTCAACAATGTTTTTTTAGTTTGATCTCTGTGAATTCTACAACATAATTTTTGGTGGACTCATAATTGGAATAATAACCTCGTTCATTTTCGTTTGGCTATCAGACTGGCTTAAGCGGAGATCATTTAAAAAGAGATATCGCTACCTTAATAGTGTAAATGACAGTTATGATTGGATCGGATATTCAATGCAAAAAAGCAATGGTCGCCTTCGTGAAGAGAACAGTAATGGATCAGTAGTAAATGTCAAGGTAAATAATGGAGCAATATTCATTACATTAAAACATGATAATAGAGTATGGAAAGGAGAACTTATTATGCAAGGCAGTGATTTGGGTGTGGTTGCTTATAAATACACCGACTGTCATGAATACGGCAAGCGGGAATGCGTTCTCGGAAATTTTTCAGAATACGACAGCAAATTTGATTTCATCTTCCTCACTCCAATAAATGATACCATTTACTACCTGGAACCAAGTGGTGAGAATATGATCGCAAATTACAATTACGGCAGGGAAATTCTGATCAGACCGCGAAGTAAATAAACTAAAAAATACATAAAAGGTTATAAATTCACTTAATTAGATATTTATGATGCCGATAAATTGCTGTTATCTATTTGAAAATCCTATTGATTAAAAAGGTAATCGTAGATTTGTAGGAATACAAAAGCAAACAAGCAGTCCACCTACCTAACGAAAGGTTGCCATCGAATTTTTTAACGTATTAAAATGACCATACAAGATCAATTAGACAGAAACAGGCGAACTGTATCATTCGATAATTATGATATAACTGTGAGGCAGCTATATCTTATGATAGTCGAAAAACAAATTGAATTACAGCCAGAATATCAAAGACATTTTATTTGGGACGAAATGCGGCAATCGCAATTAATTGAATCTATTTTTCTGGGCATCCCTGTCCCTAATTTATTTATGGCTACAAATACAGACTCTAGCTGGGAGGTAATTGATGGCTTGCAACGATTGACTACCATTGTAAACTTTATCGGGGATGAAGAAACACGAAGACGTACGAATCCTAAATCAGTCAAGTTAAAGCTAACAGATTTAGAAAAATTAAGCTCCATGAATGGGCACTATTTCGAGGATTTGCCCCTCTCAGTGCAGCAAATGTTTTTCACACGCCCCATTAGAGTAACGGTTTTAAATGACAAAAGCGACTTTACTGTTAGATACGACTTATTTGAAAGACTAAATACTGGAGGAGTCACCCTACACCCACAAGAGATTAGGAATTGTGTTTACATTGGAGAGTTTAAAAACTTTGTAATTGCTTGCAACGCAAATGAAAATTTTACGAATTCGGTAAAAATGACTGAATCTTCCGAAAGAAATGGCAACAGAGAAGAGTTGGTGCTCAAGTTCTTTGCTTATTATGAAGATCGAAATGAATTTGACCATAGTGTGAAGGAATTCCTTAACAATTACATGGAGAAAAAGACCCGACGGTTCGATAATAAAATTGAATTAAAAGAGCTTTTTGATGAAAGTTTCAAAATAATAAATGAGTTACTCCCCAACGGAATAGTAAGGGGGAATAGGATCAATATTACACCACTGGTATTATATGAGGCAATATCGATCGGTGTCGCGGATTTAGTAATCACAAATCAAGCAAATCTGATTACCTCTGCAAAACTTCAAAACCTGTTGAATGACGAAAATCTGAAACGGCTAACAACTGGTGCCACAAACTCAAGGAATAAACTGAATGGAAGAATTGATTATGTAAAAAGCTTTATAACCGATGCCCTATAGAGTTTTAACATCAGATGTGTTAGCAAGATTTTCTGAAACGGCAATTTTATTGAACACAATTAAAGCTAATGAAACAACAGTCATTCCCCCTTCCGTTGAGCCAATTGACCACAAAGTTCTAAAAGGATTATTTTATGTCAGTCTTTATGCCTGTGTGGAATTCTCTTTCAATGAACTTTGCGTTAAAACAATTACATTAATTAAGAATAAAAATGTTACATATAACGACTTTGAAAATAAGTTCCTCACAATAGCACTTTCAGCTAGCTTACAAACTGTTCGAGACTGTACTCCCAAGAAATTTCTAGATAAAGCATCAGATATGTTTTATCTTTCAGATAGCAGTAATATAGCAAACCTTAATGAAACATTTATTAGTACATACCTACAGAATATTTGGGGAAAATCATTTAATCAACTTACAAAAACTTTTGGCACCACATTATTCTCATTAACAGCTAGAGAGATGGCTATCTTCGATGAACTTGTCGATAATCGAAATATTGTCGCTCATGGCAGAGACCTAGCACAAACAATCGGTTCAAGCCCCAAATACCTTGATTTAAAGAGTAAATATGATATAGTATTTGATGTTATCAATAGATACATCATACATTTTGAGACATTTTTTAATGGCAAAGGGTATATAAAGATGTCAAGAAGAATTAACTACTAATTATCTCACATATTGTTAACGAATAAACCTTACAATATTTCAAAAAGCAATATGCTCCTTATTGAAGACTTCGTCTCTTATAAAGTTGACACTGAGAGATGTTTCTTCACGTAAAAACGATCTTTCCGGAAGCAGTATCCCTTATTAAAATTCTTTTCATCAAATTATTTCCTTTATCGATCTGAACACCGTATTGATATCAACGAGGAAGCGTAACACGCTACCATTCTCCAACGTGTTAGGATCACATTTGCTATTTTCTTCAATTAAACCCGTCATTAAAGAACTCCTCCAGCGACATCTCGAAACAATTTACCAGTCGCACTAGCGTCGTAAACTGCAAATCTTGCCCTAACTCATACCTTCCATATTGAGCACGGCCAAATCCATGCTCATACGCGAAAATTTCCAAACTGCTATACCCTTTTTTTAGACGTAATTCTCTCAACCTCTTACCTAATTTCTCCAATTGAAGATTCGGGTCTAATGGCACATGCTTATTATTCTTTTTGGCTTTCATCCCGTCAAATTAGAAAAATGTCTCCTTTTAAATAACACCCTAAAAGATTCACCTTTAAAGTAGATTTATGAAATTATTTTCGTAACTTCAATCCTGTAGGCCTAATTGGAAGACTTACATAAGAAAACCCATTTACATAATAATAAAACGAAAAACATGCATCCATTTTTCTTTATAGTAACTAATGATAAATTCTTTCGAATAGATTTGAATGAGATCACCAAAGTGACTGTTATAAAAGATCAGGCAGAGTTCCACACCTCTCCTCGAACTTATTATGCATCCGTGTCCATTGACGAGATAAAACAACTACTCCCTTCCAATCAATTTATCTGGATTTCTGAAGATACCGCGGTGCCGTTAGCGTTGTCAGCCAGGAGTTGCTAGTCACAAACGGAAGACACACTTCATACCTCGTATGGCCATACACAACCCAAAACAATCATTCAGTCAACTCAAAACCCATCCCATGACCATCCGTCTCCGCCCCCACCAAAAAATCCGCATTCAATCCTCTTCCGACATCTTCCAACTCCTCCAACCCATCCTCCGCCGTTGCTCCAAACGTGACCGTCTCCGTGAACACTTCTGGATCCTCTGCCTCGAACCCGGGCAAACCGTCTGCCATCTCGAACTCCTCGCCCTTGGCACACAAAATAAAGTCATGATCGATCCACGCGAAGTATACAGCCTCGCGCTGCAACAAAACGCGTCATCCATTGTCGCCATTCACAACCATCCCGGCGGACGGTTAAAACCATCGCCGGCAGACAAATCGATCACACAACAATTGATGAGAGGAAGTGAATTCGTCAATCTTCGCCTGCTGGATCACCTGATCATTTCAGAGGAAGGTTATTTCAGCTTTATGGATGAAGGATTGCTTGGACTACCGAATGATGGCAGTTCTGAAAAAGCCAATCGTACATTAAGGGCCCGGTTAGAATTATCCAATGCTTAAATCTTTTACTTTGCCTACACGGATGTAAGCAATTTTGCTTATATTCGTATATGCCCTCAAACCTGGAAAAATATAAAGGAATTCATCCTGGCAAAGTACTGGAACAAGAGCTGAAAAAACGCAAGATCAGCCAGCGGCCCTTTGCGCAGTCTATAGACGAGCATCCGCAATCGCTTAATGCGATCCTGAAGGGGAAAAGAGGCATGAACACTGCCTTGTCGCTCAAGATAGAAAAGCAGCTTGCGCTTGAAGAAGGAACACTGATGACCCTGCAGGTATTTTATGATATCAAAGTAGAGAAGCAAAAACAGGGCGAGTCAGATCATCCCAGTTATGCTGTTATCCGGAGAATCCTTTTTTGGGACACCACCCTACAGCAGATAGACTGGCAAAATCAGCATGCGTATGTTATAGAAAGGGTGTTTGAGCGGGGCAATGAAGACGAAAAGAAAGAGATCGTTAGATTTTATGGTAAAGACCGCGTAAAGTCTATTATAGGTACCAGCAGAATATCGTATCAAAAACCGTTAACCATTGGCAAATCCGAAAAAAATAAGTGATGCTGCACTGGAATACAGTAAATGACTTATTGAAGAACTGCCTGGTGAGGCTCATGGAAGCGCCCGAACTTGCCAGCTTTCGTCTGGTAGGTGGAACTGCCCTGAGCCTGCACCTCGGGCACAGGATATCGGTTGACCTCGACCTGTTCACAGATGCGCCTTATGAGAGTATAGACTTTGACAAGATAGAAGACTTTCTCAAGGCCAGTTTTAATCATGTTGATGGAAACTTTGGAAGCAAGCCAGGCATGGGCAAGTCTTACCTGATTGGTAGCGATCCCGAGAATCTCGTTAAGCTGGATATTTATTATTCCATGGATCCTTTTATTCACAAACCGGTCACAGTGCAAAATATCAGGCTGGCAAACATTGAAGACATTATTGCCATGAAGCTGGATATTTTCCAAAGAGCCGGAAGAAAAAAAGATTTTTGGGATCTGCACGAATTGCTAACTAACCGGAGTATCAAAAAGATGCTGGCCTTTCACAAGAAGCGCTGCGAATGGACGCATGATGAAAATCTGATCATTGCAAATCTCACTGATTTCTCCAGGGCAGATCTTGATCCAGATCCGATTTGTCTGATGGGAAAAGAATGGATTTTTATAAAAGAGGATTTTGAAGCTGCAATCGGGAATAGCAAGAACGATAAGTAAACTGGCTTGTCATAACCATCCGGCGGACGACTAAAACCATCACCCGCAGACAAGTCGATCACACAACAATTACTGAAAAGAAGTGAGTTCGTCGATCTCCGGCTGCTCGATCACCTGGTTATTTCGGAAGAAGGTTATTTCAGCTTTGCATATGAAGGATTATTCGAAATACTGAAAGCTGAAAAATCAATACTCTTCTAAAGCTTTTTAGTAGTTTATCACAAACACACAACCCGGATCTCAGGTTTTGTAGAATTGATCTGCTGCAACATTAAAAATCATCCGTTGTTCCTTTTTTCACCACAAACCTTCTAAGGTAAATAGCATTAGACACATCTTTGAGTTTATTTGCAGCCTCTTGTTTTAATTCTTCAGCAGTATACTGGGTGACATAACAATTCATCGCTTCAATGGCTTTCTTTTCGTCTTCCTTTGTAAAACTGACTTTCACATTAAAATACTGTTCATCCACATAGCCGCCATCCTCCACCGATTCAACTCCTTTTTCCCAGGCAAAATGATATAACGGATATTTTTCCACCCAGCCTTCAGCAAGGAGCAATTCAGTTACGGTAGCTCCGACTACAATATGCTCCGAGTGATGGGTATCTCCGTCAGGTCCGGCGGTAATGATTATGTCAGGAGCAAGCATGGGTATTCTTGATTTTAATGAGTCCATGAATCGCTGATGTTCTTTAAAGTATTTGCCCGTTCCGATTTTTGTATCCAGCCGTTCTATGCCCAGGAATATCGGAGGTTCCACTCCCAATGTTTTACATCCGCAGGAAGATTCAGCTCTTCTTAACATACCAAGAGAGTCTCCGGCAGGTATTTTTGTAACCCTTGTACCATCTTTACCATCCGTTGCGATCATTACAAAAACTTTATTTCCCAATGATGCATATTTATGCAACACTTCACTGATGGCAGTTTCATCATCAGGATGTGCTCCGATAAAAAGAATAGTTCTTTTATGTATTCCCTGCGCATTACAAAATAAAGATGCATGAAGCAGAAGAAGTAATAATAGTTTCTTAAACATATCTTCTTTATTTTATTAAGTAATAGCTTTGGGTATTCAATAAATTGGCTGCATTTGCCCGGTCAATTATATGGCAGATCAGTTTTTGTAAACTTATTCCGGATGTATGAATTTATTATTTTATCAGCACATTTCAGCCAGTTATTAACATGAACAACAAAGCCACCCGCGCGGTGGCTTTTAACGAAAGCTGATAAAAATATTACTTAGTGGCTTTAACGGTCAGTTTCGAAGGTAAACCAACTTTCTTGAGAAAAGCTTTCGGCTCATTTCTTCTTCTTACAAAAAATGGATGCTTTTTATAATTTCCAACACTGTCAGAAATTATCACCGTTTTTGATCTCACACAACAATTGATGAAAGAAAGCGAATTGGTGAATCTTCGCCTGCTCGATCACCTGATCATTTCAGAAGAAGGCTATTTCAGTTTTATGGATGAAGGGATGATTGCACTGTTGGATGATGCCAGGGATCAAACCTGATATATTAACAAGTATACCGATTGATGTTCCGGCATCTCATCATAAGTTCTTTCAAACGATCTTTTCAAACATTTGCAGATAGTGTTTTCTGATGGACTTCAGCGGAAGCGGAACTAAGTGAACGTATGCGGGGATGCCGGATCGGCAGGCATTCTGTTTGTTAGTCTCCTTAATCGGTCCGGCATAAGTCGCTTTGGAGGGGAACTGCCCGTCCCGGGTCTGCGTCGTTTAGAATTGTTATAATCTGGGGGCAGACGCCCGGGATGACAGCGCGATTATCCTCAGGTTTTGAAAGTGGAAAAATTATTGAATGTGATTAGGAGAACCCGAAGATTTGGGTAACGATTAGCCTGAAGGGGAGACTTACGAGCAGTCATTATAAAAGACAAATCAAATCGTTTAGAACGCCTGTGCTTTATGATTTGATTTTCGTTTAATAAAGTATGTGCGAAGTCTCCCCTGAAGGGGGAGATTTAGAGGGGACCCTACGCAGACCAAACAAACATCACTTCTTCTCCCCTACTCACCACCCACCACCATCTTCTCCCTCAACCTCAATATCACCTCCACCCATTCCCTATTCTGACCAATCAACTCACTGAATACAGGTTTATACGCCACATCCGGCACCACTCCACGCAAAGGATCCCGCCCACTCGTAGCAAACTCCTGGTAAACGATAGATGTATGTGTGGTGATCCCCGAATAAGGCAGTGTCAGATCGATCCCGATCACAGCGCCGCCACCACTGAAAGAGCCCGCCGTTTCATCCCCCACGATCACCGCGCGATGATTCGACTGCGCCACCGCACAGAATGTGGATGCAGCAGACGAAGTAGCGCCGTTCGCATAGATCCACACACGGCCATGATAACCGTTTTGCCGTGGCTCCATCGTTTTTAATTCCATCGACAGCTCCGAGATCTTTGCCAGGCTCCTGCCGTCTCTCATCGAATCAATATACGCATATTTATTCCGGCGGACCTCCGCCGGAAGATTGGCCAGCGCCAGCGTTGAATCGTCAATGTTGATCAGGTATTCCTCCTTCATGAACTTTGTTGGCTTTGCGATGAGGTATGACATCAGGTAAGCCGCGAGTTCTTCCTCTCCACCTCCATTATAACTCAGGTCAATGATCAGGTCGGTTGGATTACGCGAGGCAATTTCTGCAAAGAAGCCATCGATCTTTTTAATAAATGCCTTCTTGTCTACCGCAAAACTGCGCACCGTCATCACCGCTACCGGTACTGTCTTTTCAAAACGCAATGCAAGCTGTTCCTTACGGGCTTTTTCAAGGCGACTGCTTGCATCCAGTACAGGTTTATTGACAGGGTTGGCTAGTGCGTTCTTATTGATGGAACTAAAATCCAGCCCGGTATCGAACCGGCGGCTGATGAGTGTACCATCCGGCTTGCGTACCACCAAAGTGTAACTGACAGCTTCTTCGATGAATTGATTATATGCAACATTAAAGTTCATCGACGAAAGAAAATGATCGCGTGAACTGGTCATGAAACCATCCGCCGGGATGTAGGGATAAATGGCGCGAACAATACTGTCGATCCCCTTTCCATTGATCGATACGACCTCATCACCCGGTTGAATGGCTGGATCTGCAGTACCATTGACCAGCACGATCGGCCTGACCGAAGAAAAGAACAACTGGAAAGGCAGCATTTTCCATTGTTTTAACAGTGCCGCATATCGTTTACCGGGGTTTGCATAACTGTGCTCACATCTTGTTTCAGCGATCAGAAAAGCGATCTTCTGGTAGAACTCCCGGAACGGCAACGGTTCTTTAATGGTCGATTGAAGACTGTCCATTAATTCCTGCATCGCCTCTTTTGACCGGCGCTTGTACAATCCCGGATGGGTCGTTTGCAGTTTATGACGAAGAAAGCGGTAATCATCCAGCATGGCATTTACAGGCAGCAGCGCTGAGTCACTACCGGAAGATTGGGCCGGCGCGCGCAGTGAACTGAACAGGATCAGCAACAGGGCCGGGAGTATCATCATCAGCCTATGTTTGAAAGAACGCATCATGTTTTTTATCAAAACTCGTTGTTCAGAAAGATAAGATCCGGGCCGATACTCCTCAAAACATGATCTGAGCAGTGTTTCAGGAGGCTTCCCGGCGAAGATATTCCGTTGGCGTGAACCCGGTGACCTGTTTGAACACACGCTGGAATGTAGGCAGCGACGGAAATCCACATACAGAGGCCAGTCCCGCGATGCTCAGGTCCTGCAGGCTGGCGGACCGCTGCTTGAATTCATCCACCCTGAATTCATTCAGGTATTGGTTGAATGTTTTTCCCAGGTGCTGGTTCAGTGAATGAGAAATGGAACGGGAGGGGATGTTGCTGAGCTTCGCTACGGCGCCAAGATCCAGGGCCGGATCCAGATAGAGTTTTTGCCCGCGCATCAGTTCTGTCAGCTGATCAATGATCCGGACCATTTCACCTTCGTCGATGGTCATCTTTCGTTTATTCCCGGCAGGATCCGTATGGACTGACTGACGGCTGAACAGATAACCGCGGATCCCCAGCCAGTAGATCATCGCCGCCATTGGGATGTACACAGGGAACCATCCCACCGTTTCCAGCAGCCGGTTGGAAACAGGCAGTAGATATGGCACCAGGAAGAGCAGCCAGAGCAGCAGGAAATACCGGAATACGCTGATGAATTGTGACAGCCACCGGAGTGAGTCCGTTTGCTGTTGCTGAATGATACGGCCTGATGATGCAGCACGGAATTCCCGGCCCGCGGCCAGTATACTTACAGCTAATATGATCCACCTGGGCAGATCGGCGTATTTATTATACACATCAATGAAATCAGCGACGGCTGCATTACTGGCATGCAGTATTGAACCAAGCTGCATCAATTCCACCAGTTTCGGGAACAGGTCAATGATGACCGGTAGAAACCAGATAGCATGTTTCAACCGTATGCGGAATTGCGGATCCTGTACTGAACGCACATAAAAAAAGATCAGCGGGCCAAGAGCAGTCACCAATACCCATGGAACGATGGCATGGATCCATCCGGTCAGCCCTTCCATCGAAAAGAAATGCTTATAATGCAGATAAAGATGAAATCCCGGCAGTGCGGTGATCCAGATGATCAACCCCAGCAACCGGTCTGCACAGGTAGCTTTGCGTGGAGCATACAGCAGTATGCCGGTGATGATACCCTGCAACGAACCAAGGATGATCAGCAGATATAAAAATCCTTCCACGGAAATTAGTTTTGAACAGGTTCAAGATAATCTAAATCCGGAATTTGCTCTTGAGAGGGAATGTTGTAAGATTGCCAAAACAGTATGGTTCCCGCTGATCACGCAGATTCATCATTCCTGCTATCGGAATATCATTTCATAAAGTGAAAACTTCCGTATTAGCATGCGCGGATTCCGCAGATGACGGTCTGTCAGCAGACACTGATCTGCGAAATCCGCGTATCCAATAGAGATTTGGACCCAAAGTAAAATATTTTTCATTAATAGTGAGGATAAAATCTGCGTGATCAGCGGGAGCCATACGCCTCTCAATCCTCAAGTTAACCTATGGGTGCTCACGCCCCTACATACGCTGAAGCACCGGCCTCAACTGCACATAAACCTGGACCCCCACCGGCATACTTCCATACACAGGCTTCAATCCCGCCGCCGGAAAATTCAATGTCGCCTGTGTGCCTACTGCCAGATCCACTACCTTATTTTGCCATACACCCCTGTTATACCCCGCCGTCAACACCTGCACATCAAATGTCCTGTGCCCCAACTGGTCTTCCAGCTCCAGCTCTTCCGTTGATTTCTGCACCCACTCATATCTTCCATAGATCGCATTCCTGCCAAAGCGATAATTCTCTTCCGCTAAAATGGAATGTTCGCGATGACCAGCCCCTTTATCATTAAGGCCCCAGATCACCGCTGTATTCAGATCTTTATTCCTGCTTATCTTCTTTGCATAGAGTACAGATGCCGTCGTCCGTGTAACATCCACTCCCGGCTCCAGCTCTTCCGGAGAATTGATAAAGCCCTGGGAGAACTGCAATGCCCAGTTCGGCGATGGATTATAGGAAAGACGATAGCTGTAACTATCAAACCGCATTTTATCAAACCCATATCGTTCCTCATCCGGTTCACGCCCCGTAAAGATGGAACCTTCTATCTTGAATTGCCTGTAACGGAAACCAAGCGTTCCCACTCCGAACGTGATATGTGTTGCATCCTGCCAGTGATGGCCAAGCGGCGCGTCAGGATTATTCATGGCTGAAATACGATGCATGAATGCTGGCGCACTGATTGCAGGTTCACCCGGATAGCCGAAGTATGCAAACACATCCGTGTTTTTATTGATCGAATAAGTATACGCCACACTCAATTCGGCAAACAGATCATGAGGATGCTGGCGATTGACAAGCCGTTTCCCATTATATGTTTCTCCTGATTGAAATAATAACGGATAACCATCACCGCCTTCGGTCAACCTGTCAAGACTGATCATGGCCTTTGTTGTCAGCAATCCTTTTTTACCGATCCTTTTATTCATCATGGCCATAAACCAGTTAGGCGCATCAAATTTATTTCCGCCAACGCCCTTATTGAAAACATTTGTATTGGTATAACGAAGGAATACATTCCCATGAAACATCCACATGGCTTTCTTACCGGTCATGTACATATACATGGGCGTCTCATCGGGCAGCCATGATGTACCTGATCCATTCCGGTTCATCGGAAGATTGAGCGAGAAAGCATGTGTCATGGGATGATCGTGCATCATCATTCCATGATCGTGTTCATGCATTTGCTTTGCGGGAATAGTATCCTTTTTTACGGTAGTATCGTTCTTCTCCTGCATCATGTGATGTTCATGCTGGGCAAAAGAGTTGGCCGTTATCAACCCGAGTATAAGTGTAATTAATAATTTCATTTGCAACAATTTTTCTTGACGAATAAGGATGCGATAAACCGCAGGATATTTTTTATCGATTTCATTAGAACATTGTTATGATCATCACGGCACTCATCGCAACCATCAGCAGGTCTTCAAATAAAGTAACCTTACTCAATGGCAGTTTGATCACGGTACCCAAACAAGCACACTGAAAAGTTGATTTCTTCAATAAACTCCTGATCACGCCAACCGAGCTCAGGCTCATCACTGCCAGTGTGACGATATTCGTAACCATTGGTTCAAAGCCGGTGAGAAAAGCCATACCCAATGCCAATTCAACAAACGGATAGATATATCCCCATACGGGAACAGTCCGCGCAACAATATCATAGCTTCTATATCCTTCTGCGAATCCGCGCAGGTTCATCAGCTTAAAAAAAGAAAAGACAAGAAAGAACCCTGCCATAAAATGCTCCATCCATTGGATCCGGTTAAAGCCACCGGTGGCGAGCTGTATCAACAATGTGATCCCGGTGATATAACCAAAGATCAGGAAGATGGGATAGTAAGAATTCTGCTCAGCTATTTCTTCCTTCACAGCATGATGCATGCCACCATCAGCTTCGGAAACGGAATAATGTCCCGCTTTATGTACGGCTTCCTGCAAGGCTGACGTGCTGATATGTTTCCCCATGGTTATGGTTGCCTGTGGGGATGCCAGTTGTACATCGGCGGATTGCACATCACCAAGCTTGAGCAGTTCGCTTTTTACGCGGGCTACGCAACTGCCGCAGGTCATACCGGTTATATTATATGTATGTGTCATAAACTTGATTTTATAACACAAAGTTCCGGTCCTCAGGGCCTGGGGCTGTTATATAATTAAGGGAAAGGTTTATAGAATTACAAGGGAAATGATGGTGGACGTCCGTCTGGCATCGTATTGCGTAAGTTCCCGCAGATTTCGCAGATCTTATCATTCTAAAAGACGAAAAGGGATCATGGCCGGGCATATTCTGTATTTGGAAGCGCAGATCACGCAGATGAGCCACTGACAGCAGGAACTGATCCGCGCAATCTGCGGGACCGGACTCCGGTATATCCGATAATCGGGAACGCCTCTCCAAAAAAAACTGACAAATCTGCGAAATCTGCGGGATCCTACGCAAGGCAAACACAAAGACCACAACCTGATTTTACACCTTATCCAACGGCTTCCTATAATGATCCTTGAACTGTTTGAACTCACTTGGCGTAAAACCCGTGATCTTTTTAAACTGACCTGAAAGATGCGACACAGAACTATAACCCAGTTTGAACGCGATCTCACTCACAGAAAATTCATCATACACCAGCCATTCCTTCACCTTCTCGATCTTCTGTAAAATAAAAAACTGCTCGATCGTTGTATTCTCCATTGAAGAAAACAACTGACTGAGTGAATGATAGTCGCGTAAGACTTTTGCAGAAAGATAAGTCGACAGGTTGCCTTTCATCTCATCCAGGTTTTCCGATTGCACCAGTTGAATGATCAGGTTGCGGATCTGTTCAACCAGTTTGGCTTTCTGGTCATCCATCCATTCAAAACCTTCTTCACGCAACAGATCCTTCAATTCCCTTATCTGTTGATCAGGGACCGGGGCGGCAGTTTCCACCACCCCGAGCCTGATCTCTTTCAATGGAACTCCGGCTCCTTCAAAAATATGTCTGACGGATTTCACACAACGGTCACACACCATATTCCTGATATAGATCTCCATCTTATTTTCTTTTCTTTAATACATTCAAAAATGTCCTTTCTACACTGATCAGCCAGCTGTTCTTTGCCATGCGCTGCATATCACTTCCCAATTGAAACCGATAACCCACATTAAGTTTGGTGGTGCTGTTAAAGATCAATTGAACGGCGGGTGCAAAATCCACGTAATACGCTTTTCTATCAAGCGATTGCTGCGCCAGGAGCTCAGCATACAGGTTCAGGTTTGTCTGTTTATAATCCGTGTACTCAAAAGGCAGCAATAAATATCCGGCAGACAATGAGTAATTCATCGCCTGGTATATTCTTGACGGAACATACTGGGTCTTGTCATTACGTGATCCATCCAATGATTGTAAATGACTCACTGTACCTGATACAGCCAGTTTATGCCACAACTGTGTGGCTATAACACCAACCTGCACACCGCTTTTATCTCCCTGGAAACTCAGCTCATCGAAATGGAAAGGGCTTCTGCTATAGGTGGCTTCACCGAACACTGCCATTCTGAAATGCGAATGAATGTCATCGGATGAAAGGAACCGGTACTTGCCATACAGATAGACCGATTCCCACCGGAAATTATCCGTATGCATATCAGCGAAAGTAGCGCCGGCATGAACCATCCAGTTCTTATTTATACCGAGCATGATCTCCGGGGTATAGCGCTGCATAAAGCGGTTATACGGGTCCTGCTTTGTGATAACATTACTGCTCAGTTTCGCACTGAGCGAATGCGCCGGCATATTGGAAGCCGGCTCCGAATATACATATAGCTCCTGTGTGCTCCCTGTCAGGTAACAAAGAACGATTGCTATCAATAAAAAATACTTCATGATTACTGATCCGTTGAATAGTCAAACCAACCTAACGGGACCTTAGTCATTATTCTGCCAAGAGCTCTGCAACTGCCTTATCCAGTTCGGCACCTTCAAGGTCAATTGCCACTACATCGCCTTTCTTGTTGATCAGGAAAGTGGTGGGTAACTGGTTCACATTCCAGCGGCGGGTGGATTCTGCATCAAAGCTTGCGGATTCATTCACCTGCAACCAGCTGATGCCGTCTTTCTTCACTGCTTTGAGCCAATCAGCTTTTTCATCATCTACGGACACGCTGTAGATCTCAAAGCCCTGTTTCTTGTATTTAGCATAAAGCTTTACCAGTTTTTTATTCGCGCTCCTGCAAGGGCCGCACCAGCTGGCCCAAAAGTCAAGCAGCACCACTTTTCCTTTCAATGACGAAAGCGCTATAGTCTGTCCTTTTGCATCAGGCAGTTCCACTTTCAACCGCGGATCGGTGATATTAGCCACCTCTTTCTGTTGTGCATTTACCACTACCGTGGCGAAGAGCAGAAAAATGACCGTGATAGTTGATTTGATCATAGTTAACAAAGTGAATTAAGTTTCAATCCGGGAAAAAGTTCCAGAAGTTCCAGAGGTTCCATAGGTTTCAAAGGCTGCTCCGCCGTACTAAACAGTGAACCAGCTTCCGGGCCATGCTGTTCCAACCTTTGGAACCTCTGGAACTGCTGGAACCTTTGGAACTCCTCCTGAAACCTATGAAACTTATGGAACCTCTGAAACGTTTCTAGATTGTTACGTGATAAATCCTCGAATCTTCCTTCACACCGTCCTTCACACAACACGAAGCGGCTTTACCTGTTTGAATACAGGCCATCTTCGTGGAAGTGCTGAACTTCCTGAATTGTTTGGCCGGCACAAAGTTCTTGTCGACCACGGTCAGCGTTTGTTCTCCTTCCAGTGAAGATGATTTGACATCGAGGAAGTGAAATGTTTCGCCTGCGATTTCGACATGTTTATCGTTGCCGATAGCCACGTGATCGAAATTACCGGTGATTTTCAAACCGCCGACGGAAAAGCCGGCATCTTCTACTGCTTCGCGGATGGCATCTATGTCAACTTTCTGATTTTCTTTGAAAACGATATTAAATGCAGAATTCTTGATATCAGACTTTACTGATTCCACAAAGGGAACTGCCAGTAAAGCTTTATTGACCGCGTTGCTGCACATGGCGCATGTCAGGCCTGTTGCCTGTAATGTTGCCTTAGTGAATTGCGCACTTGCAGCCAGCGTCATGAATCCTGCTATCAATAGGACCAATAGCTTTTTCATAACTTATGTTTTAAAATGTGATCAGTTTGTTGTTTCTGAGCAGCATGATTTACCCTTGCTGTCTGCTGAAGCGGTTTTTCCATCTTCTTTGCAGCAGGATGCTTTTTCTTTATTTGCTGCGGCTGATGGTTGCTCTTCTTTTTTTACACGCTCATATTTGCAGCAGGCATGCAGCTTGTCATACGCTTCGTCAGAACCTCTGAAGTCGCGTGTGTCATAACCGGATGCAGCCACGCTTTGCTGGATCTTTGCCGCATTGGTGCTTGAGCTGTTGTATTTAACCGTGAGGATCTTTGATTCAGTATTCCAGTCTGCTGCGCTTGCACCGGCTTTCTTTGCAGCTTTTTCGATGGTGGTTTTGCACATGCCACAATTGCCCGCCACGGAGATCGTGTCGGTTTTTGTTTGTGCGAAAGATGATGTTGCGAGTGTGAGGCAGATAGCGATTACAGAAAATATTTTAAACGTTTTCATTGTTATAATTTGATAATGATATAAAATAGGAATAATAAAAAATAAACGCAAGTATACTTGCACGTAAATACATACGTCATTGTTATCCTGGTATAATTGCCTGATAACAATACGTAAATTACTCACTATCTCATATTCTGAAAACGCAATGCTGCAGATAGGTCTCCTGTCCTTTTAACAAAGGCGGAGGCTGCGCATCTGTAAATTCCTGGAATGGAATATTGAAAGAGGGTGTGGAAATAAATTCAGAAGGGACTTGTACAGGTATCTTTAGTAAGGCAAAATCTGCGGTTACAGAAGGCGACACTTTATGATCGTCATCCATTTTCACCATCTTTACCTCATCCCTGCAGCAGCCATGCGAATCGGTTATATGCATACCGCATTTGCCACATTCCTTCTCAACTGTAGCAAATAACTGCGTAGAAGCAAGCCTGTTCATACAGTAATGCGAATTGATGACGATCCCACTGCTGAAAGCGAGATAACAGAGCATCAATAGTATTACGGCGAGCTTGCGCATGGAGCAAAGATAGGGTTGATTTGGAAGAAATGCAAGGGGGGGGAGACGACGGACGGCGGACGACGGACCGCAGACGGTCGTTTTTTGGACCGCCGACCGCGGACCGCAGACGGGCGTTGATGAATCGATATGCGTGGATTTATCGCGTTAAGGAAGGTCTTAAAAAGCGAAGTATTCTTTAGACAATATTAACATCTTACCCAATGACTCGTCCGCCGTCCGCCGTCTGCGGTCCGCGGTCCTTCACTGTCGGTCTTTCGGCGGTCGGCGGTCGGCGGTCGGCCGTCGGCTGTCCCTCCTCAATTCACAAAACTCCAGTAAACCCCAAACCTCATCACCAACCCCGGATAAGGATAACCCGGTACTTCAATATTGTTTTTTGTAAAGCCAAAACCATTGGTGGAGGAGAGATTGGCCGTATTCAGGTTTTCAGCGCGATAATAGAATTTGAAACTTTTGATACGGAAATGAACATACCCTGTTACATGCGGGCGTTCATTCCTGATCGTAACAGAATCCTGGTAGAAGAAACGGCCAAGGACCGGTGAATAATTATCGCCCTTGTAAGGGGTATGATAACGCACTTCCGCGCCAAAGGCAATATCAAGATTCTTGAAACCGAGATTGCCTTCATACCCGATCCTGTTGCGCGTGAACAGTGCCGGTACGTTTACTTCTGCATTGCCTACGCGCTGCTGGTAGTACAGATCGATATGCCATTTCCAGCGGCGGCCAAGATTGACTGTTTTCTGTGCAGTAAGTTGTAACAGATTGAACAATGTCCCCTCCTGCTGCAGCTCATAATAGTTTTTTACGTACGTATAATTCGTCAGTACATAGTAGTCCGCTCCAAGACGCAATTGCAGGAAAGGCTGGTACATCGAACCAAACAGGTGGATCGTATTTTCCTTCTTCAGATCGATCTGTGAAGGCAGCAGATAGAAACTACTGCGGTTATCAAAAATGAATGACGGCGTACGGTTCACATTTTCAAAACCCAGTAATGCATACGCCCGCCTTTTACCAATGAACCGCTGCAGCGTTCCGTAAGCGTGATAATCGCCGCTGTTATACCCTACAAAATAAAGTTTACCATTTGCTTCGATATTCCATTTCTGATTGCGGCTTCTGTTGCGGTATTCAGCATGACCGAATACATTATAAAGCGAACTGGTCCCCGTGACTTTCGAACCGGAAAATGTCATGTTCTGTATCGCCGCGCCGACTTTAAAGAACTGCTGCAGGTTCTTTGCATCCGGGAACTGGTAGATCGAAAAATCATTAAGGATCTCTTTCCACGAATCCTTGAATTCTATTGTATCACGATTTGACGTAGGCGAGAAGGTGATATTATAGCGATCGTGATAATAGGCTGAATCAGGTACATAATCCCGGAAATCATATCTGCGGCTGGTGAACTGGGCTGTGTATTCAAATCTCAATCTTGGATAGAATAATGGGATCACGGTTGAATCAGTAACCAGTGAATCTTTTTTTCCAAGATCATATTGCTGGCGGATGAGTACAGTAAAATCATTGTAACGATTGCCTGTACCCACATCGGTATTGAAAAAGTCGGCTGAGTATGCAGACGTGCCTCCGAGATTTGTATAGATATTGAACCTGTCTTTATACAAAGGATTGGAAAGACTGAATGTATCCTGTATGCCACCATTCTCCCCTGATTGTATCTTATTGGCAAGAATGATCCCGTAAAGATTATATCTTTTGTTCACCGACTGATACCAGGTGGTGAACAGGTAATTATTGTGATTGCTTTTCTGGTTGCGGAAAAACCCCGAAGAGTTGATCAGCCTGTACATGAAATGGAAGTTCCAGTTAGGCTTGATGTTTTGGGTATGCATCAGTTCGATCTGCTGTTCGGCCCTGCTGCTTAGCACATAATTCAGTTCTGAATAAGGTCTTGTTGTGTTAAAAAACCGGACCCGTTCAGGTGTCCACCTGTAAATATCAAAAGCGTGAAATCCTGCATCGAACCCGGCCTCCATATTGGGCGTGAAGATGAGTGAGCGGGACGCGGTGCCTGTATTTCCCAACGTGATATTGGTTGCGGGAATGGGCCAGCGTTTGGAAAAATCGTTGATAGATGAATCGAACTTGAACGTACGGGTCGAGTCCAGGTAACGATAGCTGATGGTAATGGAATCTTCATTCTTATCCCTTCGTTTCAAACTATCGGTTCCTCCCCCGGCCCTGTTGAAGCTGCCTCCCATTTGCCGGATACGGCTTCCACCCTGCCTCAGGATGTCCCGCTGGGAAAAAGAAGGTAAAGAAGCAAACAACAGGATCGCTACAAACAGGTATGTAAAATTCAGCTTCAGCTTAGTCATTTTTAAAGTACCAGGCATTTGTGATCTGCTGGTTTTAATAAAGTGTAAGAGTTTAATGTTAAAGAGCTAAAGGCAGCGCCGGAACATGCAATAAATCCCGCTATTAATAGCTCCTTCCATGACCTTTTCTCCTTTTCCTCTTTTCAACTCTTAGCCGCAAATTAATTTCCCCCTGCCACACTTCTCCCCCAAAAATTGTTAAATGGATGCCACTAATTGCGTGAACAGTATGCCCAGTTTGGGCTCTGCCTCTTTTGCCGCCTGCAGCACTTCTTCATGCGTGATCACATTCTCCTCCTCGCGGATACCAAGATCGGTGATCACACTTGCAGCGAAAACTTTTATGCCCATATGATTGGCAACGATGCATTCCTGTACGGTACTCATACCAACCACATCACCGCCAAGCGCATGGATCAGTTTGTATTCAGCCCTGGTTTCAAAAGTCGGACCGGTAACGGCTACGTACACGCCTTCTTTCACATCAAACGAATGTTCACGGGCGATCTCTTTTGCTTTAATGACCAGTTCTTTTTTGTATGGTTCGCTCATATCAGGAAAGCGCGGACCAAATTCTTCCATGTTTTTTCCTATCAGCGGATTGGGTGTAAAAAAGCTCACATGATCTTTAATGATCATAATATCACCTACTTTGAATGAAGGATTTACTCCGCCGGCCGCATTGGAAAGTAATAATGTGTGAATGCCCAGCAGCTTCATTACGCGGATCGGGAACACCACTTCCTGCGGTGTATATCCTTCGTAAAAATGGAAACGGCCGGCCATTGCCACCACTTTTTTACCGCTCAGTTCGCCAAAGATCAGGCGGCCATTATGCCCCTGCACTGTTGAAACCGGGAAATTCGGTATCTCCGAATACGGCACCTCTTTCTCGATACTTATCGCATTCGCAAAATTACCAAGGCCACTGCCAAGAACTATTCCGGCTTCCAGCTGATGAGGATATTGCTTCTTTAAAAATGAAACGGTCTCCTGGAGCTGCTGCATGGGATCGATGGGCATAGTATTAAAGGAAGATTAGCCGCAAATATAGGCAAATACGGTGTCCGTTGACCGTTATCCGTTGTCCGCGACTTCATAATCAGCATTCAAAAGCCTACCGCACTTCACGCATGGCTAATAATTCTTCACTCCGGGCAACGGACAACGGTCAACGGTCAACTTTTGAGGTTGAAACTTCTCAAACGACATCCTTTTTCGCCCTATCTTTGCGACAAATTTTTTGAACATGAATCTCCATGAATACCAAGCCAAGGAACTACTGAAAAAGTACAACGTTCCGGTACAGGAAGGATTTGCCTGCAGCACCGTTCAGGAAGCTGAAGAAGCCTATCGTCAGATCAAAACCGAGACAGGCAGCAAGTTTGCCGTAGTAAAAGCCCAGATCCATGCCGGCGGCCGCGGAAAAGGCACGGTGAAGGAAACTGGTATTAACGGAGTAAAAGTTGGCAAATCACTGGAAGATATCCAGGAATTTGCAACAAAGATCCTGGGTGGTACACTGGTGACTGTTCAGACCGGCCCTGCCGGTAAAGTCGTAAACAAGATCCTCGTTGCACAGGATATGTATTATGACGGACCTTCTGAGCGCAAAGAGTTCTATCTCTCTATCCTTCTCGATCGCAGCAAGGGACAGAATGTGATCATGTACAGCACCGAAGGTGGTATGAATATCGAAGACGTAGCGCATGATACACCTGAAAAGATCTTCAAAGAATGGGTACACCCCGGCGGCGGCCTGCAGGGATTCCAGGCAAGAAAGATCGCTTTCAACCTGGGTCTGAGCGGCGAAGCATTCAAAAACTGTGTAAAATTCGTTACCAACTTATACAACGCGTATGTAGGTCTTGATTGTGCAATGCTCGAGATCAACCCGCTCTTTAAAGCTTCTGACGACAAGATCATCGCGGTTGATTGTAAAATGAGCCTGGACGATAACGCGTTGATGCGTCATCCTGATATCGCTGCACTGCGTGATATCACGGAAGAAGATCCTACAGAAGTTGAAGCAGGTAAATACAACCTGAACTTCGTTAAGCTCGATGGCAATGTAGGTTGTATGGTAAATGGTGCCGGCCTCGCGATGGCAACCATGGATATGATCAAACTCAGCGGCGGTGAGCCGGCAAACTTCCTGGACGTAGGCGGTACAGCGAACGCGCAGACGGTTGAAGCCGGTTTCAAGATCATCATGAAAGATCCGAATGTAAAAGCGATCCTCATCAATATCTTCGGCGGTATCGTTCGTTGCGACCGTGTTGCGGCCGGTGTGATCGATGCATACAAAAACCTTGGCAACATCAATATCCCGATCATCGTTCGTCTGCAAGGCACCAACGCCGAAGAAGCGAAAAAACTGATCGATGAAAGCGGATTGAAAGTACAGAGTGCGATATTGCTGAGTGAAGCGGCGGAGTTGGTGAAGAAAGCAGTAGCTTGAGAGGGATGATGGCTGTTCGATGGTCGATGGTCGAACACAGATCAGCAACTTAATATAAAAAAGAGGCCTTTCATCTTTGAAAGGCCTCTTTTTTATTTGCCTTATGCGGGTAGGTTGATCATGGTGTTTTACAGATGGAATAGCCCGGTTAGAGGTTCCTGAGATTTGAGAAGTTTGAGAGGTTACTGGAGATTGGTTGATCTGATCGTATAAAAAAGGTTGCTTGTAGTTTTTAGCTGCAAACAACCTGAAATGTATGAGATGAAATTAAAACAACATATTCTCACTTATAACAAGGCATCTACTTTCTGAAACCTCCCAAACCTTCCCAAACCTTCCAAACCTTCCAAACTTCCCAAACATCTCAAACCTCTGAAACCTCTGAAACCTCTGGAACCCCTGGAACCTCTGGAACCTCTGCCCCCTATCTCTTCTACGTGAGTATCTGATTGGTAGCCGCAATCGCCCCCGGCAGATCCTTCTCATCGATCATCTCCAGCAGATCGATCTCTATCGTTCTTGAAATGGAAGTGATGGGTACATCATTGGGGCCGCCTTCAAATGGATTTTCGGTGTTCTCTCCTACCCTTTCAAGGGTTAAGAAGATCCAGCCGACGGTAGCGCTGAACGGAATGCCAAGCCAGATCTTCCAGTCGCCGAGCTTGTGGAATTCGGCCAGCACACCAAACGGCACAAGGCAAACAAACAGTCTTGTCAGCATCTGGCTGATGGTGGCAAACTGCCGCGGATATGGGAAGTTCTTGATCCGTTCGCACTTGCCCTGCTGCTCATACAGATCGACCAGCAGCTTTTCCATTTCCACATAGTCGAGCGGATCGATCAGGCCTTGTGTCTTTAGTTGTTTTATCTGGGCAGATTGCTGTCCAAGCAAATGCGTTGCCCTGTTCTTTTTTGAAAGGATATATACAGCTTCTTCTTCGGAAAGATGTGCGCGAAGTTGGTCTTCCAGTTTACCATCCCATTCCGCAATGGAAAAGAGTTTGCCGTAACGGATATTGGAAGGTTTTGTTCTGGCTGTTTCCCAGCTGCGTTGTTCTCTTAACTGGTAACGCAGCGCCGTCAGCCACGCGATATGGCGTTGAATGATCGTACGTTTGATCGCTTTGATTCCGTCTGTATTTTCTATACCGATAAAATCCCTGACCAGCATTCCCCAGGAACGGCTGGTGTTGACGATCGCGCCGTAGATCTGCCGCGCTTCCCATGTGCGGTTGTAGGTTTGTGTGTTGCGGAAACCGACGATGAAGGCTGTTGCCGTACCGATCATTGCAATGGGCACCCAGGGAAGCGCCAGCCATGTCCAACCGGCGAGTTCAAATAACAGGACAGGGATGGATGAGAGAACCAGCATGAAATAAATATCGCTTCTCGTCCATTTCATCATTTCCCTGAACGTATACCGTTGACCCGAGTGCATAGGTTTTTATTTTGAAAATAATAAAACACGCTGAAACGAACTGTCATCTTTGAAAAAAATCCTGCAGCAGAATTATAATACTTTTGCGTAACAAAACGAGTTATGAATATCACGATACGCCCGATCCGGCAAAGCGATAATGCCGCGCTTGCAGTGATCATCCGCAATGCCCTTGAAGAATTCGGCGCGAACCATCCCGGTACAGTCTACTATGATGCATCAACCGATGCATTGTACGAATTGTTCCGCGAACCCGGCTCCGGTTATTTTGTCGCTACCAAAGACGAAGAATTACTGGGCGGCGGCGGCATCTTCCCTACTGCCGGCTTACCCGGTGACACCTGTGAACTTGTCAAGATGTATTTACGCCCCGATGCACGCGGTACCGGTCTCGGAAAAAAACTCATCGAAACAAGCCTGGACTTTGCAAGGAATGCCGGATATAAAAATGTCTATCTGGAAACGATGCCGGAATTAAAGCCAGCACTTAAAGTATATGAAAAGTTTGGGTTTAAATACCTGGATGGACCATTGGGAGACAGCGGGCATACGGGATGTTCGTTGTGGATGAGCAGGGAGGTGTGAGGAGAGAAAAACTGGAATAATTAAATTACCAATACCCTGGTACAGCATTTTTCAGGAACGCCGAACGCTTCATTTACTGCTCTGTAAAGCTTAACGCTAACGGTGAACGTAGGTTAGCGTATTCCTCACCCACAATTAAAATTGTGGGCTAAACGACCATGCTGCGTTCGGGAAAGTGATTCGGAGAGGGTGCTGATGAAAATAAACGTTCGGTCATTTTGAGGTGCGACTAGCCCACAATTTTAATTGTGGGGGAGAAATGCGCGGTCTATTGGCCGTCGAAGGATTCTTCCCAACACGCTTATGAAGAGTTCAATTGAGCAGCTTTCCCATTGAAACAGATCGATAACCGGTCCATCGACGTTTTGCCAGATAGCAACCTATCCGGCAACATAATAAGTAAAGGGTGCAGACTGTCCCCGCCTGCACCCCTTACATATTTTCAACTTCCTTTTACGCTTCCCTTGCAATCCCCCTATTCACTCTTCTTCTTTCTTCTCACCCTATCCATCTGGCTCTTATGCAAATAAACCTGGAAGCCGACATTCAATGCAAAGCCACCTGTTCCATCCAGGCTGTTATAGTCCGTGTGATCATAACCACCAAGAATATCAAGCGATACATGTTCGCTTATAAAGATGGCAGCGCCACCACCAAGAAAGAAGTTGGTGCCGTTGTTGGTTGTTGAATTGCCGTTGAACTTAACCTTGGAACTAAGGAAATTAAAATTGCCATGGAGAATAGGACGCACCTGGTCATGACCAAAATAATAACGCACATAAGGCCCGATGCCAAGCGCCGTTGTCTTTACGCTTCCATCTTTGGAATAATTGAGATTGACATTTCCGCCAAACGCAAAATTCCGGATGAAAAAGATACCTGCATTGGGAGTGAGACTGATCTCGGTATTGCCTGAAGTGTTCAGACGAAAATTTCCACCGACCATCCAGTCGCCTTTTTCGGTTTGCGCCTGGAGTGCTGCAAAGGATGTGGCCAGCAGCAGCATGCTGAGTACGAGTTTTTTCATGTTAGATGGTTTGCCCCAAAATTAAGGTAATCAAACGAATGGAAGCATGTAACGGGTGAGAGAGGTTTCAGAGGTTCCAGGGGTTTCAGGGGTTCCAGACGTTATTTAGACAGCAGCAGTTTAATGAAATAGTAGCGGGCTTCAAATCGCGGCAGCAACCTCTGGAACCTCTGGAACTCCTGGAACCTCTGAAACCTCTCTTACCCCTTCGTCAACGGCTCCACCTCATACACCGGGCTGAACAAATATATCTTCCCGGTTTGCACTTCCACACACCGGAATCTTTTCCGCAGTTTATCTTTTTTCTGGAACACGCGTCCGTCCGGCGTACGGAATACGGCATCCATTGGTAACTCTTCCACCAGCCGGAGCCCGGCTGCGTCTTTATCATATCTGCGTAATACGCGCAGCAATCCGTCTTCCGCACAGGTGCTTGCCGCGGGATTGCGGAGGGAACGCATCAGTTCCTGCTCGATATCATCAGGAAATATTTTATGCTGAAGAAATTGCGCCAGTAATGAACCATACACGGCCTTCCATTCCTTTCCATGCGAATATACCTGGTTACCGTATTGTTCGAAGGTCAGCAGATGCGCCAATTCATGCAGCAGCGTGATGAGGAAAGAATATTTATTCAGGTTTCCATTTACACTGATCCGGTGATTCTCGGCTTTTGTGCGGTGACGGTAATCTCCGAGAATGCTTTTCCTTTCACGGGCAACGGTAAGATGTACCTTGTGCTGCCGCAGATAAGTGAGTACGGGCTCATATGTTCCCGGTGGTAAATAATCCTGTAACTGCCCCATAGGGACCTCTTGCTTAGGCATTCTTTTTTTGCTTCAATAACCGCAGTAATGCGGACACTTCAATAAAACTGTAGATCACATAAAGCGCCATGCAGCTGAATATTGCATTGCGGCTTACATTTTTGCCTGACAGCAGGATGTAGATCAACGCTGCTGCCACAAGTACAAAGAATTTAATGATAAAACCGCTATAGACTGCTCTTACAAATACATGCGGGTTGGGAGATCTGAAACTACGTTGAGTGACAACAATGGAAAGCATTGAAACCGCGGCGATCAGGAGGTTGCCGACGATCAGCACTTCATACTCTATACCTTTCTTTGCCAGCCAGGATTTGCCGGTGATCAGCACAGCGTTGAGAATAATAAATACGATGATCAGGGGGAAAAGGGGCGCTTTCTTATTTTGATCCATTCTTTTTTGAATTACCGGTTTCCCGTATCAGTTTATAAAAAAATCCAACCAGGATGAGCAAAGGTAATGCAATGGAAAATAATGGCAGGGTATGAAGCCATTGGTCGGCTTTGTACCCCAAAAAAAGGCCTGCGCCAATGGACACCAGCATTTCGGTGCCCAGGGCGGCATATTTTAAAAGGTTATTGTTCTTTAAATTACTGGAGGGCGAGTTTTTCTGTTCCATTCAGGCTTACGTTGCTGAGGTCGATCGATTCAGCCGCAGCCCCGCCCATGTGGCATTGACCATTAAATGTTGCGGAAGGCTCCACCTGAAGTTTACCTGCATAGAGATTACCGTTTATGATCGCATCTCCGCGCAGTTGCAACAGATCTTTTGCCTTCACATTACCGGTTACCTTGCCGATGATATCAGCCTGGTTGCCCTTGATATCGCCTTCTACAACGCCGTTGGCCCCTACCACTACTTTGGCAGTACTGGTAATATTGCCGATGATCGTGCCATCAATACGGAGATCGCTGTTGCTGCTGATATCACCTTTGAGGGTAGTGCCGGCACCAATGAGCGTGGTACCGTTACCGGTTGATTTTTCGGTCTGCATTTCGGTTTTGTTTTTAGCATTAAACATAGATATTGATTTATAATACGAGCAAACTGGATTTCAAAGTAAAAAGTCAACATTAAAAAGTCAAAAATCAAAAAGCCTCCGTTTATCTAACGTTTTTTCCGGGTGGAGATTTTTAATTTTTACTTTTTAATTTTGAATTAACGCATCAGTCGTCCGACAATTCATCCTTCGGCACCTGCAACTGTATGGTATCCAACGAGGCCGGAGCATCGCCACGCAACACACGCTTGATATTCTCGTTATATTTTTCCTGGTTACTCATCGCCTTGTTCAGCGAATCCACCTGGTATTTCATCTGGCGGTATTCCCGGCCCACTTTCAGGTCATCATACCCCGGGATATAGTATTTCAACGGCGTAAAAACTATCAGCGCTACCGTAAGCCCGACGAGAACAACAAAAATTGTGCTCAAACCGATATACACGCTGAGTCTGGATAACTTGAATGTCACCACCTCCTCATACGTGTCATCGTTCATCACGACCAGCCTGTAGCGATTGCGGAGCCTCTGCAACGTTGACTCTGCGTCCAGTTTTGCCATATCTGAATTTTAAAAGACGCTTAAAGGTAAGGAATGAGGTTTATTTTTGCCAGTGTCTTCGGGGATTTCGATGACCGATGTTCGATGGCCGATGATCGCAAACCGCCATTTCGAGCATCGACCATCGAACATCGGACACCGAAACAAAAAAATCGGTTATTTTTTATACTAAATTGTCTGAATTTCAGTTATTAAGAATTCATCTTACACGGATAATGTTTTCAGCCAGATATACCAGGTCCTTTGTTTTTTTGATCCTTTTGTTTTTCCAGGCAGCACCGGATTGCCTGGGGCAGATGGGTTTTACATTCGATGTCGACAAACCAAAGGAGTTCGAGAACAGAAAACTGCGGGGTGAAAAAACGCCTACTGATAAAAAGATCAAAGGCGTGCGCCGGTTCATGCAGAATACGGTCACACATTACAACTACTACTTCAACGCCAACAATAAACTGAACGAAGTGCTTGCCCGCGCAAAAGCTTCTTTCAAAGATGACTACTCCCGCCTGCTGCCCTTCTACAATTACAGCCTGGATGTAACTGCGGCGGACAGCATTCAGCTTGATTCAGTCTCTTACAAAGCGCAGAGCGGGATCATCCTGCATGATCTCCGCAGCGATTGGGCAGATAATATGTACCTGCTCTGGGGAGCTTCCTATTATCTGCAAAAGCAATTCGATTCCGCTTACCTGATGTTCCAGTTCATCAATTATGCTTTTGCTGAAAAAGAAAAAGACGGATACTATCGTACCATCGGCAGCGCCAGAGATGGCAACAACGCACTCAGTGTTTCCAGCAAGGAAAAGAAAAGCATCACCAGTAAGGTTTTTTCAGAACCGCCAAGCAGGAACGATGCCTTCATCTGGCAGATCCGTAATTACCTGGCACAGGATCGTTTTTCCGATGCCTCTACACTGATACAGGTGCTGAAGAACGATACATTATTTCCCGCGCGTCTGCATAACGACCTCGAAGAAGTGCAGGCATATCTGTTTTACAAACAAAGCAACTGGGACAGTACCGCTGCTCACCTTGAAAAAGCGCTGAGCAATGCCGCCAACAAACAGGAAAAGGCCCGCTGGGAATACCTGCTTGGACAACTATACGAAAGCACCCGGAAACTGGAAACCGCTGCAGACTGGTATGAAAAATCCATCGCGCATACAACAGATCCGATCATGGACGTGTATGCAAGACTCGCGGGTGTGCGTGTGCACAAGTCCGACAGCGCGAAAGATTATATCGCTGAAAATATCGCCACGCTCATAAAGATGGCCCGCAGGGATAAATACACTGATTATCGTGACATCATTTACTACATGGCTGCGCAGATGGAACTAGAGCGGAACAACTCTGCCGGAGCACTCGATCTGCTTTCAAAGGGCACCAGGTACATTGGCAAAAATTCGAATCTCCGCAACAGATTGTTCCTGCAAATGGCCGAACTTTCTTTTGAAAAAGGTCTGTACCGCCAGTCTGTTAACTTCTATGACAGCCTTCAGATGGATGATCCGATGTTTACCGATCCCGAAGCGATCACAACAAAAAGAAACATATCTGGACGATTGGCGGATTACACCGAAGTGATCTCAAGACAGGATAGTCTTCAGCACCTCGCTTCCCTGGAAGAAGATGACCGCAAGGATAAAGTAAAAAAAATGGTTCGGATGCTTCGCAAACAGCAAGGGCTGAAAGATGAAAGCACTGTGACCACCGGATCTGCAGTGGCATCACAAGCCACTCCCTCCCTCTTTAGTGATGGCAGTAAGGGCGAATGGTATTTCTATAACTCTAATGCAAGGCAAAAAGGATTGAGCGACTTCCGCACTAAATGGGGCACCAGGAAGAATACCGATAACTGGCGAAGAAGCGCTGCTCAGAATGTCGTGGCAAATAATCCTTTAAACAATCCGGCACTACCCGGAGCAACCGGCAGGGCCACAGATACCGCCGCGGGATCAACAGAAATTACATTTGACGCCCTCTATGGACGCATCCCGCTTACACCGGAAAAAATGAAGCAGTCAAATGATTCAGTGCAGAACGCGCTCTTCAATATGGGTGCAACATTTATCCAGGAACTGGAAGACTGCCAGCACGGTACTGTAACACTGGAAGATCTTCGTACGCGTTTTCCCCAGGCGCCAAAAATGGATGAAATATTATTCAATCTTTATTTCTGCTATACTAAAAACGGAGAGACAGTAAAAGCTGATGGCATTAAAAAATTGATGGGACAACAGTTTGCAAAAAGCAATTTCAATACCATCATCACTACCGGGAAAGATCCGCTGGCAACAGGACCAAAACCTGAAGCAACAAAGCTTTACGAAAAGATCTATGATCTCTTCCTTGAAGGAAGCTTTACAGAGGCTGTTGCGCAGAAGAAAACAGCTGACAGCATCTATGGCCGAAATTACTGGACGCCACAGTTATTGTATATCGAAGCAGTATATTACATAAAACAACGCGAAGACAGTGTTGCAAAAAAAGTGTTGAACGATATCATCACACAATTTGCCGGTAACGTCCTTACACCAAAAGCCGCTACCCTGCTGGATGTACTGAACCGCAGAAAAGAAATTGAAGAAGAGCTGCGCAATATGGTGATCAATATGCCTGCGGAAGATACAACGCAGCGAACACAGCCCGTTATTCCTGCGCCGGTGATCACACAACCGCCATCGCTGGTGAAAACGGATATCAGGATGCCTGCTTCGAAAGACAGCCTGAGCATCTCCAAACCTGCACAAGGTGCGCCAGGGCTTGTACAAAAACCGATCAGGATCGCAAAAGACAGCATACCTCCGCCACCGGACACAACGGCGGCGAAAAAAGATACAGCGCTGATCGCTAAAGCTCCGCCACGGGATTCAACGGCGAAGAAAGACACGGCTTTGACGAAGGTGACCGCGCCTCCGGGCAGTCCGTTCAGCTTCAATCCTGAAACACCGCATTATGTGGTGATCATTCTTAACAAGGTTGATCCTGTATTTGTAAACGAAGCAAGAAACGCATTCTATCGGTATAACCGCGACACTTATTACAATAAGACCATGCAGGCGGAACTGGTGGAGATCGATAATGAGAACCGGCTGTTGCTGATCAGTCCTTTCAAAACCGCGGCAGAAGCGATCGCCTATATCGATCAGACAAAACCAAGAACTTCAACTGAGATCGTGCCCTGGCTGAAAGGTGGAAAATACACCTACTCTATCATCACGGAAAAGAACCTGGAAGTGCTGAAGGGCAATAAAGACATCAATGCTTATACACAGTTCCTCGAGAAAATGGTTCCGGGTAAGTTTTAACGGAATTAGATAAGCCAATTTTGGTATTTTCGCCTCTGTCTGCCTTCGCCATGTTTGGCAGACGAGGTCTGCGTGACCTTCAGCAGCAACAGCGTGTGCCGGAGCTTTAGCGCAGGCAATCACATCAATCTAATACCACTATTTTTTATATATGAAAAGATCAGTTCGCATCTTCTGGTACATTTTCCTGGGCGGTTTCGGCGCACTCGTGCTCCTTATCCTTCTCGCCAATTTTGGCGTGTTTGGGAAAATGCCTTCACTACAGGAACTTGAAAATCCATCCATTCAGCAGGCGTCTGAAGTGATCGCCATTGATGGAACACTGATGGGTAAATACTATACCGACCGCGGCAACCGCAGCAATGTAAAGTACCGCGATATTTCTCCCAATGTGATCAATGCGCTGGTAGCAACCGAAGACGAACGTTTTTATGACCACGCAGGCATTGACACCCGTTCTACCCTCCGCGCGATATTCACCGCCGGCCGTCAGGGCGGTGGCAGTACCATCACACAACAGCTGGCAAAAGCCTTGCTTGGCCAGGGAAGTAAGAATTCACTGAACAGGGCTGTAGAAAAAATAAAGGAATGGATCATTGCGATCAAACTGGAAAGAAATTTCACTAAAGAAGAGATCATCACGCTTTACCTGAATGCTGTTCCATTTGGTGATAATATCTATGGCATCCGCAATGCATCACGCACATTTTTTCAGAAGGAACCTGACCGGCTTGCGGTGGAAGAAGCCGCCGTACTGATCGGCATGCTTAAAGCAAACTACACTTACAACCCGATGCGCAATCCCAAGGCAGCACTCGATCGCCGCAATGTGGTACTTGGGCAGATGGTAGCAAATGACAAGATCAGCGCAGGCGAAGGTGCCAGGCTGAAGGCCCTGCCCATCAAACTGAACTATCGCAAACTGGATGAGAACAATGGTTATGCACCTTATTTCCGCGAGGTATTGCGCGACGAAGTGAAGACTGCATTAAAAGATCTGGAGAAACCGGATGGTGGCAAATATGATATTTATAAAGACGGACTGAAGATCTTTACCACCATCAATCCGCGCATGCAGGAATATGCAGAAGAAGCCGTGGCTTCCCACATGCCCACCTTGCAGAAAGCATTGCTTGCACAGGCAAAACTGAAAAACGGAACGATCTGGAAAGAACATGAGAATGTACTGGAGTCTGCCATGAAAGCCAGCGATCGCTGGAAAAATCTTGCAGAAGATGGCTTAACTGATAAAGAGATCAAAGCGACATTCTACAAAAAAACACCGATGAAGATCTTTGCCTGGAACAGCAACCGGCAAAAAGATACAACGATGACGCCTTATGATTCCATCAAGTACCATCGCCAGATGCTGCAAACAGCGTTCATGGTAATGGACCCGCAAACAGGTGAAGTGAGGGCATGGGTTGGTGGTATTGATTTTAAAACTTACAAACTGGACCACGCCAATATGCGCACCAAGCGCCAGGTGGGGTCTACCATCAAACCATTGTTATACACACAGGCAATGGAAGAACGGGGTTTTACACCTGAAACAGAAGTGATCGATCAGCAACAGAATTTTGGTAATGGTCAGCTCGTGCCGGCTACTACGAAAAGCTGCAGCGGCCGCACAATGACGATGGCTTCCGCATTAGCCGGTTCACGCAACTGTGCTACCGCTTTCATCATGAAGCAAGTAGGACCAAAACAGTTTGCAGAATTCCTTGGCCGGCTGAATATCCCTACCAAAGTGGAAGCCTTCCCTTCGATCGCGCTTGGCGCCTGTGACCTTTCACTGTTTGAAATGATGTGGGGGTATAGCATATTCGGCGGACGTGGTTTTACCACCAAACCATATTTTATCAGCCGCATCGAAGACCGGAACGGCAATGTGATCAAACGTTTCGACTACAGCGTGAACCGCAAAGAAGCAGTAAGCGAGGCAACCGCTTACAATATGGCAAGGATGATGCAGGGCACGGTCGATTTTGGTACTGCAGCGGGGCTGCGTTCAAGACTTGGCGCTGCGGAAATGTCAGGAAAAACCGGTACAACCAACGACAATGCGGACGGCTGGTTCATGGGTTATACGCCACAATTGCTCGGTGGCGTCTGGATAGGTTGCGATGACCGCTTCATCCGTATCGAGAACAACCTCGGTTACGGTGGCCGCGCAGCAATGCCTATCTGGGAAAAGTTCTTCCAGAAAGTATACGCCGACAAAACACTCGGTATCGATCGCGATGCACGCTTCGTACAACCTGCTGATGCGAAGATCTATGTCAACAGCGCCGATGACGAACCATTCACAGAAACCGTAGAACCAGGCGCCGAGGGTGTTGACCAGGGCGTGGGCAATGCAACAGACTATAATGTAAGCCATGATTACATCGGCCCCGAATCCAAACCGGTAGTAGATGAGGATAAACCAGCGAAGAAAGACACAACAAACAAACAGGATAAGAAACCGGTCAATCAATCGAAACCGATCGGATCAGGAGAAGAACAACCAAAAAAGAAAAAGGGATTTTTGAACAGGTTGTTTGGAAAGAAGGATAAGAAAGAATAGTTGACAGATGATAAAAAGAAAAATGCCGGTCCAATGACCGGCATTTTTCTTTAACCGATTTCGGATAGTACACAAAGGTTAGAAGTTATATTGTATTGCTGTCAGGTAAAATGTCGATGGGTTGATTGTCGGTCCATTTTTAAAAGGAAGGGTGATAGTGAGTATTATATTCGGTGAATTTTTGACAACAGTTTATTGGGAAGATGCCTTCAAACAGCTAATAGGTCGCGCATTTCTCACCTATAATTAAAATTCAATGTCGTTTAGGAGCAAAGAGTTTGTCATCCCGGCCGGGCTGGTATAGTTCGCTCCCTGCTATCAAAAAAAGCCAGAGCCGGGAGCCCCTCATTTGTGGAGATCCCGGCTCTGGCAGCTTTAAAATTTGCATCAAACATTAGGTCGCCCGGCCGGGATGACAAAGCGTTTAAGCCTTAACTAGACGACGTTGCCCAGCCGGTGCTATCCATAAATTTCCGCAATCCCAAAAAACAAAACGGGTGAAGGACTCTCCTTCACCCGTCATATTCTTCAACTGATTTTTTACTTCGCAGCTTTAAACTCCACCCTTCTGTTCTCTGCTTTTCCTTTTGCGGTTTTGTTATCCGCGATCGGCCGGCTTGACCCAAAGCCTACAGTCACTAATCTGTCTGCATTGATGCCTTTTTTCACGAAATAAGCTTTCACGGCTTCGGCTCTTTTCTCTGACAATTTCTGGTTCGTTGCATCTTTACCGGTATTGTCAGTGTGGCCTTCGATCGAGATCTTGATATCAGGATGCTCATTGAGGATAGTTGCACCAAGGTCCAGTTCTTTTTTCGCAGCAGCAGTCAGCGTGGCGCTGCCGCTGATGAACTGTACTTTATTTGCATTGAACTTGAATTGTGCCAGTGTAGGGCAACCAAAGTTTTCAGCAAGACCTGCTTCTGTAGGACATCTGTCTTCTTCATCATTCACACCATCGCCATCTGTATCCGGGATCGGGCAACCCTGGTAGCGGGCAACACCTGCAACAGTAGGGCACTTATCTTCTTCATCGTTGATACCATCTTTATCCGTATCAGGGATCGGACAACCCTGGTATTTAGCAAGCCCCGGAACAGTAGGGCATTTATCTTCTTCATCATTAATACCGTCCTTGTCTGTGTCAGGGACAGGGCAACCATCGTATTTAGCCACACCGGGAACGGTTGGGCATTTATCCAGGCTATCGATGATACCATCTTTGTCAGTATCAGCCGGCGGCATTGGAGGCAGTGGTTTCAGTACAACCGGTTCTGCTTTTTTACCAATGCGGCCTGCGATACCAAACTGGTATAACAGGTGATAATCCGACGTTTCTTTTGTGATCGGAATTCTGTATTGCATGGTTGAGAACAGATGCGTCTCATCAAAGAGATTTAGTTTCATTCCTACACCGGTAGGAATGAACGCACCAAAATAGCTGCCGTTATACATGGAAGCACCGACACCCGCGATCAGGTAAGGCTGCACCCAGTATTTTTCAGATGTCATCTTCAGATTAACGGCCGCATCCCCTTCCAGGAGGAAACGGTCTGAAGAAAATTCTCTGTCAGGCAAGGCTTCCTTTACAAAAGAACCACCGAGCGTTCCTGCAAAATCAATATGCTTTTGCAAACCTTTGAAATAAGAAATGGCAAGGCCGGGAGACATGTCCTTGGGTTTTGCCCACATTTTGTTACCGAGCACTTTGGACATAGAAGTGGTTCGGATACGGCTTGCTGTCAAATAATCATTCAGAAAAAAACTAACACCAATTGCTGCAGGCCTGATCTCCGGATCCTGATCCTGCGCAAAACTGGCTGAATCCATTAAACACAAAGCCATTATAACGACGAAAAGCTTCTTCATAAACGGTAGTTTGGTGAATAAAACGAAACAAAAATAAAGGCAATTTTTATAATAAGGTCACCCTGTATCAAAAAGGATAAAGAATTAAAAAATCAAAAACAACAAGTAAAAAGCCCCCTGCTGAGAGTGATTGCGACATTATCGAAGTACTATTTTTACTCTTCGTTTTTGTTTTTAGTTATTTCCCGGGGAAATATTTCGCTCTTACATATTTGTCTTCTCCATAGATATCGTCATAAAACACCACTTTCCCGTCTTTTCCATCGGCTGTAAAGTAGCGGATAAACACCGGAAGGCGATTTTTTACACTGATCGCGTGCTTTTCTTTGCGCTGTAACCAAATAGCCATTGAATCCTCGGCAGGCGAAGGTGTATCGATATAGATGTCTTTGTCATTATCGTACCGCACGATATTATAGGCCAGTTTCTCCCACTCCTGTACTCTCACGCAACCATGACTTAGAGAGCGTACCGTACGGGCGAACAAATACCGCTGATTGGTATCATGCAGGTAAACCGCATATTTATTCGGGAAGCTGAACTTGAGTACACCCAATGCATTTTCATCACCGCTCCCCTGCACCACATTAAAGGGTATACCCTTGCTGTATTTGGACCAGTCGATACTGTCCGCATTCACTTCATCACCGCGTGAATTGATCAGGCTGTATCCTTTTTTTGAGAGATAATCGCTGCTTTTTTTCAGCCCGGGCAGGATCTCTTTCACAATAATACTGTTTGGAATTGTCCATTGCGGGTAAGTAACCAGTGTGGAAATGGAACTGGTCAGCAAAGGCGTACGCGTAGCGGGCTTGCCACAGATGATCTTTGAACTGATCTCCAGCGAGTCTTTATACAGCAATTTCATGTAAAAACCCGGAAGATTCACCCATACATACCGCTCTGGCATTGTGTCGGGCAGCATTTTATATCGATCCATGTTGATGGCAAGCATCACAAACCGGTCTTTATCCGTAATGTTCAGCATTCTTACCGTGCCTTCGCCCGCTTTTCCATCGTCAGTAATACCTGCATGCTGTTGAAAACGCCTGATGGCATTGGCCAGTTGCAAAGAATCAGGAGCCAGGCTATCCATGAGGTAATGTCCTTCACGCATACGCGCTTCCAGCGCGGCGGTAAAGCCGGGGTCTTTAGGATTGGGGACTTTTGTATAAACCGATGCGCGATCGGCGCTGTCAAGGAACGTTCTGATGCCAGCCTTCAACTGCCGGTATCCTTCATGTTGCGGCTCCAATGAAGCGATCAGGGCGGAAAGAGGCTGTTGCTGCTTCAGTACAGCATTCAGCTTCTGCACATAAAATTCATCAGCGAGTGTGGAATCTTTACGAAGGGAAATGCTGTCCTGCGGCAATCGCCCCAGCTTCACATCTTTTACAATATGTATGAATGCGTCTGTGAGCAATACATCTGCCTTTGCCCAAAGCACAGCGTCCTTTTTATTGTTACCTGTTGAGTCGGCAGCAAGTTTTGCATAGATCTCTTCAAGCGCAGGCGCATGATAATCTTCAGGGAATAAACCCAACAGTTGCGATTCACGGACGAGATTGATCATTGAATCACTAAGCGGTTTCCATTGCTGACCTGCGTTCCAGGCCGCAGCATAGCCGGAAGCTTCATATACCTGTTTCAATGGCGTAAGAAAAGCCAGCTTCAATGAATCGTCGATCCTTGAATCATTGGCTGTAGCATAATCAATTGACTCGCGGATGAGCTCAGTCACCTTATTGTTCAATTCTTCGGGCCTGGCAACGATTTCTTTTTCCGGCGGCTTTTTTGCTTCGCGGCATGCGACAAGAAAGCATAACAAGATCAAAACGGAGGAAACGGAGGAATACGAAAAAACTTTCTTATTCATATTGGTGAGCGTGTAACGGTATCCTGTTTTATATCTATCTTTTCAATAAATCCGGTATTCAGATGCAAACCTCTTTCTTCCGGTTGCAAACACTGCCATATTTAAATCCGGATTTTATGCACCCACACCTTTATCAACCAGGATATGTATAACAAATTAAGTAAACCTTTCTGTATTAGAGCCGTGACTGCCCTTATTTTTTTAATAATGGCCTGCCGGGGAAAAGCGCAGGATACCCTGATTCAAAAGCCGCCTGTTATGGATAATTGGAAGGATTACCTGGCTGTTATTGCAAAGGATCCTGAAAAGAGAATGGTTGATCTTAGGACAAAAATACCCGCGATCGTACTTGACCTGCGTTATTCTTCCGTGAATAATTTTATGAACCGGCGGATGTACGATCCACCTCCTTCTACCAGCTTTTTACGGGCACCCGCAGCCGACTCGCTGGCTAAAGTACAGGCAGAACTGGCTGTTTCAGGTCTGGGTTTGAAAATATTTGATGCTTACCGCCCCTGGTCAGTTACCCGCCGGTTCTGGGAACTGGTAAAAGATGAGCGGTACGTAGCCAACCCCGCCAAAGGCAGCGGACACAACCGCGGCATAGCCGTCGATCTGACGATCATTCGCCTGAAAGACGGATCAGCATTACCAATGGGAACAGGGTTTGACAATTTCAGTGATACAGCCCATCACAGTTTTGGTCAACTTCCTGATGAAGTACTAAAGAACAGAAAGCTGCTTCGCTCTACCATGGAGAAATATGGATTCAAAGCGCTGGAAACAGAATGGTGGCATTATTTTCTTCCCGAAGCAAACCGGTTCGAGTTGCTTGATCTTTCTTTTAAACAACTGCAACAAAAACTTTAAGCAAATTTGGAAGTTTTTTCTTCCCCTGTGATATCACCATTGCTGCGGATCTGCAATTGAATATTGCTGATCCACTCTGCACAACCGCGCTGATACAAATATTCATTCACAGCCATCAGCACACGGAGCACTTCATCATACCGACCTTCAAGCACCGTTGCAAAAGGACCAACTTCATGCCTGATACCTGACTGCTGAATAATAGCAATTGCTTCGTCAACCCATTCATAAGGATGACGGTCGTTTACGATGGGAAGGATCTGGAGAGAGGCGTTTACGATGTGGGTATGCATGAGAGAAAGTTTGAGAGGTTTGAGACGTTTGGCAGGTTTGGGAGGTTATTCTGATGTGATCATCCGGCATTCAGGAGCCAACCCCTGGAACTCCTGAAACCTCTGGAACTCCTGGAACCTTTAAATCCTGGAAACTCCTTCAACCGACTCCAGATTTATCGGCCCGTAGATATGCGGAAACGTATCCTGCACAGAATTCGACCACTCCTGCACATAACGGCTTGTCAATTTATCAGTATTGATCTGCAGCTTGATTAGGTCATTCTTTCCCGCAAAATATCTTTCCAGTACACCGGCCACCTGTTTATCATCCTGGCTGCAGTGAATAAATCCTTCAACTTTTAAAGAAGGCGCTTCGTAAAAACCTTGCTGCTGCGCAAGCTCCCATTCGGAAGCGCTTGTGACGTGATAGATGATTGGCATAATCGTTTTTTTGTTTTTAATGATATCAGATAATTCTTTTACTGTGCTGCTCCAACAGATACAGATCTGCCAAAGCTACAGCAGTAGCGGCTTCCAGGATCACGGGCGCGCGTAATGCAACACAAAGATCATGTCTGCCTTTGATAGAAAAGTCTTCCATCTGTTTCGTATCCCAGTTCAGGCTATGTTGTTCTTTCGGTGTGGACGCTGTCGGTTTGATGGCGATACGATACACCAGTTCATTCCCATTACTGATACCGCCTACAATCCCTCCCGCATGATTGGTAGTGGTCTTTCCTTCCATGTTCTCAATAGGATCGTTATGCTGGAGGCCGAACATTTTTGCAGCTGCAAAACCGCTTCCAAACTCCACTCCTTTCACTGCCGGGATGGCAAATGCAATATGCGCAAGCTGGGATTCCACCGAATCGAAGAACGGCTCACCTAATCCAACAGGCAATCCATTTACCCGGCATTCGACCAATCCTCCGATCGAATCTTTTGCATCGATCGCTTTCTGCAGTCCTTTTTCAAGATCTGTTTCACCACCGATCTCCTTTACCTCAGCAACGATCGTTACACCCGGCATCAGTTTCTTTGCAATCGCGCCAGCTGCCACAAGACCCGTTGTGAGTCTCGCGCTGAAATGTCCGCCGCCACGATAATCTTCATTACCGCCGAACTTCTGATGCGCTACCATATCCGCATGACCCGGTCTTGGAAAGCTGCGTTGTTTTTCATAATCAGCGCTGCGCGTATTATTGTTTTCAAAAAAGATCATAATAGGCGCACCGGTAGTCTTTCCATTGAACACACCACTTTTGAAAAACGGATAATCAGCTTCCTGTCTTGGCGTGGTCCCTTTTTGCTTGCCACCTTTTCTTCTTTCAAGATCAGGCAGGAGATCATCTGCGGAAAGCGGCAGACCGGCCGGACAACCGTCGATCACAATACCCACAGATTCCCCATGTGATTCACCAAATATGTGTACCCTGAAAAGACGGCCAAAACTATTCATGCAATTTAAATTGACTGTTTAAAGATACAACAGCACCAAGCTGGCGAAGATCGTTATAAAAATCCGGATACGATTTATTGATCGCTTCTGCATGTTCGATCGTTGTTTCTCCCGCTGCTTTTAACGAAGCAACCGCACAAGCCATGGCAATACGATGGTCATGACGGGAGCTGACCACTGCGCCATTTACTCCCCCACCACCTTCGATGCGCATGATGTCTCCTTCCAGATGAACAGCCACTCCCATTTTACCAAACTCTTCCTGCAAAGTCAATCCGCGATCGCTTTCCTTATGCGCCAGCCTGCTCACACCCTTGATACGTGTTTCACCTTCGCAGTAAGACGCAAGTGCAACAAGAGGGGGAAACAGATCCGGGCAATCAGTTGCATCAAATTCAAATGCAGACAGCTTTGCCGGATGAAGCTGAATTTCTTTTGCATCGAGAGCAATACCTGCATTCGCATTCATCAATGCCTGGAGGATCGCTTTATCCGCCTGGGTAGATGCAATATCCAAACCTCTTACGGTGATCGGGCCGGCAACAGCGCCGGCTACCAATAAGAATGCGCCGCCACTCCAGTCGCCTTCTACCGTATAACGATGAGCTGGTTCTTCCCCCACAGATTCCTTGCGGAAATAGAACTCCTCGTAATTGCGGTTCTCCGGCGTTTTCAAACCAAACCGTTTCATCACATCCAGTGTAAGATCGATATAGGGACGGCTTTTCAGATTGTTCACCCTGATAGAAACATCACTTGCATCAGCTGCGGCATACGCGAGCAACAATCCCGTAAGAAATTGCGAGCTCAATGATCCGTCCACCGAGATATTGGCAGGCTTCAATGGACCTTGTATCACCAATGGGAGCTTACCACTGTTGGATTGTACCTTTACTCCGATCTGTGGCAGGATCTCATCAAAAAAATCCATTGGTCTTGTAACAAGACTACCGGAGCCTTTGATCGTTATTTCTTCCGCGCTCAGTGCAACAAGTGGTGTGAACATGCGGATACTCAAGCCAGATTCACCGCAATCAATGAACGGAGCAACCGGTTTGATACCTTCGCTGGAAACCTGCAATGTTCCATCAGGCTGATCTTCCAGTTTTGCACCAAGCCGACGGATGATATCCATCGCTGCCTTATCATCATTGCTATGACCCGGATTATAAATTTCGCTGATACCCTTTGCAACCAATGCCGCAGCGCAAGCCCTTTGCATAGAGCTTTTTGACGCCGGTGATTGGATCGTTCCCTTTAAACTTCCTGGTTGTATTGTTACTTTCACGATGGTAATGATTGAATGATTTTTTCTAATTGAACTAATGGGATGCTTTGTACAACTCCCTTACCAATTTTATCCAGCAGCACATAGTTCATTTCCTTCTTCTCTCTTTTCTTATCCATCTTCAACAGATCAAAAGCTTTCTGACGGTCGAATGACATATAAGTCGGCAAACCATATTGTTCCAGCACTTTTACGACTCTGGCGGTCTGTTTAAAGCCCGTCAGCTTCTCCGAAATATGACATGCATAGGTCATTCCGATGGCGACTGCATGACCATGCATCAACTCATACTGGTTTTCCAATGCGTGGCCCAGTGTATGACCAAAATTCAGCAGGCGGCGGACAGATTTCTCAAACTCATCCTCCATCACCACTTTTGCTTTGATCTGTGCATTTCTTTGCAATAACGCGGCAGCCAGTTTGTTCTTTGATTGATAAGTTCGGATGTTATTGCCTTCCAGTTCGCGGAACATTACTGCATCTTTTATGCATGCGTGTTTTATGATTTCGGCAAAACCATTTTCCCACTCTTTATGCGGCAGGCTCTTCAGGAAGCTCATATCATGCAGGATGAATGATGGCTGACGGATCACACCAACCATATTTTTATACATCCCTACATCTATTCCATTCTTCCCTCCGATCGATGCATCTACCAACGCCAGCAATGATGTTGGAATAAACCCGAAACGCAATCCGCGCATATACACCGCAGCAACATAACCTGTAATATCCGTGATAACACCTCCGCCGATACCAACCAGTGTGGTCTTCCTGTCAGCTTCCAGTTCTATCAACTGCCGGATGATATCATCCACTGTTGACTGGATCTTATGCGCTTCCCCGGCCTTTATAACAATGGTCTTCCAGCCCCTGAATTTCTTTTGATGTGCATCAAAAACATTTTCATCAGTGATCAGCACCGTCGCCTTCTGATCGCTGATCGTTTTCAACAATGAAAAACTTCCATCAAAATAAAAATCTGTCGCCGAGCTGGAAAACCTGTACTTCTTTTGTTGCATTTTTTGTTGTTGGAATTACGGACAAGGACCGCGGACCACAGACCGCAGACCACAGACGTATCGTTTGGATTCATCAGTCTTTATGCTCTGGCAGGTATCTCACGCACCCGGGCACAAGACTGTCAGTCGGCCATCGGCCTTCGATCATCGGCCATCGCCTCAGGCATCCATCACCTTCTTCTGATGATTAATGCTCTCCATATGCACTGCATCGAAATACTTCGTAATAAACTCCTTGCTCAGACCGGTCTTCTCACCTTTTGCAAATGCTTTCTCAATGATCTCGTTCCAGCGGTTTGTCTGCAGGATCGTGATATTGTTATCTTTTTTATACTGGCCGATCTTCTCCGCGATCTTCATACGCTGGCTGAGGATCTGCATCAGTTCGTCGTCGAGGTGATTGATCTGCTGACGGAGTTTTTCCAGTGCGGCATGATATTCAGCGGATGCAACATCTTCTTTTCTCCAGATGATCGTTTCGAGCATTTCCTTCAACCGCTCAGGTGTTACCTGTTGCTTGGCATCGCTCCAGGCGTTGTCAGGATCGATATGGCTTTCGATCATCAGACCGTCATAGTCAAGATCGATCGCGCGCTGCATTACATCCAGCAGGATATCACGGCGGCCGCAGATATGTGAAGGGTCATTGATGATCGGCATATTCGGATGCTTCAGTTTCATCTCGATCGCAAGGTGCCACATCGGTGCATTTCTGTATTCCGTATTGCCATAAGAAGAAAATCCGCGATGGATCAGTCCGATATCTTTTACACCAGCGCGAGCAATACGTTCTACCGCTCCGGCCCACAATTCAAGATCAGGGTTGATCGGGTTCTTTATTAAAACAGGAACATTCACGCCTCTTAATGCGTCAGCCACTTCCTGTACACTGAAAGGGTTCACCGTTGTACGTGCGCCAACCCAGAGAACATCCACATCAAATGTCAGCGCATCTTCCACTTGTTTACCCGTTGCTACTTCCACTGTTGTTGGCAGGCCGGTCAGTTTTTTTGCCTGTTGCAACCATGGCAAACCTTTCGCACCGATCCCTTCAAACATACCGGGTTTTGTACGTGGTTTCCAGATGCCCGCGCGGAGCATATTGATCTTTCCTGTTGCTGCCAGGCGTTGTGCCGTGGCAATCACCTGCTCTTCCGTTTCAGCGCTGCATGGTCCACTGATGATCAGCGGTCTTTTTTTCCAGGCCTGCTGCACGGCTTCCGTTGTTGTTTGTTCTGCTGTTTGCATGATCGTATTGATTTGTAAAGTTATTGTTTGTGTGTTGATGACCCGAGTAACTTATCTATATGGGGCTTTGCAATTGTAAACATATCACGGCTGAGGTTGGCATCGATCGGACCGCCTGGCCAGAGTTCAGCTATCTTACCCTGCTGATCTACAATGAAGGTTTTGGGATAACCGCTTCCTCCCATGATATCGATCACTTTTTCCGCATCCGGCACAATGGCAAAATCCAAACGATACTTTGAAAGAAGTTCCGTTTTCATCCATTCAAGTTTTTCAGGGACCAGGCAAAGAAATATAAGCCCTTTGTCTTTGTATTCTGCAACCAGCCTGTTCAAGGCAGGAATGTTTTCATAACATGGATGACAATAGATTGAAAAGAAATCCAGTATCAGTATTTTCCCTTTGATTGTATTGCTGTCAATGACCTGTCCGTCCATTGTCTTTACTGCAAACCCCGGCAATTGTTTTCCTTTTATGCAATCATGCCATTCATAAAAAGGATCCTTGCCGATTTCCAGCAGCGAATCCATTTTTAAAAACGTATTGGCCACGCAGGTTTGCAATTCATTCTTCTGCGCCCGCAGGCACATTGCTGATAAAAGTAAAAAGGCACAAAGCAGGATTTTCATATTATTTATTTAAGGATCCTCCGGATCTGATTGGCATCTTCTATTAATTGCTTCAATGCTGAACCATCTCCCTTCTCAATGCTTTCTTTGAACCGTGTCAGCTGCGCAATATGCTCCGTCAGTACATCCAGCACGTTGTCCTTATTCTGCATAAAGATCGGCACCCACATGGCAGGATTGCTCTTCGCCAATCTTACTGTGCTTTCAAAACCCGCACTAGCCAGTTCAAAGATCGCACGGTCCTCTTTTTCCTTTTCCAATACCGTATTCGCCAGCGCAAATGAGGTGATGTGTGAAATATGGCTTACATAAGCCGCATGCAGATCATGCGCTCGGGCTTCCATTTCCAGCAGGTGCATGCCTATCTTTTTATACATTGCCTTTGTCCACTCAAGCGCATCTTTATCACTGTCCTGCGGATTGCAGATAATGACGGCTTTATTTTCATAGGCGCCACGCACCGCTGCCTGTGGACCGCTGTACTCGGTACCCCACATGGGATGCGTGGCTACATATCTCCCCCTTTTGGGATGCTCTTTTAAACTGTTGATCAATTGTGCTTTGGTAGACCCCAGATCGATCACGATCTGCTGATCGATCTTATCCATGATCGCCGGTAACATCGATACGAGTTTATCAACCGGTATTGCCAGCACCACCACTTCTGCTGCCGCAATGGCTTCATCCACCGGCAACACTTCATCCACCAGCTCCAGTTCCATCGCTTTCGCAAGGTGATCCTCGTTCACATCCACACCGATCAGCCGCGATGAGATCTTCTTCTCATGCAGCCTGATCGCCAGCGAACCACCGATCAGCCCTACTCCTATGATTGCAACTCTTTTCCGTTCCATGGTTTTCAGTAGTTTGATAGTTTAACTATTTTAAAGCTTGATGTCCTGGTTATTTAAAATGATTTCTTCAAAGTGAACAACTTTCAAACACCAAAACCTTTAAACGTTTAAACTTTTGATCCTTTCCAGAGACTCCTCGAACCGAGACACCGGTGCGCAAAGACTCACACGGATGTATTTATCACCGGCAGATCCAAAGATGCCACCAGGGGTTAAAAATACATTGGCTTTGTATAAAACTTCATCGCTTAATTCGAACCCTGTTTTAAATGCTTCCGGGATCCTGGCCCATACAAACATGCCGGCCTGGTCTCTTGAATAGATACAGTTTAATGTATCCAGCAATTCAAAAACCTTTTCCCTTCTTTCGCGATAGATCGCATTCACTTCATCCTGCCACTCCTTGCCTAAAGTTAACGCCTTTGCAGCTGCCAGCTGAAGGGGAAGGAACATACCACTGTCCATATTGCTTTTAAAACGCAGCACTTCTTCAATTCTTTCCTTTGCTCCGCATAATACGCCCACGCGCCAGCCGGCCATATTATGTGATTTGCTGAGTGAGTTCAATTCAAGCACCACGTCCTTTGCGCCATCAACGGACAGCAAGCTCACCGGGTTTTCATTCAGGATAAAACTGTACGGATTATCGTGAACGATCAGTATATCATGTTTCTTCCCAAACGCAACCAGTTCTTCAAATAGTTCTTTTGTTGGCAACTGGCCGGTTGGCATTTGCGGATAATTCACAAACATCAGCTTTACCTTATCCAGCTTCTTTTTTTCCAGCTTTCTGAAATCCGGTGCGTAATGATTTTTCTCTTTCAATTCATACTCCACGCATTTACCACCAGCCAGTTTCACCGCACTGCGATAAGTTGGATAACCGGGATTCGGCACCAGCACTTCATCTTTCTTATCCAGGTAAGTCATGCAGATATGCATGATCCCTTCTTTGCTACCGATCAACGGCAGGATCTCCGTATCAGGGTTCAATTCTACACCATACCAGTTCCGGTACCATTCCGCAAACGCTTTACGCAATACCGGCGAACCTTTATAAGATTGATATGCGTGTGTAGTTGTCTTTGCTGCCTCCTCCTGCAGGGTCCTGATCACATCCGGATGCGGAGGAAGATCAGGACTTCCGATACCAAGATTGATGATCTGTTTCCCTTGCTTATTCAACTCATCTATCTCACGAAGCTTCTGAGAGAAATAATATTCGCCGATACCTTCAAGTCGTTTTGCTGTTTTCATGTTTCAAATTCAAAGTAAAAATTCAAAAGTAAAAAGTAAAAAAAGGGTCGTTTATAAAGGGAGAATAAGAAAATTTTTAAAATAAATTACTTTTTACTTTTTACTTTTTACTTTTTACTTTTTACTTTTTACTTTTTACTTTTTA
>QFQQ01000020.1 GCA_003243445.1 Citrobacter freundii
TTTTTACTTTTTACTTTTTACTTTTTACTTTTTACTTTTTACTTTTTACTTTTTACTTTTTACTTTTTACTTAATAAAAAACCCGCTTCAAAGAGAAGCGGGTTCGGCCGGCATATTAAATGAATATTATCGTTTAAGCTTTAATACCTGGCTGACCTGAAACACCCGACTGCCGGTAGGCGGGCTGATCCTGTCTTTTGTGAATGATCAATTGGATAAGGTATATAGGAATTAAGGCTATAAACAACAGACCAAGAAACATGGCTGTTATTTTTTCAGGCGATCTTTTGTTAATATATCACCCATGCTGTTCAGCTTTACTTTGAACTTCTTTGTTCCTTCTTCCAGCACGAGGTTATAGGAAGTACCTTCATCTGTATAAAGCTCTCTTACTTCTGTTACCACAGGTGATTTGAATTTTGATTCCACCGAACGGACAACCGCCATCGGCAATTGATCGAAGAACATATTACGCGCAGAAGCTACCAGCTCCGATTTCTCATTGAAGTAAGCAACAGAACTGTGCCCACCCCAAACAAAACTTACTTTCAACACACCATCTTCCGTGCGTGACCATGTAATATTCTGTGCACCTGAAAACTGACGGGAGAAGGTCTCTTCTGCTTTTGGATCTTTCTCAACCGGATTAGCAAACGCAGAAACAACACCTGCTGTAAGAATGATTGCTGCTAAAAAAAACTTTTTCATGACTTAAGATTTAAATTGGTTAATGGTTTTGCTTTTTGTTTTTCTGTATATCTATTAAGACGTAGCAAAAATAAAATAGGTTACAGGCTTCTGAAAGTAAATTGGGATTGATGGTAGCGCATGTTAATGAGTATAACAATTAATAACATTCATTAACAAAGAAGCCAAGGCAAGCACTACATTATGAATGGCGGGTTTGAGCTTATGAATTGTTGTTATTGCCCTGTAAACGGATAACATCACTATGATAAGTCACGCAATGTTATGTCTTCATTATTTATGTATGCGCGGTATGCTGTTATCAAAAAACAAACCCGTCATTGGAAATAACTGCTTTGACCGGGTTACATCCATTGTTGTTTAGTTAAGCCACTTCTTTTGTACATTCTTACCGTATTCCGCCTTACCGGTTTAATTTTCACCGGTAAGGCGGAAAGACGGTAAGAATGTCTCGGTGAACAAGGTTATCTATAGCTGATGAATAACAAAGAACACTCTGCGATGGATCTCGGTTAAACGGCATTGAATTAAAATCTTTCAAACGTTTGAACATTTAAACCATTGAACGTTCAAAACTTCTGCACGTTTATCATACATGCTAATCCTGCAGGATCTCTTTGTTTGATATTATCCATTGTAAAAAAAGAAAACCCCAACTCCTGGTAGAGAGCCGGGGTTTATTACCACACACCAAAACTAACTTGGTTGAAAGAGTTCAAACGTTTAAACAGTTAAACCATTGAACTTTCAAACTTCTTACGCTTTTGTTGATTTTTTATAAACACTCCATGAACTTCCATTAACTGATTTCAAAGTGATCTTTGTATCGGCCTGCTCAAGTGTAATGTAATAGCTTGTGCCATCTTCGTTAGTCAGTTCAAACAGTTCGCTGATCCAACGGCCAGGATATTCTTTTTTCAGAGAGCCCTGAAGTTTCATTGGAAGATCCAGTGAGCTGATATTGCGGGCGATACCAAGCATTTCTCCGTTGAAAGAGTAGAAAGCCGTCATATACTGATCGTTCTGCTGGAAAGAAGCTTTATAATAACCGGTTCCGCTTGACCAGTTTACTTCTTTTGCATCAATGAAATCCTCATTGAACGCGTTCAATACTACTGTGTTAACTTTTGTGTCTTTTGCAAACGCAGCAAAACTGCTGATAGCGATTGCGAGGGTAAGAATGATCTGTTTCATAATCTTTTATTTTTTGTGGTTTAGGTTTTTTATTTCCTTTTAAAAATTTCCGGTTGTTTAACCGTGTTGTGTAATTAAGACGTTGCAAAACTATAACAGGTTACACCCCTTTGCAAGGCAATTGTGACTAATGGAATGCTGTGTTAAACACTGTTAAAGGCCGTTATCCGCTGTTAACCGTACATCATTTTTTAAAGCCATTGGTAAACCTGAATATCACATTTGATACACCTGACTATAGGAAAAGTCCCATAATAATTAGATATTTGTCTAATTATTTAATGAATCAATTGTGTGATGAATGTCGTTTTTAAAGCATTAAATGATCCGACCCGCAGGCGGATCCTTGAACTTTTACAGGAAAGGGATATGACTGCAGGTGAAATTGTAGAGCATTTCAACATCTCTGCACCCAGTATTTCACATCATCTTGATCTGCTGAAGCAGGCAAACCTGGTATCAGCAGAAAAGGAAGGCCAATACATTTATTACTCATTAAATACCACCGTAGTAGATGAGATCCTGAAGTGGTTCATGCAATTCAAACTCAAAAAGAAATAACATGAAGAAGATCATGAAGAAAATCGTCTGGCTTTTCGCCGCAGCTCCAGTTATTTACCTGATCATCATCTGGAAAAGCCTTCCCGCCAAAGTGCCCATGCATTTTGATCTGCAGGGTACCCCTGACAGATATGGAGATAAAACTGAGTTATGGGGTTCCGCCGCACTGATGCTGGTCGTGTCTATCGGCTCTTATCTGCTTGTTACCAATATCCATCGCATCGACCCAAAGCGTTACGCAAAGGAAATGCAGGATAAATACGATAAGATCGGCATCTCTGTTATGATCTTTCTTTCCGTCATTCACTTCTTTGTGATTTATAGTGCAGCCCACAGCAGCTTTGCCCTTCCGCCAGGGATGATCTTTGCCGCGGTATCCATTCTCTTTGCGATCCTTGGTAATTATATGTATAATATCAAACCGAATTACTTTGTAGGCGTCCGCCTGCCATGGACACTTGCCAGTGACGATAACTGGAAAAAAACACACAACCTTGCGGGTCGTATCTGGTTTATTGCTGGCATTGTTATGGCAATATTATGCCTTGTACTTCCCGCTCTTCCCGCGATGATCTTATTCTTTGCCGGATTAGCCGTGATGATCATCATCCCAATTATTTATTCTTATCAACTTTTTATTAAAGAAAAACATAGTAAATAACCGTTTATGAAACGAATATTGTTTATTGTTCTGGTCTTATTGCAGGGTGTATTCTCCAACGCCTTTGCACAACCGAACGAAGGTTATCATGGAACGTGGACAGGCAAACTTCCTGTTGGTGCCGGACTGCGGCTTGTATTTCATATAAAGGACAATGGGCAGGGAGGTCTTGTTTCTTCAGCAGACAGTCCGGATCAATCTGCGTTCGGGCTGAAATGTGATACTACCTGGGTTGCCGGCGGTACCATTAATATAGAAATGCACATGCTGAATGCATCCTATAAAGCAAAACTGGCAAATGACAGCACACTGGAAGGAACCTTCACCCAGGGAATGGATTTTCCTTTAACGCTGGTAAAAACTAATGCTGCGCCCGCAAAACCGAATCACCCGCAGGAACCCCAACCTCCATTTCCCTATAAGAGCGAAGACATCATATATAATGATGCAGTCACTAAATTGAGCTATGGAGCCACGATCACCCTTCCCGAAGGGAAAGGGCCTTTCCCCGCAGCTTTACTGATCACAGGCAGTGGCCCGCAAAACAGGGACGAAGAAATACTGGGTCATAAAACTTTTGCAGTGCTTGCTGACGCACTTACAAGAAATGGCTTTATTGTTCTTCGCGTGGATGACCGCGGCGTTGGAAAAACAACCGGTCAGTTCAAAGGCGCTACAACGGCTGACTTCGCGCTTGATGCAAGGGCCAGCCTGAATTACCTGAGATCAAGACCTGAGGTAGATAAAAAGAAAACCGGCCTGATCGGTCACAGTGAAGGCGGAATGATCGCACCAATGGTTGCCGCGGGGAATAAAGATGTCAACTTTATCGTATTGCTCGCCGGTCCGGGTGTGAAGATCAGCCAGCTGATGGCTGAGCAAAACGCAGCGATCTCGCACCAGGCAGGAGTGAGCGATACCGCTATTCAGGCATATATAAAGATGTACACTGCTGCCTACAACGTCATCCTTTCCACCGTGGATACAACAGTAGCATTGGCCAAAACACAGGATATTGTAAATGACTGGATCGCAAAAACAGATGCCGGTCTTTTACGTGAGCTTCATCTTGATGAGCCAAAAGCGCAAAATCAGCTTGCTGCCGCTATGGTAAATGATATGCAGGATAAATGGTATCGCTATTTCATGACCTTTGATCCCGCGCCCTATCTGGAACAGCTGACTTGTAAAGTCCTCGCATTGAACGGAAGTAAAGACGTGCAGGTGTTATCATCCAGCAATCTCCCCGCTATAGAAGCAGCATTGAAGAAAAGCAAGAGTAAGGTTTACACGGTAAAGGAATTACCCGGGTTGAATCACCTTTTCCAGACCTGCAAAAGCTGTACACCGGTAGAGTATAGCCAGTTGGAAGAAACGTTTTCGCCGGTTGCGTTGGAGGAGATCAACAAATGGCTGAACACAAATGTTAAGTAAAAAGTGACAGGCAAAGTAAAAATTCAAAAGTAAAAAGTAAAAATGGGCCGTTTATAAAAAGGAGGAACAAGACGTTTTTAAAATAAATTACTTTTTACTTTTTACTTTTTACTTTTTACTTTTTACTTTTTACTTTTTATCCTTTGGCGATCCTGGTGTGCTGGCGGGAAATATGATCAGTGATTTTGTAAAAGGGAAACAGCAGTTTGATTATCCCACAGATATCCGAAGAGGCATCATGCTGCACCGGAAGATCGATGCTTTTACAGATGAGCATGCGGCTACCGCTGCGGCAAAGGAACCGTTCCGGGCAGCCTATCGCCTTTACAGCGGCGCTATCATTGATGTGATCTATGATCATTTTCTGGCAAATGATGAACGCGAATTTCCCGGAAATACACTCGCCGGTTTCGCCCAACAGACCTATGGCATACTGAACGCGCACATTGAAGTGCTCCCGCCAAACTTCCGCGCAATGTTGCCGTATATGGAAAAACACGACTGGCTCTATAATTACCGCACAAAGGACGGCATCGGTAAGAGCCTTGAAGGACTCGTCAGGCGCGCCACTTACCTCACTGAAAGCAATACGGCCATGAAATTATTGCAGCAGCATTATCAACTGCTGCATGATTGTTATCACCAGTTCTGGAACGATGTGAAGCCGTATGCGAGGGAGCAGGCTGAGTTGTTGAAAGGCTAACGGGGGGAGACCGCAGACGATTCATTAAGAACGACCAGCCATCCCCGGCTTGAGCATAAAGATTCTTCTCAATTGATAATTCGTTGTGCGAACTAACAGGGGTTTTCCTGATCGGATGAAACGACCACAGACGGCGGACCGCAGACCGCAGACGATTCGTTAGGAATGACTCGTCATTCCCGGCTCGAACAAGAATGTTTTACTTACCGGCAATTCCTTGTACAAAGAAATAAGACTTTCCTGACCAGATAAAACGTCTGCGGTCCGCGGTCTGCGGTCCGCCGTCTCTCTCTCCCCTCACCAGAATTAACGTCTCTTTTATATTTTTGCAATTATTTTCCATATATGAAAAAAGCCCTAATCGTTTTTGCAGCGTTGATCTCGCTGGGCTATACAGCCGGTGCACAAGCTTCGCTTCCGCCGGTTGACAAATCGCCCCTTGACATCTGTTATTATCCCTGCGATTATCCATTATTAAAAACCCAGAGCAGTGCGGTTGAACCACTGGTAGCCCGGGTCATCTACAGCCGCCCGAAAAAAGAAGGCCGTTCTGTGTTTGGCGGACTGGTGGAATATGGTAAACTCTGGAGGCTTGGCGCCAATGAGGCAACCGAGATCGAACTGTTCAGACCAGTGATCATCGGACAGAAAAAGATCGCAAAAGGACGTTATACATTATATGCAATTGTTAACGAAAAAAGCTGGACATTTATCCTTAACAAGGATACAGATATCTGGGGCTCCTTCAAATACAAACAGGCGAATGATGTAGTGAGACTGGATGTGCCCGTGCAAAATATGCAGGACCAGGTTGAATCACTTGCAATGACTTTTGAAAAAACAGCAACCGGCGTCAACCTCGTGATTGCATGGGAACATGTAAAAGCGGCTTTGCCAATTACGCTCTAACGATCTATACAATGAAGATTCTTCAACATTCGCTTCTTTTTGTTACGATGCTGCTGGCTTTCGCCTGCAAAGAAGAAAAGAAAGAAGAAACGCCTGGCACACAAACGATCCAACTGAAGATAGATACGCTTTCAAATGTATCATCCGATATCCCGGGTAATTCATATGCGCAGGTAGACATATCTCCGATGGATATGAGCTATTTCCCTGTCGATTACCCCAAGATCAAAATGGCCAACAGCGCCGCGCCGCCACCCCTGGCACGCGTGATTTACAGCCGCCCCCATCTGCAACGCCGCCGCCTTTTTGCCGGTATCCTGAAATACGATGAACCATGGCGACTGGGAGCAAACGAATCCACTGAAATTGATTTCTATAAAGATGTAACGATCGAAGGTAAAAAAGTTAAAGCCGGCCGCTATATCATGTATTGCATTCCCCATCCCGATAGCTGGACCATCATCCTTAACAGCAATATCGATACATGGGGGCTGAAACAGGATCCTGCAAAAGATGTGGAGCGGTTCAAAGTAACAGCCAGCACCGGCAATCCTTCACTCGAATACTTTACCATGGTTTTTGAAAAAACAGATAATGGCGCCAACCTTATTATTGGTTGGGATGATGTGATCGTTAAGCTGCCGGTGAGTTTCTGATCAACGAGTCGGGTAAGGTTTCAGAAGTTCCAGGAGTTCCAGAGGTTCCATAGATTTGCCTCCCAGATCAACTCTCCGCTAACCTGATTTTCCGGCACAAAGTCAACCTTGCCATCCGCGGCAGCAACCGCTGGAACCTCTGGAACTCCTGAAACCTCTGAAACCTTTATATTTACACCATGTGCGGTATTGCCGGTATCATACAACGCGAGCCTTCATACCGTAAGGAACATGTGCACCACATGATCGATGCACTCGCTCATCGCGGTCCTGATGGAGAAGGTTTGTGGCAGAATGAAAGCGGCACCGCCCTGCTCGGGCATCGCCGCCTCGCGATCATAGATACAAGCGATGCAGCAGCACAACCACTTCACTACACACCACCCTCAGGTTTTCTGAATCGCTATTCCATCGTTTACAATGGCGAAATCTATAACTATGTCGAATTAAAACAGCAACTGCAGAAAGCCGGCTATTCTTTCCATACCCAGTCGGACACAGAAGTGATCATTGCAGCCTATGACCACTGGGATGAAGATTGCCTCACCTGGTTTGATGGCATGTTTGCCTTCGCCATCTGGGACGAGGAAGAACAGGAATTGTTCGCCGCACGGGACAGGTTTGGAGAAAAACCATTCTTTTATTCGTTCGATAAAGGCACACTCAGTTTTGCTTCAGAGATAAAAGGACTTTGGGCCGCCGGTGTAAGCAGGACCGTGAACCTGAAAATGCTGTTCAACTTTATCACGATCGGTTATACAGATAACCCGGAACGCCCGGAAGAAACATTTTATGAACATGTATTCCGTTTACCCGCTGCTTCTTCACTGTTCTTTTATCCGGCAACGGGTGAACTGCTGATCGATCAATACTGGTTTCTATCCACTGAAGAGAACAAACAGATAAAAGAAGAAGAAGCGATCGAACGGTTTAGTCAGCTGCTCTCTGCTTCTGTACAACGGCGCTTAAGAAGTGATATGCCCGTTGGCACTTCACTTAGTGGTGGTCTTGACAGCTCCGCTATTGCGGCCTTGATCAATTCGGCGAACAATAATTCGTTCTCGCATCATTGTTTCACAGCGGTATTTCCCGGTTTTGCAAAAGATGAAACGGCTTTTTCAAAAATTGTTGCGGAGCAATTCAACCTGCATCAACACACTGTCGATGTTACCGGCGCCGGCTTGATAGACGACTGGAAGAATTTCTGTCATCACCAGGAAGAGCCCGTATCATCAGCAAGCGCGTTTGCCCAGTACAAAGTATTTGACCTTGCGCGGCAGCATAAGATATCCGTGCTTATCGATGGACAGGGTGCTGATGAAGTGCTGGCAGGATATCACAAGTATTATAAGTGGTACTGGCAGGAACTTTTTCAAAAACGAAAACTATTCCTTAGTAAAGAAATCCCTGCCGCCCGGGCGCTTGGCGTAAAGGAAGAATTTGGAATAAAGAATGTAATGGCAAGCCTGCTGCCTGATCTTGCTTCTGTAATACTGGAACGGCAATATCTTTTCAACGCGCTGGCGCAGGAAGATCTTGACCGCAATTTTGTTAGATTTCAAAGTAAAGAAGCTTATTACAGCACCCCGGAGTTAAGCTCCCTCAATGGCGTGCTTCATTTCAATACCTGCATACATGGCCTGACAGAGCTATTACGCTACGCAGACCGCAATTCAATGGCACATGGCCGTGAGGTCCGTCTGCCATTCCTTAGCCATGAACTGGTAGAGTTTCTCTTTTCCCTTCCTTCCAATTTCAAGATCAGGAAGGGCTGGACCAAATGGATCCTCCGTCAATCCATGAACAAAAAGCTGCCCCCGGAGATCACCTGGCGAAAGGACAAGACCGGATTTGAGCCGCCTCAAAAAATCTGGATGCAGCAACCGTTGATCCAGGAAATGATAAAAGACGCCCGGGCCACCCTGGTCAAAGAAAATATCCTCAGCAGCCGTGTCCTCAAAAAACCGTTGCAACCCACCGATGCGTATGATAAGGATAATTATGATTGGAGGTATTTGAGTGCGGCAATGCTGTTCCAGGTTTGTTGATCTTCGATTATTGGTCGATGGCCGAATGGCAGATGGCTGATGGCCGAATTTCAATCGCGCATTAACAAAAAAACGAAGCCCTTCAGCTTCGTTTTGATATATAGTTGCAACTTGAATTCGGCCATCAGCCATCTGCCATTCGGCCATCGAACCTCTATTTTCCTTCCGCACGCCTAAACTTCTCCACCGTCTCGAGATTGCCATACATGTCGGCTTTCACTGTATACCAGTTCTCATCATCACGGAGATTGATCATAAAGGATACTTCTTCAGCGCACATTGTTTCGGTCACACCAAAGATCTCTTTGCCTTTGTATTTCTTTTTGAGCTTGGCAACGATGGTCGGCTGCAGATTGCTTTCGCCATAGTAGCGGATCGTTTTCAGCAGAGTGCCGTCTTCGGAATACTGAGCCCTTACCTGGATTTCATTCTGACGGAAATTAGCCTGTACAAAGTTGTTGTACGAATACCAGGTTATATCTTTTGCAGATGCGAATGTTTCCTGGAACGCTTTCAGCACTTGTTCTGTTGGTTCTGGAGCAGGAGCGGCGAAGGCGATCATGCCTGCCATTAAACCTGCTATTAAGAATAATTTTTTCATGGTTACTAATTTTTGATGATTAATCGTTAGCTGAGTACAAAGTACCGACATGAAAGAGGCTAAGGCAAGCGTTTAGGTATTATTGGTAAATGAACTTTTCATGTCCTTAATATGAACTGTTGCATGGCATCTGCTGAACCGATATTTAGCATGTTTGAAAGATGCATTTCTCCCAATGAAACGTGATTTAATAAAGGCTCAATTCGGTTTAAAGTAATTGTTAAAAGCCCGGCCCGCTGGATGAGCGGCAAATAAACAGGTTGCTTCGCTTCACAAATTATTCCCCATCTTTGCATACTATTTACCGGAGGAGGAAATTCATCGTACTTACACTATACAGCTATAGGAAAAGTTCAGTGATCTCATCCATTAAACATCTATCATCTTAACATTTTTATATGAAGCTTGCGACGAAGTTCATTCATGCAGGAGCAATACCTGACCCGTCAACAGGGGCGATCATGACGCCGATCTATCAAACATCCACTTATGTACAGGAAGCACCGGGTAAGAACAAAGGCTTTGAATATGCGAGAAGCCAGAACCCAACCCGTAAAGCGCTCGAAGAAGCATTGGCCGCAATTGAGAACGGTCAGTTCGGTCTTGCATTCAGCAGTGGCGTTGCGGCAACAGATGCTGTGATCAAACTGCTGGAACCAGGTGATGAAGTGATCGCAGCAAGCGATATGTATGGCGGCACTTACAGGCTTTTTACAAAAGTGTTTGAAAAATTCGGTATCAAATTCATTTATGTTGATACGACAGATCTTTCAAACATTCAGGCTGCTGTAACCGCAAAAACAAAACTGATCTGGCTGGAAACACCTACCAATCCGTTGATGAACATCACGGATATCGAAGGCGTGGCGGCCATCTCTAAAAAAGCCGGTTCCATTTTATGCGTTGACAATACGTTTGCATCCCCTTACTTACAAAACCCATTGGATCTTGGAGCAGACATTGTCATGCACTCGTCTACCAAATACCTTGGTGGGCACAGCGATGTTATCCAGGGAGCGCTGATCATGAACTCAGCAGAGCTCAGGGAGAAATTGTATTTCATCCAGAAGAGCTGCGGTGCGGTTCCCGGACCGATGGACTGCTTCCTGGTATTGAGAGGTATCAAGACGCTTCACCTCCGCATGCAGCAGCATTGTATCAATGGGGAAAAAATTGCACAGTGGCTCCGCACCCATCCAAAAGTTGGAAAGGTTTACTGGCCCGGATTTGAGGACAGCGCAGGATATGCGATTGCAAAAAAACAAATGCGCGGCTTCGGCGGAATGATCAGTTTTGAATTAAAAGATGATAGCCAGCAGGAAGCATTCCGGGTATTATCTTCAACACATTTGTTCTCACTTGCGGAAAGCCTGGGCGGCGTGGAATCACTGATCAACCATCCCGCATCTATGACACACGCTTCCATTCCCCGGGAAGAACGCATCAAAAACGGTCTATCTGATTCATTGATAAGGCTGAGCGTGGGAGTGGAGGATGGAGATGATCTTATAGCTGATCTTGCAAAGGCAATCGCGTGAAAGTCAAAATTAAAAAGTAAAAAGTAAAAATATCAGCACGATTGAAGAGGATACCTCTATCAAATGATTTTTGAATTTTTACTTTTGACTTTTTACTTTGCTACGTTCCTCCATCGCAGGACCCGTTTTGGCATTGTATCTGCAAAATAAGGTTGGACAAGTATTTTAATCATTAAAAACGCCAGCTATGTTATACCTTATTGCAATCATACTCCTGATAGGTTGGGCTCTCGGCTTTTTTGTATTTTCGGTCGGAAGTCTTATTCACATACTTTTAGTAATTGCTATCATCGCAATTCTGTTACGTCTGATCAGAGGCGGAAGCCCTGTCTGACGATTGAGATAATATGACAAAATCATTTATAGATTTTTTAAACAAGAAGGTTGATCAATATAATCAACCTTCTTTTATTAAGGACGATCCTGTTTGCATCCCGCATCTTTTTACTGCAAAAGCCGACCAGGAAATTGCAGGTTTCTTTGCAGCAACATTTGCCTGGGGGAACAGAACAACGATCATCAACAAATCGAAGGAACTGATGCAGCTGATGGATATGCAGCCGCATCAGTTTTGCTTATATCACTCAGATCATGAGCTAAAGAAGCTATTAAAGTTCAAACACCGCACTTTCAATACCACCGATCTCTTATACTTTATTGAATTCTTCAAATATCATTACGCATCTTCCGAAACACTCGAAACCGCATTCACGCATCACGGCAAAACGATCGAAGAAATGCTCAGCGGTTTTCATCTTTATTTTTTTTCACTGGAAGATGCGCCGGCAAGAACAAAAAAGCACGTTGCCACACCGCAACGCGGTTCAACCTGCAAACGCCTCAATATGTTCCTCCGCTGGATGGTAAGACACGACGATAAAGGTGTCGACCTGGGCATCTGGAAAAATATCTCACCATCCGCACTGATCTGTCCCATAGATCTTCACGTAGCCAGGGTCGCCCGCAAATTCAAAATGCTCAAACGTAAGCAAACCGATTGGGAAGCAGCCGTTGAACTCACGGAACAACTGCGGAAACTGGATAAAGATGATCCGGTGAAATATGATTTTGCACTGTTCACATTGGGAGTTGCAGAAAAGTTTTAGACATAAGGAGGTTTCAGCGGTTCCAAAAGTTCCAGGGGTTCCAAAGGTTCACCGCAACTTCCTTACGTTACGAAACCTCTGGAACCCCTGGAACTTTTGGAACTTCTGGAACCTGTTCTCAGAACAGGAAAAATCGCTCTCTTCCACCCACACTCTTCTTCGTTCCCGCGGCACGAACATTATATGTAAATGTGGCCATGAAATATTGTGTAAGCGTATTCGTGAAATTGGTTGTGATCATATTGCGGTTCACGTATGCACTTGCATTCTGATTCTGATTCAGGATATCAAACACACTCAGGCGAAGCACACCTACTTCATCTCTCAGCATCGTGAAGTTGACGGCTGCATTCCAGCGGACAACATCTTTGGGGACGCCCGTTGGTGCATTGCTGTTGAAGGCATAACTGCACTGCGTTTCCCAGATCACATGCTTCGGCCAGCGGACGATCAGCTCATTATCCCAGTATCTTGTATTTACTTTCAGTTTATTGAAGCGTGTACTTGAATATTGCGTAAAGTTATGACCGATAGATCCGTTGGAATTCCATTCGATCTTATCATTCCAGTTCAGACCGATACCTGCCCATTGATTCAGCTGCCAGGTGGTTTGCCAGCTGACTTCTCCATTATACAACAATTGATTCCTGTTGTAGCTGTAATATGCACCAGTGTTCCAGGTAAAAGTGAATTTCTGTTTGTTCTTGTACTGCTTGTAAATATTATAATTCACATAGAAATTCTTTGTACCGTCCGCATTCACCGGCATCGTTGTTTGCACACCTTTATCGTCAACCGAGATGCTCTGAACAACATCATTTTTGGTAAATGATCCGCTTCCATAAAAGTTCACATTGATATATCTCTTCGGATCATTGAAATAATAGTTGACCGAAAGATTATCTCTTCTTGCCGGCTCAAGCGCTGTATTTCCCCTAGTAATATAGTAAGGGTTTGTGTTATCACTTACAGGCAGCAGGTAAGTATAAGAAGGAAGTGACACATCCCTGTTATAGTTAAAATTCAGTTGCTTGAATACGATGCCCAAAGCAGGGAGGATATCCGTGCTTTTCTGTTTAAGCGTTGTGGGCATTGAAGCCAGGTCATTATTTACATATTGGAATAATGCTCTTGCACTTGGTGTAACAGTAAAGTTTTTCCACTTGAATTCAAGACCCGGCGTTAAAAGGATCCGGTTACTATTCCTGTCGAAACTGCTTGTACGCAATGGATCCGGTGTATCAGGCGCCTGGTTGTTTGGATCCTTGCTGAATGTGTTCACATCATTGGTGATCTTTCCATATTCATAACGGCCACCCATCCGCACGGTCATGATCTTTGATAATGGCTCGCTGTAGTTGAAGGCCACGCTTGCATCCGTTCTTGGAATGCGTTCGTTCCGTAACTGGGCGGCAAGACTATCATACGGCGTCGGGTAGAAGAAATCAAGTCCCGTATTGGTGGTGTAATCATTATAGCGGTTATTGATATCAAGGTTATGATTGATCGTAAACCGGCGTCCTTTTTTTGTTTTAGATAAACGTGTCACGCTTATGGAGTGACGGTAATAATGATTGTCGCTGAGGTTCCGTTGCGCAACATCGCCGGAGCTGAGGTCACCTAGTAGATTGTTGGTGCTATTGATCAGGCTGGCGCGATTCTCATTGCTCAAGCCAAGCGTATAATTGGCATTGATCAAAATGTTTGTAACGGAATCCGGTTTCAGTCTTGCACCCGCACCGATATTATGTGCATTGGTAATGGTCAGACCGCGAAGTGCCGTTTTATTGGAGATGACCGTATCGCCGTTGTACTGTTGCGTTTCTGTTTCGCTGATACGGTTATTATGAACGTTGCCATAGAAGTATTGCAGGAAGAAGGTCTTCTTCGTATTCGGTGCATGGTTCAGGTTGAAACCAACGCCTTTACTTGTAGCCACTCCGCCACCCTGGCCACCACCAAAGTTCACGCCATTGATAGAAACACTGGATGATCCGGAGCTGCTGTTATTGATATTGATGCTTGTCCCGTTGCTGGCACCCTGGTTGCGTTGCATACCGCCGGCCTGCATCAGTTCAGAAAAACTAAACCCGGGTTTATTGAGGTTATTCATATAGCCGAGCACACTCAGCTGCAAAGTATCCCGGTAGATGTTCGCAATACCACCGGCTTCATACAGCTCGTCTGTACCGCCGCCGGCATATAATTTTCCGAACCATCCTTTTTTCACCCCTTTTTTAAGAGTAATGTTGATGACTTTACCAACGTTGTTGATGTTATCGTCACCATTGCGCAGCAATTCATCCTTGTCATCAGTCACCTGCACTTTGTCGATGACATTTGCAGGTAAATTTCTCGTTGCCATCTTTGGATCATCACCAAAAAACGTCTTACCATCAACAAGAATACGGTTGACAGATTTACCATTCACGTTGATATTTCCGTCTTTATCCACCATTACACCAGGAAGCTTTTTCAGCAGATCTTCCACCAGTGCATTGGGAAGTGTTTTAAACGCGGAAGCGTTGAATTCGATCGTGTCCTTTTTAACAACTACCGGAGGTCTTTCAGCGATCACCAGTACTTCATCCAGCGATTTTGCATCCGGCATCATATAGATATCGCCAACTTCCTTCGTCCCTTCGCCCTGGCTGATCGTAAATTCTTTACGGTAAACGCCAAAGCCGGAGAAAGAGATCACCATACGGCAATTCACATCATAAGGGATTCCGGGAACCTTAAAATTTCCCTCCGGGTCACTGAGGCGATAAGTAATAATGGTAGTGTCTGCAGCTTTGAAGATAGTAACCGTAGCCAGGCTAAGCGGTTGCTTGTTCGTTGAGTCGATAATACGGCCTTTCAATGTGCCCTGCCCAAAGCTGGTGCCTGCGAAACCTAAGCAAACGGTCAGCAGGAATAAAATTTTTCTCATTCGATTGGTTGTGGTTTGTTGGCGCTAAAATACGATAATGTTCGTACGAAAGACTTCGAATTACGCCTTTAACGTTTTTTTTACATTATAAAGTCTTTATGCTGAGGGTAAATGTTGCCAGGACAATTGTTTAGTGACCCGGATTTTTGGAGATTGGGCGCTTGCACCGGTTTGACTTACATTTAAATCATGAATGAACCGATCAATGCCGTTGCGCAGGATCTAGGCGTTTCCATTGCCAGCAAATCCGGGGAGGAGCAGGTAAATATCCTGGTAGACGCGGTCAACGAGCTTTTATTGCACGACTTTGACCGGTTGGTAACGATCCTTTACAGGGTAGATGTGGACGAACTGAAGTTGAAGCAATTGCTGAAAGAACGGGCCGGTGAAGACGCGGCCAGGATCATTGTGATGTTATTGATCGAGAGACAGGAACAAAAGATCAGGACCCGCCGGGAATTCAGCACGCCTCCGGAAGATCCGGATGATGATGAAAGATGGTAAGAGCCCCCTCTAAATCTCCCCTTTCAGGCTAATCGTTACCCAAATCTATGAATGGCGTAAGGTTCCCGCGGATTACGCAGATTTATCCTCACTATTAATGAAAAATATTTTACTGCGGGGCCAAATCTCTATTGGATACGCAGATTTCGCAGATTAGTTGCTGATAACAGACTATTATCTGCGTAATCCGCGCATGCTGATACGGAAAATTTCCCTTTATAAAATGATATTCCGACGGCAGGAATGACAAAATCTGCGTAATCCGCGGGAACCTTACGCCATTCGAATTAATTAAAAATGCGGTATACAATAGCCGCCGGCGGCGGAGAGATTTAGAGGGGGCCCTTCTCACCCTTTCCAAACATCAGTTCCTTTACTTTTTCTTTGTCTTCTTTCTCTTTCTTCAGGTCAAACATTGTCCCGAACACATGATCCCAGATAGTAGAACTTACGCCAAAACCATTGTGTTCATTCTTATAATGATGAAGATGGTGATTTCTCCATAAACCTTTCATCCATTTGAATGGAGGATTCCACGCGTGTATCGCATAGTGCATCGTACCATACATCAGGTAACCAAGAATAAAACCAGGAAAGAACATAAACGTCTGCTGACGCATGACCAGGTAAGTCAGTCCAAAGATCGCCGATGCAATGATGATACTTGGAACCGGCGGCATGAACAACCGCTGTTTATCCCTTGGATAATGGTGGTGATTGCCGTGCAGTGTATAAATAAATTTCTGCGCCCTGGTATTTTCGCTCACCCAATGAAAAAGAAAACGGTGCGCAATGTATTCGAACAATGTCCAGAAAAACATGCCTCCGATAAAAGTGAGCACAACCCGTAACAACGGATAATTCAGGTTCACGTTGCTATAATACAACATATACCCGATCACAGGAAGGTACATACCCCAGATCACCAGCGGGTGGGTCTTGGTAAGCATTTCCAGGTAGTCACTCTTGAAGAGACGTGCCTGGCCTTTGTTATGGATCTTTTCGAACTGCATTGCGCAAATATAAGCAATACGCTAATTTGACGCGAATGGGCGCGGATATCCGCGAATGGGTGCAAGCCGGTGCAAATATCAGCCGGAGATCCCGCAGTTATTCGCTGTAGGTTAATTTAAATGCAGACAGGTCAGGAGGAAATATTCTTTTTCTTTGAAGCTCATAGTTATAGAAGATATTGCCCACTTCCTTAAAGAACGGATAACCCGTTTCTTTATATTCATACTTATCGTCATTCAAGACCCCATCACTGTTTACATAGATGACCCCGCTGAGCATGAATTCTATGTTATTTTTGAAATCAACGATATACGCTACGTCCGTCAGAAAACCATAAGACCAGCCCGTTTTGTTGAACACACGCATATACGAAGGGATCACCCGGTCTGCCTTGAACATAAAGAACTTGGTATATGCATCAAAATATTCGCTTGTGTCATATTTCGGATGCCTGCTTTCTGACGGCATTTGCGACATCACATGATAAAGCATCGCATAATCGTCCTCCGTTAGTTTGAAGCGCTGTTTTGCAGGAACGGAGTTCGGAAATAATACCGATTGTAATAACTGTTGCAGATCTTCCAGCGGTGCATTATTATGACGGGTAAAATCCATCGGTGACGGGATCAGTTTTTCTTCACGGTCATAATGCGCATTGCCAATGAGGATCTGCCTGGAAAAATCGAAATCCACTTTACTATATGCCGCAGGCTGATGGAATACGAGCTTTCCATCCTCTACAAAACGGATCGGATTTGTATGACGGTTCTCTTCTTCATTCATGGGAGTGAAGCGCCTGGTGATGCGCATATCTTTATATCCTTTCTTCCAGAGCGTTTCATTAATATACTGCTGACCCAGGAATTCATAAAGACGATTGTACGCATCATTATCACTGACCAGAAATACCTTTTTTATATAATGACCGATCGAAGGCAGGCCATTTGCAGCGCTTGTATCAGTATCAACCGCGGTCTGCTTGCTGAATGCGGTATCTGTCAGCATCGGTGTGTCTTTGGTCACACCTTTTAATGTGTGCAGTTTTTCCAATGCAAGAAATGCCAGTGGCATCTTTACCGTGGAAGCCGGATTGAAATACTCATCCTTATTGACACGGATCTTATAATGAGTGAAGGATGGCTTATTATTTTTATCACGGTCGATCTTTGTATAGATCAGCTGATAACGGAATGTGTCGGGGTTATTCAGCATATGCAGCAGTTCCGGCGAAGCTTTTTCAAACAACAGCGATGCGGGGAACGAAGTCTTATCCTGTGCGATGCTCATAATTTGTAATGATAAAAAACCGATCAGGTAAAAATATCTCAGCATTATACTGTTTTTATATTGGCAGATCCGGCCAAACCGATCGCCGGCTTTAACGGAATGTGTAATGATTGATCTGTTTGAAAACCCGGCCAACAGCCACTGTCATCGGCCAACCTTAAAATTACTGAAGTTTGATTTGATTCGTCGCCAATCATTCATTCCATTACCTTTGCTTCACTTGCAATTTGAAAATATCAATCAATGAAAATCGTTTCTTACCTCAAAGAAGAACGCGAACAACTGGGCGTTCTGATCGACGGATTTGTATATGACATGGAAACCCTGCATCCTGACCTGCCGGGTACAATGAATATGTTCCTTCATTACTGGGACGAATCGCTGCCTGTTGCGCAGGCCGGCGAACTGATGCTTCGTGAAGGTTCACGCACTACCAATCGCCGCACGCCTGTTGCAGAAGTGCAGTTCCTGGCGCCTGTTCCATTTCCCACAAGCTGCCGTGATGGATATGCTTTCCGTCAGCACGTAGCTGCTGCGCGCAGGAACCGTAAGGTTGAAATGATCCCCGAATTTGATCAATACCCGATCTTCTATTTCACCAATCACCATAGCATCAAGGGGCCGGGACCGGTCGCCTGCATGCCTGATCATTTTGAAAAACTCGATTTCGAGCTGGAGGCGGCAATCGTGATCTGCAAACACGGCCGCAATATCAAAGCTGAAGAAGCTGACGAATATATCGGTGGCCTAATGATCATGAATGACCTGAGCGCCCGCCGTCTTCAAATGGAAGAAATGCTGCTCAATCTCGGACCTGCAAAAGGAAAGGATTTTGCCACTACTATCGGCCCATGGCTCGTTACCCTCGATGAATTAAAGGAATTTGAAGTAGCGCCTAAAGAAAATCATACCGGTAAGAACTGGAACCTGACCATGAAATGCCGCGTCAACGGCCAACAGGTCAGTCTCGGCAATCTCGCCGACATGGACTGGACCTTTGCCGAGATCATCGAACGCGCCTCCTACGGCGTGGATCTCTATCCCGGCGACGTGATCGGCAGTGGCACCGTCGGCACCGGCTGCTTCCTCGAACTCAACGGCACCGGCAAACTCAATGATCCCAACTACAAAGAACAGTGGTTGAATGAAGGAGATGTAGTAGAAATGGAGATCGATCAACTGGGTGTCCTCACGAATACGATCACAGCGGAAGAAGTTGACTTCAGCATTTTGCAAAGACGAAAATAGCGCGCAAATGAGCACGGATGCTCACGAATAAGGTCTGAAATGTTGGTTAATCATTCTTGTTAGCTGATACAATAATGAATTGAAATTATCCCAGCCATAAAATCATAGTAGGAACTTCCATGCCGAAGTTCACCATTCGTGAACATTCGCGACCATTCGTGTTCAATTCGCGTTCCGGATCTCCTCACATATATACTCCTCCCCCCTCATCACCACCTTCACCGCCTCAAAGATCTCCTCCGGTGAAGAATTCTTCGTCACATAAGCACGCGCGCCCAGCTCAAGCATCTGCTTGGCATACGAAGCCTGATTGTGCATTGACACGGCGATTATCCTGGTATGTGGAGACGATTCAAGAATATAGGGAACTGCTTCCAGACCGGAAGCGTCTGGCAGATTGATATCGAGTAATACAACATCCGGTTTCTTTTCGCGGATCATAGGGATGGCTTCGGCGAGAGAGCCGCTTTCACCCGAGATGACCACCTCCGGCATCTCTTCGAAAAGCGCAATCCACATTTGTCGGACCATCTGATGATCCTCTACAAAAGCAAGGGTTATCTTTTCCATAGTTTCGAGTACGCAAATTAATGCAGCGGAATGGATATTTCCAATTCGCAACCCTTACCCGGTTCGGAATTGATATGAATGTCTCCGGAATAAAAATCCACACGGCTACTGATATTTCTTAATCCGATGCCCTTCGCCTTTTGCGAGGTATCGAACCCCACACCATCATCCGCGATAGAAAAAGACAGGTGACGGTTATCCATTGCCAGTGAGATCACCGCATTTTTTGCCTTTGCATACTTCCGGATATTGTTCAGCTGTTCCTGCGCCACCCTGTAAAGCATCACTTCCATGTTTTTATCGATCTTCAGGTTCTCCCGGATCTCTGTCAATATGGTCACATGCAGCTCATTTCCGATATTGATCTCTTCAGCAAGTTCTTTCAGCGCAACGACCAACCCCATATCACCCAGTGACGGCGCCACAAGTGCCTTGGATAATTTGCGGATCTCCTCGATCGCATGATCGAGATTCTCCGAACTTCGCCTGATCAATTCCTCCTTCCGCTGATCATTTGCAGCTGACATTTTGAGGTACATGCGTACCGTTGCAAGGATCTGGTTGATATTATCGTGAAGCTCCCTGCCAAGATCAGCGCGTTCTTTTTCCTGGGCCTGTATGGTTACTTCTGTAATAAGCTTGTGCTGTTTAAGTGATTGCTCTGCGCGTTCCTGTTCCTGTTTTCTTTTCTCCGCTATCTTCTGCTCCGTGATATCGCGTGTGTTTACAAACCATTTATCCTTACTGATGACAATATTCCAGTGAAGCCATTTCCACTGGTTATCTTTACTCAGGGTTTCCGTCTCGAATGATAATCTTTCCTTCGGCTCTCTCAGCATTTGTTTGATCTGCTCCGCATCCGCGGGTTGCAGAAAATCAAACAGATTTTTTCCAACGGCTTCAGCATTCGTAAATCCAAGCGTTGCCGTAAATGCCGGGTTCACTTCTTCAATTGCAAAACTTTCAGCATTCACTATGCCGATGATATCCGCGGAATTATTGATCAGCAGCGCAGCATTCTGCAGAGAAATATTCTTCTCCCGGAGTTCCTTTTGCTGCATTTGTATTTTCAGCAGAACCGCCACTTTTGCTTTTACAATATCCGGATCAAGCGGTTTGAACAAATAATCGATCGCGCCTTCGCTATAGCCCTGCATAATGAAATTACGTTCCTTGCTTTCGGCTGTTGCAAAAATGATCGGAATATCTCTTGTCCGTTTTTTCTGCTTAAGCATTTGCGCCACTTCAAAGCCATCGATATCCGGCATTTGCACATCAAGAATAATAAGGTCAACCTCTTCCTCCAGTGCGATCTTCAAAGCTTCGCCTCCGCTGTTGGCAGATCTCAGTATCCGGTCATCAGAAGAAAGCAGGCTTTCAAGCACCAGGATATTCGCCGGCTTATCATCCACAAGTAATATTAAAGCTTTGCCATTCTCCATTATGCTGATGAAATTTTCAATAAAAAATTACATATCTCTTCAAGTGTACAAATACGCCTTACTGTTTTGGTGGCGATCGCTGCTGCCGGCATTGAAGGGTATTGTGCCTCGTCCGGGTTTTGCGCGATTGTTAAACCACCACATTCACTGATCGCCGTGATACCTGCAGCGCCATCTTTGTTTGCGCCCGTCAGTATAATACCTATCAGGCCTTCGCGGTATACATATGCTGCTGTTTCAAACAACACATCGATCGATGGCCGGCTATAGCTCACCGGTTTGTCTACCGAGAGTGAAAATGTTCTATCCGATTCCACCAGCAGATGATATCCCGGCGGCGCCAGGTACACAATACCATTCGTGATCGGTTCCTTCTCATCCGCCTGCTTTACCGGAAGTTTACATTTCACCTGCAATATTCCCTCCAGTAGTTCCAGCTGATGCTGATCATTCATCCGGTGCTGTACGATGATCACCGGTAAAGAAAAATCAGCAGGTAACCGCTCCAGCAAAAAAGATAAAGCGAACAGCCCACCTGCGGAAGTACCTATCACTATCGCCTGATATGGTTTCATATCCTTCACACTATTTCACTTTCATATAGATCTTTTCCTTTCTGTCCGCATCATCAAAACAATCCTGCCTCTCCGCAAACCGCAATGACTCCTTATTCCCCAAACCCAGAAAACCAAACACACAAAGGCTGTCATGAAAGAGATTGATCACGCGGTTTTGCAGTTGCTGATTGAAATAGATCAGTACATTCCTGCAAATGATCAGTTGAAATTCATTGAACGCCTTATCCATAGCCAGGTTATGAGCGGAGAAAACAATATTTTCCCTCAATGACCTGTCAAACATCACCGAATTGTACTTGGCTATATAATATTCTGAAAAAGGTCTTTGCCCGCCGGAACGCTGATAGTTGGCTGTATATGCTTTCATATCAGCCGCATCATACACGCCGTCTTTTGCGATCTGCAAAGACTGCTGATTGATATCGGTTGCATAAATGACCGAACGATCCAGCAATCCTTCTTCTTTAAATAATATTGCCAAGGAATAAACCTCCTGTCCCGTGGCGCAACCGGCGACCCACACTTTAATGAATGGATACGTTGCCAACCGCTTCACCACTTTTTCCCTGATACTTTTATAAAACCCCGGATCACGGAACATTTCTGTCACAGTTACCGAAAGCTCCCGTACAAAATCACTGAACAACGCTTCATCCTTAAGTATTTTCGATGCAAGCTGGTCGATCCCATGCAGCTTACGCATACTTATATAATGTGCGATCCTTCTTTTCACCGATGCTTCGGCATATTCTGTAAAATCATAGCCATAGGTGGAACGTATGGACTCCAGCAGATCCCTGAAGGCCTGATTGTCTAACTCCATTCCTTTTCTTTTTTCATATGACTATCTAATATCGTTCCCGTATTATGATCAAGAACTCTGCCCGTAATGGAATATTTGCGGGAAAAATTATTGCTTTTTATTTATACAACCATACCCGCATCAGGGACAATAATTGTTCAACGTTGACCGGTTTCGAGATATAATCGGACATGCCCGCATCAAGGCATTTCTCCCTGTCACCTTTTATCGCTTTTGCCGTGAGCGCGATGATCGGCGTTTTCTCAAATTCAGGGATTACCCGGATAGCTTTTGTCGCTTCATAACCGTCCATCTCCGGCATCATGATGTCCATTAATACAATATCTATCTCAGGATGCGCTTTCAATTCTTCAACAGCTTTTCTTCCGTTATCCGCGATCACGCATTCCATTCCTTCCTCTTCAAGTACATTGGTAAGCGAATAGATATTCCGGATATCATCATCCACCACCAATACTTTTTTCCCTACCAGCACTTCATCACTGCGATGAAGCTTCCGGATAATGTGTTGCTTTTCCTTCGGCAATTTTGATTCCACACGGTGAAGGAACAACATCGTTTCATCCAGCAGGCGTTCGTGTGAGTTGGCGGTTTTCAACACAACCGTATTGGCATATTTCATCAATTGCATATTCTCTTCACGCGAAAGATCTTTACCTGTATAAACAATGATCGGGATGCGTTGCAATGTTTCGGTATCCTTTATCTTCTCCAGCAGGTCAAACCCGCTCATATCCGGCAATCCCAGATCTACGATCACGCAATCGAAATGATCACCGCTCAGCATCTCGTAGGCCTGCTGACCGGAAAAAGCCGGGAATGATTTCACATCTCCATTCCCGATCAACTCGCGGATGGCTGTATTCTGCTGTTCGTTGTCCTCTACTACCAGCAGCTTCTTCATCTTTTTATTGCTGAAATCTTCGATGCGGTCAAACGCATTCATCAGGCTATCTTTTTCCACAGGCTTGCGGAGAAAATCAAATGCGCCCAGCTCCAGGCTTTCTTTTTTAAGATCATAGCCTGAAATGATCTGAACGGGAATATGTCTTAATGAAGGATCATTCTTTAAATATTTCAACACTTCTGATCCATTCATCACCGGAAGTTTCATATCCAGCAGGATCGCGTCAGGTTTGTAATAACGCGCATAGCTCAACCCCGTGTTGCCCTGCGTCGCCACAATGGCTTTGTATTTCCGGTCGCGCACAAAATTCATCAGCAAAGAGGCAAACGCCGGGTCATCTTCCATGATCAGGATGACCTTGTCCTTTTCACTGATCTCATGCCGGTCATCGTAAGGTTCGCCGTCTTTTTTTGGAAACCGCTCCGCAGGCTTTTCTTCGGTCGGTGGCAATGGAACACTGTGCTTTGTTTCAAAGTTTTTGCTTCCTTCTGTTTTGAAAGATCCACTGAATCGTTGCGGAAGCAATAACGTAAAGGTGCTGCCTTTCCCTTCCTCGCTTGTTACGATCAGTTCACCGCCCAGCGCATGCGCCAGCTCACGGCTAATGGATAGACCAAGCCCTGTTCCCCCAAATTTGCGCTTTGTACTTCCATCGGCCTGCTGAAATGCCTCAAAGATCAGGTCAAGTTTATCCTTGGGAATACCGATGCCCGTGTCACTCACCGAAAAGGCGATCACATTATGCGTGATGGTCATCTCGGGATTTTTGTACGACTGTGATTCGTCCGTCGGCTTAATAGATAAAGTCACCTTTCCGCTGCGCGGAGTAAATTTGAACGCGTTGGATAAAAGGTTCCGCAGGATCTGCTGCAGTCTTTGTTTATCTGTCACCAGGATGTTCTCAAGCTGCGGATCTCTTTCAATTGTAAATTCAATGAATTTGCTTTTAGCCAGTTCATCAAACATGGCATGTTTGCCGGACACGATCTCATCAAGTGTCATTTCTTCGATCTCCAGCTCCATCTTACCGGCTTCCACTTTTGAAAGATCGAGGATCTCATTGATGAGTTTCAACTGATCACTTCCGGAATTGTGGATGTTCATGGCAAATTCAACTTCCTTTGCACTCAGCCGGTTCTCCTTATTCTCCGATAAGATTTTTGAAAGAATGAGGATGCTGTTAAGTGGAGTACGAAGTTCATGCGACATATTCGCAAGGAACTCCGTTTTGTATTTGCTTGTCAGTTCAAGTTCTTTCGCCTTCCGCTCGATATCTGTCTTTGCATTTTCCAGCTGGCTGCGTTGTTCTTCCAGGAGGTTGGCTTTTTCTTCAAGCTCTTCATTGATCTGCTGCAGTTCTTCCTGTTGCGCTTTCAATTCTCCTTCTGACTTTTCCAGGAGATCTGTTTTTTCCAGGAGCTCTTCGTTGAATTGTTTCAACTCTTCCTGCTGAGTCTCCAGTTCCTCGGTCAGTCGTTGAGATTCCTCAAGAAGTTCCTGCGTTCTTGTCCTTGATTGTGCTGCGGCTACAGCAATGGCCACGGTTTCCGCACTGCGTTCCATCAGTTGTATTTCAAGGGGAGAAAAGGAGCGGGCAGCTCCGATCTCAATGACGCCTTTCAGCTGATCGTCCATCAGCAGGGGGAAACAAACAATTGATGAGGGCGTTGCCATACCTGTTGCCGAACTGATCGGGAGATAGCCGGGTGGCACTTCACTGAAGTAGATCGTCTTCTTCTGTGCGGCAGCCTGACCTGCAAGTGTTTCTCCCGGTAAGATCGATTCAGGCGAATTGGGAGGGAGCGCGTATCCGCCAACCCTGAAGAGCCGGCCGTTCTCCTGCACATATATCGCACCTACCTGGGCGCTGAGATATGAGCATAGTTGATCTATTATAGTCTGAGCCAGTACAGGTGTCGCTTTCTCGCCCCTGATCTTTTCATTTAACTGGAAGCTGCCGGTCAATAACCAGTTTTTTTCCGCAGTTTCATTTTCAGCCTTTCTTAACGCCTTAATATTGGTTATAATGATCCAGTATACAATCCCCAGTGTGATGCCGATCACCACCAGCAGCGATATAAAGACGATCGAGAAATTCTTTGCGTCCCTTTCGCTCGCTGCTTTACGCTCTTCCAGCAATGCAAGTTCAAGATTGCGGGCATTGGTGATGATGCGCCTGATCTCATCCTGGATCTGTTTGCCCTTGCTGCTGCTGACAAATGTATTGGCCTGACCAAGGTTTTGCGAACGGAGATCAATTGCGTCATTTAAATTCCTATGCCTCAGTTCCAGCTGTGTGCTTAGTAGTTTCGTGTTCTCCTGCTGGGCAGGATTGTCTATCGTGAGGCTTTGCGCCCTCGCCAGATGTGATTTGGCCGATTCCATGGCATTGCGGTGATTGGACAGATGATCGGAGTCACCGCTGATGATAAATCCGCGCGTGGAGCTTTCTGCGTCGAGGGTAGCAGCAAGCACCCGGTCAAATTCATACATGACCTCGTGAGTATGGGTAACCATATTGCTTGCCCTGATAAAACTTTCGCTGTTGCGGAAAGAAAAGACTGCGACTGCTACCAGAACTAAAGTACAGATACCAAAACCCAGGAGAATTCTCCGGCTTAACGTCATTTTCATACGACTGGTTTAGGAAAAAGGAGGCGGGTACGGATCAGCTTTATAATAAAAATTACGATCAACTGTTATATGCAGATCTATTGATTGCTAAAAATAGAAATTGTAAAAGAGATTACAGGTCGTCTCCGGAGAAATTTAAACAAATACTGTTCCTTTTGGATTACCTTTTTGAGTGATATCCGTTCAATTTCAGCAGTGAAGACCCGGCCCTCAGTAAAAACACTTATGGCTGTACGCTGCGGATTCAGGTATGCAGGAGGATGCGGCATTTTATGGGCTGCAAACTCAGACCGGCGCAATATCCGATACCACACGTTCCGGCGGTACCAAAGAAAAAGTACGCGTGCACTTCCTCTTACTTCCGTGTTCAATACCCTGAAGTGTATTTCCTGACTCAATTATGTCCCCATTTTCAAAAATGTAGTACAAATAATTCCACAGTAATCCTGCTATTGTATTTGCGTCGTAAGATCCGAAAATAGATTGCCCTCTTGCATGGTCTTCCTTTTAAAACCAATGTCGTTTAAGCGCCGGGCGTAGGGCCCCCTCTAAATCTCTCCGCCGCGGCGGAGAGATTTAGAGGGGGCCTTACGGCCAGGCGAGCAAATCGCGTTCCGTTAACTAAACGACATTCCTTTTAAAACGGTCGAATAAGTCCATAGATATTTTATAAAATTTAAGTCAAAAAGATAAGGGCATACACCTAAACAAAAAACTATTAACCCTTATTCCTGAAAATAAGATAATCCCAAAAAGTTTAACCCAATTCTTTTTCGGTAGTTTGAATTCACTAAGCCATTACGTATGAAGATTCATCTTTTGCTTTTTGCAAAAGATGACTTACTCTTTCACTGATCATTTATCTTTCAGGCCGGTGCCGCACCGTTGATCCTGCGGATCCATCCTCACTATTGTTGTAAGAATCGACACAAAGAACATCTTCTTATCAATATGCCAGATCGTGCAGATTATAAGATATGCAGGAAAATAAGGCTGCTAACAAAGAGCTGTCATCCGGCACCGCCTACGCCAAGCTTCAGCGGGCAAGCCGGGACAATCCGCGAAATCAGCGCATCCAAAACCGCGATCACGATTGTTCCTGTAAAATTTCTGTCAGCGGAATCTTCAACGCACGGGAAATTGCCATCAGCGTCGTCAGTGTCGGATCACCTTTTCCGCTTTCAAGCGTCCAGACCTGGCTGTATGCAATATCCGCTGTATGAGCAAAGTCGCGTGTTGTCATCCCACGTTCCTCGCGCAGTTGCTTTAGTCTTTTTCCAAAATTGTTCAGCATTCGCTGATCCCTGTTGTTTCTTGCCATCGGCAGTAATTTCATTCATTTCAAAAAAATAGATGACCTGATTTGTCAAGTCTTTTAAAAAATCAGTATTTTTAAGGTAAGATATTTATACGCAAGAGCTTCATTAGAGTTCATACTGTTAAGCACGACTATTTCCCCTTATTTAGTTTTTTTGATTGACTACACACATTGAGAATAGAAAATTTTCTCATTGAGTATAACTATTTATTCACCGGCGAATGCCGTATAACTTATTTATATGTCACCTAATACTTTTGCCGCGGTTAATCCGCGCTATTTTTTGAACAAGCTGGCCCTGCATCATTCGATCAACTCTTTGTCGGTCGAACCGCTTAACGTAATTGTTCGGCTATTTGCAAAGAGACCATATCCGGAGATGCTGGAATTATTTGAAGACTTCTGCGAGGCAGCGGTTGCTCCTGCATTCTGCTGGAAGAAAACGCCTGGGGAGCTATTAGGTTTCGCCGAAGAACTCGAGCAACTGATCGAAGCCTGTTATCTTCTGTACCGTAACCGCAGATCAACTCCATCAGCATCTGCTCAGCTAAAGCCGCTGAAAGATTTCTTTCATACATTTTCCTTGCCCGACTGGAAAAGAATACTGCATGAATGGACACGCGCCGCCCTGTCGCCCAACAGCATTGCGGAATCAGGCAAGCCAATGGAAATGATCCCGTTTGTAAGAGGAATGGAGGAGTTGATGAAAAGCGGAAGTGATCTGCCCGCAAGTTTTTAGTTAAGGACTGCATATTCTTCTTCCTTCGCTTCGCTGCGGCAGACAAGCCCGCAGATTATAAGCCATTCATCAATGGAAGACAGATCCTGCCGAAAGACTTCCTTACCGTCCTTCTCGCCTTACCGGTAAAAAATAAACCGTTAAGGCGAGAAGGACGGAGACAAACAATCTCATGTTTTTACTTTACGCAGATCACCTGCTTTAACCAGGAACTTATCTGCGCGATCTGTGGCCTTGCCCGCCAGACTAAAAAGAACAGAATACTAAGCGATAAAAAACAAAAGAGACAGGCAAATACCTGTCTCTTTTATATATCGTCCATCTCAAAGTTGAATCAGGATCAGATCACCACTTTATTTGTTTTTGTAACGGTACCGTTTCCTTTATTTCTCACTTTTCCCAAACCGCCTGATCTCAGTTTAAGATTTTTCTCTGCATTCACTTCTGCGTTCCCAATACCATCATTGTTCATATCTATTGTTTGCACCACGAAATTCGCAGCATGCAGATTTCCCACACTCTTATTACTGATCACTGCATCGTCTGCTTTCCCTTCAAGCTCAAGATTGCCTACACTATGATTGTCGAGATTCAGCTTTTGCGCGGCAAGTTTCAGTTCCACATTTCCCACGCTTTGATTTTGCATTTTAAGGTTGTCAAATGTCAGCGTGCCGGTGGTGGTCACATTACCCACAGTTTTCAGATCGATTGATTTCAATTGTTTGAAAGTGATATACACCGTCATTTTCTTGCTCTTCTTAATGTTCACATTCTTTTTCATTGAAACAGTAAGACCATTATCACTTTGATTCACGGTGATCAGATCCTGCAGGTTATCTTCTGCTTCCACTTTTACCGCTTCTTTATTTCCCTGTGCCAGCACCACATTGAAGACGCCGCCAACAGTCAGCTGGCTGAATGAATTTACATTCACATCCCTTGTTACTACGTTCCCGCTTCCGGTCACTTCAATCTTGTCATCCTGCGCTCTCACTGCAAAAGGCAATACAAATGCTGCCGCCATTAATAATACCGAGATCTTTCTCATACCTGATTGGTTTTAATAGTTATTTATTGATATTCAAACGAAGTCTTTCGTAGAACGAAGATGCGTTTCTTTTTGTTACAGGGAATTTTGAAAAATTATGAGTGGAGGTTTTTTCATTTGGAACGGCAAACTGCGGATCAGCAATTGACCGCCGACCGCCGACCGCGGACCGCCGACTTTCTCTTAAAAAGAGCAGTCATTTTATAAGTAAGCAAACAGCGCTTTTGTTTGGTAAAAATTATGAGGCTCACACCCATGTCCACGACGGCGGTCCGCGGTCGGCGGTCGGCGGTCAAACTCCCATGCCACATCCCTTTCCTTTATTCCGTCCATTTCCCCAATTTTGCACCCATGACAATCGACCTCTCCAACCTCACCCCTGCCGAAAAGCAATACTTCCTCCAGCATGCCATTGCGCCGAGACCGATCTGTTTTGCCTCCACGGTCAACAGCAACGGCGAGGTGAATCTCAGTCCCTTCAGTTTTTTCAATATGTTCTCCTCGAATCCACCCATTGTCGTATTCTCCCCATCAAGGCGGGTTCGCGACAATACAACAAAGCATACACTGGAAAATCTGCATGAAGTACCAGAAGTGGTGATCAACATCGTGACGTTTGAAATGGTCCAACAGGTATCACTCGCAAGCTGTGAATACCCCAAAGGCACCAATGAATTTGAAAAATCCGGCTTTACCGCAGAACCGGCAACAATGATCAAGCCTCCAATGGTAAAGGAGAGTCCAATTAAAATGGAGTGCCGCGTGCTCGAAATAAAACCGCTGGGCACCGAAGGTGGCGCCGGCAATCTCGTTATCGCCGAAGTGGTCCGCATGCATATTGACGACCAACTACTGGATGCAAACGGAAAAATGGATCAGCGCAGGATCCATCATGTAGCAAGATTGGGTGGCGACTGGTATTGCGCCGTAAATGAGACCAGTCTTTTCCAGGTCGAAAAGCCCAACACAAAACTGGGCATCGGTATTGACAACCTGCCTCTTTCCATCCGCAACAGCACCATTCTGACCGGCAATAATCTCGGTCAGCTCGGCAATGTCCACGAGCTCCCTGTCATCGATGCCGCCTACGACGACGATCACCTGAAGCAGATCGTCCAGTACTACAGCCTCAACCCTGAAGACATGGAAAAGGAATTACATCTTCACGCAAAAAAACTACTTGACCAGGGAAAGGTGACAGAGGCGTGGCAGGTGTTGCTGGCGGGCGTATAGGTTCGATGGTGGATGTTGGATGGTCGATGGTCGGGCTTCGCTATTTGATAAATAATAACTGCAATTAAGCTTTCAAACGCAGACAGCATTTTACTATAATTGAACACCAGTCGCGAAACCCGACCATCCACCATCGAACATCGAAACAACCGAAAAACCTCTTCAAACGAAAAAGGGCCGCTCCCGCGACCCTCAACCAGAGTATGGATTAAAAGTTATTTCTTCACGCTGCCAAATACTTTCTGCAGTAAGGCAGAGGCCTGGCCCATCGGATTGGCGCGGATCGTTGCTTCTTCTTTTGCTACCTGATCAAATAAAGCGTCAACGGCTTTGCCGACTACGTAAGATGTCAGATCAGGATTTATCTTATTGAATGTTGTCGGAAGTTTGTTGTAGGTGTTGACGATATCACCATAGTATTTCGTTGCTTCCACTTTGTCCAGTGATGTTTGAACAGAAGGTTTGAATGCTGCGATCAGCTTTTCTGTTGTCTTTTGTTTGAAATACTGGGTGGCTCCGTCTTTCGGGCCGGTCAGGATCTTCAACGCATCAGTCACCGTCATTTCCTTGATCGCGTCTACGAAGATCGGTTTTGCAAAACCTACTGCGTCTTCTGCACCGCGGTTGATCGCCAGGATGGCCTTATCCACCTGTGCGCCCATTCCTGCAGAGCGTAATGTTTTTTCTATTTTCTGTGCATCGGGAGGAAGGAACATTTTATATACCTGGCTGCCGAAGAAACCATCGGTCTTGTTCAGGTTCAGCACCGCATTAGCCACCCCTTGCGTGAGCGCTTCTTTGATACCCTGGCCTGCCTCATCTTCAGATACACCGGAAGACGAGCTTTTACTTAAGATCTTGGGGATTTTGATTTGCGCATCAGCAGAAGCCGGTAATACGGCAGCACTAAAAAGAAGGGCGACGAGATAGGTTTTCATCAGATCATTATTATGTTTTGTAATAGGATTGGGTCTGCCATCCAAACGGACCTGGCCGTTTTCCGGTATGAACAGGCCTCCAAGTTAACCGGCAAACCTTTAATATCCAATAGCCGGACGGTGATTTGACGATACTTTAGTGAAAACCGCTGCATACGGGGATTTATTGGATTTTTGGGATCAGGAGGATTTTTGATCATTTTCATAGATGAATAGGCAGTAGCGAACCGCTAAATGCTTAATCCAGGACGACAAAGGAAGATTTTTGGGATTTCTTGGGACGAGGTTTCCAGGAAAAATTAACCCGTTCCTAATCATTGAAAAGCTCCCATCCAATCCCAAAAATCCCTTCCCGCTCTCAAAATCCATCAAATATATACGACCACCAACCACCACCATTCCTCAAAACCTCCCTCCATCCTCCCGAAACCATCCCCCTAATCCCAAAAATCCAATAAATCCCCGTTACCTTTGCGCTCAATTTCGCACCATGAGCACTCAACACCTCTCCGAACAGGAACAACTCCGCAGGGAAAAACTGGCCGAACTCATCATGATGGGGATCGAACCCTATCCGGCCCCATTATACCCGGTCAACAGCAGTTCCGTTTATATAAAGGAAAATTATAAGGAAGAAACAAAGGAACAGTTCCAGGACGTTTGCATTGCCGGCCGTATCATGAGCGTACGCGATATGGGAAAAGCAAACTTCTGCGTGATCCAGGACGGCGCGGGAAAGATCCAGCTGTATATCCGCCGCGACGATATCTGCCCCGGCGAAGACAAAAGCCTGTATGATATCGTTTGGAAAAAACTGATCGATATCGGTGACATCATTGGTATCCGTGGTTATGCCTTTATCACAAAAACCGGCGAAACTTCGGTACACGTAAAAGAATTGACCCTGCTCAGCAAATCACTGCGCCCGCTTCCGATCGTTAAAGAAGCAGATGGCCAGACCTTCGATGCAGTAACGGATCCTGAATTCCGTTACAGGCAACGTTATGCAGACCTGATCATCAACCCGGCCGTAAAAGAAACATTTGTAAAGAGAACAAAACTGATCAACTCGATCCGTGAGTTCCTGAACAGCCATAACGCACTCGAGGTTGATACCCCGGTATTGCAGGCCATTCCTGGTGGAGCTGCGGCACGGCCATTCATTACACATCATAACGCACTGGACATTCCATTCTATCTGCGTATTGCAAATGAGCTTTACCTGAAACGCCTTATCGTTGGCGGTTTTGATTGGGTATATGAATTCAGCCGCAACTTCCGTAATGAAGGCATGGACCGTACACATAATCCTGAATTCACCGTACTTGAATTCTATGTGGCATACAAAGACTATTTATGGATGATGGAAACTACCGAGCAATTGCTGGAAAAAGCTGCAGTTGATGTATCCGGTTCCACAGACGTAACGGTCGGTAACAAAACCATTTCTTTCAAAGCTCCTTACAAGCGCATCAGCATCTATGATGCAATCAAAGAACACACGGGCTTTGATGTCAGCCGCATGAGCGAGGAACAACTTCGCTCCGTTTGCCGTGAATTGCATATCCAGGTTGATAATACAATGGGTAAAGGCAAACTCATCGATGAGATCTTTGGCAACAAATGCGAAGAGCATTATATACAACCAACATTCATCATCGACTATCCGGTTGAGATGAGCCCGTTGACCAAAAAGCACCGCGACAAACAAGGTCTCGTGGAAAGATTCGAACTGATGGTAAATGGTAAAGAGATCGCAAATGCTTACACTGAGCTGAACGATCCGATCGATCAGCGCGAGCGTTTTGAAGAACAGGTAAAACTGCTTGAGCGAGGCGACAATGAAGCAATGTTCATCGACAATGACTTCCTGCGCGCATTGGAATATGGCATGCCGCCAACATCCGGTATCGGATTTGGCATTGACCGTCTTTGCATGTTGCTGACCAATCAGACCTCTATTCAGGATGTATTGTTCTTCCCGCAGATGAGACCGGAGAAGGTGGAAGGGGTTAAAGAGGCGGAAGAAAGTAAAAAGTAAAAATTCAAAAGTAAAAAATAGAAACCTCCGGATCGTAGATGCCTCTACTCCGGAGGTTTTACTTTTAATTCACTAATTATACACGACTCTTATACGCTCACCCCCGCGTGTTTGTATTTTTTGTAGCTTGTACTATCACCACGGGTTTAACGGTTAAGGTCAATATAGACAAAGAGGCTGACAAAAGAGAAACTCTTCAGAAGAGCAAACCTATCTTCAAAAGATAATTTCCGCTTGCATTTGACAGCCTCTTTCTTATTATGTTGAAGATATCCTGCGTTTGCGCGATGATCGGTATTGGATGGTCGATGGTCGGACTTCACAATCTGATAGTTCATATTATAGAACCGCAACCTTTGATGAGCAGGAAGTTTTCGCCATGACAAAGGATGTTAATTCGACCATCGCGCATCCAACATCGCATATCGAAGCAACATCAATCCACAAACAGATCCTTATACAATTTCGCACCCGGCACCACTGAATACTTCTCCAGGTCTGTGATCCCTTCTGCCGCAAAAACATCCTCATCTATAAAGCAATTGCCTGTACAATCTTTGGGTGACTTATTAAGGATGATATAAGCAGCATCTGCCAGTATCGCTGGTGTGCGGCTCATGTTTGCCAGCATTTCTCCGCCTAAGAGATTTCTTACGGCAGCAGTATCTATCGTTGTTTTTGGCCACAGTGCGTTGGAGCCAATGCCAGCGCCTTTCAACTCTTCAGCCCATCCCATGGCCATCAGGCTCATGTTATACTTCGTCATGGTATAAGCGATATGACCGGCAAGCCATTTTGGTTTTATGTTGACGGGTGGTGATAATGTGAGAATATGCGCGTGACTGGATTTTTTCAGGTGAGGAATACATGCTTTTGTAACGAAGAATGTTCCGCGGACATTGATCGAATAGATCAGGTCAAATCTTTTTGATTCGGTCTGTTCTGTTGGCGTCAATGAAATAGCTGAGGCATTATTGATCACCACATCGATCCCTCCAAAGGTTTCAATTGTTTTATCTACTACATGCTGCACCTGGTCTTCAAACCGGATATCGCATTGAACGGCCAGCGCTTTACCACCGGCGGCTTCCACTTCTGCCGCCGCGGTGAAGATCGTACCTCCAAGTTTTGCATTTTCTTCTACGGACTTTGCAGCGATCACAATGTTTGCCCCATCAGCCGCAAAGCGCAATGCCATGGCTTTTCCGATACCGCGTGTTGCGCCCGTGATGAGGATTGTTTTGTTCTTCAATGACATAGCAATTTTCATTTATTGACTGAAGATAAGAAAAGCTTTTCAGGGTAGCGATTTCCCTGGTAGATACACGTCATTACCCGTATTTACGGAACAAATTTAAATGGTCATTACTGCGCTGGCAGCAACACTGAAGAGCGCCTATATTTGATACGGCTGCCGGTTGAACAGACAGGCTGGCGCCATAAAACCTGAGTCCCGTTTGATCCAATATAATCCTAGCCTGACCGCCGAAGCTTTAGCAAAGGCAGTCACTGAAAAACCACCTAACCAACTACTGCGAATGGAAAACACCTGGTTGGGCCCTAAAAAAATTAACCCCGGATCACCCGGGGTTAATTTTTGTTATAATCTTTTAATGGGAAGAAGTTCCAGGAGTTCCAAAGGTTCCAGAAGTTCCAAAGGCTGTTCACTAACCTCTGGAACTTCTGGAACCTCTGGAACCCCTGGAACCTTTCTTTAGAGCCCATTACTCTTCACATCCAACACCGCCGTCGGTTCCTTAAACGTCACCGTCTTCAGATCCTGCGTTGCTTCCAGTCCCTTATGCCCCTGCACCTGCTGATCTTTTGTACGGTACTCCGCATATTTGTCTGTATAAAAAATCCCTTTGTTCTGATCCCACCAGAGATCAGGGCTTTTTAACGTGTCGCCTTTTGTAGTGATCACCACCACACTGTCGCGGAGATAAACCTTATTGAAGGTCTCGTAATACTTTCCGTATTTGGAATCCAGTCTTGTTTCAACAACCGCACTGTCGTTATAAAAATCAACATGCAGGCTTTTGGGAAATTCTACGTATTGCGTGTCTTTCGAAGCTCTGTACATCAGCGGGGCTGTCAGTTTCGCTTTCGCTTTTCCTTCCTGGCTGATATAGCTCTCTATCTTTGTTGCTTCCTCCGTCATGAACACGTCTTTGGTGAGTTCATGGATCTGCTTTTCATCATTCTCACATCCCAAAACAAAACAGCAGCTTATACACAAAGCTGCTGCGTAGAAATATGTATGGATCGGTCTGATCAGGCGATTAGTCATATTTTCTCTTGATAAACCAAAGATCGCTCAGTGAAAGACCCGCTGAGATACGGAACATATTTTCCTTAAGCAGGTTATCATTGTTTCCTCTTCTGATGTATTCGAACGCGAGGTTGAGCACCGTGAACTGGTTCGGTGCTGTCGTACGGCTGTAGTTTACAAGCGGCAGGCCTACACCAAATGTTGCGCCCCATGTATTCAGCTTTTTGTTTTCAACCTGCACATAATCCGGTCCCATAAAAAATCCTGCACGATATGCTACATTGCTGAAATAATTCTGTCTTGGCATTGGTCTCAGCTGGCCACCAACACGGACCTGCCAGTTTGATTTCACCGTTGCGTCCGCTGCTCCATAGATCCGGTATTCGTCCCAGTTATTGCGCACAAGATCCACACCGATCAGCCAGTCAGGACTTTTCTTTTCCACGTTAAGATTGCGGTGCAACACAAAACCAACTGTGTAAGAGGAAGGATAGATGATCTTTCCTTTTACATTCTTCTGATCAGATACACTGTCAATTCGGATATTGCCCTGATTCTGGTCATAGTAATACGTTTCGCGGATCACATCCTGCGATGCATTCAATGTACGTTTGATATTGCCATATCCACCAATGGTCAGTTCATAGTCGCGGTTAATACGCAACATATATTGCAGACCACCATTGAAGATGATATTACCATAGCTTGTTTTGCTCTGATAATTTCCCGCGTTGTATGAAACGGTATCATTCAGGAAGAACCTTCGTGTGCTGATATCTTTTGTTCCGAACAAATATCCCGCGCCAAAGCCAAAAGCTATGGTATGTTTTTTTCCAACGATGGAGTCATTGCCAAAGTCAAATCTGAAACCTGTACCGATATTGGGCAGATAAGAACCACCGGTACCTTCATTCAGTGTACCAGCTGTATCAATGGATTGACCTGTATTTGGATTGAATAACCTTTCCGTGGTGGAGATCTTGTAGCTTACGCGTGACACCGGGCGGATCCCAAAGGAAAGCCCCCAATTCTTACGGAGGGGCACACCGAGCTGCACATGTGAGAACAGCAGGTTGCTTGTGCCAAATCTTTCTGTGCTGTTTGGTTCAACCAGTGTTCTGTTATCAAGATTGATCCCGACATCAAGAATTGCACGGCCCGCTGCCAGTTTTTTTGATTTCAATTCCCTGCTTGCCTGGAAAAAAGAGTAAGAAGCAGGGTTGGCGTAATTGATCGTAAACGGAGCCGGAAGATCCGTAACACCGGCGGCAATGCCACCCATTGCACGGGAGTTAACGTTTGTCCCTGGAGTGACATCTCCGAGGCCATATCGCGAATAGGGCGAGTTGTCCTGCGCAAAAGCAGGCAGTAAAGCAGTAGTCAGTAGAACGCTTAATGAAAAACGAAACACTCCTAACTTGTTGATTCTCTTAGGGGTTATTGAGTTCGCTAATGGCATAAAGACCTTTAAATATTAAATCAGGGTCTGCAAATATCTTGTTTTTAAGGTGCGAACCCAAATGTACCATATCACCCCCGGTTAAGACCACGTTAAAGTTGTCGAATTTTTTAGCGTATTCGTCTATAAATCCATCGATTTCGTAGACCATTCCAAGTGTCACACCGCTCAGGATATTGGTAGCCGTATCATAGCCGATCAACGGCACATTGCTGTCAGCTTCCACAATAGGAAGTTTGGCTGTATAATGATTCAACGCCTTCAAACGCATCTCCATGCCCGGTGAAATACCACCACCGGCAAACCGGTGATATTTATCGATAAAATTATAGGTGACGCATGTTCCCAATGCAATGATCAGGTTATTCTTCTTCGGATAAAATCTTACCGCCGCAGCCAGCAGCGCAAGCCTGTCAGCACCGATCGTCTCCGGCTTTCCCACCAGCGTGGTAAACGACAGCTTTGTCAGATGATTCAGCTTATGAAAAGCTGTATGCTTCGCCAAAAACTCTTCCAGCGCGGGATCATGATTGATCACGGACGAAAGGATCGCGCGTTCAGGCCGGTACTTCTCTATCAGCTCCCGCATCGTTTCAAGAGAATCATCAGGCAATACGATCACCTTTTCAATTACATCATTGGTGAACACACCAAGCTTTCTTCTTGTATTGCCGAAATCAAAGCAAAAGGTAACCATGGGCTGCAAGATAGGCTTTCAGTAGTTATTTGCGCATCTCAGATAACGCAGGCAAATTTAGCAGCGGAAAATTATCCAGGGATCTGCGCCTGCCTGTATAGCGTAGGGTTCCCGCAGATCAAGGCGCAGATTCGCAGATGATCCAACTGCAGTACAAGCTATCTGCGTAAATCTGCGGGAACCCATTCTTCGATCAAAAACCAGCTACAACTCAAACCCGCTGAGATTTTTGAAATGCCCGTTGAGTTTGATCTTTTCTTTTAGCTGTTCCATTCCCGTAACCGTCGGCAATGTTTTTACAAGATGGCGCTTCAGGTATTCCTGCCGTTGCCTTTCATCCATCAACCCTAATAGTTCATATTCCTCTTCAAGGGAAAGACCAACATGATGCGCTACATCATACGCATTGATCTCGTCATCCGGCTTTTTAAAATCCTTGGTTACTTTCAATGCCTGGTGCAACTCGCGGATGCCGGACATCACCTTGCGCATCTGTTCAATGATACCCTGTTCGCGGTTATCCGGATAGTTCACGATCGCACCGCTGTATAATTTATCCGGAATGTCTTTGATCACTTCCAGTATGCGGAATACGCGCACACCCCTGGTACGGATATCCATCTCACCATTGTCATATATTTTGGAAACCTCTTCGATCTCTACCAGCGATCCCATATCCTGCAATTTGTTCCCGATCACTGTAGGAATGCCGAATGCCTTCTTTTGCTGGTGGCATTCATTGATCAGTTGTTTATACCGCGGTTCGAAAATATGCAGGTTCAATTGTTCTCCCGGATACACCACGATCCCAAGGGGAAATATCGGAATGAAATTAGTCATAACTCAAATTTATCTTGTTTCCGGCAAATAGGCGGATAAACGCTGCACCTTCCGGAAGAAGCCTTTAAACAGTTAAACTTTTAAACTCAAGCCGTTTTAACTCTCCTGCAAACAATGCCATTTCCACCACCACAACCCAAAAAATGTATAAATAAAAATGCCATGTTGCATTTCAAGGCTCGTCTCGATCATAAAACCGGCAATCGCCGTTACATGAAACATCGTCCAGAAAAACCGTTGTTTTATATTTCTTATATATAAGGGCAAAAAAATGATCCCGGTAAATATGATCATTCCGGGCAAGCCCGCCATACAACCGTGTACCAGCCACTCATTGCTCGGATAAAGCTTGTCGGACTCCTGCAAACCCTTCATGTTTCTATCATACCAAGCACTCACTTCATTCCAGATATCACCGGCGCCGGTACCAATCAGCGGATGCTGTTCTATCAGTGCCCATCCGGCTTTGAATGATGCCACGCGATTGCCATCGCTTGTCCCCGCCCTGTATTCATTGTTTTTAACAAACGAAAGATCATACAGGTTGTACTTTATCCTGTTGCTGAAAGTGGGAAAACAAAACCAGCCGGTCACCAGCATCACAATCAAAGCAATGATGATCGCGATTGAAAGCCGCGGTTTATTTTTTATTTTATACAATGCATAGCAGCAAGCAAAAAAATACAGCATTGCCAGACCGGTTCTTGCAGACAGCACATGCAGATACGCCGCAAGGAAGATCACAGCAGCCACCAGCCACCATCTTTCTGAACCGGTAAATTTTTCTATCAACTGCTCCGAAACGATGATCGCGATACATACCAGCCAACTGAACCTTACATGATCATCATCCAACGGCACCGGGATTGTTTTCGCCCGCAAATAACTTTCGTTGATCGAATCCGCTTCACGCAGATACATGATCAGGCTCCAGCTACAGGCAAGAACGGTAAACAGGATAAAACTATATGCAATCATGCGCCATTCCTTTTCTTTCAACTGCCAATCACCCGCAAACGCGAGTGGCAACAAAAGAAAAGGAAGCTTTTTTACCGCCACATCCAGCCATTCGTTTATATCAGTGCTCCAAAGCCCTGATATAAGCGGAATAAAAAAAAGAAAGGAAAGGCCTGAAAGCAGGGGTGTCTGCAAAAATCTCCTGAATTGTCTGGTAAATTTTGCATGAATAACCGTGATCGCAATGAACAGCATGAGGGAAACCGACAATAATGCCCGCGAAACAAACAAGCTTCCGAGCATTAATATGATCGTTATAAAAATGGCCCTGATACGCCACTCATTCTGTACAAGAATCCTCATACATTTGTAAACCTACAACAAGTTTTTCATGTGGCAGGAGTTGTCCAGACAAATACAGCAGGGAGATATCCGATCATTGGCAAGAGCCATTTCACTGGTTGAAAATGCCGTTGAAGGTTATGCGGCATTCCTGGAGAAACTACCTGATAGCAAAACAGGCATTATTGGTATCACTGGTCCGCCGGGTGCGGGTAAAAGCACGCTCGTGGATGCATTGATCGGTGAGTTCGTGAATAATGGCAAAAAGATCGCTGTGCTTTGCGTTGATCCATCATCGCCTTTTCATCTTGGTGCGGTATTGGGCGACAGGATCAGGATGAGCGAATGGTATACGAATCCCGCTGTTTATATCCGCTCGCTGGCAAGCCGGGGCAGTATGGGTGGCCTTCACCCGATGATCGTTGAGATTACTTATGTGCTGAAAGCCGCTGGATTTGATCATATCATTATCGAAACAGTTGGGATCGGTCAGAGTGAAGTGGAGATCGCGGGGCTTGCAGATACAACAGTAGTAGTGCTTGTGCCCGAAGCCGGTGATGAGATCCAGACCATGAAAGCCGGTCTGATGGAGATCGCCGATATCTTCGTGGTAAATAAAGCCGACAGGCCCGATGCGGATCATTTTGTAAAAAATCTCCGGCTGATGCTGGCACCCTCGTTCAATAAACAACAGGAAGTGCGGGTATTAAAAACGGTTGCCTCACAAAGAACAGGCATTGATCAACTGGCAACAGCGATCAATGAACATACATCATCCGTAAATCCCGACAGAAGATCATTTCTGATGGCCTCAAAAGCATGGCATATATTGCAGAAACTCCGAATGAAAGATCTTGATCAGCGTGCATTGCAAACTGAAATAAAACAGGCAATTGAAAAAGGATCATTCAATCTTTTTTCCTTTGTGAACGAACTGAACCGGCGAAATCCCCTTTGACGCCCCACAAAAACGTATTTTAGCTCATGGCAACCGCTTCCTTTCTTTCAACGGGTTATCAACCTGCTCCGTTCCGGTTCTCGGTTTGTACTATCGTAACAAACCTGAACGAGTTTGAAGAAATGAAGAGAAGCTTTGAACAATGCGGTTTTGATAACGGGTGTGAATACCTTGTTGCAGATAACACATCCGGCAATCAGTTTGATGCCTATGAAGCCATCAACCGGTTTTTGAAAGAAGCGAAAGGAGAATACATCATCATTGTTCACCAGGATGTAAGATGTATTGACGGGATAGATAAACTCACACAGATCCTTCAGGATCTCACGCATCGTGATCCCAACTGGGCTGTATGCGGCAATGCCGGCGCGATCGGCTACCACCAGGATATCCGTTATATTGTAAACGGCGGAAAGATCGTTACGCACGATAATCTTCCCGGGAGAGTATATTCAATGGATGAAAACCTGCTGATCGTTCCCCGAAGGGTGAGCATAGCCGTATCAGCAGATCTTAACGGTTTTCATTTCTATGCTGCAGACCTTTGCGTTATTGCAGATTATCTTGGCTACACCTGCTATGTGATACCGTTTATGGTAAAGCATTTAAGTCTCGGTAATCTCCAATCAATGAAAGAACAGAAAGGCGCCTTCCTTGATAAATACGGCCGGAAACTAAGGCGGCGTTTTTTGCAAACGCCCAGCACAAAGTTTGTTCTGTGTGCATCTCGCTCTGCGAACCGTTTTTATAATGGCCGCATTTTTTTCCTGGTAAAATGGATGGAGGGAATAAAGCTGATGTTCAAGCGCCCAACGCACAAGCAGCTTTTTAAGAAGAAAGTGGAGAGCGATTAGATGCCAAACTCCGAAATTAGTTCGATGACCGATGTCAGATGGCCGATGGCCGGGCTCCGCATCTTGAAAAAGAACAATAAAAGGAACCTTTCTGATGACGGGAGACTTCCTTTTTATATCGTTGTATCGAAACGCGAAGCCGGCCATCTGTCATCTGTCATCAGCCATCGCTAGAACCGCGTGATCTCTTTTTCTTCCACCGAAACTCTAACCATATTCACCACATCCTTCACTGATAGCAATTTTCTCCCGTTAGCAGCTTTCATCAATCTTCTCCTGCTCTCGATCACGCCACTGTAATGCGCCACAAATGAGCGGACTGATCTTAGCCAGGCAGAGCGAAGCAAGATGAGATAAACAATTCCCTCCAATGTCAACTGAACAAACCACTGGAAGCGCTTGAATGAATTAAGATGAATGGCATGCAGGAACATTTTGTTCCTGTCATAGATCACTTTGACGTTTTTCTTTTTGTGGTTTGACTTGATAGAAACAGACAGTTTGTGGCGGCAAACGGCAAAATCATCATAATAGCATTTCCATCCCATGCGCCATGCCCTGAGCGAAAGCTCAAAATCTTCCACATAAAATGGTGCGAAGAGTTCGTCAAATCCTCCGATCTGCAACAGCTTACCACGATCCACAAATGCATTGGCTCCGGAGAGATACATGCTGTAATACCACTGTCCTTCTTCTTTTTTTACAGGAAGATAGTTGCCCGAAGTTTTGATCTTTAATCCATGAAAGGAAGACACCTTGCCGCCATCCTGGATCTTATCATCATCCCATCCGATGATTTTACTCATCACACCAAAAGTATCCGGTCTTTCAAAATAGCGGAAAAGACCATTGAAATATCCGGGTGTAAGTTTCACATCACTGTTCAATAAGAGAACATGAGAGTACTGCGAATTGAATATGCCGGCATTGATGGTAGGGGAAAAACCTTTGTTCTGTTTATTTACTACAACTTTTACAGAAGGATGGGGGTATTGCTGAAGAAAAGGAACGGAGTCATCAGTGGAGCAGTCATCGCTGATCACGATTTCGAAGGGAAGCTTTGCATCTTCAGCAGCGCCGATCACGGTTGGCAACGTCTCCTGCAATAAAGTGCGTCCGTTATAATTAGGAATGACGATGGATATACCGGATACAATCGCGATTTCTTGCATGGTGTTGATCGTTCCCTGGCGGGTTTCCTGGTGATCGTATATAATACTGGTTACTGCTTATTACTTTGCCACCACTTATAGCTGATATATCCTACAAGAAGAAGCGGTGTAAACGCCAGGTACAGGATACCTGTATTCAGACCCTGTGCCGGCTTTTCACCCAATTGCTGCGCCGTTTTTGTACAGATGGAACATTGCGCAGCTGCCGCAAAAGGAAGAAGGATAGAAAAGCACGCTATCAGCGAATAAACCTTAAACCTCTTTTTCATTTGTTGAATTTCAGTGCAAAAGTAATGAAGAGGCGGGAAAATGTAGCGTCTTTATTGAATACAGGCTGATATGGCCCGAAAATTTAATGTTATCCGGTTGGCACCCGGGCGATCCCGTTGGCGGCTACAACGACTTTAAAGGCCAATGCTGGCTGGTTAAGTACTGGTATCTTTGAGATGCAGGCTTTTACAAACCAGGATCGCGCATTCCTCACCCACAATTGAAATTATAGGAGAAGAATGCGCGGTCACAATCCGCGAATAGCAGAACCCCGCGTCATAGAGCCGTTTGCTCGCAAATCACCCTATGAATGTCTTTCATTCGCAATGCCCTCCACCCCACAATTGAAATTGTGGGCTATGTACGCCGTTAAGGTTCGACGAATTATTCGAAGAGTTGGTCGCCGTGATAAACATTGCGATTAGCAGAGTATGCGATTAGCCCACAATTTTAATTGTGGGAAGAGAATGCGCGGTCACACCCCCCGCATAGAAGATTCCTGTGTCGTAGAGCCCGTTTGCTCGCAAATCCCCTACGAATGCCTTTCATTCGCAATACCCTCCACCCACAATTGAAATTGTGGGCTATGTACGCCGTTGAGCTCCGACGAATTATTCAAAGAGCTGACCGCTTTGATAAACATTGCAAATAGCCAGCTATGCAATTAGCCCACAATTTTAATTGTGGGAGAAGAATGCGCGGTCAACGCCCTTTTAATTCATTCCCCCAAACAAAAAAAATGACAGTCTCTCCAGACTGTCACTCTCCTTTAAGGACCCCTTCGTTCAAAGTATTAAAATCTCGAAAACAGCTCCATAAACTCCTGTCTTCTGTTTCTGGAGATATTTATAGAAGCGTCATTATCCATTAAAATATAACCGCCATCACCGCGGATAAATTTCTTGATACGATTGATATTGATCAGGTAAGAACTATGCACCCGGTAAAAATCCGGGCCGCTCAGGGCCTCATCAATCTCTTTCAACACTTTTGACACCAGGATCTTCTTTCCGCCGGATAATACAACATGTGTATAGTTGCTCTCCGCTTCGCAATAAATGATGTCTTGTGTTGAAACAAATACCAATCCATCACCGGTTGTTAATGCAATGCGTTGCGGAGTTGATTTGACCGGCTGATGTATGTTTTGCAATAAAAGATCAAACTGTTCACGGGTTGGCACATTTCTTTTCTCTTCAATACGCCCGATCGTATCTTTCAGATCATCTGGGTCAACCGGCTTCAGCAAATAGTTCAGTGCGGCATACTTGAACGCTTTGATCGCAAACTGATCGTAAGCCGTACAGAATACCACATCAAAGAACAGTTTGTCGAATTGCTCAAGCATATCAAAACCATTCATCTTGGGCATTTCGATATCCAGGAATACGACATCGGGTTTGCTGGCATGAATTGCAGCGATCCCTTCTTCCGCGGAGCCACACATTGCTACGATCTCCACCTGCGGGCAGTAGGTCTTGAGCAACCACTCCATCATCTCCAGCGCATTTTTTTCGTCGTCAACAAGAATACATTTGATCATACTAATCAGTTTTAGCCGTCTATAGGTATTTTAATGATAACTTTTGTGCCTGCAGGTTCTCCGTCGCTTGCAACCAGGTCAACCACTTCCACTGATGACTCGGATTGAAATTGTTTATTGAGCAATGCAAGCCTGTCTTCCGTCAGCTTCATGCCCAATGATTTTTTGGTTGAAGCAGATTTACTTTTCAGTTCTTTTGCTTTTTCCCTTCCAACACCATTGTCCTCTATCGTACACTCGATCAGGCATTTTTCATTTCTGCTGAGGTGGATCGACAGATGTCCTGCCGTTTCCTTATGAAGCAATCCATGCCAGATCGCATTCTCCACATAAGGCTGAATGATCAGCGGCGGTACGTACACACTGTCTGGCTGCACTCCTTCACCCAGTGTGATCTTATAAGAGAACTTCTTTTCAAACCGGATGCTTTCCATTTCTATGTAAAGCCTCAACGCTTCAAGTTCATTGGAAAGCGTTACGGATTTACTGTTTGAATTATCCAGGATCAGCCTGATCAGTTTTGCAAATCTTGTCAGGTATAAAGAAGCCGTAGCCTGATCGCTTTTCACAATATACCGGTTGATGGAATTGAGGCAATTAAAGATGAAATGTGGGTTCATCTGCGCCCTTAAAGCCTGCATTTCCACGTCGGCCATTTTTTTCTGCGTGTCCATTAATATCGCCTCAGCTTTCGCTCTTTCTGCTTCTGCCTTTGCTTTTACTATCTTATTTGCACACAAGGACGCGATTGTAGTGAGAATGGACAAATGCTTTTGAGTAAAGAACCCTTTTTTTGAGTGTTCGCAGTCGATAACACCCAATACACGACCATTTGAAATGATCGGAACCGTGATCTCGGAGTAACGCATTTCATCATCTATGATATACCGCGGATCTTTTGTTGTGTCTTCTATCAGCTCTGCCTTACCGCTGGCTGCTACAGCACCCGTAATACCTTTTCCCAGCGGAATTTCCATCGGTTCTTTGATCTCATAAGAAGCCGGACTTTTCGGACCATGCGCGGCCCGTTGTATCAGCACCTTTCTCTCATGATCCAACAGGTAGATCACACAGTCTTCAAAATGTAAACGGCCGATACAATTCTTCGCCACATCCCACAAGATGGCCTTTACAGAGTTCGTTTCATAAATGCTTGCCGCAAAATAATTGATCGCCTGTTCCGCTTCCAGCTCCTCCTGTTGTTCCCGGATCTTTTTATTCCTGTTACGGACGATCATCCAGATAATGCTGCCCGCAGCGATCACCAACAGGCTGATGAACCACCAGGCCATCCAGTAAGGAGATTTTATCTCAAACGAAAACGCATTGTTTGCATTAACCCAATCAACACGGTTGAGACTTGCCTGCACCTTCAAACTATATTTTCCCGGAGGAAGAGAAGTAAACCGGACAACGTTATTATTACCCAGGTATTTCCAGTCATTATCAAAGCCATCCAGCTGGTAACGATACGTTACTTTCTCCGGGTTATTGAAATATGCTACAGCAAAATCCACTTCAAGTGAACGGTCTTCATAAGGGATCCTGATCTGATCATCGAATACATAAAGAACCGAGTCCTTATTACCAATATTTGCCCGGCTGATAAATACCTGGAAAGATTCCGTCGGCGCAGTAAACGTATCCGGATTCCAGTAATTGATACCATTCACCCCGCCGAAATAAAGCGTGCCGTTCTTATCCCTGAACCAACTGTTACCGTTAAACCCATAACCCTGCACATTATCAGAATAATCAAACAGGTTCAATTTAAATGAATTCGGATCATACCGGTAAATACCATTCTGTGAGCTTGCCCAGATCACATCATGCTGATCCTGGTAGATCGTATACAGATTGATGTGATCGAAAACATTTGTCTTTTTCTCCACCACTATTTTACCATTGAGATAGCGCGCGGTATACAGTCCTTGTTCGCAGGAGAATAACAACCGGTTATTCCGCATCATAAAAGAGCTGGTAATGATCTGCGATATTGCATCGGGAAATGCAGCTTTGCCCAGATAGTTATAACTAGAATCGAGGCAATGCAGACCGCGGTTCGTAGTGATCCAGATAATGCCATCGGTTCCCTGTTGCGCAAAGTTGGAGTTTTCATCAGCCACCATCGGTAGCGGCAATTGTTCCAGTTTATATGTTTTTGCCTTTATCACATACAGTCCCCATTTTCCTATCACAAGGCCATCACCATTATTCATCCTGGTTATTTCATCGATGAAATCTTTTTCACTGAGCTTTCTTGAACTGTCTGCTGTATAAACCGGTCTTCGATACTGATGCGTCACGGGATCAAAAAGCCAGATCCCTTTATCCGTCGGGCCGAGAATAACGTATTTACCATCGAACATCAATCCGCGAACGGAAGGATGACTGAGTTTGTTGGTGGCTTGTTGTGAAGGAAGAAAGAATTCCCAGTCTTTTCTGTTGGCTTTCCAGGAAACAAATCCGTTACCTGTGGCGACCCAGAGATTGCCTTTATCATCCTCGTCGATCTTGCGGATGTTGTCGATTCCCGCCGGCAGTTCATCATTCAATTGACGGATCCGGGTAAGGCCGATGGGAGAATGTTTTACTGCAAATCTTGCCACTCCATCGATCGTTGCCATCCAGGCATAGCCGCTGTTATCGAGATAAAGAAAGTTGCCATAATCGCGTGTACCGACTGTTCTTCCATTAAGAAAAAATTGCGGATGGCTGTATTTCTTTGTCTTATTATTATACTCATATATTCCTTCACGTGAAGCGATCATGAACCTGTTGGGCATGAACTCGATCACACTTCTCACGGAAAGAGACTTACCATCATCAGGAGTGAGATCCGCGGGAGCGGCCATCCTGTTCACCGTATGGGCTTCGAAGTTCAACCAGTAGCTATTGTTATCCCAACTGCTGATCAGGATGCTGTCGCGGGTCAGGTTATAGATCTTGTTGAAATCCATAGCCGGCAGGCTATCAGTTTTCATCGTGTGCAGATCATACCTTACAATGGAAGCGCCGCTGTGATAGAAGAGCAGATCATCATTCAACACTGCGCTCGGCAAAGGGAAGGCTGTAGGTTTTGGCATCTTATCAAGCCATAGCCGGAAGACCTTACCTGTAGCGTCATACTTAAAAAGTCCTTTATTGGTAAGAAGAACGATGCTTTTATCATTGGTTTGAAAGACTGGTCCCGATACTATATAAGAAGAATCCGTGGAAGAAAAATAGATTTGTTGAAAGTCGCCTTTCTCTTCTGAAAAAAGCAGGACCTTATGTGCGGCGGTGATCCAAACGCGGCCATTATCATCGCAAAGAAGATTATCCAGCGTATGCCCCTGTTTGAATGTAACCGTCCGCTTGCCATCGAAGCGTTGTATCTGGCGGCGGTACAGCACCCACAGGTATCCTTTTTTATCGCGGGACACTGAAGAGATGGTGCCCGGCTGGATGCCTGAAGTGTAGTCAAACAGCTGCAGGTGATAATCGGGCAGCTGAGCCCGGGCAGTATCCGTCACCATGACCGATACCACCGCCGAAAGCAGTAGTTGTATAAAACGCGCTTTTTTCAATCAGGTTATTGATTCAAATTAGTGATAAACGCGGTAAGGTCAATGGTTAATGGGGAAACAGGGTCAAAATTGAGAAATGTTGAGGTAGAAGGAGAGCGTTTTTGAGTAATCGGCGGATTGGGTGAGTAAGTGACGGCCTCCTCTAAATCTCCCCGCCGCGGCGGACTACCGAGTACCCACATCTTTTAAGTAATTCGAATGGCGTAAGGTTCCCGCGGATTTCGCAGATTTATCCTCACCATTAATGAAAAATATTTCTACTGCGGGTCGGGATCTCTATTGGATACGCAGATTTCGCAGATTAGTTGCTGATAACAGACTATCATCTGCGTAATCTGCGCATGCTGACACGGAAACTTTCTCTTTATAAAATGATATTTCGATAGCAGGAATGACAAATCTGCGAAATCCGCGGGAACCTTACGCCATTCGAATTACTTAAAAGATGTGGGTACACGGTAGCCTTCAGGGGAGATTTAGAGGGCCCCCAACGAAAAACGGGTTGCACCTTCCGATACAACCCGTTTCTTATTCAATCATGAGCCGCTTACGCTGAAGCGCTCATCTTCTTGCTTTGTTTCAATCTTTCGTTCTCATCCAGGATCACCTTGCGCATACGGATGAAGTTTGGTGTTACCTCAATACACTCATCGTGCTGGATATACTCCATACATTCTTCCAGCGTCATCAGGGTTTTTGGAGCGATACGTGTTGCATCGTCGCTACCGCTTGCACGGTGGTTGGTCAGTTTTTTACCTTCCGTTGCATTTACCACGAGATCACCAGGTTTGATGTTCTCAGCGATGATCTGGCCGGTGTAAACATCTTCACCCGGATCCACGAAGAATGTTCCGCGGTCCTGCAGCTTATCGATAGAGTAACCTGTTGTTTTCTCTGTATTCTTTGACAGCAATACACCATTATTACGGCCGGGGATTGGTCCTTTCCATGGTTTGTATTCGCTGAAGCGGTGCGCCATTACAGCTTCACCGGTTGTAGCAGTCAGCATTTGTGTACGCAGACCGATCAAACCACGTGAAGGAATGTCAAACTCCAGGTGTTGCATTTCACCTTTTGTTTCCATGATCAGCATTTCACCTTTACGGCGTGTAACAAGATCGATCACTTTACTTGCAAACTCCTGCGGTACGTCAACAACCAGCGTTTCGTAAGGCTCACATTTTTTACCGTCGATCTCTTTTACGATAACCTGTGGCTGACCTACCGTCAGCTCATATCCTTCACGGCGCATTGTTTCGATCAGGATACCGAGGTGAAGGATACCACGACCATAAACGATCAGGCTATCACCATCAGGACTGTCCTGAACGCGTAATGCGAGGTTCTTCTCCGTTTCTTTTGCCAGGCGGTCACGGAGGTGACGGCTGGTTACAAACTTACCGTCTTTACCAAAGAATGGTGAGTTGTTTACAGAGAACAGCATGTTCATGGTTGGTTCGTCCACGCTGATCACTGGTAATGCTTCAGGATTTTCCGCGTCAGCGATCGTGTCACCGATGTTGAAATCTTCGATACCAACAACTGCGCAAAGGTCACCGGCGAAAACCTCGGCAACTTTTTTCTTACCCATGCCTTCGAACACATACAGTTCGCGCACTCTTGTCTTTCTTATAGTGCCATCCGCCTGCATCAGGGCAACCGGCTGTCCTTCTTTGATAGAACCGCGGCTTACTTTTCCTACAGCGATCCGGCCAAGGAAAGAGGAGTAATCCAGTGAAGTGATCTGCATCTGGAGCGGACCTTCGTTCACTTTTGGTGGTGGTACGTATTTCAGGATACCATCCAGCAATGGGTTGATATTATCGATCTGAGTGAGTGAGTCGTTGAACCAGCCGTTCTTACCACTTCCGTAGTAAGTTGGGAAGTCAAGCTGTGCTTCTGTTGCGTCCAGGTTGAAGAACAGTTCGAAAACTGCGTCATGCACTTCGTCAGGGCGGCAGTTTGGTTTATCTACCTTATTAATAACAACGATCGGCTTCAGGTTAAGCGAAAGTGCTTTTTGAAGAACGAAGCGGGTTTGAGGCATTGGTCCTTCGAATGCGTCCACGAGGAGGATCACACCGTCAGCCATTTTCAATACCCTTTCCACCTCACCACCGAAGTCGGCGTGACCTGGAGTATCGATTACATTGATTTTTACGTCTTTATAAGTTACCGCAGCATTCTTGCTGAAGATGGTAATGCCACGTTCTCTTTCAAGATCGTTGCTATCCATGATCAACTCCCCGGTTTCCTGGTTGTCCCGGAATACTTTGGTAGCGTGTAAGATCTTATCTACCAGCGTCGTTTTCCCGTGGTCAACGTGCGCTATGATGGCAATATTTCTGATTTCCATGGTATTACATCGGGCCGTTAAGGCCCTTTTTTTTGAAGGTGCAAAGGTACGTTAATTAAGTGGAGGGGGCAAGAGGAAACGTACAATTAACTTGAAGATGGCTTTGGGGGGTTGGATGACGGCCGACCGCAGACCGCCGACAGTCGTCTATTGAATGAGGGTTTCTGCATCATCCGTACAATATAGTAAAACAGTCCCACCCAACGAACCGTCGGCGGTCGGCGTTCGGCCGTCGGCCGTCGTCTCCCCGAATTAATCTTTCCTTAAACTCCAATCCCCACATATTTATACTAGTTTTATAAAAACCGCCAACATGAAATTCATCAAATGGCTCGGACTCATCCTGTTAGTCCTGATCGTCCTGTACTTTCTCGGGCCGAGGCCGAAGCCACCGGTATATGATGTGAAGCTGCCGGAGGTGCCGGCTGCGGGCGGACTGGACAAATTTGTGGCGGCTGAAGAAGCGCAGCATAAGCTGAAACCGGATAATGAAGCGCGGATCATTTGGGCAAATGACTCGCTGAAACAGGTGACCGAGTATGCAGTCGTATACCTGCATGGATTTTCGGCCAGCCAGGAAGAAGGGGACCCGGTGCACGAGTTTTTTGCAAAACAATTCAACTGCAACCTTTACCTGTCGAGACTGGATGGCCATGGCATTGATACAACCGAACCACTGATGACCATGACGGCCGATGGTTTGTGGAACTCCGCAAAAGAAGCTTACGCCATCGGCAAACAGTTAGGCAAAAAAGTGATCATCATCGGCACATCGACTGGCGGAACACTTGCACTGAAGCTGGCTGCGGAATATCCTGAGATCGCCGGGCTCATCCTTCTCTCACCCAATATCGAGATCAATGATAATCTCGCCTGGATCGCCAACAACCACTGGGGCCTGCAGATCGCAAGAATGGTGAAAGGAAAATACAATGACTATCACGATACCATAACGCTTGATAATAAATACTGGTTCAACAAATACAGAATGGAAGCGGTAACAGAGCTTCAGGAGTTACTGGAAACAACCATGAAAGCCTCACTGTTTGAAAAGATCAGACAACCAACATTGCTTCTCTATTATTATAAAGATGAAGAACACCAGGACCCCCAGGTAAGAGTGTCCGCAATGAAAAGAATGTTCCGCCAGCTCTCCACACCTGACAGTTTGAAAAGAGAAGTGGCGATTCCCAATGCGGATGCGCATGTGATCGGGTCTTATATCAAATCAAAAGATGTACAAAGCGTGGAAAGGGAATGTGCTCAGTTTGGAGAACAGATCATGCATTTGAATAGCCCAATGCCGTAATGGCAGTATTCTTCCGATTAACGTTCCGGAAAGCAAAATGCCTGGCCCATTACAGGCATTTACGGGATTTCATGTAGCTACATCAAAGGAACATCTAACCTACTACAAGAACACATTAAATACAGGTCAAAACGTGCTGCCCTGGTGTTCGTTACGGGTATGTAAAAACGTCATACGGGGATTTATTGGATTATTGGGATTAGGGGGATTCTCTGTCGGACTATTGAAGAGTGAAGAGATTAAAAAACGACCAGATCCCATGAATCCTGGCTGCTCTTATTTGAAGTCGGGATTATTTGGATTAGGATGCAATGTGGTTTAGTTAACGCGCAAAAAATTTGTCATCCCGGCCGGGCGACCTAGCGTTTGATGCAGATTTAAAGCTGCCAGAGCCGGGAGCCCCTCAATTGCGGAGATCCCGGCTCTGGCTTACATTTAGTTCGATGGTGATCTAAATTTGCCCGGCCGGGATGACAAACCTTCGAAGCCTTAACTGAACGACATTGGATTAGGATGGTTCGCTGCCCGGCTATTGAAGAGTAAATACATTATAAAACGAGCAGATCCCATGAATCCTAACTTCTCTTATTTGAAATTAGGATTCATGGGATCTGCTGATTTATCGAACGGTATCTTCTCCAAATTATCAGGCAGAGAATCCTCCTAATCCCAATAATCCAATTAATCCCCGTCCCTAGAGGACGTAAAACTTATTATTCTCCTTCACTTCCAAAATCTCCTGATCTCTCAGCATCTGTGTAAGGTTCCGTTCGATGTTTCTGGCAATGGTCGTCACAGGAGTATCTGTTGGTTTATTTTCAAACGGATCCTGCAGGTGGATCGCCATCTTCTCAATCAAGAGGAATGATGCCGCGATCGCTACTACAACCGGTACTTCAAAAATCCCGAAATACTGTATGACCGCAAATGGAAGAAATGCGATGAACAGCAACATGGAGAAATGAATGTACATGCTATAGGTTACAGGGAATACCGTATTCTTGATACGTTCGCACTTACCCATTGCATCACAAAGGCGGCTCAGCGTTCTGTCAAGCTCGATCTGCTGATAACGATTGATCCATCCATTGTCCAGCGCAACTTTCAGATCACGCGCATGAAGCTCCAGCAACGCGCCGGGCACATGATCATAATGGCGGATAAAATCCATTTCCTGGCGGGTAAGATATTTTTCCAGGCCACGCGTCGCATTTTGCCCGCGAAGCATCTGACCAAGGCTGTAATTCCATGCGATCTGGCGGCGGATCAGCCTGTCGCGGAACTGCTGCACTTCGTCCCCTTCATACACCACTTCGGTAAAGCAAAGTGTCTGCCTTGCCAGCGTTCTCGAATCATTCACGATCGCGCCCCAGATATGTCTCGCTTCCCACCAGCGGTCATACGCCTGGTTACTTCTGAAGCCGAGCAATAAGGAGATCACAGTACCCATTATTGTTGGTACAGCAATAGGAATTGATATACGTGTAACATGAAAGTTCTCATACACGATTGTAATGATCACTGAATACAAAAAGATCAGTAACAATTCCACTTTTATCTTCCCCATGATATAGGAAAATGGAATATTCTTTTTTAAAAGCATAGCCTTACGGGTTGTAAAATTAATTGATCAACACTGCAACAGCCTCTGCAAGCGGAGCCGCACTGTACACAACAGTTCTTTTCCTTGCGAGCTCAGTGATTACAGGAATACCACTTTTTTTGAAAAGCTTTACAGGGTTAACACTCTGCGATGTAACGGGATTGAATACATAATGATCAGGGCAAACGATCATGTCAATATCATTTGCATCAATGAAATTTCTGAAAACAGCCACTGTTGTTCCGTAAAGATGACGGATATTGATATTCTGTATCACACGCGCATTAGCTGTTTTGATGCGTTTGCAGGCATTACGGAACTCATCAGTAAGCAAATGCGCATAAGGAACGCGCGTACCATTGCCCAGTTTGTCCGGCGCACTGCTGGTCATATCAAAAGCATGAAAGAGGATAATATTTGCAGGTTGATCATCCAAAGCTGCAACAGTTCTTTCGACTAACTGAAGTGAATTGATGCTGAAATCAGTTGGGATCAGTACATTTCTCATTGTTGTTGTTTTTTAGAATGATAAATTTCAGACTACAAAACAACGACACACCCATTACAGCGGCTTAACAAAGGAATTAGGATGTATTAAAATGAATATAAGAATCCTATTAAAGCGATGGGCTAACAGCTTGATTTAAATAACATACTTCTTAAACCATTCTAATATCGGTCGTAGCTGTATGATCAGACCGAAACTTTTATTGACAGGGGGAGCAGAACAGTCACGCGCGTTCCCTGGCCTTCCTGAGAATCAACTTTGATATTTCCATCATGCTGACGGATAATATTCAGCGACAAAGGCAGACCAACACCATATCCCTTGAATGAACTGGTATTGGACGCTCTGAAAAATGGCACGAATACATGTTGTATATCTTCCTGGGGAATACCGATACCAATGTCTGTTATCGTTAATACCGCTTCATTGCCAGGGCAGGTAAGTTTTACTTCAACAGGTTTGTTATTGGAATATTTACAGGAGTTAAGGATAATATTACTGATCGCAAGCTTTAATAGCTGGAGATTTCCGTTCACCATTAACCGGTTTTCATCCATCGGCAGATCCTGCAACTGAAGCTGGATCTTGTTTTCCGGGTCGATTCTGTCAATTGTTTGTTTTATGTCGAACAACAATTCATCAAGCCTTACATCCACATATCCAGCTTTATTTTTATTGAACCCGGACTGGGCAAGGCTTAATAATGCTGTAGTAAGCGCTTCGAGTTTTTCTGCTTCTTTCAATATAACTTCCAGCGACTGCTTATACTCTTCCGGACTTCGTTCTTTTGACAAGGTGATCTCTGCTTCGCCTATGACGGCTGTAAGCGGTGTTTTCAATTCATGTGAAGCATTGCTTACAAAATTGTTCTGTATATCGAAGGATGTTTGTAGCCTGTCCAGCATCCTGTTGAACGTCTTGGTCAACTCTGCGATCTCGTCTTTTCCCCGGCCTTTCTTTTCTTCCAGCCGCAGGGAAAGATTTTCAACACCGATGCTCCTTACCCGTTTAATAATATCACGGAATGGTTTGAATGCTTTGCGTGAAAAGAAAAAGCTGATCGTAAATACCAGGATCAATTTACCTACTAAAGCAATCAGCAGGATCTGTTTAAGATTTTTCAATGCCTGCAAACCATAGAGGTTCACAGCTGATTTTATTACAAGATATTCTTCATTGCCTACTTTGTAAGGCCGGCCGGCATAATACACATCATTGTGTTTATAGTAAACTGTCGTATCGGTGTCGAGCACCTGCCGGTAAAAACTCAGGGGTAAGCTGATATCGTTGGGGATGCGAAAGCTATCTTTTGCCCGGTCGGCTACAACAAGATATTCCCGCTCACTGGGCAATACCTCCAGGTATTGTTGCCTTAACTCAGTATATGCAGCAGATGAAGTCGTGTCCTTTTCGAAATGGATCTTTGCAGCAACAATGACCCGGAGCTCAAGCCGTTTTTTAAAATCGTTCGAAGTATCGCGCGTAGCAACATAATAGATGATGGCATTCAACACCAGTATCACTGCGGTTGCAAGCAGGCTGAACAGAAGGGCGGTCTTTGTCTGGATTTTCATGCAGCAGGCTCTTTCATCACGTATCCCATACCGATAACGGTTTGTATCAGTTTTACGGGACCGGGTTTATCGATTTTTTTCCGCAGGTAATTTACATACACGTCAACCACATTGGTCCCCATATTGAAATCAATACCCCATACATTTTCCAGCATGTCAAGGCGGGATACAACACGGCCTTTATTGCGAAGCAGATATTCCAGCAGTCGGTATTCGGTTGAAGTCAACGTGATATCCTGTCCGCCGCGCTGAACGGTTTTTGCGCTGAGGTTCATCTCCAGGTCGGCGAGTCTTAGGATCTCAACCGGGTCTGAAGGCGCCCCTCGTCTTGATAAAGAACGGATGCGTGCGGAAAGCTCGCGGAATTTGAATGGCTTGGTGATATAATCATCCGCGCCGGCGTCAAGACCGGTCACTACATTCTCGGTAGTACCAAGAGCAGTCAGCATCAGCACGGGTGTATGATTTTTTTGCTGCCGCAATTGCTTGCAAAGTTCAATGCCGTTAAGGCCAGGCAGCATCACATCAAGAATGATGATATTAAAAGGATGTTCAGTGGCCATCTGCAGGCCGATCTTTCCATCCGGTGCAATCGTAACCGAATAGCCTTCTTCTGTAAGACCTTTGTTCAGCATTGTCGCTACCGCCGGTTCATCTTCTACAAGCAAAATATTCATGCGTTGCGGGTTTTGGGTAAAAATATAACTGAATAACGGGCTGATAAGCGGATGGTTAAAGGCAAGGGCCAGGTTCGCCTGTAAAATCCACATTTTCTATCGGAAACCGTCTGTATTTATTTGATTATCAGTTAAAAATACGACATTAAAGGAAGATTAGAGAGTAATTAAATCTTATTAAGATAGCTTGATCCGGGTCTGTTCCCTACTAATGCAGTCAGATCTGTGGTATTACTTATGGAAAAGGAAAATAGAAACAGATCTTTCAATAGTTCTCCCTTCCCGTCTTCCCGCCTTGCCGGTAAAAATTAAACCGGGGCGGGAAGACGGGAAGGGAGAACTATGATTGGAGTTACTAATGAAATTTTAAGGACAATATAATTGCGTTGACTGAGTTATATAAACGAAATGTTAATAGCCCACAAATAATCCATATCCAGTGAATTAATCCTTCAACGGTTCGGTCAGTTTCTGATTAATGGCTAATTTTATTTACAGCTTTCATCCGACTACCATCCAGGATCCGTTCACTAAAATTATTGTCGCATGTCTTCTTCTTCAAGATGGTCACGCCGTAATATTCTTAAAGCATTTGGGATCACAGTTGGTGGCACGTTCTTTCCGTTTTCTTTATGGGGCCGGAATGAAACGGGAGAAAGATTGATCCTGCCGGATAATCCTTCACATCGCCCATTGGCAAAACCCGTTACCGCCATCACGCTTGGTGCAGGCGCGCGTGGAAATGTGTATGGTGATTACGCAGTAGAATATCCTGATCAGCTGGATATCGTCGGCGTGGCAGAACCAATTCCGCTTCGCAACGAGCGGTATGCAAAAAAGCACGCCATTACAGACGCCCATCGTTTTAAAACATGGGAAGACGTATTCAAGGTTCCCAAATTTGCAGACGCCGTTATTATATCCACGCCCGATCAGCTTCATTACGGCCCTTGTATGGCAGCATTGAAAATGGGTTATAACGTGTTGCTGGAAAAGCCAATTTCTCCTTCTGAAAAAGAATGCCGTGATATTCTTGAGCTGACAAAAAAGACAGGAAAAGTCGTGGCCGTTTGCCACGTACTTCGCTATGCGCCTTATTTTATCAAACTGAGAGAGCTGATGCAAAGTGGCGAGATCGGCGAGATCATCAGCGTGCAGCATATGGAACCGATCGAACATACTCACATGGCGCATTCGTATGTGAGAGGTAACTGGCACAATAGCAAAACAACCACACCGATCTTACTGGCCAAATCCTGTCATGATCTTGATATCATCAAATGGATGGTGGGAAAGGAATCGGAAAGCATCCAGGCCTTCGGCGATCTGAAATGGTTCAAAAAAGAAAATGCTCCGGCTGGAAGCACTGAACGTTGTACAGACGGATGTGCCATAGAAAAGACCTGCCCCTATTCCGCACTGAAACAATACTATCGTAAACGCCAGCGCACTTATGTGTTCGATCTTCCTGAGGATAAAGAGAAACAGGGTGACGCGATCCTCAATTATCTGAAGACAACCAATTACGGCCGTTGCGTATACCGGATGGATAACGATCAATGCGATCATTATACTACCAACATTCTTTTCAAAAATAACATCACGGCCAGCTTCAACATGGAAGCCTTCACTCCCTGGGGCGGTCGCCGTACCCGGGTGATGGGAAGCATGGGCTTCATTGAAGGCGATATGAGCAAATTCACGATCTATGATTTCCGTACCGACCAGTCAAAAACCATCGAAAGCAAAGTGCTGGATGTAGAAAACTACAAAAACGAAGGGCATGGTGGCGGCGACTGGAGACTTGTCGCAGACTGGGTACAGGCCGTATCACAAAATAACCCCGGCCTGCTGACCTCCACCATTGATGCGTCCATTGAAAGTCATATTATGTGCTTCATGGCTGAAGAAAGCAGGGCGAATAAAAAGGTAATGGATATTAAGATGTAGAGAAAACGATGATCGGTGTTGGATATTCGATGGTCGATGGTCGAGTATCAGTTCAGGTATCGAGAATATTTTGTGTAACTTGCGCCAAAAAAATCCATCGTCCATCGTCCATCGTCCATCGTCCATCGTCCATCGTCCATCGTCCATCGTCCATCGTCCATCGTCCATCGTCCATCGACCATCGACCATCGACCATCGACCATCGACCATCGACCATCGACCATCGACTCTAGAACGGATAACCAATACCAATATTCAATATCAGATTATCTCTTCTCCATCTTGAGCTTCCAAAATCAATCTGATTCAGCACCCAACGTTCGCCATCCGGCAGGTATGGCTTTCTCAGCGGGAACGCTACATCCAATCTTATTACCAGGAATGATGCATCAAAGCGCAGACCTACGCCGGCATCCACCGCGATCTCCTTTAAAAAATTTCCGGTGAACTGCCCGCCGTCAAGAGAATCCTTGCTATACAACCACACATTACCGGCATCGACGAAGAGGGCGCCATGTACTATGCTGAATAATTTCGCTCGCAGCTCACTGTTCAACTCCAGTTTCATATCACCTGGACGATCCGGCAAAAATCCGCTTGCACTGATCGCCGGCGCGTAAGATCCGGGACCAACGGACCGGCTTCTGAAACCGCGAAGACTGTTATTACCACCAGAAAAGAACTGCTTAACAAATGGCAGCGACTTGGAATTTCCATAAGGAACCGAAGCACCGATCACAAGCCTGTTCACCCACACCTTCCATTTTGAAAGCTGCCAGTAATGACGGAAATCTGATTCAACCCTGATATACTGTGAGAATTGCGCACCAAAAATGGATTTCGGACTGCTTTCCTTTGCTCCGGTGATCAGGCCGATGATATTGCCCGACACATCCGCATTACCATTGAAATAGATGCCGGTCTTGTAAATATTATCCTGCATCTCATTGTAATTATAATTGTAATTGGCGCCAAGAATGAACTGTTTCTCCACCGCTTTTGCAAGCGTAGGATATTTAACTACGCTATCCAGGTATTCCTGGGACACATTGCCCGGCTGAACATAGGTGATAGAAATAGGATTAAAGGTCTGCTCATTCTTTATATCTGTTTTCCAGGTATATCCGAATGAACCCTGGAATGAATTCACCGAATACAATTTGTTCTTGATCAGTTTTTCAAAACCAATGGTGATATCTGTTCTTGGAACATAACCACCGGCATTTTTCCAGTTGAACGGAGAAACAAATTTCGGAATCGACAACGCCGATTTCAAGCCCCAGCGGAACGTATTGTATCCTTTCAGCGTACCACCAACCTGCACCTCAAATCCTCCGGTCGCATCGATGGAAAGCAATTCACCACCGTGAAAAGTATTTCGTTTCCGCCAGCCTACGGTAACAGACGAACCCGTCAGGTTATTTGATTTAGTACTGCCATTCACCTCGCCGCGAAGCGACTGCCGCTGCATCGGGCTTAGATAATAATAGGCGTTCAGTTTTGCAGAATCGCCAGGCACTGGTTCCAGCCTGTTCCTTACAAAGCGGAACAGATTCAGATTCACCAGCCTGCTGATGGTAGCGTTGTGATCCCTGCGATTGTATAATTCACCAGGTTTGAACTGCATCGCGTCCTCAAAAATGCGCGGTTTGTATTGTCCGTTACGATCAAGAAGGAAATACCCGTTGTAATAGAACATATCTTTCTTACTGGTATCCACAGCAGAAGTTGCATTCTGCCTGAATACAGGAAAAATGAAAACATCATTTATGGTATACGCATACAGCAATTCGGGTTTGATACCCGGTTTCAGCTTTACCTTAAGATCTACTGAATTATCACCAACCGTTGTATCAGTCTGTATAATAAGAAACTCAGGATCGAAATAATAGTAGCCTTTTTCTTTTAAGATGCCGTCTATGCGCACGCGTTCATCTTTGATCACAGCAAGATCAAAAGGCTGACCTGTTCTCAAAAAAGATGTTGAACTATCTTCTGCAATCGCCTTTTGTATAATATTCGACGTATCAAAGATCACATTCCGGATATAATATCTTTCACCTGTTTGCACGGAATATTTGGCCTCAGCCTTTTTGTTCTTTACAACAGTATCTCCCTGCACTTGCGCCTGGAAAAAGCCTGTATTCTCCAGCGTGTTCTGTAAAACCTTTATGTTCCTTTCAAGATTGACATCACTTAAAAGAACAGGAGGCTCACCAACTTTATTCTTCAGCCAGCCACGCAAAGAGTTTTCCTTTTTTGGGTTGCCGGCAAGATTATACATCGATAATTTAAACCGCATGCCCAGGATCTTCTTATTGGGTTTTGGCCTTGTGAGAGATTGCAATTCTCCTTCAAGATTCTTCTTTTCTTTATTCTTCAGCGATGTGCTGTCGATCTTCACAGAAGATCCTGTAAACAGCGCGTCACCCGGAGGAAGCTTCTTCAGGTTATTGCACGATACAGTGATGAATGCACAAACAATGATACAGCAGGTATATATAGCGATACGAAACTTCATGCAGCTGGTTTATTCTGATCCGGATTCTGGTTTACGCGCGGGAGGAACAGGTGCCGACGTATCTTTCTTTTCACCTTCCTGGCCTTGCTGCTCGCGAAGCCTTTCCTGTCTGCGTCTTTCCCGCTCCGCTTCCCTTTTCTTTTTGCTTTGAAATATCTGTTTGAATCTGTTATAATCAACAGTGATAATAAAACCAACGCCGGTTTCCGTTACATACCCATCTATCACGCCCTGGTAATCGTTGTTCACATACGCTCTCAATTTATACCTTCCATCCGAACTCAGGGCATAATTGACAGACACATTACCTCCGATCATGGAAGAGTTGTTAGATGCCTGCGGACCTTCCAGCGTGATATCACTACCTACTGTAACGGTCAGCCTGTCATTCAACAAACGTTTTGAAACACCAACGTTCAAATCCGTTCTATTCTCTCTTTTTCCGCTTGTGTAATCGTCTGTCGCGTCGATACCAAAATTGATATCCACCCCTTCGATCAACCCTTCAGCCAGTCGATTGAGCTGATCTGCCATCAGTGCACTTACACTTTGTCTCACAAGAGAACTTGTTCCACCGCCGCCGCCCGAGGATAACGCAAACGGGTTTTCCGGAACAAACCTGTTCATCAGCAGGAGGGAGAATACCTGTTTATTCATTTCACCTGGTTGCTGGCGTAATGATTCAAGCTGTGTTCTTGACAGCGTCACTACGTCTCCCTGCACACCATATTGACGGTTGTCCGGTAATGTAATATCAAAACTGATCTGGGGTTTCATCAGTTGACCCTGCATTTTCAGCAGTACGTCAAAAGGGATCCGCTGGAGATATTTGTTCCGGGTGCCTTCGTCATCACCGGCCAGCGATCCTTTCACAAGATCAAGTGGTGCCGCTTTGGTAGTATAAACTGCGGTAATGTCCACATTTGCACTGGTAGGCTCGCCTTCCCAGGTGATCTTGCTTCCCTGTTGAATATCAAATTTGCGCTTGAGCATATTGAATGAAAGCTGGTAGCTTCCTTCGCTCACTTCATACACGCCGGTCATATTGATCTTTCCACTCGGATCGATCCCTGCGTTCAGATCAGCTTCACCTTTTACATTCAGCAGATCACCATTCGCTTCATCGATCACCAGAGAAAAATCCGCAGCTTTATCAACCTGGATATTCAGCGAAATATCCATTCCCGTGTATTGCGACTGATTTAATGTATCCAAGGCAACAAGGAACAGCGAGTCATTGACCGGTGCATCAAAATCAACAAACTCAATGATTCCTTCCCTGTTAACGACTCCCGGATCCGGTTGCGGCAATACGATGGTCATTTTTGTTTTATCGTTTACCGCAAGTCTTCCGTCCACTTTTGGAGCTTTATCTGTGCCTGTTACTTTAAGATTTGTATTGAAATAAAGCTGACCATAAAAAAGCTTGTTATCTTTCTTTGTACTGTTTAACGCACGGAAATTATTTGCCTGCACATCAAGATTAAATGCAAAATTTGTATAGTCTGTTGTATTTACTGTTCCGTCCAACGTCAACGGATTGCCTGCGGAATCTTTCACCTGGAACTTATTGAAACGGAGACCTTGTTCTGTCAGTTCCAGTTTTTCGTCCTCGATATTGAAATAGTTATTCAGCATCGCCACGTTCATGCCGGCTTGCCTGAAGTTCAGCGCACCGGTTACACGAGGTTTGGCCGTGGTGCCGGCTACTTTGAAACGCCCGTCGATTCCACCCTTTGTATCCCTGATCATTCCATTGGAAAGAATCTCGGCAGTTTTAAGAGGTAATTGCTTCAGATCAATGTCAGCATCGATCGTGGATGCTTTTACGTTGTAGTTGCCTTCCAGATTCACGTCATTTCCTTTGCCGCTGAGCACAACGTTTGCCTGGTAAACATCGGGATTGTGGTTGTTGACTTTTACATCGATATTGCCAAGCGTATCTCCATGGAAGCTGAAATCACGAATGTTCAGATCGCCGGTAAACAATGGCTGTGTGGTGAGATTTTGCAGATCAACATCACCATTCAGCAATCCATCCACCATCGAAGAGTCAGACATTACCATGGCAGTGAACGTTCCCACTTTGATATTATCAAACTTAACTTTTAAAGGAGCCTGAGGCGAAGGCGTCGCACTATTGATGCTCAACTGCTGTCCCGATCTGCTCAAGGTAAAATCCGTTGCATAAAAACCACCATTGGAGGTTACAACGATTTTATTATCCCTGCCTACCTCCCATTTATCATAATTCAACAACAGATCATCCGGTTTCAATGAAAAGACAAGATCACCGTTTTGTGACTGTTGCAATTGGCCGCCAACGGTGTATTTGTCTTTAACCGCCTTATCCCTGATAGCAAGATCAAAGTCAATAATATTATTTGCAATTGTTGCCGTAAGCAAGGTGCTATCGAGTAAGATACTGCTGCCGCTTTTGATCTGTTGCGCAGCAAGTTTTACTACGAGCCCCGAATCACGCGTGTTCATATCAACACGAAGATTGCTGATATGATTAGCGCTGATCAAGATCTCGTCCGATTTTAACATTGCCTGTGCTTCCTGCTGTGAAGAGAACCTTGCATCCAGCGCAGTTCCTTTGATCCTTTCTAGGCCCGGCACCAGCGAGTGCAGCAGCGGCTTATCCAACACGTATGCCTGTAATTTGAAATCATACGGATCCGGTTGTTTTGCTGCCTTTGCCAAACCCATTGAATAATACTTATCAATGGTCTGCATGAACACATCACCAAGCTGTGTTAATTTATATTGTCCATCGATGCGGGCATAAAACACATCGCTATTGAGCTGGAGATAATTTCCTGCTTCAGCTTTGCCTGCCATCAGTTGCACCGTATCAATTTGTATGCGGCGTTCGCCCTGTACGAGCACGGATTCTGTTACAAACAATTTACCATCCAGGTCATCAGGATCTACTTTTGCAAAATCAGCATTGAGCTTGCCATGATAAGTCAGCACATCGGGTGTAAGGTGAAGTTGTTGCGCTTTGATGCTGTCCACCATTAACTCCACTTTCAGATCAGATGGATAATCAGATGCAAGATTGGCTGAAGCATCCATTGTGAAATGGATATTCGGATCTTCCATGCCTGCTTTTGCTGTCAGTTGCTGGCTGGCAATAGCAGCATCGAGTGTAAGATCTTTATAGGTATACTTTTTATATGTTGCGGAATGAACAATGCCCTTGATGGTGGCATTCGCAGTCTTCATATCATACCCTTTGCCTTTTGCAGTAACGGATACACTCAGCGGTCCATACATCGTATCTTTCAAAAATGCATTCAGGTTCAAAGATGATGCGCGCAACACAAGATCATAACGGGCGCGTTGTGCATTGCTGTATTCGCTCAACAAACCTTTCACGGATACATTTCCCATGTCTGTTACGAGCAACAGATCTGTATTCATTGTTGAACCATTACCCCTGATCGTTCCTGCGAGGTTCATGCTGTTGGGCAGATTGATATTTGGAGGCAATGTTCCTTTTGGCAGGAATGACATGATATCCCTGCGGCTGCTGCGCAATTCACGGATCGCGAGATTTGCCTGGATCCTGTTTGCGTCAGGCAGGCCTGTCAGTCTTCCTGCCACATCCACGCGTGTATCGGCAAGACCAGCAATGCGTAAACGTTCTATCCGGAGATCAGCAACCCGGCCATCAATTTTTCCGTCGATATACCAGGTAGCTGCAGGTGAAGCGAACGCAGGCTGGTTGCGCAGGGTTGGGACGAATGTGAGAATGTCTTTTACCTGGATCCTGCTTCCTTCAATATCCGCATCGATCTGCAGGTTCCCGATATCGCTTGCAAGCGATTCGATGGATGCATAACGGATCCCGATCTCTTTTTTTATCTCTGTGCCGGGCGTTTTGAGATAAAGGTCCCTGATATATGCCTGGTTACCGGTGTAAAGAAAGTCTGCATTCAGCTGATCAAGTTCAAATCCGCTTTGCTCTTTGAGGGAAGCCTTTGCAATGGCGCCGGCTACAGAATCATTGGTGAACACAAACCGGTTGACTGCCAGTTCAGGTATTGCCGCATTCAGGTGAAGATAATCCATGCCATATGATTGACGTGGCGCGTTATCGTCATCAAACTTAAGGGCAACCTGTTCCAGGTTAAGTGAATTGACGGCAAAACGGATCGGTTGTGATGACGCTGTGTCCGGGCTTGTATTCTTTCCTTTAGCCTGTGGATTTGCCAGCGTCTTTTTGCCAAGTTGTATGGATGCTTTCGTTTGCTGCAATAAAATATCTCCGAGATCAAAATTGATATTGGCGAGATCCAGTTTCTTTGGTTTGATGTTGATCTTTCCGGCGTTCACAGATGCAAACATCGCGTTCACGCTATCAGTATAATTGACATCGGTTTTTTTAAGATCAATTTCGGTGAATTCGAGTTGCAATACCGGTCCGGTGGAATCCGCATTTTCCCTTTTCACTTCTTCGATCTCCTCTTTAGGAATGATCACCAGCGGCGTTGTCTGGATCACCTTTGCCGAAAGTTCTTCCACGCTGGTGCGCGGAATAATAAAATGCATTTTATCGAGGTCAAATTTCTCTATCCGTGTAAAAAAGTGACCCAGGCCGGTTTCCACATCATTCCCGCTCACAATGTCTTTATATACGAACCTGATATTATTCAATTCAACGGAGCCGATATCTATGGGCATGCCGGCGGATGTGTCCGTCGTAGCTACAGAGTCCGGGGAGCTGGCGCCAAATGCATCAGCGATGAACTGGAAGTTGAAAGTTGTGTCGGGCAATTGACGTTTGATCTTCGCGGTTGCATTCTCCAGCAGCACGCTATTGATCTGAAGTTTTTTATCTCCAAACAGCAATTTCCGGAAGCTCATGTTTACGCGCAGTTTTCCTGCGAACAGGAGGGTATCCTTTGCCTGGTCTTCAAGGTATATATCATCGACCGCGATCTTTCCTGAAAGCGTGATAAAGAGGCGCCCGATCTCTACGCGGGTATGCAGCTTATTTTCGAGATAAGTAGTTGCTTTATTTGTAATAAAACGTTGAACCGGAGGCGTAAGGATAAGTAGGAAAACGACAACAATGAGCAAAAAAATCCACATGACAGTCTTCAGGACTATCCGCAGAATACGTTTTCCGATACTTTTTTTCTTTGGTGCTTGCTCCATTCTAGATACTTATCCGGGATTCAAAAGAGGTATAGTGCAACTTAGAAAATATCGTGCTAGATGTCTTCAATTTGAAAGTCCCTTATTATTCCCGATGATCGATGGATGGTCGATGGTCGAAGTCCGGACTTCAATGACAGCAATTTTCTCCGGTTTGCAAATAAAAGGCCCGGGCATTGCGAATGACCATTGACCATCCAACATCGACCATCGATCATCGGCCATCGCCTCCGCAACAGTTGCAAATTCTTCCTAAATTGCCAAAAACATTGCTATGCCCCGTACAAAGATTGCAGGAATTGGGATGTATGTTCCGGAAAATGTAGTAAAAAATGATGATTTGCGCCAGGTGATGGATACAAATGACGCATGGATACAGGAACGGACCGGGATAAAGGAGAGGAGATACGCAACACGGTTTGAGGAGACTACCTCAACCATGGGTGCCGAAGCCGCCAAACTTGCGATGGAAAGAGCGGGAATCACCGCAGCAGATGTTGATTTTCTCATTTTTGCTACGCTGAGCCCTGATTATTTCTTTCCGGGATGTGGTGTTTTAGTACAACGGATGCTTGGAATGAAAGAGATCGGTGCGCTGGATATACGCAATCAGTGCAGTGGCTTTATATATGGTCTCAGCATTGCCGACCAGTTTATTAAGACCGGTATGTACAAAAATATCCTGCTGATCGGTTCGGAAACACACTCATATGCGCTTGATTTCACCACACGCGGCCGGAATGTATCGGTGATTTTTGGCGATGGCGCGGGCGCAGTGGTGCTGCAACCGACAGAAAAAGACAATCAGGGGATCCTGAGCACACATCTCCATAGTGATGGCAGCGACGCAGAGCTGTTAAGCATGCCGAATCCGGGTTTTCATGGAGGGAAATTCTGGAAGGATAAACAGCCTTCGCAGCCCGATCAGCCATTCGGGGGGATGTTTATCACCAAAGAATTACTGGAAAAAGACGATCTGTATCCGAATATGGACGGCCCGGCAGTGTTTAAAAAAGCCATAGTGAAGTTCCCTGAAGTGATCATGGAAGCGTTGAATGAGAACGGCCTGAAATCAACCGATATTGATATGCTGATCCCGCACCAGGCAAATCTGCGGATCGCACAGCATATCCAACATGAATTGAAGCTGAAAGATCACCAGGTACATAATAATATACAGAAGTATGGAAATACTACCGCCGCTTCTGTGCCCATCGCACTCTGTGAGGCCTGGGAACAGGGCAGGATCCAGGAAGGAAACCTCGTTTGCCTTGCGGCATTTGGCAGTGGCTTCACATGGGGTAGCGCTTTATTGAGATGGTAATCTTAGCTTTGCAGGTCTATGGCCCGACATATTCTCTACATTGTTAACCCCATTTCCGGCACCAGGACTAAAAAGGATCTTTGGAAACTGATAGAAAAAAGAACGACCGAGCAGGGAATCCCTTTCGAGATATTTCCATCCGTGGCCAGCGGCGATTACAGCTTTTTACATAGTTATATAGAAGAAAATCGCGTAACGGATGTGGTGATCGCGGGAGGTGACGGCACAGTTAGCCAGGTGGTCGGAAGCCTGATGGATTATCGCCTCAACTTTGGTATCATTCCCTGCGGCTCCGGCAATGGCCTCGCCTACGCAGCAGGCATTCCAAAACAACCCCAAAAAGCGCTGGATATTGTATTCTATGGTAAAGGGATTTCAACCGACGGCTTCTATATCAACAGGCAATTTGCCTGCATGCTTTGCGGGCTTGGTTTTGATGCAAAAGTGGCACACGATTTTGCACAACAACCCAAACGCGGTCTGACAACCTATATAAAAGAAGTAGTCCGGAATTTTTTCTCCGCATCCACTTACACTTTTGAACTGGAACTGCACAACAGGAAATTTAAAACAGATGCTTTCTTCATCAGCGTTGCCAACAGCAACCAGTTTGGCAATAATTTCACGATCGCACCAAAGGCAAGTTTGAGTGATGGCATGCTTGATATCGTGATCGTAACGGAGCAGAGTAAATTAAGCATGCTGCTGCAAACGTTCAGACAGGTAATGGGAAAGATAAAACTGCAACCGAGCTCTGCCATCAATACACAAAAAGCGGTGATCTATTTTCAGACAGATCATTTGTCAATTAAGAACATTACAGAAGCGCCATTACACGTGGATGGAGATCCCGCGGAGACACCTTCTAAGCTGGATATAGTAGTGAAGAAAAAATGTTTTCGGTTGTTGCAGGCGAAGGAGAATGAATAAAGCAAGAAATAAGAAGTTTTGAAAAGCGCAAGTAAATCTTGCGCTTTTTTTATGTCACTCTAACGTTTTTTCCTCAAAATACTTTGTTTAAAAACATCATTTCCCGAGGAAAATCCCATTGTCTCTGGCCGGCTAGTCATCAATTTTATCAGGCATTGATGATTATAAAAAAACCGCCAGTGGATATAAATAAATCATACGAGACGTCGGTACAGGTTACTGAGAATGGCAAATTTCTAATATTCATAAGTCACGGAAAGGAGAGACGGTTAAAGGCAATTGAGTTCAGCTCTATTGGTAAAATTGGACAACGGCCGGTATTCAATCTGGGTTTCGGTGATTATGATATTATCACAGGAAATATTTCAGATGATATAATCACAAATAATGGTGATGTGTATGTAATCTTTAATACGGTACTGATATCGGTAAAAGATTTCCTTGGGGAAAACCCGGATGCAATAGTCATGGTCAGAGGCAGTGACTCTTCGGCGGATTTTATAACAAAATGTAAGCTATCGTGTAAACGAGGTTGCATTTCTGATTGCAAGAATAAAAACAGACGCATAAATATCTATCGATCATATCTGGATAAGAATTATACTGAATTAAACATCAGCTATAGTCTATTTGGCAGCTTCAAAAGTAGCGATGTTGATTTTGTTATCGAAGATTTCAATATCGGCGCAAAATATTTGTCCTTATTTATTACAAAAAGGTAAATTTATACTATGAAAGGAAAAAACCTAAAAGAGAAAATGGCGATGTTAACAGATAAAGAACTCCGCGAGCTCGCTTTATCTAAATTGAAAGCGCGGGAATTGTTTCCTGAGAGCAACAGGATTGCAAGGGAAATGCTTCGCAGAATGAAAGTTATTTCGAAAGGGCTGTAGTGTTACGCAAAACTTAGCCTGAAATATCTGCACTTCTAAACTCTCTTTGCCTAGTACTATAAGTTGGCGCTGAGTCTCTCTACCGGTTATTCTGCTTCAACAACTCCATCAACTTTCTAAAACTATCCTTATTCTTTGCCGAACGGACCGAAGCAATGATATCCAGTTTTTCCCTTTTTCCTAAATGAAAGTTGAGTGCCGCTTTATTCTCTTCATTCGCTGCAGCATACTGAAATAAGACCTTGTGTACTTTTCTTCCGGGATGTTCTCCATAATAACTCAGCATATCATCCTGGAAATATTCCATCATCTTAAACCAGTTGTGTTGCAATAACAGGAATGGTTTCGTAGCATGGTCAGTAATATCATCAGAAAGATATGGATACTCCCATCCGCCGGGGCTGCGGTCGCGCACCTGGATGATCAGTACACCGGCGGTGTTTGCCTGTATCCAGCCATCGAACGCTTCAAGGAAACGAAGGCTTGTTTCCTGTCCGTAATTATCCCGGAGGCCTGCGTCCATCACATCGATCACGGGTTCCGAAGGAAGCCATACGTTTGGCAATACAATTGGAAAAGTTGCATTCATTCGCAAGGCGGTCAACACACGCAAACCCTGCGGATCCTGTTTGCTGAAGAATGAACCAAAGTCTACCACGTCAGGGTCCATCTCAGGAATACGCGCTGTATCCTGCCAGCCCTGCATCATAAAACTTACCGGTTGTGTGCTGATCAGCATTTTTCGGCTGTCCCGGGTCACCACAGAATTGAAAAACATCAATGGTATGTTTGCGGCTTTTTCATCCGCTGCATAATCCTTTATCTGTTTATTTAAAAGACCATGTGTATTCAGGTTTAATCTTTCTTCAAATGCGTAACCGCGGTCTTTTACATAAGTGAACCCATTTGAAGTAAATTTCTGCGCAGGCGCCAGCAGATCGCGCGCAACAAAAGAAGAGAACAAGGGATTCAATACATCACTTGCGATATCATCAACATACCTCCGGTCCTGCAGCAGGATGTTCTTACCCATTTGCCTTTGCCTGAACAATTCACGGAAATAAGCGGCGCCGATCATTCCGCCTGAAGCCCCATTGATCAGAAAGATATTCTTCATGATCTTTCCGTCTGTCATGCTGTCAAGCTGCTGAAGAATGCTCATGGTGAACGTAGCACTCCGGTGTCCGCCACCGCTTGTATTTAATATAACAAGCAAAGGCTTTTCGGCACCCTGCCTTGCTTTCCATTTTTCGAGGATGCTGATCATGTTGCGCCGGTCGGCTTCAACTTTATCAGGTGTGCACAATGCCATCAGACCTTCCTTTGTATAAGTAGGTCTCTCATTTTTATTCTGATAATTTAATCCGTAGCCTTTATTGCGCGGGTCGATCCAGTCTATTTTATAAAAGAAATTGACCACCAGCAACAAGGCCAGCAGATATGGAATACTCCAGCTTTGCAAAAAATAAGAGAATGCACCGGCGACACCGATCAGGATCGAAAAGAAAATGGTAATGCTTGCCGCAGCCGGGATCTGAAAGAATGGCGATTCAAGACAAAATCCAATGCCGATCAGAAAGATGAACGCCACGAATACGCAAAGTATCGCCGCAAAGTGATGACGTTTAAAAAGTGAATCGATAAACTCCGGCGTATAGTGTCTTACATCACGTGTGGGGCGCAGACGCACCGGCGTTTCAAAATACCATTCCACATGCATTAAACTATCGGTGTGGTATGTCTCCTTCACCGGGCGTAAATGCGTAATATAATCATCGGGGTTGGTCATTTGCGGAAACAACCGGCGAAGAATAGAACGGTCTGCACGGAAAAAATAAATAAACGAGATCGCCAGGATCAGGGTTAATCCGCTTAAAAATCCTCCCGCAAGAAAAAGGATCTCAACAGGCGAGATGAGCTCTTTGTACCGGGTATGTTCATAAGCATGTACAAAGTAAAAAATGAGGAAAACAACCGGTATGATCGTGTTATTAATACAATACTTAAGAAAAGGGTTGGTGGTGGCGGCCAGGAAACGGAAATGCTTGCTGAACAGGACAAAGGTGCTGATATTCCAGCTCATGATAAACATCCCGATAGACACACCAACCAATGCAGTACTGACAGCATTTACATTACCGAGATATTCAGGAGCCAGGTACAATGAATCCGCTCCAAAGCCTTTCATAAAATACCCGCTCACCGTAGCAAACAGGATAAACCAGAATACAAGCAAAACCTGGTATTTCCTGAAATGAAGGAAAAGCAATTGAACCGGAAAAGAATAATAAAAGCCTCTAAGCCATGCTTTCATGAGTAGGTAGCTTGGTAGTTGGCTAAATTACTCATTTAAGATGTTAAGTCATAACACCGGCTTATTTTAACCTTAATCTAAGATCAAAAACAGTTAAAACCAGGAGGCTGGCCAGCAATAAATGCGTCGGTTGTGCCCAGGCGGGAATGCTATGCCACATCATGATCAGCCCAACGGCCAGCGTAAGGCCCACCAGGACGGCGATCATGGTCGAGACTTTTTTCAATTCAGCATAAGGCCGGGCTTTCCATAAAATCGCCAGACAGGAGAGTAATACCAGCCAGGAAAAGCTCCGGTGGATAAGGAACAGCTTATCGAGCCGGCTCATCCATAGTTCCCGGTTCTGGTAAGCCAGTGATTTGGAGATCTCGTCGATCTGCTCTCTCACCTGTGTACCCAGCGCGATCTGTACGAGGATGATGATTATCGCGGCCACACTAATATTCTTCAGCGCAGGCGCCACCGTTCCCTGAGGTTTCTTTAACCGGTAAATAATAATCAGGGGAAGAGCCGCGATCAACAGGGCAACCAGCATATGCGTGGTGATCTTTGCTGCCGCCAGGTTATGGTCCACCACTTTTTTACCTAGCCATCCCTGAAATCCAACCGTAAGCACAAGCAGGAATGAAAGCCAAACGATGGCTTTATCAGTTTTGCGATAAAGGCGGAAGCTCCATATAAGATGAATAAAACATATAATTCCCAGTAAAGCCCCCAGATAACGATTGATGGACTCAATCCAGGTGTGAAGCGCATTAAATGAATGATCTATATCCTGCGCACGCAAATATTTTTCGTAATCCGGCGGCAGGTCTTTTGCACTCATAGGCGGGATCCAGCGGCCGAAGCAGGTTGGCCAGTCGGGGCAGCCCATTCCGCTTTGCGTTGTACGAACCACGCCTCCTGCAATAATGACCAGGAAGACCCAAATCAACATGAACCAGGTATACCGGAGATATTTTTGCTTTGCATTCATCAGGGCGCAAAGTTAATCGGTTGGGGGAGGTGAAAAATGATTTTGGTCAGGAAAAGTTCGACGTATCGACCGCCGACCGCCGACCGCAGTATTTTATTTAAAGTTCATAACCCCTCCGGGATGGTAATGAATTTACAGCCTTTATGCGATGTCGGCCGTCAGCGGTCGGCGGTCGACCTTAATAACTTCCCTTTCAAAAAAACCCCACATCTTCCTAATTTCGTTTCCAATGCTGAAGAAGTTTCACCAAAGTACATTAACAGAAGCCGGATGCGATGAAGCCGGTCGCGGCTGCTATGCCGGGCCCGTATTCGCCGCAGCCGTCATCTTACCAAAAAACTTCAGGCATAAACTGTTGAATGATTCGAAACAAGTTACAGCAGAAGTAAGAAATGAACTGCGGTACGTCATCGAGGAAAAAGCTATTTCCTATGCCGTTGCAAGCGTAGACAATGATGAGATCGATTCCATCAACATTCTCAAAGCTTCATTCAAAGCAATGCATCTTGCCATTGATCAGTTGTCCGAAGCTCCTGGCATGTTACTGATAGACGGCAACCGTTTTTACAAATACAAGAATATTCCGCACGAATGTATCATCAAAGGCGATGGCATCTATACTTCGATCGCCGCCGCAAGCATTCTCGCCAAAACCTACCGCGATGAATATATGCTCAAACTTCACCAGGAATATCCGTTCTATGGCTGGAACAATAACAAAGGCTATGGCACTCCCGAACACCGCAAAGCCTTAGAACAATACGGCGTCTGCAAATACCACCGGAAAAGTTTCCGCCTTTTTTCCGATCAACTCGATCTTTTCCCCGACGATGCGACAAACATCAGCACTTCTCTATAACCACTTCTTTCTATCTGCCAACCATTTCTTTGTTGTTAATAAATCCCCAATACTCTTTTCTCTCCTTTTCTCTTTTTCCTCTTAGTTAAATAAGGTTAATGGCGCGTGCCTCCATTAAACTCTCCCTTCCATCTTCCGTCTTATACTTAAACAAGATTATTCACAAACAAATTTCGCAGCCATGAAAAAATTACTCTTATTAGGTACTGTCTTCGCCCTTTTTACAGTTGCCGCTTCCGCCCAGAAAGGAAAAGAAATCCGTCCTGACAGACCCCGGTTTGAAACGCATCACTTAACACCTGGAGAGCGTTCAAAAATTCATAAAAACCGTATGGAATATAAACGCACAGAGCGCAAATTCAAACGCGATGGACGTTTGACCCATATGGAAAAAAGAAAATTGCACAAGATGAAACGCCATGACCGCAAAATGCGTCATCGTTTTCATCACAATAACAGAAAACGTTCTTAATTAAAGATGTTGCATACGGAGGGTTTATAGGCATCGCCTGCAAGGGCGGTGCTTTTTTATTCTTCCCATTTACCAAGCCCCTGTCTTGTAAGTACAGGTTCATCACCGGTGCAATCTATGATAGTGGAAGGAATGGTGCCGCCGATACCGCCATCGATGATGATATCAACTTCTTTCTGAAAATTTTCATGCATGATCTCGGGGTCGGTATAATCTTCCACCATATCTCCCGGCAATGATGCACTCAGTATCGGGCGGCCAAGCTCTTCAATGATCGCGAGTGCAATACGGTTGTCAGGTATACGCAGGCCGATCGTATCCTTTTTGCTTTGCAGGATCTTTGGAACCATCTTACTTGCAGGCAGAATGAATGTGTATGGACCCGGTAGATATTCTTTCAGCAACCGGTAGGTTGTTGTAGGTAATTGCTTGGCGTACTCGCTAAGATTGCTGAGATCCGAGCAGATAAATGACAACTGCGCTTTTTTCGGATCAACTTTTTTTATCCTGCAGACTTTTTCAATCGCTTTATGCTGTAGAATATCACAACCCAGACCGTAGATCGTATCGGTCGGGTAAATGATAATGCCGCCGTTCCGTAAAGTTTCAACGGCTGTTTTGATCTGCCTGGGCTGTGGATTTTGTGGATGAATGTGCAGTAACATGGATCTTGGTCTTTTATAGGGTTTGAAAACGGATACCGGGCTTTATTAATAGTCACACTTTTGTTAAAAACCTATTACTTTTTCCCTTTTTCCCTCATTTACCTCTTAGCCAAAACTACAAATTTGGCAAGGTTGATTGCTAATTGACCGACAATTTTTATTTTTCCACTTGAATTCGGCGACAAACTATTGGTGTATGCTGTTAAAACCGGTTACTACTCTTGACACGATTGAGCCAGAAGTCTTCAAAAAAGAATTTTATGATCCCGGTATTCCCGTGGTTATAAAAAACCTGTCCCATGATTGGCCAGCCTATAGAAAATGGAACTGGGAGTACTTTAAACAGCTGGTGGGCGACAAAAAAGTTCCGCTTTATAATAATGTAAAAAGTGACGCATACACTCCTATCAACAAAGCGGATGATTACAAAACATTTGGTGAGTACATTGATATGATCAGCGAGGGGCCGGCAGGCTGGCGGATTTTTCTCTTTAATATTTTTGAACATGCGCCGCAGCTGATCAACGATTTTACCTGGCCGGAACATTTGATGAAGGGCTTTGTAAAAAAATATCCGATGCTTTTCACGGGTGGCGCTTCCAGCATCACACATATGCATTTTGATATCGATCTTTCGCATATTATGCATACGCAATTCGTTGGCCGCAAAAGGGTGTTAATGTTCCCGCATGATGAACAACGGAAACTTTACCGCAAACCATTTGAAGTTTTAAGTCTCGCAGATTTCTCTCATTATTACGAAGGAAACGGAACGCCCGATTATAAAGCCTTTCCCGCATTAAAGCTTGCGGAAGGGTATGATTTCACACTGGAACATGGTGACACATTGTTTATGCCACAAGGGTTCTGGCATCACATGGAATATCTTGACAGCGGATTTGCCATGAGTCTTCGTGCAATGCAGCCATCAATCGGCGGAAAACTAAAAGGCGTGTGGAATCTCTTCGGCATGCGCGGTATTGATACGCTGATGAAAAAAACCGTACCGGTCTGGTGGCATGACAACAAGGTGAAGAAAACGCTTGCCAATGCAAACAAGGTCCTTGCCTCAGCGCATTCCTGATCATCTTCTATAAAAAAGCGGCCCGGAATGATCCGGGCCGCTTTTTTATAGAAGATGAATTATTTTATGCAATACTCCATGTTTCTCTTCCTCTTAGTAACGCATCAAGATCAGCCGTTTTCCTTGCCTTTGCATCTTCGATCTGTAAAGCCATCATGTCTTCATAACAAGGGCGGTCGTGTTCATAGAATACCCCGAATGGGCGCGGCAGGTGACCTTCTACTTTAGGATCATCAAAAATGCGCGTAAGGATTTGCGCTTTGTAAATATCCTTCTCGTCGTGGATCCAAAGATCATCCGCGCTATGGCCATCAGCCAGGCTCACTACTTTTGGTGTAAAGCCGTCCAGTTTGATCCCTTTATCATTGCCCGCACCAAAGAGCAGTGGTTTGCCATGCTCAAGGAATAATGTTTCCTGTGCCTTGGTCCCTTTTTCAGTGAAGATCTCAAATGCACCATCATTAAAGATGTTGCAGTTCTGATAGATCTCCAGGAAAGATGCTCCTTTATGTTGATTCGTTCTGATCAGCATTGCCTGCAGATGTTTTGGATCGCGGTCCATTGTACGCGCTACAAAACTAGCATCCGCACCCATGGCCAGCGCAAGCGGGTTGAACGGGTGGTCGATACTTCCAAAAGGAGTAGACTTTGTTACCTTATTTTCTTCCGAAGTGGGTGAGTACTGGCCTTTGGTGAGACCATAGATCTGGTTGTTGAACACCAGCAGGTTCACATCAAAATTGCGGCGCAGCATGTGGATGGTGTGGTTACCACCGATGCTCAGACTATCTCCGTCACCACTTACGATCCAGACGCTGAGTTCCGGACGGCTTGCCTTCAATCCCGAAGCGATCGCGGTCGCTCTTCCGTGGATCGAGTGCATCCCGTAAGTATTCATATAATAAGGGAAACGGCTGCTACAACCGATCCCTGAAACGATCACAATATTTTCTCTTGGAACGCCGATCGTCGGCATCACTTTCTGCACCTGTGCGAGGATAGAATAATCACCGCAACCCGGGCACCAGCGAACTTCCTGGTCGGTTGCAAAATCTTTGGCCGTCAAAACCGGCGCTGTGGCTGTCTCACTCATACTTTTCGATTGCCGCAAATTTACGAGTTTGATGCGATAAAGTTTCGGTAAAGAAAGGACCGCGGACGACGGACCGCCGACCGCAGACGCTCGGGAGGACGGTCATCTGCAATTTGTTTGAACTTTTTCACTTCCATCAGCAGAAGGCGTTTCAGCTATTGCGCATCGTCTGCGGTCGGCGGTCCGCTGTCCGCAGTCCATCTTATTAATTTATACAATTTATTCCCTGTTTCCTACCAGACTATTGCCCGACCGTTTCCTCATGAAGTCGTATTTTCATCATTCCAAAATCCATTTATGCTGAAAATCTTACTCGCCTGTCTGTTGATCAGCTGCGCGCCGGGCTTGTTTGCCCAACAGGGCACGGAGCCGGTAAAGCTTACGGACATGTTGAAAATCAAGTCAGTCAACAATATTTCGCTTAACCGGGACGGAAGCAGGGCCCTGATCGGCATCAGTTCAATTGAAGCCGATACCGAGAATAAAGGCGAATACAAATATGTAAGCCAGTTGTGGATGATTGCAACCGACGGCGCCTCTTCACCCATACAATTAACCACACGAGAGAACGCATCGCAGGCGGCATTCAGTCCGGATGGAAAAGAGATCGTCTTTGTCCGCGTGGCCGAAGGCAAACCACAGCTGTTCCTTTTATCCCTTGGTGGTGGCGAGCCCCGGCAACTTACACGATCAAAATACGGAGCCAGCTCCCCGCGCTGGAGCCCGGATGGAAAGCAGATCCTGTTTTCAGCCGGCGTATCCTTTCGTGACCTGCTGAAAGATTCAGTTCTCAACCCGGGAAAACAACCACCCAAATGGGCGTTTGAAAAACCCGGTCTGACCAACCAGCAGTTATTTAATAATTCCACGGCCAGGCCGGATCCGGACGGAAATATTGAAGAAGCCAGGGCATGGCTGGATAATAATGCCGTTGACAGGAAAGCAAAAGTCATCGATAAACTCAATTTCCAGGATGAAACGGACGCAAGCGCCGAGATGAGCTTTAACCATTTTTTTATCACCGGCATTGAGCCCGATTCAAAACCGGTAGCGATCACCAAAGGATTCTACCGCTATAGCAGTGCGGATTTTACACCGGACGGAAAACAGATCATTTTCACCGGCAGTCTTGATTCGGTTCAGCATCCTGACCGCGTACTGGAATCATCCATTTATCTTATGAACACAGATGGTTCACAAGTGATCACGCTGCTGAGTGAAAAAGGAAGATCTTTTTCCGGACCTAAACTGTCCAACTCCGGTCAATGGCTCGCATTTCAACATAGCACCACTTCATTTGTGACTGTACCAGCGCTCGCCATTATGCCGCTGAAAGGTGGCGCAGGCAGCATTACAGATATTCCGTTTGACCGCAATAAGGGGAATTATATCTGGACGCCTGACGACCGGTACATTTATTTTTCTTCTGTAAGCAATGGCGGCGCACCGGTTTATAAGCTTGAAGTAAAGACGAAGAAAATTGAGCAGCTCAGCGATTTCAACAGTGGCATTACCAATTTTGATTTTGCAGGCAACAAGCTCGTATTTGCAAAAACAGAAGTAGCCGATCCATCTGAACTCTATATTGCCGATGCCAATGGAAAAAATGCGAAACGCATCACTGAATTAAATACCGGTTGGTTAAAAACCAAAAAACTCTCTTTTCCGGAAAAACAGACTTTCGTAAATGATAAAGGCATGACCATTGAATATTGGGTGATGAAGCCTTACAATTACCAACCCGGAAAGAAATATCCGCTCCTGCTTGAAATACATGGCGGCCCTTCAGCAATGTGGGGACCCGGAGAAACAAGCATGTGGCACGAATACCAGTACTTCTGCAGCAAAGGTTATGGCGTGGTGTATTGTAATCCGCGCGGCAGTGGTGGATATGGTGAGGGATTTCTACGGGGAAATATCAATGACTGGGGAAAGGGTCCGGCAAGCGATGTGCTGACTGCGCTGGATAAAACGGTGGCACAGGGTTGGGCAGATACCTCAAAGCTGATGGTGACCGGTGGTTCATATGCAGGTTATCTTGTAGCCTGGATCGTTGGACATGACAACCGTTTCAAAGCTGCCTGCGCACAACGTGGGGTATATGATCTCGCTACCTTCTTTGGCGAAGGAAATGCATGGCGCCTCGTACCAAATTATTTCGGTGGTTATCCCTGGGAAGATTCAGTAAAAACCATCCTGGAACGTGAATCACCGATCAATTATGTACAGAACATCAAAACTCCGTTCATCATTTTTCATGGCGAGAATGACAGAAGAACCGGTTTTGTACAGAGCGAAATGCTGTACCGGAGTCTGAAAGTACTGGATCGCCCGGTTGAATATGTGCGCCACCCCGGAGGTACACACGAGCTGACAAGAAGCGGCAACAATCGCCAGCGGATGGACCAGATGTTACGTACCTGGGAGTTTTTTGAAAGATGGATCAATACGGCCAAATAGTGCATATTGACCCGAACCCTTTAACTTGCGTTATCAAATGTAAAAGTTAAAGATTGCAACCGATTTAACAAGCCGGGTAATTGTTTGTTTGAAATAAGCAAAATATTATTTCACGGTTAATGACGAATTCATGTCCTGTTTTGCGCTCCTGAGTTTTTAATTTTGACTGTGTGAGAAATTTTTTGACATGATTTTATTACATAAGCGATTGCCGGCCTTTTATCTAACCTCAACATTTTTGTATTCGTTAATCGCATTATTATATTATGGAAAATAAATCTTTCGATTTCGGTATGGTTGGTCTCGGCGTTATGGGACGCAACCTCCTGCTGAATATAGCAGATCACGGCTTTGCAGCTATCGGCTTTGATAAAGACAGTACAAAAGGTCAGCTGCTGGAATCTTCCGCAACTTCAGGCACCACAGTAAAAGGCGTTTCCACTTTGGAAGATATGGTTTCGCAGCTCAAAACTCCCCGCAAGATCATGATGCTGGTTCCTGCAGGTCCTGCTGTGGACTCGGTGATCAATGATCTTCTTCCACTGGTTGAACCCGGTGATATCATCATCGATGGTGGTAATTCTTATTTCGCAGACACATTAAGAAGGATCAAATCGCTTGAAGGCAAGAATATTCACTTCATGGGAATGGGCGTAAGCGGTGGTGAACATGGCGCACGCACCGGACCAAGCATCATGCCCGGCGGCGACGTGGAAGCATGGAAAGAAGTCAAACCGATCCTTGAAGCAGTGTCTGCAAAAGTTAATGGTGACCCCTGCGTGGCATATATGGGCAAAGATGCCGCCGGTCATTATGTAAAAATGGTGCACAATGGTATCGAATACGCCATCATGCAACTCATCAGCGAAGTGTATGACTTCATGAAGCGTGGCCTTGAAATGAATAATGAGGAGATCCATCAGACATTCAAACAATGGAATGAAGGTGAACTTCAATCATTCCTGATGGAGATCACCGCACAGATCTTCACCAAAAAAGATGATAAAGGTGATGGCTATCTGGTAGACGCCATTCTTGATAAAGCCGGCTCAAAAGGCACCGGTAAATGGACTTCACAGGAAGCGATGAACCTTCCTGTGTCATTACCAACGATCGATATGGCTGTTGCCATGCGTGATATTTCCGGTTATAAAGATGAACGCGTGAAAGCAGCAGATATCTTCAAACCAAAAATAAAATCGTTCGCAGCAACAAAAGACAAAGTTCTTCCACAATTGCAGGATGCATTATATGCTGCAACATTGATCTGCTATGCGCAAGGTCTTGCCATGCTGCAAAAAGCATCTTCCGAACACAAAATGGATATTCCATTGAAAGATGTAGTGACCATCTGGAGAGGTGGTTGTATCATTCGTTCTTCCATGCTGGAGATTTTTACTGCTGCATATAAGAAAGATGCGGCACTGCCAAATATCCTGCTGGATAAAAAGATCGCGGCAATTGCTAAAAAGAAACAGACCGGTTTAAGAAAATTAGCGCAGCTATTCAGTGCAGCAAAAATACCCGCCGCCGCATTGACCAGTTCCCTTGCATACCTGGATGCCTATACAAGCGGTCGCATGGCGACAAACCTGATACAGGCACAAAGAGATTTTTTTGGTGCCCACACTTATCAGCGTCTTGACAGAGAAGGAAGTTTTCATACAGAGTGGGAATAATATTATCAGTTTAAAAATCATTTATGGATACTAAAAGAAACCTGCCACCCACGATCATTTTCATTTTCGGCGGCAGCGGTGATCTTACGAAACGCAAGTTGATCCCGGCTTTATTCAATTTATACCTTGACCATTTCATGCCGGAAAAACATATTGTTGTCGGCATTGGCCGTTCTCCGGTCTCTGATGAAGATTATCGTGTAAAACTGTTTGAAAGTGTGCAGGAATTTTCCCGCAGAAAAGAAGACAACGATAAAAAATGGCCCGAGTTTTCCAAAAACGTTTATTATCAATCACGCGACCTTGAGTCCGACGATTCTTACAAAGGCATTTATCAATATATAAAGGAGAAAGGAGAAGAATGGGGAACAAAGCCAAATGTGATGTTCTACCTTTCCGTTGCCCCGCAGCTTGCACCTGTGATCGCTACCAAGCTGGCGCAACATAAGATCTGCGACGACACGCAACATTCAAGGGTTGTTTTCGAGAAACCTTTTGGTCACGATCTTCAAAGTGCGAAAGAACTGAATAAACAGCTCGACAGTCTTTTCAAAGAAGAGCAGATCTATCGCATCGATCACTATCTGGGTAAAGAAACCGTGCAGAACATCCTGGCATTCCGTTTTGCAAATGCATTGTTTGAGCCGATCTGGAATAATCATTACATCGATCATATACAGATCACTGCCGCAGAAACAATCGGCGTAGAGGACCGGGGAGGTTACTACGACCAGTCAGGCGCGCTCCGCGATATGGTGCAGAATCACGTATTGCAATTGCTTTGTATGATTGCCATGGAACCGCCGACATCATTTGACTCCAATGAGATCCGCAATAAAAAAGTGGATGTGCTTTCCGCCATCAGGCGCATTAATGTGGAAGATGTTCATGAGAACGCCGTTCGCGGTCAGTATGCAAGCGGTTGGCAGAAAGGAAAAGAAGTGCCCGGTTATCGTGAAGAAAAAGGAGTGGACACAGAATCGCACACGGAAACATTTGTTGCGGCAAAATTCTTTGTCGACAACTGGCGCTGGAAAAATGTGCCGTTCTATATCCGCACAGGTAAACGTCTGCACGAAAAAACAACGCTGATCACCATTCAATTCAAGGAAGCGCCGCATTACTCATTCCCTGCGGAAGCTGCTGATACATGGAGACCAAACCGTCTTACCTTCAGCATCCAGCCACAAATGGATATCCGGATCCGCTTCCAGGCAAAACGCCCTGGAACAGAAATGGTGCTTACGCCGGTGGACATGGTCTTCAATTATGCTGAAGCATACGACGAACAGGAACCGGAAGCATACGAAACATTACTGGAAGATGTGATTGAAGGAAATCAGACTCTCTTCATGCGCGCCGACCAGGTGGAAGCAGCCTGGGAAGTGATCACACCGATACTGGAAGCATGGCACAAAAGAGCACCTGTTGATTTTCCTAATTACTCGCCTGACAGCTGGGGACCTGAAGATGCGGAAGCATTGATCGCAAGAGATGGTCATTTCTGGGCCAATCTTCCTGCTGCAGGAGGCAAAAATGGTACGCATAAATAAAAAAGCATGCAGACAATCGTTGCAAAGAATACAGAGGAACTGAGCCGTCTTTTCGCTGACTGGCTGGTTGAATATATCGAAGAAACGTTGCAGAAACAGGATCGCTTTACGATCTCGCTTTCAGGTGGCAGCACACCAAAAAAGTTGTATCAGTTGCTCGCTACGAAAGAGTACGCGGAAAAAATCGATTGGTCTAAACTGCATTTCTTCTGGGGTGACGAACGTTTTGTTCCTTTCACTGACGACAGGAATAATGCAAAGATGACGTTTGACGAGTTGCTCGATCATGTACCAATCAATAAAGCATTTGTACATGTGATGAGAACTGATCTTCCCCCGGACGAAGCTGTTGAAGATTACAATACGAAGCTTCATAAATATTTTGATGGAAGACAATTCACCTTCGATCTTGTTATGCTCGGTCTTGGTGATGACGCGCATACGCTATCCCTGTTCCCCGGTTATCCCGTGATCGATGAAAACCATAACTGGATGAGCGCCTTTTACCTGGAAGAACAAAAAATGTATCGTATCACACTCACCAAACCCGTGGTAAATAAATCATCACGCGTTGCATTTCTTGTTAGCGGAAGCGGAAAAGTAAATGCCTTGAAGGCTGTGTTATATGGTGATAAAAATTCAGAGAAATATCCGGCACAGGTGATCCAGCCTACGAACGGAGAACTGTACTGGTTTCTTGATGAGGCTGCAGCCGCTGCGCTTCAATAAAGATTCCCGGACTTATAAAAAGCCGCACCGGACATTGCTTCGATGCGGCTTTTCTTTGCCGTTTATTTTCAGATTCCGTCATCCCATGTAAATTATCCGGGAAAACCCCGAAAAGAAAGAATCTTTATATCGTCATTTTAATGATCAGGTACAACCGGAACGCAGTTTCCTTCATCTTTCAACCACATTTAAGTATGATGTCAAAGAAATTAATTACCATTCTTGTATTGACGGCGTTTGTTGTGCTTGGTATTGCGGCGGCAAAACCACCGGAAGGCACGCATAAAAACCTGCAGGTCCTGCCAAAAGATATCAGTGATCAAAAGCTTGACAGCATGATGGACTCATACAACAAAGCGCTGGGCATTGGTTGTGGATTCTGTCATTCTCCTGCCAAAAATAATGCTGACAGTCTTGATTTTGCCATTGACGAAAACCCCATGAAGGAAAATGCGAGAAAGATGATGCGAATGACGATCGATATCAACAAGAACAATTTTTATTTTGACAAAAGCATTCGTCCGGAGTATCTGAATGTAGTGAATTGTAAGACCTGTCATCGTGGAGAAGCATATCCTGAAGGATGATCAGCGTTTGTCTTTCTTCATGACGTCATTTTTGCTTTATTCCTTGCTCATTTTTTTCAAAAAACCTTCAAAATAGTAAGTTTCCCGCAGCATACTTAAAAGTCCGTATGGCAACCTCTCGTATAATTACGGAATAATCACACGCTTTTACTAAATTTTAGCATAAACACTTAGTCACAAGCATAATGTACCACCAACTCTCATTACATTTATAGCGAAAATTCAACATACTTGTAAGCCAACCGATCCTAAAGAAATTTCAAGCATAAATGTATTTTTCAAGTCTACTGGAACGAACCGCCATTTTTATCTTATCCATGCCCATCCTGCTGTTATTAGTAACAAGATTGGCATGGTACAGAACATTCATCGCCTTATCCATTTATTATGTTCTTGGATTTACTTATGCACTGATGGATGGAGGATATATCAAACTTGCGCCTGAATATGTCCGGAACTTTGGCATCCTGAGTAATCTTTTAGATGCTCCTTTAACATTGTTATTCCTTACTTATCTCAGCCGTACATCTTTCTTTAAAAAACAGATCTATTTTGCTATTGGTGCTTTCATTATTTATGAAGCGATCATATTATATAGCTTTGGATACACTGTGCGGGCGTCAACGATCATTACCATACCTGGTCTTATCTTAACACTGCTTCTTTCACTGGTGTTCGCAATACACCAGATAAAGATCACCGTGGTATATCAAAAAGCCGCGGGTAAGGCGCTATTTGCAAGTGCTTTATTCTTTGCTTACGTTGGATATACTTATGTATACTATGTTTTCTATTTTATGAATAAGACCTTCCAGGACGATGCAAGGCTCGTATTCAACATGATCACGATCCTGTGTACGCTTGCTATGTCGCTGGGGTTATTGTTTGAAAGAAAACGTGTGGCAAAGCTGTTTGAGATCAAAACGACACGTGAGGAGTTGAAGGCCCTGTATGCAAATGCTGAAACAAAAACGATTGCCCCGTTAGAGGCAATCGTATTCAATATCGATACTCATTGGAAACGTGAAGCGGGCAAATCAGGCGAGAAAGAAAAACATGAAAGCACCCGCGCTTCTGAATCCCTGTTTGATTAGAAGCTATACTTTCCGTCTCCGATCACTTTATCAGCAATTCTTCTGCGCGATTCCTTTGTATTAAAAGGTTCTGCTTTTGTAAACCGTTTCAATCCCATCAGGATCATTCTTTGTTCATCACCCTCCGAGAAAGAATTAATGGCATCTTTACCGGCTTTGTTTATCCTGTCAGCAGCATCAAAAAGATAGGTCCGCATAATGTCCTGTTGCAAGGAAGTGGCAGCTTCACCGCGCTGATCAGTCAACTTCATTACACGCAGCAGCACGCTTTCTGCGTTGAAGGTTTCGATGGCCATATCCGCCAGGTTCATGAGTATTTCCTGTTCGCCTTCAATCTTCATCATCAGTTTTTGCACGGCAGCGCCTGCTGTCATCAGAAGAGCTTTCTTCAGATTGGCAACAAGTTTCTTTTCTTTGGCAAAAGGCTGTTCATCTTCTGCACCGAAATCAGGGATGCTCATTAGTTCTTTTTGTACAGCAAATGCAGGGGCCATCAGATCCAGTTTGCCGCCCATTGCTCTTTTCAGCGTCATGTCGAGAATAAGCAGGCGATTGATCTCGTTGGTTCCTTCAAAGATGCGGTTGATCCGGCTGTCACGGTAAGCCCGGGAAATATTGTATTCCGCACTGAAGCCGTTGCCGCCATGGATCTGCACGCCTTCATCCACCACATAGTTCAATGCTTCGCTGCCTGCTACTTTCAGCATCGCACATTCGATCGCATATTCCTCAGCAGCGCCAAGCAATGCTTCATTGAAAGGCTTGCCCGAGTCTGTCAGCTCTTTCTCTTTCTCGGCAATCCATTCTGCAGTACGGTACAATGCAGATTCGGCTACGTAGATCCTGATGGCCATTTCTGCAAGCTTGTGTTTGATCGCTCCGAAGTTGGCGATCGGTTGTTTGAACTGTTCTCTTGTTTTTGCATACTGAACAGTTTCGCTCATTGATTTTCTTGCTGCACCAACTGTTGCTGCGCAAAGTTTCAGGCGACCGATATTCAGGATGTTAAACGCGATCTTATGTCCTTTACCTATTTCACCCAATACATTTTCAACAGGAATTTTTGCATCCTGGAAATACAGTTGCACTGTAGAAGAACCCTTGATGCCCATCTTATGCTCTTCCGGTCCCTGTGTAAATCCTTCCATTCCTCTTTCCACGATAAACCCGGTGAATTTATCGCCATCCACTTTTGCAAACACGGTATATACCTGGGCAAAACCGCCATTCGTGATCCAGCATTTCTGCCCGTTCAGCAGATAATACTTTCCGTCATCGCTTAACCTAGCGGTTGTTTTGGCGCTTAACGCGTCGCTGCCGCTGTTCGGCTCTGTAAGACCATAGGCACCTGCCCATTCTCCTGTTATAAGCTTAGGAATGTATTTCGCTTTTTGCTCGGGTGTTCCAAAATAAAGGATCGGCAAAGTGCCGATGCCAGTATGCGCGGCAACTGCCACCGAAAAGGAATGACCCGCACCGAGATATTCATTGATAATAGTGGAAGTAACAAAGTCTTTTCCCAGACCACCATACTCTTCCGGAAAAGCGGTGGCGAGCAGACCCTGGTCACCAGCTTTTGTAACGAGCGATTTCATCAGTCCCGGCTCAAGACTATCGATCCGTTCTAAATTCGGAAATACTTCTAAATCCAAAAACTGATCGCACATATCGCGGATCATTTTTTGTTCTTCAGAAAATTCTTCCGGAATAAACGTATCAAACGGAGAGGATTCTTTAATCAGCCATTCACCTCCCTTCAGCACATTTTTGGCATCAGCGACAGTACTCATGGTTATAAAGTTTTAAGGTTTAAGAGTTTTACAGTCAGGCGATATTGTTAAAGGTTCACCGGCTTTGCTGAGTAATAAAAACTATTAAACATTAAAACTTTAAAACCTTTGAACTACCGTCCCCGCAATTTCCTATTTGAGGTTATCGTACACAATTTGCAGAACTTCTTTACAGACATCTATCTTTTCCGCCGGCACCGTTTTCAACGCTTCATTCAATGTTTCATCCGCAATCTGCATTGTTTCTTCTTCGAGCTTTTGCGCCTGTTTGGTCAGATAGATCATGTTGATACGCCGATCATGTTCAGACGGAACACGCTTCACCAGGTTTAATTTTTCCAGGTTATCGACAAGCCTTGTAATGCTGGGTTTATCACGGAATGTGGCATTACAAAGTTGTTGCTGACTTCTGCCATCTTCTTTCCACAAATGATACAACACACTCCATTGTTCTATAGTTATATTCAGACCGGCAGAATTGAATTTCTTCTGCAAACGGCGTGCTATAGCAGTAGAAGCTTTGCCCGTAATAAAGCTGTAGAGTTCTCCTTTTTTAAAATGGTTGTTTGGCATATAGTTGTTTGTGCAACTATCCAAAAATAATATTAAATTTGAATTATTGCAATTAAATTTTCAAGCCTTCAGCGGCTATATGCGTCGTCAACTGCTATCATATAAGGATTCCGTGATCTGCTATTACCGGTTTGGCAAAGGCCCGATACCTGTGATCTGTTTTCATGGCTACGGAGAAAACGCCAGATCTTTTGAGTTCCTTGGGAATGGTCTTGGCTCTCAGTACACTTTTCACGCCATTGATCTTCCTTATCACGGGGAAACAGTCTGGAAGCAGGGGCTTAAGTTCAGCCTGAACGATCTCTGGCAGATCCTGTCTCGTTTACCTCTGGACCAGGATAGCAAGCCTGTTCTTCTTGGTTTTAGCCTTGGTGGTCGCGTTGCCTTGAGCCTATATGAGTCGCGGCCCGCTGTTTTTCGTAAGATCGTATTGTTGGCGCCTGATGGCCTGGTGATCAATCCTTGGTATTGGCTATCCACCCAAACCTTTATCGGCAACCGGTTATTCCGGTTTACAATGAAAAATCCTGGCTGGTTCTTTTTATTCTTAAAAGGAATGAACAGGGCCGGCCGCGTAAACGCCAGTGTATATAAGTTTGTAAATGCTTACATTGAAGATCCTGCGTTGAGAATATCCTTATATCAGCGATGGACCGTGCTTCGTAAGCTGAAGCCTGGTCTTGCCCATATCAAATCACTTATCCGTGAATACAAGACGCCCGTAAGGTTGATATATGGCAAATATGACAGGATCATTCTTTCATCTAGAGGAGAGAAATTCAGAAATGGGATTGCGGAATACTGCGATATCGAAATCCTCAATGCAGGCCACCAGGTTTTGCAATCGAAATACCTCCCTGCAATTGAGACGGCATTGAAGTAATTCATCCGATTGCCATCAACCTGTTATTTTTGCACGGATAATTCTACTGTTAATGATAATACTGCTGTTGATAATTGCCGTTCTTCTATTCTTATATGCAGTATTACTTATTTTTTACTGGCGAAGCTGGAAAGCTATTCCCATTTTCTCCGCAAAAGGAAAGGTCGCTTCAATAAAGATCTCCGTGATCATCGCTGCAAGAAATGAAGAGAAAAATATCACGGACCTTCTGCACAGTTTGCAGCAACAAACATATCCATCAGAGCTGTTTGAAATTATACTGGTCGATGATCACTCAACAGACGCAACAGTGCGCGTGGCGCGACTTTATGATAATGTAAGAATCCTATCCCTGGAAGGCGGTGACAGCATCAACTCACATAAGAAAAAAGCGATCGGGCTTGGCATTTCGGCCGCAACAGGTGACCTGATCGTTACCACAGATGCCGATTGCGTTCCTCCTCCGGCCTGGCTTGAAACAATTGCAGCATTCAAGCAAGAAACAAATGCGGTATTTATTGCGGCGCCTGTAAGTTTTTTCTGCGATGCATCTCTATTGCAAACATTCCAGGCGATGGATTTTATGGTGTTGCAGGGCATTACCGGTGCCGCGGTTTTCCGCAGACATCTTGCAATGAGCAATGGCGCAAATCTTGCCTATGAGAGAAAGGTGTTCTATGAAGTAAATGGTTTTAAAGATATCGATCATATCGCCTCAGGTGATGATATGCTGCTGATGCATAAGATAGCGACAAAGTATCCGGCAAGGATACATTATCTCAAATCAACCGCGGCGATCGTTCCCACTTCTCCCATGATCACCTGGAAAGCATTTCTCAATCAGCGGATCCGTTGGGCGAGTAAGGCTACGCAATACAATGACCGCAGGATATTTCCGGTGCTGTTGCTTGTATATCTTGTCAACTTATCGTTTCCTGTGTTGCTTATTGCCGGATGCTGGAATGTGCATTTCCTTCTTTATTCGATCTTTTTTCTATTGATCAAAACGATTGTTGAATTGCCTTTGTTCGCAAACCTTGCGGGCTTCTTCAATAAACATTGGATGATCCGGTTGTTTCCCTTATTTCAACCATTGCATATCTGTTACACGCTTATCTCCGGCTTTCTCGGGCAATTTGGCAGCTATGAATGGAAAGGCAGAAAGGTGAAGTAGTCAGTTCTTTTTCATCAATCATTACTGAAACTTTTAAACCTTTAGATCCTTAATCTTTAAACTTATTAATATCTTGCCGGTATGAGCAATGATCAATCTTTTCAATCTGCCGCCTGGCGAAGACTTCGCCGGAACAAGGGGGCATTGTTTGGATTGCTTATCATTGTGATTGCCGTGCTTGTTGCTGTATTTGCATACTTCATCGCTCCTGATCCATCTCCTTTTGCAAACAGGATCATACTGGAAATAGGTGGCAATAAACCCGGTTATAAACAGGATTTTTTATTGGTAAAAAAGAAAAGCCGGTAATGCCTTCTTCTTTTTTTGAGCGGCTATTGAATGGAAAAGAAGATCCGTATTATTATGTTCCCATTGTCTCGCACAGGCAACAGGGAGATAGCGTCATTGTTCAAAAATTTATTGATGAAGGTTTAAGTGAACGACAGGCGTATAATGTCAATCAACTTTCGTCATCTCCGGTCAAGTCACAAAGGTTTGTTCTTGGAACAGATAAATTCGGCCGCGATATTTTCAGCCGCCTGTTAGTTGGCACAAGGGTCAGCCTGAGCGTTGGACTGATCACGGTGATCATTTCCCTATCGATAGGTTTGATCCTTGGTTCGCTTGCCGGCTATTTCAGAGGCAAGACTGATGAAGCGATCATGTGGTTCATCAATGTGCTTTGGAGTATTCCTACATTGTTGCTGGTTTTTGCAATCACGCTGGCATTGGGAAAAGGTTTCTGGCAGATCTTTATCGCGATCGGTTTGACAATGTGGGTGAACGTCGCGCGTCTCGTCCGCGGCCAGGTACTTGCCGTACGCGAACTGGAATATGTGGAGGCAACGAGAGCATTGGGCTATTCCCATATCCGTGCGATCGTGCGTCATATCTGGCCAAATATAATGGGGCCGGTAATGGTGATCGCTGCGGCAAACTTTGCTTCTGCCATTGTGATCGAAGCCGGATTGAGCTTCCTGGGAATAGGAGTACAGGCTCCGCAACCAAGCTGGGGTTTGATGATCAAGGAAAACTATAACTTCATCATTACTCAGAATCCCACACTTGCACTCGCCCCAGGATTTGCGATCATGCTATTGGTACTTGCCTTTAACATGCTCGGCAACGGGCTTCGGGACGCACTCAATGTACGGGGGAAGATCTAATTCACCGGCTCCGCTTTCTCGATCTTGCTTACCTGAACATCTATTGCTGCAAGCGCGGCAATACAAAGAAAGAACAGGCTTCCAATCTTATCTGTTTCCACAAGATCACTCAGGAAATTAAGCATGAGTATCATGGAAAAGATCACACCAGTAATGATGCCCGCTGTTTTATAGAAAAGATCTGTTACCCGGTGAAATATATGCTGTGCATAATACATCACGCCTGTAATAAGTATTCCAAATAAAATAAGCGCCGGGATTCCCTGCTCTGCAGCGGTTAATAAGAAGTAATTGTGTACTGTGGATCTCTCGGGGTTATCGCTTACCCATGTCCTGTAAGCCGGAACGGTATATGGCTTATACGTTTCATAAAAAGTACCCGGACCAAAACCAACAATGGGCTGGTCGGCTGTCATTCTCACGCCGGCGATCCAACGATAGAATCTCTCTGCGGCGGACATATCTGTCAGTTCGTAGGTGGCGACGAGGTGTTCGCGAAGATCCTCATGAAAGATTGTTGTTCGCTGATCCGGAGCGAAGTCAAGATATTTATCGTTGTGAATCAGCCAGGTTAATGTAATTGTTATCAGCACAATCGTAATCAGCAAAACGCCGATCACGATCCGCCTTTTTATCAGGTGGTAAACAATTATTCCAACCACCAATGCCAGCCATGCACCCCGGGCATAGGTAACGAATAAAGCAACGACTGAGATGATCAACGCGCAGATAATCCATCGCTTGATATTGATAGGAGAGGAAAGCTTCCAGCAGGCAAACCATACAGGCAATGTGCAAACGAGCAATGACGAATAATTGACGTGATTGCGAAAAAACGGCTGAACAACATCGCTTACACTTGCAAAGCTGAATGATTCAGATGCATGGCGGGCAAAAATGACCAAGCTTACTACCAGCATGGACACTGCCAGTATAATTCCCGTTGTTTTGAGCGTGTCTTTATTCTTCCAAACCAATAATGCACCGATAACAAACGCACCGATATACCAACCTTTTGCCAATAAATATTTTATGGACAAAAGCGGATGAGCAGAGAACAACGCTGCAATGACAGACCAGCAAAGTAGTGAGAGTAAACACAGCAATAACGGATGGGAAAATAGCCGAATCAAACTTTTTCCATTTTGTGCGGCATAAAGTAAAGAAAGCACACTTACAAGCAACATCAGCATTTCATCAGGAAGATCTGTGCCCAATGTTTCTGAAAACTGGAATTCTGTGGAGAACGGAATGCTTGCAATCAGTAAGCCAAATGCAAATGATAAAGACCGCCAGCCCGAAAGAAATATTAATACAGCGAAAGGTATCGCCAGTAAGTAATATTTCTCAGTATAGATCGCAACGCCCAGGATCAGCAGGAAAAATACTGACGCGAAGAAAAAGATACTGTTATTATATTTCAGTGCAGGTTTCACTTACCTGCTTTTTTTCCTTTATCCAATAAAACTGCGAGCCATAATGCAAAGAGCAGGCTGGCAATAGCCGTTGAGATCAGTATTACTGCAATCTTTGGAGAAGCAGGTTTGTCCGAAATACGTGCGGGTTCTACAATATGAAAAGCTGGTCTTTCCAGGTTTGCCGCCAGTTGATACTCGGCCAGTAGACGTTTGTATAGCGCTGTTTGATTCTCTATTTCATTTGCCTCTTCGATCAAACTGGTATCAATTTTAACAAATGGCATTTTTGATATCGTTCTGTCGGCTATCTGCTTTTCAATTCCATCTAATAAAAGTTTGTTGTTCCTGTTAAGAATATGCTGATGAATGAGGGCAAGTTGATCCATGAGCATATTGGCCACCTGGGGTGCAAGAAATCTGTCTGTGAATAATAGTCGTATCTGAAGTTCTCCAAATGCGGTTTTTTGAATTTTCGTTTCTTCCTTTAATATGTGCGCGGCTTTTAACACAGCCATTTCAGAAGTATCCTTAATAGCGTAATGACCGGTGAGCTTGAATTTTCGTACGGCCGCTATATAGATCGTGTCCAACTGTCCTGTGCCGATGATCACATCAAGATCATTGTCCGTACCGAGGCTGCTGTATAGTTCACGCGCCTCATGGCTGAAGAGGCTTGCTTTATCGATCAGCAGTGGGTTAGCAGGGATCGCTGTGGATGTTGCGAGATATTTGACAGGCAGAATAAAAACGATGGCCGTTGCTACGATCAGAGACGACAAAACAATAAGCAGGATCTGCTTTTTCCATCGGGCAAACAATTCAAATATATCAGGCATGTAGTCTTTATTGAGGTTTATTCCGGCTTCATCCATTTACCTATATTGATCATGCGCGTGAACAGCATGATCGCGAGCGTGAGGGCGATTGCTGAGCCAGTCAACAGGAATTCGTTGACAGACATGCTTATTCCCCCGTATAAAAAGATTCCAAGCAGGATCGCCGTAAAAATATAAACAAAAACAGATCGGACATGAACAGCCAACCCGGTTTTTCGGCTGGCAAACCAGGCCACCGTTATCCCGGTGGCAAGTTGTGTACACAGTGCGGTAATGCAACAGCCAATTGCGCCGTAACGGGGTATCAGCAGAACGTTGAGCCCGATATTTATCGATGCAAATATTGCTACGATCCGGCAAAAACTTTTGATATGACCTGTGGCGGTCAAAACAGTACCATAGATCTGTGTTAGCGAATACCCGATCAGCGAGGGTAAACAGAGTTTCAGTACATCGACGGCTCTTGCATCGCCATGATGATAAAGCAACTGCTGGATCCAGTCTCCAAGGGCAAATGCAAGGACCGAGATGCCGATCGACATCATGATCAGAAAATTGCGCCCGGTAAGGACCACCTCATTTATTCCTTCTTTATTACTCCATCGTTTTACGATATAGGGTAATAAAAAAGCGGTTGTCAGTGTACCCACCATATTTGCGGCGTCCACGAGCCGGTAAGCGCCCGCGTAGATACCTGTTTCATACGCGCCATTGACATTTATCCGTTCGAGGAGAAAAGCATCGATACGCGCATGTAGTGACATCAGCAACACCACAAGCGCGAAAGGAAATGCCTGCTTGAAAACCTGCATGCCCGGAAAGCCACTGAATTTTAAATAATGAAGCAGGTCATTTTTCCATAAACAGATCAATGCGATCAGGCAGGCAACGGCGAGAGTCGCGACCTGTAATCCTGCGAATAACTCAATGGACATTGTGCCGCTAAAGGGCGGATAATAAAGCAGTATTCCCGCGATCAGTAGCATCAATGCTTTGTCAATGACGGAGATCCAGGCATCTATGTTAAAAAACTGTCTTGCAGTCAGTGCGGCACGAAAAAAAAGAAGCAGTGAATATAAAACCTGTATCAGCACGGCGTACAGTACAATGTTCCAGTGTTTAACACCGGTGATCCATGCGGCGGCGAAGACGACGAGGGTATAAATAAGAATGAATAAAAGTTTCAGTTGCAGGAAAGACTTCGGAGCAGCGGACAATGTGGATTGTTGCATTGCCACTTGCCTGTTGAAGTAGGTGGTAAGTCCCCAGTCCAATAAGAAAACAAAGACGACGGAGAGATTGAAGAGGGAAAAATAAACGCCATATTTTTCAGCGCCGACCTGGTTTTGCACCTGCCTGTCTATTCCGAAAACCCATGCGGGTTTGATCACTACGTTCAGTAAGATCATCCATAGCAGCGAGGAATAGAAGCTGGCTGGTTTTTTCATCAACTCACCACTTTTACATTGCGGTTAAAACTTTCTTCGAGAGAGATGAAGGTTTCAGTTCTTTCAATGCCTTTAATCTTTTGCAGTTGATCGTGCAGTACATAGCGGAGTTGCGAGATGTCTTTACATACGATCTCTGCAAACATGCTATAGTTGCCGGTTGTGTAGTTGAGTCGTACGATCTCTGGTATTTTCTGCAGTTCTTTGGCAACGCCGTCATATAGTGAACTTTCTTTAAGGTAGATGCCGATAAAGGCGATCACATCATACCCTAAAAGTTTCAAGTCTGCAGACAGTTTAGTACCTTTAACTACTTTCGCTTCCTGGAGTTTTTTGATACGCACATGTATCGTTCCTCCTGAAACAAATAGTTTTTTGCCAAGATCGGCGTAGGAGATTTCAGCATTCTCCATCATGTGGTGGATGATGTCCAGGTCCAGTTTGTCAAGATTCAATTTGGCACTCATTTTTGAAGTCTGTTTTTGATGTTCTAAGGATATATCATCAAATATTTGAAAAATATCTATATTTTCAAAATATTTCTTGAAAATCTTTGAACCAAATGGCCTTTTCCCTTAATTTTGTTCTATCAAGTTCTTAAAGCAGTTGCAGAAAACCGCATCCTCTTCGCTGAAGCTACGGCGGACGGGGTCAGATCAACTATCAGGTTGAAAGTTTTAAAATTGCTTATTACACTGTGGGGTGATGAAATTTTTGGCAGACATGCCCTCTCGTCTCGAGGGTGGGGATAACAGGATAAACGTAGCATAGAGCCGACCGTCAGGCCGACCAGGATTGACCACTAACTCTTTGTGCTAAGGCTAACTGCCCCGTGGAGGTTCGACTCCTCCCCCTACAGCGATTTTTCTCATGTGATTGTGATTGTTTGCCTGTAAGTTCACTTACGGGCTTTTTTTTGTTCGATCGATGCAGCATGTGTGTTGCAGTTCCTCTCCTGATTTGAGATTGCCGGTCTGCTCTCCCTCGCGAACCCGCCGCTTTTTCACCATGTAGCTATCGTTATTTTCTGCTGAGATTTTGTGTTTTTCCCTTGTATTCACCTGGCTGTCAGAGCGATCTTTACAGCAGAGAAATTTCTTAGTCACCGTCATCTAAAGGACCGGTGGAGGAGGGCGGTCCTTTAGA
>QFQQ01000226.1 GCA_003243445.1 Citrobacter freundii
ACATGTTTGATAAAGTTCATAGTAACCGCTCCAAATGAGAGAGGTTTCATTTTCACATATTGATTTATTTTGCCGCAGGAAAAAGGACTGCAAACTGTCCCCAAAAAAAGAGATGTAGTGAAATGTTAATATTGATTTTGATTACTCAATTAATCCAAATAAAAAAGCCACTAAAAAGTGGCTTTTTTTATTCATGCTTTATTATTACTGGAAGCCAACCGCAAATCCTGCACCAGCTCCAACACCACCGGCTGTATCTGCCGACATGCTAAAGCGGACGTTTACTTTTTCGTTGATAGCGTAATTTGCACCGCCCGAAATTGCTCCCTGGTCTCGGTACGCGCCCATTGCCATACCAAAGCCAGAAACGTTATTGAGGAAGGGAATAGACGCGATAGCAATAGCGCTCGCTGAGCCTGCTTTTGCTCTTTTATCATTACGGTCAACCGTCTTTTTAAGGTCAGAGAACTTCTGGTTTGTGTAGCTATGTAGCTATTGGCTGAAGCCAGAGTCTGGCGGTCACCGTCAATCCGCGACTGGCGCTCAGTATCGACAAGGATATCAGTTCTGGAGTTGATGACAGCTTCACGGGCATCTGTATGACTGTTTGCACTTAGCAGTGTTTGAGCATCCCCAGTAACCCGGGATGCGCTTTCTGTTGCAATAAGACTATCAGTTCGGGCGTTAATCGACACTTCGCGCTCGTCGGTATAAGTATTAGCATCCGTTGCAGCCTGGTTATTGTCGTTACTGCTACCAGCCCCTGTACCGCTTCCTGTCCCGTTGCCGTCCGTACCGTTATTGTCATTTCCTCCGGTAATAGGTGGCGTTGTGTTAGAACCAGATCCAATGGATGAGAGGTACGAACTGATAGCACTATCGGTGTATGCCTGAAGCGAACTAACCGAATTCATGAGCTGGCCATAGTTCACAGCATCATACCGGCTGGAACCATCTGCTACATTAGTCAGCGTTCTTTGTACCGTTGATGATCCAAACGATACTGTATCTGCGCTATTGGAGATCGAACCGTAACCAATGGCAATACCACCATTGGAAGCCGATGCGTAATTACCAATAACGATTGCGTTATCATCGGAAACAGTATTGTAGTTACCCAGTACGATTGATTCATCTGAATCAGTAATGGTATTAATCGTCCCGATTGTGATGTTGCCGAATTTAAAAGGCACGGAGGGGTCACCAAATGGAGACGCTGTAATATTGTTAAGTGAACCTATTGTCAAAGCATAGGAACCACCACTCAATGTGTTGAATGTGCCGATTATTGAACCTGCATAATTAGTAACAGTGTTTCTTGAACCGAGAATTGCGCCCATACCTACAGTATCCAGATCGTTATAACTACCCATGACCTGTATTGCACTTCCTTTTATCTTGTTGCTATACCCCATTATATCAACGTTAATGCCATAAACGTCATTAGCACTGCCGAAAATATTTAATCCTTGTAAATATGTACCAGTATTGTAATTACCATATACGTTAAAACTGTTTGCATAACTAGACCAACTCAAGCTTGGATCATATGTGTAGTCAAGTTTATTATTATTACCAGTTATAACGTAGTTTGATAGACCAGTTATAATGTTATAACTACCATTAACGCTTGACGGCCCATCAGGTACTTCGCATTTGTCAGAATGTGTACATTGAGATAGTCCAGTAACACTATTCTCATCACCAATTACAGTAACTTTGTCAATTTGGTGTTCATCAATTGTGTTATCTGCATAGGCAGCGGCACAATGAAGTGCCAGAACAATAGCAATATATAATGACTTTTGTTTCATGTGCTTTACCTTTATCAGTGATGGGTATTAAAAAGACGACCAAGGAATACAGCACATAAAAAAAAGTAGTACCGGTTATACCGGTACTACCGGTCAATTATTTAATGTAACTCCCTTTCTGAGGTGGTTGCGATGTCTCACCCTGGGATTGCGCTGGTACAGCGGCAACCGGTGCAGACATCGGTCTGATAACAGCAGTTGACGTGGCACTATTTCTTGCACCTACCTCCCAACGACGCGGCTCAATCTCGGTATAGACGTAGCCAGGGACGTTAAGGTCACCATCTGCGGTCTCATAGGGGTCAACCAGCACCCGCATGACGATAGATTGTGTTCGGATGGGTTGAGGATCAGCAGCGGTAGCAGGCACAGGGACGTATCGACCACCATCGGCAGTATTCCGTCCACCGTTCTCAGCTGTAGTGCGAAGCCGCTTAACCTCCACAGGCTTTCCCGAAAGTTGGTTTTCAGATGCGGTGTCAATCTGCTCCTGATAATCATCTCCATCGGTCAGGGCATACACATCTCGGACATTCATACATGTGACCGAATTGGGCATTCCCTTGCATCCAT
>QFQQ01000227.1 GCA_003243445.1 Citrobacter freundii
CGGAAAAAAGGCCCGGCCAGCAGAAGCTGGTCGGGCCTTGGCAGGCATGTCCGCCCCTGGCGGGGCGGGCGAAAACCTGATTCAGAAGGTTTCCCAATCGTCGTCGGAAGCCGTGCTGGCCGCCTTGGCCTTGGCTTTGGCCGATGCCGTCACGGCGGGCCGGGCCGGCTGTGCTGGCTGGGCCGGGCGCGCGGCGCCAGCCGGAGCAGGGGTTGCACCGGCCGCACCGGCCGCACCGGTTGCAGAAGGCAGGGCGGCCGAAGCACGTGCGGGCACCGCGCGTTTGGGAGCGGAAGGCGCCAGATGCGGGCGGGGCGCCGTCGGCGCGTGGCGGGGCGCTGCCACGGCAGCGGCGTGGTTGACACCGCGGCTGCTGCCCAGCATGCCGGCGGACGGCGAGAGCTTGAACACGCTGACCACTTCGGCCAGCGCCTTGGCCTGGGCCTGCAGTGCGCCGGTGGCCGCCGCCGATTCCTCCACCAGAGCGGCGTTCTGCTGGGTCATCTGGTCCATCTGCGTGACGGCCTGGTTGACCTGCTCGATACCGGCCGTCTGCTCATGGCTGGCGGCCGAGATCTCGCCCATGATGTCGGTCACGCGGCGCACGCTGGCCACGATCTCCTCCATGGTCTTGCCGGCCGAGTCGACCTGGGCGCTGCCTTCCTCGACCTTGCCCACCGAGTCGTCGATGAGCTGCTTGATCTCCTTGGCGGCGGCGGCCGAGCGCTGGGCCAGGGTGCGCACTTCCGAGGCGACGACGGCAAAGCCCCGGCCCTGGTCACCGGCGCGGGCCGCTTCCACGGCCGCATTCAGCGCCAGGATGTTGGTCTGGAAGGCGATGGAGTCGATGACGCCGATGATGTCCACGATCTTGCGCGAGGCATCGTTGATGGCGGACATGGTCTGCACCACCTGGGCCACGGCCGAGCCGCCGCGCACGGCGACCTGGGAGGCGGCGGCGGCCAGCTGGTTGGCCTGCTGGGCGTTGGCACCGTTTTGCTTGACGGTGGAGGTCAGCTCCTCCATGGAGGCGGCGGTCTGCTCCAGCGAGCTGGCCTGTTCCTCGGTGCGTGCCGACAGGTCCTGGTTGCCCGAGGCGATCTGGCCGCTGGCCGTGGCGATGGAGTCCGTGCCCTGGCGCACCTGGCCGACGATGCGCTGCAGGCTCTCGTTCATGTGCTGCAGGGCCTGCAGCAGCTGGCCGGTCTCGTCCTTGCCATGCACCTCGATGCGGCTGCCCAGGTCGCCGGCGGCCACGGCCTGTGCCAGGCTCACGGCCTGCTGCAGGGGGCGTGCCACGCTGCGGGCGATCAGCAGCGCCATGCCCAGGCCGAAGAGGACGGCCCCCGCCAGCAGGGCGATCACCCACCAGCGCGCGGCGGTGAAGATGTCGTCGCCTGCCTGGTTGGCATCCTCGATGCCCTGGGCGTTGATCTTGAGCAGTTCGTCCAGCTTGGTGTTGATGGCACGGCTGGTCTTGACCGAATCGCCGCGCAGCACCTCGGAGGCTTCCTCGGTGCGCAGGGCGTGGGACAGGTCCACGATCTTTGCCGTGTGCTGCGCGTACTGGCCCAGGTCGTCCTTGATGCCGGCCATCAGCTCGCGCTCACGCGCGGTGTTGGCATAGCGCTCGAAGGCCTGATGGTTCTTGAGCAGCTCGGACCACAACGCCGGCATGCTCTTGTCGTAGATGGCCATTTCATCCATCGAGGTGGCCAGCACATGCTGCATGGTCTGCGAGCGGTAGCGCTGCAGCTGGTAGCGCATCTCCATGATCACGCGCTCGGCGGGCATCCAGTGGTGCGCCAGGTCGGTGGCCGTGCGGTTGACACGGTCCAGCTGGACCACGGAGAACAGGCCCAGGCCGGCGGTCAGCAGCAGCAGGGCGATGAAAGAGGCCAGCAGCTTGTGGGCCAGCTTCAGATTGCGGAAAAACATCATGGTGGGGAGTGCCGTACGGC
>QFQQ01000228.1 GCA_003243445.1 Citrobacter freundii
CGTAAGGTTATAGATGTACGTTTTGCTGTTAAAGTTCATACGGATCAATACCTCATCCAGTGTGGTGTAAAGCGTGGCATCATCATTATATTCCAAAAATTCCAGCTCCACACAAAGATCTTTCAGATAGAACATCTCCCTGAAAGTATGCTTGTGCTTATCTGAAGGCAGGTTTAGAAATGCTTCCACTTCCCGAATAATCAACTCCAGCACCGGAATTAATGAATGCTGTTCCCTATGTTTTTTTATTGTCCGTGGCAACCTTTTTAGCAACTCTTTTTTGAGCAGGTCGAAGTAGGTGGCAGGCACACGTTCATCAATGCCCAAATAGCTGGTAAAACGCCTTTCTATCAAAAAAAGCAATTCCTCGATACATGAAATAATATTATCCAGTATCGCCTGGGGCGCTGCATTTTCCGCAAACGGACCCTTGTTTTCCAGTGCCTGGTCAAGCAAGCTGACAAGGCTGGAATGATAGTTTTTTATGGCGCACTTTATCGCTGTTTCGTCATTCAGATTAAACACCGTGAATTTGATGGCGGACTGAACTTTGTCCTTTTCCTGAATTATCAAATTCTGTAATTTGTTGATGTCTTCCGGTGGTATTGAACCAACCTCCGATTTTAATGGATTCAGAGTGACGGAAATCAAAGTGTCCAGCCATTCAAGTACATAACCTTCACACATAAGCCCTCCCTTTTATATGGCAAACATTTGTCACCACAAATGTAGCCCCATACCACCCCTGAAACTATACGTAATTCCTACTATTTCCCTACTCAAATAGTAGTAAATCAATGCCTTGTAGCTATTTGTTCAGCTTATTGATGAGTTGAATCTTGTTCCTGACATCTGCTTTCTCAAACAGATTCTGGATATGTTTAGTGACCGTTTTTTCAGAGATAAACAGATCTTTGGCGATCATCTTATACGTTCTGCCTTTCACAATCAGGCGGGCTATTTCGATTTCCCTTGTGGTAAAATGCAGCAGCTTACAGTTTTCCTCAAACTTTGTCTGGCTGGAAGCGGAAACACCTTCTTGCCCCAGGTTTTTTAAGGTTTGAAGTTGGGCTATGGAGGAACTTAAGATAGCCTTTTGCTGTTTGTTGATACTATCCAAGATGGTTTCAATCTTTTGGCTCAATTCTTCAAAGGAAAAAGGTTTTGAAATAAAGTCTATTGCGCCCAACTTCAGGCCCTTCAGTTTGTCAACCTGTGTGGATTTAGCCGTTAGGAAAATTAAAGGTATATGTGAATATCTTCCCTGTTCTGCCAGTTTCCTGGCGAAAGCAAAACCATCCATTTTGTCCATCATTACATCAGAAAGAATAAGGTCGGGAATGACCGTTATTTCGTGGAGCTTTTTCAAAGCCTCCGCACCATTTCTTGCGCAGAATACATTATACACCGTACTTAATTTCTGAAGCAGGAAATTAATCATTGTAATATTATCTTCAATCAAAAGCAAAGTGCGCCTGCCCGCTTTAAATTCACTGTCGGCAATGGTATCATAACTGTATTCGTAACTGAGCTTACTGATAGCTGTACCTGATTTAGCAATTTCTTCATTGCTACCTAATGTATGTTGAGTGAGCGTGATTGTAACCGTTGTTCCCGGAACTACTTCCGGCTGGCTTTGAATAGCAATAGTTCCTCCAAGCCCATCCACTACTTTTTTGACAATAGGCAAGCCTAACCCCATACCCTGAAGTCCCGTATTTTTATGCCCTATCTGGTAATAAGGCTCGAATATTTTCTTTTGTAATTCAGTGGGTATTCCGTCGCCGGTATCCTTAACCGCAAATACAATTTTATCTTCCTGCTTCGTCAGGGATATAGCTATCTGACCGCCTTCGTCTGTAAACTTTATTGCGTTTTCAATAATGTTGTTGACTATACGGTTAATCGCATTGGGATCAGCTTTTATCAGCAGCCCATCTTCTA
>QFQQ01000229.1 GCA_003243445.1 Citrobacter freundii
CAAAACTATCATTAAACTTTGCGCGCAGATTGCCGATAACCCGCTTAACAATTGTTTGCAATCACAAGGAATCGGGCATGGCTTCATTTACATCACTGGGCGTAGGCTCAGGCTTACCACTGGATACGTTGCTAAACAACCTGACTATTGCTGAGAAAAAACGTTTAAATCCAATCACTCAGCAACAGAGCGATAATAATGCACGCCTGACGGCTTACGGTACGCTGAAGAGTGCGCTGGAAAAATTCCAGACGGCCAATACCGCATTAAATAAACCGGAACTGTTCAAAAGCAGTAATGTGACCAGCAGTACTGAAGATCTGAAAGTGACCACCGAAGCCGGCGCGGCACCGGGTATTTATACCATCAGCGTTACACAGCTGGCGCAGGCGCAATCTTTGAGTACTGCAACGGTTGGTTCAAACAAAGAGGCTCTCGGTGATGGTTCTGCCACGCGCACGATTAAAATTGAGCAGCCGGGTCGGAAAGAGCCGCTGGAGATTAAACTGTCGCAGGACAAAACCACGCTGGACGATATCAGTAAGGCGATTAACGATTCCGACAGCGGGATTTCTGCCAGTATCGTCAAGGTGAAAGACGATGAGTTTAAACTGGTGCTGACCGCCGCCGAAGGTCTGGACAGCGAAATGACTATCTCTGTTGACGGCGACAGCAAGCTTAACGATCTACTGGCTTACGACAGCAAAACCGGTACCGGTAAAATGGATGAACGAGTAGTTGCGCAAAACTCTCAATTAACCATGAACGGGATCCCTATTGAACGCCAGAGTAACAAAATCACCGATGCCCCGCAGGGCGTGACGCTAGAACTGACCAAAAAAGTCACCGACGCGCGTGTCACCGTCACGAAAAGCAATGAGAAAGCCACGGAAGCGATTAAAGGCTGGGTGGATGCCTATAACTCACTTATTGATACCTTTAATACGCTGACCAAATATAAAGCCGTTGATCAAGGTGCTGAAGGTCAGGACAAGGATAACGGTGCCCTAGTGGGTGACAGCGTGGTGCGTACCATTCAGACCGGTATTCGCGCGCAGTTTGCCAACTCTGGTAGCGAAGGCGCCTTTAAGACGCTGAATGAAATTGGCATCAAGCAGGATGGCAAAACCGGCAAGATGACCATCGATGACACCAAACTGAAAAAAGCGCTGGACGAAAACACCGCTTCGGTACGTGAGCTGTTGGCTGGCGACGGTAAAGAAACCGGGATCACCACCAAAATTGCCGCCGAAGTGAAAAGCTACCTGGCCGATGACGGCATTATCGACAGCGCACAAGACAGCATTAACGCCACGCTGAAAAAACTGACCAAACAGTACCTGTCCGTCAGCGCCAGTATCGACGACATGGTTGCGCGTTACACCGCCCAGTTTACCCAACTGGATAGCATGATGAGCAAGCTGAATAACACCAGTAACTATCTGGGCCAACAATTTACAGCAATGAATAAATCCTGATAACACGAGGTAAGCATGTATACCGCGAGCGGTACCAAAGCCTATGCACAGGTCAGCATAGAGAGTGGCGTGATGAGCGCCAATCCGCATCAGTTGATCGAAATGTTGTTTGATGGCGCGAACAGCGCCCTGGTGCGCGCTCGCCTGTTTATGCAACAGGGCGATATTGTCGCCAAAGGCGAGGCCTTAAGCAAAGCCATTAATATTATCGACAATGGCCTGAAAGCAGGTCTGGATCAGGAGAATGGCGGTGAAATCGCCACCAACCTGTCTGCGCTGTATGACTATATGATTCGCCGTTTACTGCAAGCCAACTTGCGTAATGATTGTCAGGCTATTGAAGAAGTCGAAGGGTTGCTCGGCAACATTGCGGAAGCCTGGAAACAGATCTCACCGAAAGCGTCGTCCCAGGAGTCTCGTTAATGACCTCAGCCGTGGAGTTTATCAACCGTTGTGAGTGGGACCTTTTACTGGAACAGGAAGTTAGCTATCTGCAAAGTATTGAAGTGGTCATGGAAGAGCAAACTCCACCGGGCATTACGCGAAGTATTCAGGACTTAGTGGCTGGGTATATTAAACAGACGCTGGATAACGAACAGTTGCTCAAAACCCTGTTGCAGCAGCGGCTGGATGAACTCAGCAATCTCATCGGTCAGTCGACGCGCCAAAAGACGCTCAATAACGCCTATGGCCGTCTTTCCGGGATGCTGTTAGTACCCGACGCCCCCACTACGCCACAATAATTTCCCGTCTCGTCTGAATTATCTTCCATACTCCAGAGGTCGACCAAACGACTTCTGGAGCACGGAAGATGAAAAATCCCACGTTATTGCAGTATTTTCACTGGTATTACCCCGATGGCGGTCAACTCTGGCCCGAGCTTGCCGAACGCGCAGGCGGACTCAATGATATCGGCATCAATATGGTATGGCTGCCCCCCGCTTATAAAGGCGCGTCCG
>QFQQ01000230.1 GCA_003243445.1 Citrobacter freundii
AATCGTTAGCTTGTTCGTTTGGCTGGATGTTGCGGATAACGAAGTAAGCTTCAGTTCGCTGGCCAGGCTGGAGAGTGTTACGACTCCATAATGCTCTTGCTGCAAGCTGAGGGTGGGTGCAGAGTGATTCATCAACCATTACCGTTGATGAACCAGTGTTTTGTGCAACCCCGATGATGACACTGAATTGACTACCCTGAAGATACTGGCCATTACCGAAGGAGTAACGAATCTGATCCTGGTCAGTGCCCGTGCGGAAATTACAGTTTGGGATCCCAACCCCTGAAGATAGATTGCCCAGCGAGTAGCCAGGGGGGATGTCGCCAAGCGCGATAGTTCGCATTATGTTTCGAATGGTCTCGATGTAGTTATCTTTCTGTTCCCATCGTTTGGCTTTAACTTCACTTCCACCAAAGCTGTTATATCCAGCAGGAATGACCCCAGATGCACCGGTGGAATTCAGCTTGCGCGAAAGCATAAGGGAGGCCTGAACAGGCGCAATTTTCTGGGGCACTAACGATACGGAAATCGCAACGCTTTCGTCACCTTTCTCGCTGATATAAAGACTTGCCGGGTTACTGTCAGCAGTTGACACGTAGAGGGCATTATCTTTGACGGTTACGGTCACACCCTCCTGTTTTACCTTCTGAACAACAGGATGTTCGAATGGCGTAACGAGTCGGTTGATCTGGTTAATAGAGATCGGCACGAGGGTATTAACGCCCGGTGTAACGATGTACTCCAACCGAGATGGGATGACCTCTTTAGTCAGTGGAACCGGGCTGGCAATGGCGGCTGGAACTGGTTGAATATTACGGCCATCAATAGCCGGTTCATCACCACCCGCGTTTGTGCCATTTGCTGGTGGCGTGTAGTTGTCAGGGTAAGGGCGTGTTGCCGTACTGAGCATTGCCTGGGTCGTGGACGCTGGTCGAGAGGCGAGCTTCGCAGTAACTTTTGGTTGTGCCTGAGCATCAGGCTGTTCAAACACCATCCCTTGATCAACCGACATTTCCCCCGCAGTTACATGGGCAGCAAATGTGGATGACACGAAAAGCATCAGGATAATTGTGCGTTTACTATTCAACATTTAGCCCCCCGATAAGTGGCAACGCTACGTTCATTTTTAAATTGGCTATTACCAATCAGAAAAATCATTTCGGCACATCCGTTTTGTTTACTGATTGCTGGTTTATAAAAAACTCCGGTTACAGATTTATATCCCCGGTAATACAACTGACGAAATTTTGTTAGGATGTTCTTGCAGCCGAAGATTTCTGGCTTTGACCTTTGTGTTTGTCTTGTTCACTTGGCAGCAGCGGTTTACCACTCTTTATCTCAATGAAGGTAATAATGGGCCGGTAGCCTTTTACGTTAACAGTAATCTCGTAATAGACCGGTGTGGTCGATGGTTTGCCGGTGATACCTTCGAGAGTCTGGTTACCGGTGACATAAAAAGTACCAACTGCTAACGGGTCGGTGATAACCCCGACCGGATTGAAAGAAAGTGAGATGCGGTCGCGTTTAATTTGGTCAATCTGGTCGTCCATTGCTTTCATGACTTTGGTGTAAATTGATGCGTCAAGAAAGGGGCCGATAGAGTTTTTGAGTAGATCTAAAGTAGTAGGGTTAGCATTACCGAAACTGTCAGCAATATATAACGCCCAGGCCTTCATGTAAGAGCTGCTGGCTGCTTTCTCATCCAGCCATGCTGTTTCTGTAAGGTTTGGCGGAATAATGGTGATGGGTTGTGTTTTGGCCAGCAGGGCGTAACCAAGTACAAGGTTCGCCAAAATCATCGAGGCAGCGATTAACTTGAAACTCTTGTTTTCTAACTGAAGTCCAACTAATCCTTTTTTGAAATTATGGATATTCATACAATAAACTCCCGGTCGAAGGATTCAGGTACAAAAGTGCCACCACCGAATGT
>QFQQ01000104.1 GCA_003243445.1 Citrobacter freundii
TTAGTGTTAGACATATATTCAAGCCTATCTCTTATCTGGAGATACAGCTACTGTCTGGTGTTTCAGGGGGCTACATCACAGCGTATGAAGATCAACCCGCAGACGTTTACGTCTGCGGGTATCTTTCTCGAAGCGTAATGTGACTGGCCGTCAGAAAAAGAGAGAGTCTTATGAAAGAGTCAGCATTATCTGCTATCCGTTCTGAGATGCAATCACCCGAAACCGTGTACGGGATGCCGGCTCATAAAGACAGAACGGCCGCTGTCAATGAAGTACATGCGCGTCCGCACCTGCTTATCACATCACCACAGACCCTGCTGCAGTTTGCTTTCATGACTAAAGGCGACCAGTCAGGTGACCAGCGGGTCATGGTTGAGCTGTCAGATCGTCTTGGTTTAACACCATCAGAAAATTCAGCACCCCTGCACGGTATCACGTGGCGGGAAGGCGCTTTGTATTGTGAAAAACACGGTGAGTTTTCCACCTACTTATGGAGTACCACATGCGATCCGCGTGACGGACAGTTAAGGGGAGAGAACCCCTTCCGGCATGGTTTCACGCCACCGGGTTCGGTTATCTGTGGTACCCGTCTGGATATTCTGCCATGGACTGCAGAATCTGAGGCTGCAGTAACGAATTTAGATCCTGTCAGCAGGTGCTATTCAGTAACAGAAAATGGCCGTGCCGCAATTATCTCTGATTTTCGCCAGGATAAAGACGGGCTGACACGCATTCTGATACTTGAACGGGACCTGACAGAGGCACAGCTGGGTGCACTGGTTCAGCGGCTGCTTGAGATTGAAAATTATCGCACGCTTGCTTTGCTTTCTTTACCACTTACAAGAACCATGGCCTCTGAACTGAGGCGAGTGGAAAACCGACTGGCTGAAATTACAGAAGAAATGCGCACCGGAGAGCATCGTAAAAATGAACAGTTGCTCTCTGCGTTGACCAATCTTGCCGCAGAACTTGAAGCCGGCGCTGCAGCGAATCTGTACCGGTTTGGCGCAAGCCAGGCCTACTATGAAATTGTTGAGGAAAGGCTGAATACGCTCTCCGAAACGCCGGTTCCAGGCTACTACACCTGGTCTGATTTTTTGCAACGGCGCATTGCCCCAGCCATGCGAACCTGCCGTTCTGTGAAAGAACGACAGGCGAAGCTGTCTGACAAACTCATGCGGGCTATTTCGTTACTTCGCTCCTGGATAGATGTTGAACTGGAACATCAGAACCGTGACCTGCTGGCTTCGATGAATAACCGGGCCAGACAACAGCTACATCTGCAGCAAACCGTTGAAGGATTGTCTGTTGCCGCCATTTCATATTATGTGGTGAGTCTGATTTCGTATCTGGTGAAAGGGGTTCCCGGGATCCACGATGTCATGCCACCTGAGCTGGCGGTTGCCATTCTCGTGCCCTTCATTGTGCTCGCGATTTGGTGGGTGGTGCGAAGAATAAGAAACTCGCACACCGACCCTGAACATAACGAAAACCGCTCTGACTGAGTTGTTACGTTGTTGCTGAATTGTCCTGTCGTTATACGGAGAAAATTATGGAACGTCTTGAACATCATGCCAGCTTTGATGGGTGGCAGGAAGTTTATCAGCATGAGTCTGGCACGCTTGGCTGCACGATGAAATTTGGTGTTTATACTCCACCCCAGGCGCTTAACGGTAATGTACCGGTACTCTACTGGCTTTCCGGTCTGACCTGTACGGAACAGAATTTTATTACCAAATCGAGCGTTCAGCGTTATGCCGCAGAGCATGGGATCATGATTGTGGCACCAGACACCAGTCCGCGTGGCACCGATATTCCTGATGATCCTGACTACGCTCTCGGTCAGGGGGCCGGATTCTATGTTAATGCAACCCAGGAGCCCTGGGCGACACATTACAAAATGTATGACTATGTGGTAAACGAGCTCCCGTCCCTGATTGAAGAATGGTTCCCGGCGTCTGATAAAAGAAGTATCAGTGGACATTCGATGGGCGGACATGGCGCCCTGATGATTGCGCTCAGAAACCCGGGCCGCTATCAGAGTGTATCCGCATTCTCACCGATCGTCGCACCTTCTCAGGTGCCCTGGGGAGAAAATGCATTGTCTGCTTATCTGGGTGATGATCGGGAATACTGGAAGCAGTACGACACGGTTGAGTTGATCCGTAAAGCGCAGGAAAGGCTACCTCTGCTTGTAGACCAAGGACTGAATGATGAGTTTCTGAAGACTCAGCTTCAGCCGGAGAGACTGAAGAGCGTTTGTGAGGACACCGGTCATCCGTTGACGCTTAACCTGCGTCCGGGACACGATCACAGCTATTACTTTATCTCCAGCTACATTGGCGACCACATTGCACATCATGCAGCAGCACTGACGCGCTAAATTCAGGAATTATGGTTATGGTACATTTCTGCGATCAAAAACATCATGTTGTCGTGATAGGGGCTGGGTTCGGTGGACTCTCCGTTGTCAGAGAACTGGAAGAGCCGGGCGTTTCGATCACAATCATTGACCGGAGTAACCACCATCTGTTTCAGCCTTTACTTTATCAGGTCGCTGGCGCATCACTGCCATCAGCAGAAATTGCCTGGCCCGTTCGCTCTCTGTTTCGTCATCGTGAGGATGTACGTACCCTGATGGCCGAGGTCCAGGATGTGGATACCGATTCACGGGAGGTTCTGCTGAAAGATGGTTCCCGAATTGATTATGACACGCTTGTCGTTGCCACTGGGGCCACGCACGCTTATTTCGGTCATGATGAGTGGGAACAGTTTGCGCCGGGACTGAAGAACCTGGATGATGCCACGACCCTGCGCGCACGGATCCTTTCCGCTTTTGAACAAGCTGAGAATACCACTGATCCCGCGTTACGGGCTGCCTACCAGACATTCGTCATTGTCGGGGGGGGACCGACAGGCGTTGAGCTGTCCGGGACCATTGCCGAACTGGCAAGGAAAACGCTGAAAAATGATTTCCGTTCTATTGATCCGACAGAGACCAGAATTATTCTGGTTGAAGCCGGACAACGATTGCTCACTGCCTTCCCGGAGTCATTATCGGAATATACCCGTCAGTCCCTGGAGAAACTGGGAGTGGAAGTCAGTTTTGGCCAACCGGTAACGGAATGCTCTGCCGAAGGCGTAGTATATGGTGGGCAACCTCTTCCTGCCAAAACGATCATCTGGGCAGCAGGCGTCACTGCTTCTCCGGCTGCACGCTGGCTCAAGACGGAAGCTGATCGGGCTGGTCGGGTTATCGTGGGAGCTGATCTCACGCTCCCGTTACACCCTGAAATATTTGTAATAGGTGATACCGCGGCCGTGACCGGAGAGGACGGCAGGATGATCCCGGGCATTGCTCCGGCCGCAAAACAGGAAGGACAGTATGTGGCTAAACTGATCCAGTCCCGTTTAAAGGATGAAAAACCTGTCCTGAAACCTTTCCGGTACCGGCATCAGGGGAACCTGGCGACCATCGGTCGCGGACTGGCTGTGGTTGATATGGGACGGTTAAAACTCCGGGGAGCCATGGCGTGGTGGTTCTGGAAAATTATCCACCTGTATTTTTTGATCGGAACCAGAAACCGGTTGAGTGTCGCTATCAGCTGGATCTGGAACCACAGTATCGGATACAGGGGAGCCCGCATTATCACGGGAGGTAAATCACCTGATCCGGATAAGAGTGCGGTCCATTCCCGCTCAGAAGAGTGATACCTGAACCTTACTGATGCCGCTGAAACATCAGCGGCATTCCTTATTTAATCACCGGCGCCGGCGCAGGCAATCCGCTTACTGCTGCATAAATCCCTTTTGTCATTATTCCTTCTTAACTAATGGTTCGGCACATCGGTTAACGCCATTCAACGTAACCAGCGTCAGAAGTAAAGTTGATTTACGTATTACAGGATTAAACTATGTCAAAGAAACTTTTTGGTGCCCCCCCAACCCTGACAGACGCCAGTAATTCTGTTGTGGTACGTGGTGCCAGGGAGCACAACCTTAAAGAGGTGGATGTCTCTGTTCCGCGTGATGCACTTGTTGTCTTTTCGGGGGTCTCTGGTTCCGGTAAGTCTTCACTGGCTTTTGGAACCATTTATGCTGAGGCGCAACGACGCTACTTTGAATCGGTTGCCCCGTATGCGCGGCGCCTCATTGATCAAGCCGGTGTTCCGGATGTGGATGCCATTGATGGACTCCCCCCTGCAGTTGCCCTTCAACAACAGCGAGGAACCAGCAATGCACGCTCTTCTGTCGGCAGTGTGACCACCTTATCGAGCCTGGTGCGCATGATGTATTCCCGGGCGGGAGCCTATCCGGCAGAACAACCTATGCTCTATGCTGAGGATTTTTCTCCTAACACGCCTCAGGGAGCATGTCCATCCTGCCATGGTCTCGGACATATCTATGATGTGACAGAAGCACTGATGGTACCTGATCCGTCACTCAGTATCCGGGACAGAGCCATTGCCTCCTGGCCACCTGCCTGGCACGGACAAAATCTTCGCGACATTCTGGTGACACTGGGCTATGACGTCGATATCCCCTGGAAAGAGTTATCTGAAGAAGAGCGACACTGGATCCTGTTTACTGAAGATACCCCGACGGTGCCGGTCTACCCCGGACTCAGCCCGGAAGACACACGTGTCGCAGTCAGGGAAAAAATGACTCCGGGTTATATGGGGACGTTTACAGGGGCGCGACGTTATGTTCTGCATACCTTTGCACACACCCAAAGTGCACTGATGAGGAAACGCGTCTCCAGTTTTATGGAAGGTAAACTGTGTCCTGTCTGCCACGGAAAAAGGCTTAAACCGGAATCATTGTCAGTCACTTTTGCTGGAGTGGACATCGGTGAGTTTATGCAGATGCCTTTAGACCAGCTGGCTGAGTTGCTTCTTCCTATCTCCCGGGGGGATTTCAGTACGCATCATGCCGGGGCTGATACTGACAGGGATATCACCCGCCGGGACCGGACAGAACGCGCAGGTTCCGGCAGAGCAGTCCATTCTGTAACGCCGGATGTCCGCCGGACCTCAGCATTATCGACAGAGAAACGACTGGCTGCTCAACGACTGACCAGAGGTGTTATGGACCGGCTGTATCAGTTGCAGAAACTGGGACTTGGTTATCTGACATTAGACAGAACAACGCCAACACTCTCCGCAGGGGAACTCCAGCGATTGCGTCTTGCCACTCAGCTTAGCTCCATGTTGTTTGGGGTCGTCTATGTTCTCGATGAACCATCAGCAGGCCTGCACCCTGCAGACAGCCATGCACTTTACGATGCTCTGGAGAACCTGCGGGATGCCGGAAACTCAGTGTTTGTCGTTGAGCATGATCTTGACCTGATGCGACGGGCGCAATGGCTGGTTGATGTGGGACCCGCTGCAGGAGAACAGGGCGGTCATATTCTCTACAGTGGTGTACCTGAAGGTCTGAAAGCTATTGCTGAATCCAGAACGGCGCGGTATTTGTTTGATGAAATCAGGCCACCACAATCATACGCCCGACAGCCAGCAGGATGGTTAAAATTACAGGATATTCACCGTCACAACCTGAAGGGACTGGACGCCTGTATTCCTCTGGGGGTACTGACCGCTGTTACAGGTATTTCGGGTTCCGGAAAGTCTAGTCTGATTGCTCAGGCCTTACCTGAGCTGGTGCTTTCCTCGCTTGGCCATGAACCAGAAGACGTGTTATCCGAGGGCAGTGATGCTGAGGGACCAACCGTTACTGAGAAAACTTACGGTACGCTGACAGGCGACACCGGACTGATCAAACGTCTGGTGCAGGTTGACCAGAAACCGATAGGCCGGACACCGCGTTCTAACCTGGCGACATATACCGGACTGTTTGACCATATTCGTAAGCTCTTTGCCGGAACACCTGCTGCTAAAAACTATCATTATGATGCCGGACAGTTTTCTTTCAATGTGGCAAAAGGTCGCTGTGAAACCTGTGAGGGTGAAGGGTTCGTCAGCGTTGAACTCTTGTTTATGCCCAGTGTGTATGCCCCTTGTCCGACATGTCATGGCGCACGCTATAACCCGGATACGCTCAGGGTTCGCTGGAAGGAGCGAAACATTGCGGAAGTCTTGCAGATGACAGTGGATGAAGCCTGCAGCTTCTTTGCTGATGTAGAACCCGTGGCGCGACCTCTGCGCCTGCTGGGCGAAATCGGTCTGGGATATCTGCGTCTGGGTCAACCAGCCACTGAGTTATCCGGAGGAGAAGCTCAACGGATAAAGCTGGCAACCGAACTGCAACGTAGCCAACGTGGCCATACGCTGTATGTTCTGGATGAACCGACCACCGGACTCCATGCGTCAGACGCCGACCGTCTGCTTGTGCAGTTGCAGCGTCTTGTTGAGACAGGGAATACCGTAGTTGTGATTGAACACGATATGCGTGCAGTCGTGCAGGCTGACTGGGTTATGGACATTGGTCCCGGAGCAGGTCATGAGGGAGGCAACCTGGTTGCAGAAGGTACACCCGCCCAGGTATCACAGGTTTGTGAAAGCCGCACGGCACCGTTTATTGCCCGGGAGTTGTCACGGAACTGGTAAAAGGACAGTGTCGTCATAGCGTGAATGACGACACTGTCACGCTACTGGTATATCCCCTGAACATTTTACCTGTCATTGTAACTACCTGAAAAAATACGTGATAAGAAACCTGTTGTACCAGGGCACAGCAAAAACACCAAATCTTATCCAGTGTTAAACATCACTGTTATGCAGGTGGTAAGGAGAACCTGATGAAACTATTTACGATTGGTTTCACACAATCTTCGGCGGAGGATTTTTTTACGCGTCTGAAGGAATCCGGAGCAAGACGTATTCTGGATGTGCGTCTCAATAATCGCTCTCAGCTGGCAGGTTTTGCAAAACAGGACGATCTGAAGTTCTTTGCCCGTACTCTGTGTGATATCGATTACGCACATATGCCAGATCTTGCCCCGACGCGGGAAATGTTTGAGCGATACAAATTACAGAAAGGAGACTGGGATATATATTCTTCGGATTTCATCGATCTGATTACAAAAAGACATATCGAAACGCTCGAAAAGAGTCAGTTTGCTGATGCTTGCTTATTGTGTAGCGAACATAAACCACATCATTGCCACAGACGGCTGGTTGCTGAGTACCTGGCAGATAAATGGCCTGATGTCACTATCATGCATTTATAGTGGCTGGGTTGTGTCTGTACGCCCGAACACCAGAACACAGCTCCCACAGACTATGACGGTACCAGACGATGTTCGGACAAAAGGAAGAGGATTTAGCCTGCTAAAGCAATATGCGCTAACAGGAAGTGGCTTGATATCGAAAATCAGTGTTTGCGACGCGCTTTTTTTGACCATGCTTTTGGGCTAATATCACACCCTTCAGCCTGTATTTTGCCAATAATATAACCAGTTGTTTTATTTTATAAATAAAGCTTATCGGTATGTGCTCTGTTATGTTTGTATACTACATGGGAGGTATACATTCATTGATCGGATAATGCATACTCCGATGCAGTATATCAACTTAAAGATAGTGAGGTAAGAAATGCCCAGTACTCCGGAAGAGAAAAAAAAGGTACTGACACGGGTTCGCCGCATCAGAGGGCAGATTGATGCTCTGGAAAGAGCACTTGAAAATGGTGCTGAATGCCGCGCCATTCTCCAGCAAATTGCTGCCGTTCGTGGCGCATCTAACGGATTGATGGCTGAGGTTCTGGAGAGTCACATACGAGAAACCTTTGACCAGAATGACAACTATAGCCATGAAGTCAGTAAATCAGTTGACGATACGATTGAACTGGTTCGCGCCTATCTTAAATAGCAACTGACCGGTAAACCCGGTCACTGCTGGATGTCATTATGAACACCAACCGAACGGCATAGCCAGTCCACAGATACTACTCATTCCCTGACTATGTCCCAGGAGTCCAGTGTCGTTCAGCCAAAACAAATTTCTGCTTTGTATACCACTACGACAAATGCTGTCATCAGTTCAGGTGCGATAATTTCGTTATCATGCGCAGTACATACTGCCCTGAGTTTTCTGATCCAGTAATCATTCTCGGCACCAGTGTTCCAGGTGCCGCCTCACCCTACAGATATCTGTAATTGTAAACCGTCGCAAGACCGGTCCAGGCGATAGGGCAGAATCGCCCACTGTTCGGAAAACCAGTACTAACTGACAGTTCTGGTACTGGAGACTGGCCACAGCACTGTATAGGCCCATTCTGTACGGCGTTGTCACCTGACCTGTCTGAAGATATTTCCCGCACGCAACAGGTTACTACTCAGAAGTGATAACCCAAGTCCTCATCAAACATCAAAAAATATTTTCAGATAAAAATCAAGTGTTTATCTTTTTTTAATCCTTATCAACAGTATTGGTATTGCCAGTTACTATACTGCCGTATAGTATATGAAGCAGATGATGTACACACAGAAACAACAAGGCTATCAAGATTTAAAATGCCCTCTCTAATATTTAAACTGACGAAAGGATATTAACTATGAGTAATGTATTTTATATGCCGCCTGTAACCCTAATGGGACTTAATGCTATTCGTCTTTTAGGGGATGAACTTGTTTCAAGGGAGTTAAAAAAAGCGCTGATCGTCACTGACCGTGTTTTGGCTGACACGGGACTGGTTAACAAACTGACAGATGAGCTTGAGGCGCATAAAATTAGTTATGCAATATTTGATGGTGTTCAACCTAATCCAACAGAGAAAAATATTGATGACGGTTTAGCCTTGCTTGCAAAAAGTAATGCTGATTTTGTCATTTCCTTTGGTGGGGGGTCTTCTCACGATACAGCTAAAGGTATTGCATTGGTGGCCACTAATGGTGGGCATATTCGGGATTACTCGAAAGGTGTGCATCTGTCCAAAAAACCACAATTACCATTAGTTACTGTAAATACGACAGCGGGTACGGCATCGGAAATGACCGTATTTGCAATCGTCACTAACCAGGAAGATGAAACTAAATACCCGGTAGTGGATAAGCACTTTACGCCTATCATTGCGGTTAACGATTCTGAACTTATGGTCGCAATGCCTGCGTTCCTTACGGCAACTACAGGTATGGATGCCTTAACTCATGCAATTGAAGCGTATGTATCAACAGCAGCTACGCCTGTTACTGATGCTTGTGCTATCAAAGCAATTGAAATTATTGTTAATAATCTTAAAGACGTTGTAGATGATGGCCAAAACCGCGAAGCACGTGATGCCATGCAATATGGTGAATATCTGGCTGGAATGGCATTTTCAAACGCGTCTCTTGGTTATGTCCATTCAATGGCTCACCAGTTAGGTGGCGTTTATAATCTGTCTCACGGTTTGTGTAATGCGATCCTGCTGGGTGAAGTATCCCGATTTAATGCGAAAAAGGTTCCCGATCGTTTTGTTGAAATCGCCCGGGCAATGGGGATTGATGTCTCAACAATGACTCAGGAGCAGGCCATTAATTCTGCTATCGAAGCAATTGAGATGTTGTCGCAAAAAGTCGGTACGAATCAACGCCTGGCTGATCTTGGTGTAACGGAGGATAAACTTGCATTTATGGCACAAAATGCACTAAATGATGCTTGTTCTTTAACCAATCCTCGTCAGGCAAGCCTTTCGGAGATTATTGAGCTCTACAAAGCTCGTATGTAAGCATTCTCCTTTTTACACCGTTATCTGAATTATATCTGAAGGAAAGTTGTACAAGTTCATGGTCAGAAATTTAAATCACTTCTGACCAGAGAAATTGACCATAAACATGTCTTTTTGATACTAAGAAAATCGGGTTACCAGAGGTAACCCGATTTAAACGTTAGTGAGTTTTCATCCCAGCGGCTGTCATTAGCAATTTGAATATTGTGGCAACGACCCCCAACGCCATTACACTGACAGCCCAGATAATCACCAGCCACATCAATTTTTTCCAGAATGGACGAGGTGTTTCATCAACGGTTTTCATTTAAGTTTCTCCATTGACCTCACCATTAGTGATAACCGTCGCCAGTTTTTACCTTCCCCCGGAATACATAGTAACTCCAGCAGGTGTACATCAGGATTACAGGGATAATCAACAAGCCACCTATTAGCATAAAGCCCTGACTCTGAGGAGGTGACGCGGCCTGCCAGATGGTTACAGAAGGCGGTATGATATATGGCCAGATACTGATCCCAAGACCACTGAAACCAAGGAAGATTAATCCTAACGTCAGCATAAAGGGACCAAAGCTGGATCGACGGCTATAAACACTGCGAACGATACCCCAGCAACAAACAAGGACCAGCAATGGTACAGGCAGGAAAAAGATGACATTTGGCATACTGAACCAGCGACTGGCAATCTCAGGATGAGTCAATGGGGTCCAGACACTGATAATTGCAATAACTGCCAGTAAACCAATGGTTAACGGAGTTGCAAGCTCTGACATCCTGCGGTGAAGCGAGTCTTCTGTTTTCATAATCAGCCAGGTGCAACCCAGCAGGGCATAGGCCAGTACCAGTCCCAATCCGCAGAACAGAGGGAACGGGGCGAGCCAAACCAATGCAGAACCGCTAAATGCACGTCCGGACACACTCAATCCATTTAATAAGGTTCCGACTGCAACACCCTGACTGAAAGTGGCCAGTACAGAGCCGACTATAAATGCTTTGTCCCAGATAGGTCGATGTTCCGGGATTGCTTTAAAACGAAACTCGAAGGCCACACCACGAAAGATAAGCCCAAGTAACATTGCGGTAAGCGGAATACTAAGAGCATCAATGATAACAGCGTAAGCCAGAGGAAACGCGCCGTACAATGCCGCTCCCCCCAGTACCATCCAGGTTTCGTTGCCATCCCATACCGGCGCAACGGTATTCATCATTGTATCGCGATCGACATCGTGCTTATGAAACGGGAACAAAATACCGATTCCCAGATCAAATCCATCCATCACTATATACATCAACGTAGCGAAGACGATGATGACAAACCAGATAATTGACAGATCAATACCCATTATTTGTCTCTCCCACGTGTTGCCAAACCCTCATTTACCGCTGACAGAGGACGGGCAGGTGTTCCATCCGTTACCTCCTGATGCTCCTCAGCATGTACAGGCCCTTTTTTGATCAGACGTACGAGATATATATAACCGACGCCAAAGACTGAGGTGTAAACAAGAAGAAACGCCAGTAAGCTGATTGACATATGTAAATCGCCATGTGCAGAAACAGCATCTTTCGTTCGCTGTACGCCATAAACGACCCATGGTTGACGACCTATTTCAGTTGTGAACCAACCGGCCAGTAACGCAATCAGTCCCGAAGGCCCCATGAAGAGAGAAAAATAGAGGAACGGTTTAGATGTATAGAGACGTTTCCGCCAGCGCAGCCATACGCTGACCACCCCGAGAAGAATCATCAGCATCCCTAAGCCAGCCATTACGCGGAAAGACCAGAATATGATAGTGGAGTTAGGACGATCTTCTTTAGGGAAACTCTTCAGGGCAGGCACCTGCTTATCAAGGCTGTGTGTAAGGATAATACTGCCAAGATAAGGGACCTCTATTTTGTACTTCGTCTCTTCTGCATTCATATCTGGCAGGCCAAACAGAACCAGAGGGGTTGCTTCACCAGGTTTATTTTCCCAGTGTCCTTCAATCGCAGCGATTTTTGCCGGCTGGTGCTCAAGAGTATTCAGACCATGCGCATCACCGATAACGGCCTGGATCGGGGAAACGATTAATGCCATCCACAATGCCATAGAGAACATTTTGCGAATAGCGGGAGTATCATTGCCTTTTAGCAGATGCCATGCTGCTGATGCTCCGACAAAAAAAGCGCTTGCAAGGAAAGCCGCAGTGGACATATGTAACAGGCGGAACGGGAAGGAAGGGTTAAAGATAATTTTCAGCCAGTCTACAGGGATAACAACACCATTCTCGATGGCATAACCCTGTGGAGTCTGCATCCAGCTATTGGATGACAGGATCCAGAACGTGGAAAACAGTGTCCCCAGCGCCACCATACAGGTAGCAAAGAAGTGCAGACCGGGGCCAACACGATTCCAGCCAAACAGCATGACACCAAGGAAACCCGCTTCAAGGAAGAACGCAGTCAGAACTTCGTAGGTCAGCAATGGACCGGTGATACTCCCTGCAAACTGTGAGAAGCCACTCCAGTTGGTACCAAACTGATAAGCCATAACCAGACCGGAAACAACACCCATACCAAAGTTTACTGCAAAAATTTTTGACCAGAAGTGATAGAGCTCCTTGTAAGTGTCATTTCGTGTCTTTAACCATAACCCTTCGAGCACGGCCAGGAAACTGGCCAGACCAATGGTTATTGCTGGGAAAATAATGTGGAAGGAAACAGTAAATGCAAACTGTACCCTGGCCAAATGGAAGGCATCTAATCCGAACATAGTTCACCTTAACCCCGATAATACACTGATAATTAATTATTTCTTATCAAATCAGAGCCTTGATGAGAAATTTCGACTATTGAAAACAATCATTTTTTTGTATGAGATAAAAACTCACTTGCAAGTACATTGTTAAGCACATGATTAAATGTGTCCAATAAGTTGCAATAATGTAGTGATAGATGAGGTCGATTACAAAAATGCAGGATTTTCGTTATTGTGTCAGCAACCACGATCATTCCTGATACTGCACGATACAAATAGTGTTGAGAGTAATTCTTAATAGTGGGGGGGGTTATGTGTAACTTACTGAAAAATTTAGGTGATTAGATGTTTCTGAAATATGCATACCGTCCGGTTTTAACCACTGATACACGAAAAAATCAATATGCTCGTGCATTCTACCAGGTATATTCTGGTGTCCTGGCTAAGGATATTAAATCTCATTTTTTAAACAACAAATTATTTCATATACATATGGATTAGATTTTTGCTCTGGTATCAGAAGTAGATGTCACAAACAAAGGAATAAATAATCGACAAGGAGCTGACTACCGTCGACAGACCGCGGGAGGTGTTCAGGATCAGCTGCATTGATGAGTTCCAGGCCCTACAGGCAAATGACCCCATGCTGGTTATGCCGGAATATCCGGACCCTTGAGGCGTTTTTCTGACGAGACAATTATTTTAACAGTCAGAGACCAGAGGCACTCCTCAGCTATCAGTTCAGTCCGGAGCAGGTCCAGCGCTCTCACGGAACCGGACGTGACGAGGAGTGGAACGACAGTTCCACAGGCGCTGAAGGTGGGAGTGGCATTGAGGGTCATTATTCAACATCCGGGAATTCAGCCTGCTGCGTTGTCAGATGTACTGGCCATTCTCTCAGGCATCGCTATAAGTAACTGTCTGAATCCTGTATCCTCGAAGCTGCGCTGTAAGCAATTAATTCCCATCGTGGCAAATGCACAAAGGATGATACATGCAAACGCTAAAGAGCAGACTTGAAACGGTAGTACATTGTTTTGAAAATGATTTTCGCGGATTTAAAATCAGAAACAGTAAGACCGATGCCATGAAATGGCTAATGCGATTCAATTTGCCGTACTCTGTCCGAGAACATGAACCCGGTAAATATCTGCTTCTTAATCGTGAATATAAACCTCTGGGATTTATGGCGCAGGCCGGTGGCCACGGCGCGGAATACGCTGATTACGGTGATCATCTTCTTGCAGGTGCTCCGGGATTACTCGATAGCGATATTTATTTTTATAACGACGGTTCAACCCCGTGGGAAAGCGCTAAAAACTGGACTGCATACCAGAAGGCAGTCCTCCAGTTCCTTGAAAAACTTCCAGGCTGAGTGAATTGCCCGGATAATTTAATCAGGCCGCTTCAGCGGCCTTTTTTACGTCTGCTGTTCTGGTAACTCAGGTGATTCTGCGTTCTGAAGAGGTACCCAGTCTTCCGACTCAATGAGTTTCGGATCTCAGGAGAAGAGAAGAAGGATTTTTGCAGAAGCACAAAAAAATTCTGGATAGTTGTCATTAGGGGAATATTGCATAAAAAGCAAAATTCAAGGCTGACAAAGCCAGTAATAGCAACAAAGAGGAAAGAGAAACTTTTTTCAGGTTTTTTTACAGTCCGGCCTTAAAGGCCGCATCGGATTTTCTAAATACAGTTTTACATAAGGAAAATCGTATGACTGTATTTCTAATCCTCACCGCCATCGCATATGGCATCTTCAAAGCCGGCTGCTTCATCCTATTAGTGGTCAAGGGGTATCAGGGCTGGACATTGTTCTGGAAAAACTATGACCGTCTCCCTCATATCATCCGTTCCCGCTGCCGATATCAGAGACGATTCATTTTCAGACGCATCTGGAAGCGAATCTTCAGCCACTGATAATGTTATCGAGCGGCATCCCCAGCCCAGCCAGCCAGCACAGGCAGCACCAGGTGGTGTACACCATACTGGTCTCTCCTGATTTCCACTTACGGATGGTGCGTTCGTCCACATCCAGTCGGTTAGCCAGCTGGTTGTCAGTCAGGGGGATAAATCCCCGGACCAGCAGGATTTCGGTGACTGTAGGCTTCTGCCAGTCTTCTCCGCTGACCAGCGTATAGCCATTAAATTTGTTCAGCTCAATAAGTCCGGCGATCTGTCGTGCTATTTCGTCTTTCATTGAGTTGCGAGCCCGGATGCAGAGGGAACCAGGAGGGACCGGACATCCACGGTAGCGTCACTCGTGTCGTTGTTATCAGCACCCAGCGTCAGCTCATCGATATACTTCCTAATCTGTCCTGTCTGGTGAAGGTAATAACACAGCTTAAAAGCGAATTGTGCTCTGTCTTCGGATAACCCACACCTTGAGAAAGCTCTATTCCGAAGATCTTCAGGCGTTTCAGATGTGTATCTCTTTTGGTAGATGCTCATCACCTCTGCATGAAGCTCGGCAAACTTCATTTCGTTATTCAGCTTTAAATCATTCTTATAAATCAACCGGGCAGCATCCAGGTCATTTTTTTCAAGCAAAATCCAGCCATAAAGGGTCTCGCTTGCATGTAACCCGTCCAGAACGATCCGGCCAAGTTGATTTGCATAGATGTACTCGTTAAGCAACGTTCTGAGCCGCTCTTCCAGAAAACCGAGTTTAGTACGTAGCTGTTTCTGGACATTATCAATCTTGTTATGGATCGCCAGATTCAGCGTGAGCATATAGAACAACAGGCACTGTTGCAAATAGTCGGTGGTGATAAACTTATCATCCCCTTTTGCTGATGGAGCTGCACATGAACCCATTCAA
>QFQQ01000231.1 GCA_003243445.1 Citrobacter freundii
CGGGGGCGATCCCCGGACCATCGTCATTCACTTCGCAATGCAACCAGCCGTGTCGATAATGCAAGGATACGCTGATCTCGCCCCCAGGTTCTTGACCTAGCGCTTCCAGGGCGTTTTCAATTAAATTCCCCAGAACGGTAATCAGCACAGCCACCTGATCTTCGTTGCTGTTTTCTGGCAACTGGCTTTCATTGCTGATCACCAGGCTATGGCCTAAATCAGATGTGCGATTAATCTTACTGAGTAAAAATCCTGCGATCACCGGGGATTTAATTTTTCCTAACAGTGAGCCAATCTCTTCCTGATAATTGTTTGCGGTCTTCAGGATGTAATTTTCAAGCTGCTTATAACTTTTCAGATGCAATAATCCCAGAATCACGTGCAACTTATTCATGAATTCGTGGGATCGTTCACGAAGTGCGTCGGCATAGTTGACCATTCCGTCCAGACGCTGCATCAATTTTCGGATTTCAGTCTTGTCTCTGAAGGTTGAAATGGCCCCGATGATTTTACCGTTGCTAAGCACCGGAACCGTGTTTATCAAGAGTAGTCGATCCTTCACCATGATCTCTTCATCGCGACGCGGCGTACCATCATGTAGTACCTGTGAAAAATCGACCACTTGTGACCACGCGTGGCTGAGCGTGGAGAGCTGGGCATCGTCTTGTGATTTGTGGTAATCCAACAGCTCCTGCGCCGCCTGGTTTATCAGCGTGACCTCACCGCACTCGTCAACGGCAATGACGCCTTCCTTTATAGAATGCAACATCGCCTGGCGTTGTTCGAACAGATTGGAGATTTCATAAGGCTCCAGGCCAAACAGAATGCGCTTAAGGACTTTAACAAATATCCATGTACCGAGTAGCCCAACCAGTACGCCAAATAAGATGGACCAGATGATGCTGCCGCGACTGTTATTGATCTGTTCAGCCACTCTGCTTAGCTCAAGACCTATCGCCACCACGCCAATTTGCCGGTGGTTCTCGTCATAGATGGGGGTAAACACGCGCAGTGCTTTAGCCAGAAAACCGCGATTAATGGCGACATTCTCTTTGCCTTGCAGGGCCAGCAAAATGTCATCGCCTTTAAACGGCTGGCCGATTCGTTGCGCTTCGGGATGGGAGTAACGAATGCTCTGCATATCGGTGACGACGATGAACAAAAAGTCATTACTCTTATTCACCGCCTGGGCAATCGCCTGAATGCCGCTTTCTTCGGGCTTTTTCATTAGCCCCTGGCGAATTTCCGGAGAGTTCGCCAGCGTTCGTGCGGCCGCAAGCGCTTTACCTGCTAGCGCATCACGCGTCATATTGCTGATTTGTGAGAAATAAATCAGATGAACGACAAGTAGCACAGAGAAGAGTACCGCACTGACCATGAGGATCACGGTAGTGCCGAGCTTCATCGGGCGTTTGCGTATAGCAGTACGTTGCAGAGTGTGTCTCATCACGGTCCTGGAATCACGGTTTATACGGGTATTATCGCCTGATGGGGGCGTAATTCAAAGGTGGTAGGGATTACGGAGCATGGGTTGCCTGTACTTTTCTTCTTTATATAACGTAGAGCGAATTTCTTTCTATATAGACATTTCCTTATCTCTTTTTCCACTTTTCACCGATGCTGGCCGCTAATTCTCTTACGATTGTGGATAACTCTGTGTGTAAATGGGTATAAGGCGGGGTTTTGCTGGGGATTACAGCAGTCAGTCATTTTTCTGTCATTTAAGGGTTGCGGGCCGCAGGAAACTCCCTATAATGCGCCTCCATCGACACGGCGGATGTGAATCACTTCACACAAACAGCCGGTCCGGTTGAAGAGAAAAACCTGAAAATGAGGGTTGACTCTGAAAGAGGAAAGCGTAATATACGCCACCTCGCGACAGAGCG
>QFQQ01000232.1 GCA_003243445.1 Citrobacter freundii
CTGAAAGTGAATATGATCTGATATCAGCCGATTCAGAACATAATTATGAACTTCGTTTTTCATCAAAGATGGCTTACGAAATAATTCGGGATAGTATATATATCATGACTGCATACCGTAGTACTGGTGAGCAGCGTGTGGATGAAATCCTCTGGATTTGTTCGGAAGAAAATCAGGAAGACTTATGTTCATTTACGAGTTGCTGCAAAATAGCGGGTCTTGATCCATTCGAAACCCGGATGGAAATCCTGCACGAGTGGTCAAGTGAATTGGCAAAACAAGCAAGACTGATTGCGTGTCATCACTTTACTGCTCCCACTAATATGGAACATGTTGCATCCCAACGTATTGGATACGAAAAATACAGAAAAGCGTTTTATCACACTTATCCTAAAGAGGCTGCGAAGCCGCTTAAGAATAAACCTCTGTAATAATACAAACGCTGACTTCGGTCAGCGTTTTTTTCGTGCCACGCTGGAGACTAACATGAATATTTTAAAACATGACTTCGATAGTTCCTCTGAACTGCTACAAGCGGGTTTATTGCTTAATCAATTGGAGGATCTAATAGGGTTTATTTCCACGAATGAGTTCAGGAAAACCTCAATCAATCAGTTCATTGAGGTTGAGGCATCTGAACTTATGGTTTTTAACCTATGGCATCCGATGTGTCCCGATATCACTGAGGTTCATTTCTTCCGTGATATGGATTCAAATTGGTGGCCATACAAGATTTATGAACTCATGTCTGATATAACCACCCAAACCCAATTCATTCCTCGGGTAAATCAATAAAGGTGACATCATGATTCATTATTGGGTTAAAGTGAGACCCGGTGAAACAGATATCCTCGCACCTCTTCGTCATGGGGTTCTCGCCATAAAATATTTGGATGGAGCGCCATTGCTTTTCCAATGGCCTCCTGAAGAAGGATGGACGTTCGAAACCCTGGATAAAGTACAGCCTTGTGGTGTTGAGTTTGGGGCCGATGCATATATTAATGATGTATGGATTGGTACTACAGAATTTTAATCTTTAAAGACTGAATGTCTGGAGTCTCATTTAATGGATATCCCATGCATTTTGTTTATATCAAATAGTCGGCATTATGTAATTACTGAAGACTCTGTTATCGCTTCATGGCCATCACGTTCTGATAAAGAAAGTGAGATCATTCAGCTTAATGACGGTCGGATTATTACTGCAAACAATGTACGACGATTTAACTTCATCGACATTTCAAAGATCGAAAGCCTGACGGCGATTGATGATGGAATTGTCTTTTAACTATATAGATTAATAACTGGAGTCTGTATGAGTGGCTGCGCGTTGATAGAGTATAACAACCGCACCGCCAGAATACGCGGTGAAGTTGCACAAGGCGATAAGCATTATATTCAGTATGCTCTCGCTCACTGGGCTGTCATTGCAATCAGGATTCGCAATACAGACCATCATTTTACCCGATTGCCGGTTGATGAGTGGATTGAAGGAATTGCAAAACAAGTAAATCCTTCTGAGGCTCGTGAGCAGATATTTAATGCTCTATTGCGGTGTAAGCCGGGTATCTTCTAATTCATTTAATTTATCGAGGTATATATGTTTCATTCTGAAACCGAGGATATCTATGGTTTTGTGTCTGGCGATATGTCATTGCGACCTCATTCAATCGATAGAGATTTGCAGGACTTAAGGTTACTACTCGCCGATATGGATACCATTAATATTCTGAACGAACGAGGGATAGGAACTCAGAAAACCATCTTTCATGTAACACAAAATGAGTCGAAGGCATTAATGCTGGTTACTCGTTTAACTTACTGCCAAGGTGGTGGACGATTTACTCACCCTGAATGTGCTCTTCTTGTTGAACAG
>QFQQ01000001.1 GCA_003243445.1 Citrobacter freundii
AAAATCGAAATGCATAGCTTTCCTGTGAAAAAAGATTCCAGCTTATAAAGATTGATCATTCACAACGAACCGTCGGCGGTCGGCGGTCGGCCGTCGGCGGTCCTCCCTCACATCACATACTCCCCATTAATCGGCTTCACCGCTTCCGGAATCTCCTTCTCTCCCATCATCTGCAGCAGGTTGATCTCTATTGTGCGGGTGATCTGGTTGAGCGGAACGCCTGCGGAATTATTTTCAAAGGGATTGATGAGGCTCATGCCATTGATCTGCGTGGACACAAATACAAAACCGATCAGCCAGCCAAGAAAGATCGAATAAACGCCTGCAAACGGACTGATCACGAGTGTGAAAGTGACTACGAACAACCAGATGAAAACCTTGGTAAGATAACTGTAGGTGGTGGGGAAAACGGTATTCTTGATCCGCTCGCTCATTCCCATGGAATCGCAGAAGCGCACGAGCATTTCATTGATCTCCATAAAACGGAATCCATCGATAACACCTTTTTCGGATAGCTGCTGAAGTTCGCGGGACTGGATAGAAAGGATCGCATTGTGGCGGTTGGCTTGCGCGTCCACTTCTGGCAATTCTTCTTCCGGTAGGAACTTGCTTCCGTAACTGTCATTCGCCGCATTCCTGAGATTCGCTTTTAATGCATATAAAAATGCAAGATGGCGGAAGATCATCCGCCTCGCCGTAACCTGGTCATTTCCGGCATAGCTCAACAATGCACGGGCAAAAGATCGTGAATCATTCACCAATGCACCCCAGATCTTGCGGGCTTCCCACCAGCGGTCATAGGCCTGGTTATTATTAAAACCAATAAAGAATGCGATGGCCGTGCCAAGCAACGTAGGGATGATCGCGGGTATTTCAATATGATTTGCGATCAGGTATTCCCGCACAAGATACGTGATCGTACAGGTGGCGATCATGATCAGATCGACCTGCCAGGTATTTTTCAGGATCCTGCTTAACCTGATACGCTGAACAGTAAGCATAAGCTATTTTATACTGAAGTTAAATGATTGGGTGATGTGATAATGCTCTGTAACAAATCCTTTTTCTCCGGTTTTATCAGCCCGGGATTTTCTATCTGTTTAAAGCAGCTACCAAACCAAAGCCCATGCCATGAATAATGGCATTTCAGATATCGTTATCCTCAACGCCATGCAAATACCGATCGTAGGGGATTCAGGCGGTATTACAAAACAAAGATCGCAAGGCGTGAACTTCCTCCTTCGCTCGCTGCGGCGGGCAAGCCCGCAGATCGCGCAGATTGTCATTATTCATGGGAAACATTTCTCCAATAACAGCAAGTGCTTTAATTCGAAAGCGCAGATCACGCAGACCAGTTCCTGGTCTCAGCAACTGATCTGCGTGATCTGCGTATCCGGATACGGCCGGTTAAATCATTAAACGAAATTTTCAATCAGGAAAAGTAAAATCTGCGAAATCAGTGGGCTTGCCCGCCGCAGCGAAGAAGGAGGAAATTTAAGCCGGGCTGATCGATACGGCAGCAACTGAGCGTTAAAAATGACAGGACACTGCATTAACACCCAACCGGTCAAATGCAGGACTTAGATAAGGTATATTCAGATTCAGCCCGCGAAGCAATAATAACACCCCAACCGTAGTGATCACCAGTGGGGGTAACTTCCGCATCCAGTTGTACCTGCTTCCGATGAATCTTCTTCCTGCAACGGCCATGATAATCATCGCAGGCAGTGTCCCTATTCCGAAGCATAACATGAAGAACCCTGCATATAAAATACTTCCGTAAGAAATGGAAGTAACAGCGGCGATATAGACCATTCCGCAGGGCAGCAGACCATTTGTTATACCGAATAACAATGCGCCGCCCGGACTACCGGCTCTTTTGATCATCCGCAAAACCAGTTGACTGATGGCCACGTAAAACCCATTCAGAAACGAAAAAGGTCTTGCGCGCCTGCCTATGTAATAACCGCCCGCCGCGATCAGCACGATCAATCCCGCCAGTACAGAGATCATTTGCTGATAGCCTGCAAGAAGAATTCCCCGGCCGATCAGGCCGGTGAGCAAACCGATCGACACATAGGTGATGATCCTGCCTGACTGATAAAGCAGCAGGTTGATATAGCGCTGACGTGGTGGCAATCCTACGACCGGCATGGCCAGGCTGAGCGGTCCGCACATGCCGATGCAATGCAGGCTGCTGGCGAGCCCCAACATCAATGCAGGTATGATCAACAAGGTATTCAACGAATGGTCAATGGGGTTTCGAAATAATATTGTTCCGGACCATTGCTCCAGCTCAGCTTGGCAGTATAAGTTCCGGGAGCAAGCAACTGCCGGTCGAACTGCTGGAAGGCTGAACTGTCAGGCTCAAGGGAAACCCTTCTGTCCTTATGTGAGTCATAAGCACAATAGAATAAGATCTCCCCTTTTATTGAATGCCCCTTCATCTCCGATGGCAGTTGCAATTGCAGGCCGCTTTCCGATTGCGTAAATCTTGCCGCGGAACTCAGCTTACCTGTCCGCTGCGTTGCATCGATCACCTGCTGATAAGCAAGTTCATTCTTATAATAATCTTTATCCACCAATTCAAATTCGGTTTTCATACAACGGTATACAAGGAAGATGATCCCTGAACCAAAAGCCACAAACGTGATCAGCAGTTTATTTCCCCAACTCATAACTTTCGTTTTAAAAATTAAAATCGTGTGAACGGCCCCATGAAATTTGTTGTAACGGTCGTGATCAGTTCACCTCCTGAATATAAACCGATCCTGAGCGGCAGCTTTCTTTTTGTCACATATGTTTTGGGTAAAACAATAAAGAAAGAACCCTTGCCCTGATCCTCTTTTTTCACCATGATCTCCCTTCCTTCCGCCTCCATAATACGACCGGGAGCATCCATCAAACGAAGCGAGAGCGGAATATCCTTCAAGGTCTTATTGACCACTTTGATGGTATAAAGATTTGAAAGACTATCCTCCCCTCTTTCCTGGTAAAGCTGACCGGGAGCGCGAACGATGGTACCATCCACATCTTTGCGGCTGATCAGCAGTAACGCAAGCAGGCCGGCAAGCAGCAGTAACAAAATTGTGTACATTTTCATCCGGAGGGTGAACTTCAGCTTCTCTCCTTTCGCGATGCCGTTTTCGGAAGTATAACTGATCAGGCCGGTTGGTTTGTTGATGGCGGTCATCATTCTGTCGCAGGCATCAATGCAGGCTGTGCAACCGACACATTCCATTTGTATGCCGTTACGGATATCGATACCGGTCGGGCAAACCTTCACACATTGAAAACAGTCGATGCAATCTCCTTTTACTTCAATGGAATTCTTTTTGAATTTACCACGGGGTTCACCCCTGTTGTAATTGTATGCTACAGCCATTGAATTCTTATCCAGCAACACGCTTTGCAAACGGCCATAGGGACACACTACAGTACAGGCCTGCTCCCTGAACCATGCATATACGGCATAGAACACACCGGAAAATGCAAGAATGCCCAGGAAGCTGCCTGCATGCTTGCTGACCGGCTCGCGGATAGTGGCTATTAATTCGTCAACGCCGATAATATAGGATAAGAAAAAATTGGCAATGATAAATGAAAGAAAAAAGAAGACTATGTGCTTCAATAGCTTTTTCCTGATCTTCTCACCTGACCAGGCTGCATTGCTCAACAACTTCTGCTCCGCGGCATCTCCTTCTATGAGATATTCAATTTTCCGGAAGATCATTTCCATAAAGATGGTTTGCGGACAAACCCATCCGCAGAACAATCTTCCGAACGCAGCAGTAAAGAGCACAATAAAAACGATGAACGCAACCATGGCCAGGCCAAAGATGAAAAAGTCCTGTGGCCAGAAGATCTTACCAAAGAGAATGAATTTTGCTTGCGTAATATTGAACAGAAACAAAGGCCTGCCATGCACTTTAACAAATGGCAGGCCTGCGAATAAAGCAAAAAAGAAAAAGCTTACGATGGTGCGTGCACGGTAAAATTTCCCGGACGGTTTCTTGGCAAACACCCACTTCCTCTTTCCGCGCTCATCCATTGTAGCCAGGCGATCACGGAACGATACGGATGTTTCGGGCTTATCTTTTATGCTGTGGTTTTCCATAGTGGATTTTAATGGACGGTTACGGTTTTATTTTCAGTCACGACTTTTGCTGAGTCAGTGGCCGGAGCTGCTTCTTTCATTTCAATTCCTTGTGGCGCCTTGGGCGAAGGAGGATTGCTGCCGTGCAATGACTTCACATAACTTGCCACCTGTGCGATCTGCTTGTTGGAATAAGTGTTCTGCCACTGCGGCATGGCATTGATTCCATAACGGATGGTTTTAAAGACATCCTTGATATCATTTCCATGCAACCAATAGTTATCAGTCAGGTTGGGGCCTACGTCACCGGCACCGGTTTCCTTATGACAGCTTGCACATGATTTTGTGAAGATCATCTTACCTTCACCAAGATCATCTGCGGATACGAGCAGCTTAACAGTATTTTCATCCACTGCATCACCTTTCTTCTTCAGATACTCGCGCACTTCCATTTCCGCTTTCTGTACAGAAGCTATATATTCTTCACTGCTGGAAGGCCCGCTGTGGGAGATATGAAATCTCCAGAGATAGAACACACCGAAAATGATCGTCACATAGAATCCATAAAGCCACCATGGCGGCAAACGGTTGTTCAACTCACGGATGCCATCATACTCGTGATCCAGCACCAGCGTTGCTTCTTCACTGATCGGTTTCATCTTATTCATCTTATCCCACCAGTTGAGCCTTGTCTTTTTCAGCTCTTTGATCTCTTCAGGAGAAAGGCCTTCTTCAACCAGTTTGGCCTTTTCTTTCTTCACCAGGAAACGGATGTTGACCAGCAATCCCATGATGATCAGGAACTCCAGGAAGATCACGCCGTTCATCAGGTAAAATGTAGAGGTATCGATTCCTCCTATCACAGAAGCTGTCTTCACTGTTTCCTCCGTTTTTTCTTCCTGCGCGAAAGATCCGTTGGAAAAGGCAAGCATTGATACAAGTAATACTACGGGAATGATCTTCGCTGCAGTATCTCTTTTCTTTCTTTCCTGTAAACGGATGTCGGCAATTCCCAGCAACACATATCCCAATACACCGATTACGATCGCGAGCAGCATCATCACAAACAAAAGCGCCAGTGCAAGCGGTTTGCTGAAGATCGATTCACCCGGGCCATCAGCAGCAAATACTTGCTGATTACCCATCAGAAGGCCGGCCACCGCAAGTGCGATGCCGTATCTTGATATTTTTTTGAATGATAAAAACATAGTAGTCAGTTACAGTTTAATGATTCCAAACTTTTCAAGGTTGCAGCGATTCCTGGGCGATCCCGGGGTTCCAATGGTCCCAATGGTTCCAATGGTTTCAGAAGTTCCAGGGGTTCCATATGTTCTTCCGAACGGAGTATCATTACGGAGATATTTTAAGGATTGTTTCGCGGTAGCAACCTCTGAAACCCCTGGAACCCCTGAAACCTCTGGAACCTTTATAACGCGTTTAACTATGATCAACACATTGTCATTGATCCAACGGAATGCGGCTGATCGCTTTTAATTTTTGTTTATTGCTTTTGAAAACCCAGGTAAGCATGATGGCAAAGAACAGAAAGAAGATGGAAAGGGAGATCAGTCCCATCAGGTCCACTCCTTTGATTTTTTCCAGGTAATGAATGAATTTCATAAAACAGTTTTAGGGGTTATCATTTGCTTTTGCTGTTTTGGCCGGGTCTGCTTTTATATCGGTGCCCAGTCTTTGCAGATAAGCGATCAGGGCTACGATCTCTGCATTGGCGGGTGTTGCGATCTTATCCTTTTTCAGATTGGCGGCAATACTGTCTGCCTGGCGCATCAGGTCATTATTAGCTTTGCGATCATAACCCTCGGGGTAAGGCACACCAAGCGAGCGCATCGCGCGGATCTTTGCAGGAGTGGATGCAGTATCAAGCGGGTTATCCAGCAGCCAGGTATATTGCGGCATTACGGAACCGGGCGACATAGAGCGTGGATCATACATGTGGTTATAATGCCAGCTGTCGGGATATTTACCACCTTCGCGCGCCAAATCCGGGCCAGTACGTTTGCTTCCCCATTGGAACGGGTGATCATATACAAACTCACCGGCTTTGGAATATTCGCCGTAGCGCGCCACCTCATCTCTGAACGGACGGACCATCTGCGAGTGACAGGTGTAACAACCTTCACGTATATAAATATCCCGGCCCTGTAATTCCAGCGGAGTGTATGGTTTTACACTTGCGATAGTTGGCACGTTTGATTTAACAAGGAAGGTTGGAATAAATTCGATCATACCACCGATCGCAACAACGATCAGGCTTAATACCAGCATGGTAACTGGCTTTCTTTCGAGCACACGGTGCCAGTATTCTTTTTTTGCATGAGCTTCTTTTATCATTGGCGCAGCTTCGGCAGCCTCATTGGGAACAAAGGTTCCTTTTGCCATGGTCTTATAGAGATTATAAACCATCATCAGCGCGCCAACCAGGTATAATCCACCACCAATGCTGCGGGAGATATACATCGGCTTGATGTTATTCACTGTTTCCATGAACTGAAAACGCAGTTGCCCCTCCGGCGTAAATGATTTCCACATCAGGCTTTGCTCAAATCCCGCCCAGTAAAGCGGCACCGCATAAAGAATGATACCGATCGTGCCAAGCCAGAAATGGTTAGTCGCAAGCTTCTTTGAATACAGCTCGGTATTCCACATTTTCGGGATCATATAATAAAGGATGGCAAATGCAAGAAACCCATTCCATCCGAGACCGCCGATATGCACGTGGGCAATCGTCCAATCGCTGAAGTGGGAGATCGCATTCACGCTTTTCAAACTCAGCATTGGCCCTTCGAATGTTGCCATACCATAGCAGGTGATCGCAACAACCATGAACTTCAACACGGGATCTTCTTTCACTTTATCCCATGCACCGCGAAGGGTGAACAAACCATTCAGCATACCGCCCCAGCTTGGCGCGATCAGCATGATGGAAAATACCACGCCGAGAGATTGTGCCCAGTCGGGCAACGCTGTATATAACAAGTGGTGCGGACCTGCCCAGATATAGATAAAGATCAGCGCCCAGAAGTGGATAATGGAGAGACGATAAGAATATACAGGGCGATTGGCGGCTTTCGGAAGAAAGTAATACATCAGCCCCAACACAGGCGTGGTAAGAAAGAATGCCACCGCATTATGTCCATACCACCATTGCACCAATGCATCCTGTACGCCGGCATACCAGCTATAGCTTTTAAGGAAAGAAACCGGAATTTCAAATGAGTTCACAATGTGCAGTAATGCGACGGTCACCCAGGTAGCAATGTAAAACCAGATGGCAACATACAAATGCTTTTCCCTTCTTTTGATAATGGTGCCAAACATGTTAATACCGAAGATCACCCACACCAGTGTGATGGCGATATCGATCGGCCATTCCAGTTCAGCATATTCCTTACCGGTGGTCTTACCCATCAGCAGCGTGATGGCAGCAGCGGCAATGATCGCCTGCCAGCCCCAGAAATGCATCCAGCTGAGTTTATCGCTGAACATTCTTGCCTTACATAAACGCTGCAACGAATAATAGATGCCGGCAAATGAGGCATTACCAACGAAGGCAAAGATGATCGCGTTCGTATGCACCGGGCGCATACGACCAAAAGTGGTAGCAGGAAGATTCAGACTGCTCGCGGGATAATAGATCTGGATAGCGGCCCATAAACCGGCCAGCATACCAACAATACCGAAGACGATGGTAGCCAGCCCAAAGGCTTTTACGATCTTGTTGTCATAATAGAATTTCTCGATTTGCATAAGCAGGGAGATTTATTGCTTTTTATTGTTCGCGGTTTCAGAAACAGAAGGGTCATCAAAAAGAATACGCGAAGCGGGTGAATAATCATCTTCAAACTGGCCACCACGAACTCCCCAGAGAAAGGCTATCAGAAAAAAACCAGCAACAGTGACGCTGACGATGAGAAGAATAAATATGACGCTCATGATCTTTATTGATGATGTAAAAGTATCCGGGGAAGAAAACATGATGAATAAGGAGGATCAGGAGGGAATATGATCTTTGTCATGCGGAAGTCAGGAGAGATGAAAAGTGGATCCCGCGGATCAAGCAGATTAGTACCTGATAAAAGAAACAAATCCGCGTGGTTGGATCTGACAGGCATGTCTGCGGCGTAGGGCCCCCTCTAAATCTCCCCCTTCAGGGGAGACTTTGAACAGTCTGGTAAAAAGAAATGCCTCAACTTATCGGATATGATATTCGATAAATAATAAGCCCCCTTTATTGTGAATGTGCTAAGTCTCCCCTGAAGGGGGAGATTTAGAGGGGGCCCTACGCGGGAACAAAAACTACAACCCAAGCCTCTTCGCTGCCAACCCACTTCCTCCATACGTCAGCAACATAATGCTCAACGAACTCGCCGGCATCAGTATCGCCGCGATCAATGGAGATAAATTCCCCTGCACAGCAAAGAAAAGTCCTATTATATTGTATAAGATCGAAAGAATAAAACTTGCTATAATGATCTGCTTATTTGCACGGCATAAACGCATGAACCGTTCCAGTAAAAAAAGCTTTTGCCCGTCAATGATCGCATCACTGGAAGGCGTGAAATTATTGGCATTGCCGGATACAGCAATCCCCACATCACTTTGCTTCAGCGCAGCACCGTCATTCAACCCGTCTCCGACCATCATCACCTTCCTGCCGGAAGACTGAAGTTTTTTTACATAGGCGCATTTATCTTCCGGCCCCTGGTTGAACAGAATCGCTGCATCCGGACCAAGCAATTCCCGCAAACGTGTTTTTTCAGCAGCCGAATCTCCGCTCAATATGGAAAGCTGGTGTTTCCGGGACAACTGCCTTATCATCCTGTCCGCGTCCTGGCGATAATGATTATTGAATTGAAAGTAACCGACCGGCTGTTCATCGATCGAAAGAAATACTACGGCGCCGGTATTTACCAGTTGCACCGAATCTGTAAATGCCGCATTACCCAGTTTGATCAGTCTTCCTTCTACCATGCCTTCCACTCCTTTGCCTATCTTCTCGCTGAAACCTTTGACCGGAACAAAAGCATGACTACCATCTTTCAGATATCCCGCAAGCGCTTTGCTTAAAGGGTGCGGAGAATTGGATGCCAGCGCAGCGATCTGTTGCTTGTCTCTTGTGGTCAGTTGCTGACCGTGATATTCTACATCCTGCATGTCGGCAACGGTCAATGTTCCGGTTTTATCCAGGATGATATGATCAACTGTCGCCATTTTCTCAATGATACCGGCATCACGCAGATAGAGGCCTTTTTTACCAAGTAAACGAATGATATTTCCATTGGTAAAAGTATGCGATAACAGCAACGCGCAGGGGCACGCGATAATAAACACCGATGTAATGGCGGGCCAGCATCTCGAGGGATCATTTACCTGCCAGTAAATGCCGGTGATGACCGCGATACAGATCAGCACCAGTGTAAAATAGCGGCTCACCAGGTGAACAAATGAATCTTTATCTTTTTCAGCATCTTCCTGTTTGGATTCATTCCATAACCTCGTAAGATAACTTTGCTCCACTTCTTTTATCACTAATAATTCCAACCGCTCACCGGTTTGACGGCCACCGGCATAGAGCAGTTCGCCCATATTTTTCAGAACGGGAACAGCTTCACCAGTAACAAAACTGTAATCGATAAATGCCGTGCCGCGGGTAAGTATTCCATCCGCCGGGATCAGTTCCCCATGATGCACAACGATCGTATCGCCGGGTTTTATGTCCGGGAGCATCCTGGGAATTTCTTTGCCGTCGTGCATTACGGGAACGGCTACAGGAAAGTAAGAAGTATAATCCCTGTCGAATGACAGTTGTTCGTATGTTTTATCCTGCAGCAACCTGCCGGCAAGCATAAAAAATACGATACCGGTCATTGAATCAAAATAACCTCCGCCCGTGCCGGTCAGTACTTCATACAAACTACGCAGGAAAGTGATCGTGATCGCCAGCGCGATCGGTGCATCGATATTAAGAAAGCGGTGGCGCAGGCTTTTCCAGGATGATGTATAAAAAGGAACAGCAGCATAAAACAATACCGGCAATGAAAGCACCAGGTTGAACCAGCGGAATAAACCGCGCAATGCCGCATCGCTTGCTTCTATGCCAAGGTATTCGGGGAAGCTTGTGAGCATGATATTCCCAAAACAAAAACCAGCCACGCCCAGGCGAAAGACCGTATCCCGGCTTGTCTTTTTTTGCTTTTGCCTGATATCGTTGAGGCTGATATAGGGTTCATAACCGAGACTGGCAAGGATCTCCACGAGTTCTCTCAGCGAACACTGATCATTCAGGAAAACAATATCGATCTCCTTTTTGCCGAAATTCACCACCCCGGAAATAATGCCCTTGTTAAAACGCGGCAGGTTTTCCAGCAAATAAAGACAGGAACTGCAATGGATCTGCGGAAGATAAAATCTGACGCGGCATTGATTGCCTTCCTTGAAATGAAGTAACCGGGTTTCGATACTCAGTTCATCCAGGAAGGCGAATTTATCTTTCCTGACCTCTATCCGCCGGTTTGATCCGGGATGTTCATTCAATGAGTAATAATTGCAAAGCGAATGTTCATTCAGTATCGAATAGACCATCCGGCATCCTTCACAACAGAATATTTTTTCATCGATCGCGATCTCTGCGGAATGGCATCTCTCGCCACAATGATAACAGGGAGTATGTTGGGATACCTGGGCTTCGGTGGAACGCATGGTTCGATTGTTTTATAAAAACGTTGTGAAGCCAAATTCAAAGTCAAAAGTAAAAAGTCAAAATTCAAAAACATTCCGATTGAGCGGGCTGATAAGTTGGTAAATGCACCTCCAGGTTTTTACTTTTGACTTTTTACTTTTGACTTTGAATTTGGCTTCCGGCAAAAATATTTCCGCCGGAACCCGCACAGCCTGACAAAGCTCACCCTGCCGGCTGACATCCGTCAGGCCCTGCCCTCCATCCCCCATATACATTTGTAACACAGGCTGGAAAGCCCGCTATTACTATTTATTCAAAAAAAGGAACCCATGTTTCTGAACCAGCTTGAGATCGGGCCGGCATCAAAAGCCCGCGAAATTGTGGAATTGGATTACCGGACGGCCGCCATCTTTGATGAATACGGGATCCGTTATTGTTGTGGCCTGCAAAGGCCACTGGAGGAAGTTTGCCAGGAAAAAGGAACTGATCTCAGTGAATTGCTCGCCGCGCTTCACAAAGCAAGCCGCAATATTTCCATTTCCAGTGGAACGCCTTATGATAATTGGTCCGTTGATTTCCTGATCGATTATATCATTAATATCCATCACCAGTATCTTTATCAGCACCTGCCGCTTGTATCAACTGCACTGGATGAATTTGTACGCGAACACAAAAACAGGTTTCCATCTTTTGTTGAGTTAAATGCCTTGTTCGCAGAATTGCTGCAAACCTGCCCGGCCCATTTGAAACAGGAAGAGGACAATATCTTTCCTTATCTCCGCCAGGTTGCCCATGCTTACCAGGATGGAGATACCGGCTCATTTGCGAAATTGCTTGTCAAAACACTCCGCAAACCACTCGGCAGCTTCATCGAACACGAACACCGCATTCTCTCCCAATCCATCCTCCGCTTCCGCGAGCTGACCAATAACTATGCAAATGTACCCGGTGCATGCACCAGCCACAAAGTGATCCTCGGAAAACTGAAAGAACTGGATAGTGATATGGTGCAGCATTTTTATTTGGAGAATGAGGTGTTGATTCCGAAGGTGATGGTGATGGAGAAGCAACTATAGACCACCGACGGCCGACCGCCGACCGCAGTACCATTGTTATAAAAGAATAGCCAAATCATATTTGAACAACAATCATAAAAAGATTATACCCTATCTGATGTATCGTCGATGGTCGGCGGTCGGCCGTCGGCGGTCCTTCCCTAACTTTTCCTACCTTCCCACAAATTTCCCCCATGCCCATAGACGCAACCCACCTCACCTCGCTTTTTGAAAACGCCACTGAAGGGATCATTCTGACAAATGGCACCGGCAGCATCGTGCTGGTGAACCCGGCGGCTGAGCGGACCTTTGGGTATGATGCGGCTGAACTGATCGGGAACGCCGTGGAAGTACTGCTGCCGGACAGCATGCGTATGCACCACCATACGTTGAGGGACGATTTTTATAAACATCCGTCCAACCGGCAGATGGGCCATGGACGGGACCTGTATGCAAAGCGAAAAGACGGATCTGGTATACCGGTTGAAGTGAGCCTGAGTTTTTATAAAAGGGGCGAGGAATTGTTCGTCATCGCTTTTATTGTCGACATTACGCAACGCAAAAAAAGCGAAGAGAACATCCTCCGCCAGCAACAGGAACTGGAAAGCATGGCGCACCGGATGCAACGCCTCAATACACAGCTCGAAACAAAAGTGGAAGAACGGACACTGATCCTGAAAGAGGCATTGAAGAAACTGGAAGAATCGCAGAAAGACCTGAGCGATGCGCTGGATAAAGAAAGGCAACTGAATGAGATCAAGACGAGATTTGTATCGATGGCGTCCCATGAGTTCAGAACGCCGCTCAGCACTGTGCTTTCCTCAGCTGCGCTGATCTCAAAATATACAGCAGGCGATCAGCAGGAGCAGCGCAACCGACACGTGGAAAAGATCAAAAGCTCCGTCAAACACCTCAATGACCTGCTGGAAGATTTTCTTTCGCTGGGTAAGCTCGATGAAGGAAAAGTACAAATGCATCCGGTGGATTTTGACGCGAAAGAAACCATCCTGGATATCACCGATGAGATGAAGGGCTTGCTGAAACCCGGACAGGAATTCATACTGCATCATGAAGGAAATGGTCAAATGTTCTCCGATAAAAAAATGCTGAAGAATATCCTGGTAAACCTCCTGACGAATGCTATCAAATTTTCCGATGAGGGAAAAAAGATCGAAGTGAATAGCAATACAGACAACAAAGGTCTGTACATTTCCGTAAAAGATCAGGGCATTGGTATACCGGACGACGACAGGGAGCACTTATTCAGCAGTTTTTTCCGCGGAAAGAATGTGTTGAACATCCAGGGTACAGGTCTTGGTTTGCATATCATAAAACGTTACCTGACAATACTGAATGGCACCATACAACTCGAAAGCAAGTTGAACGAAGGAACAATATTCACGATTTTTATTCCTAAACAAGCATCAATCAATTCATGAAAACGATCCTTGTAATAGACGACAATGCAGACATCAGGGAAAATACCGCAGAGATCCTGGAGCTAGCGGGCTATAAAGCTTTTACTGCGGAAAATGGGAAAAAGGGCGTTGAGACAGCTCTGCGCGAAAGACCTGACGTGATCGTTTGCGATATTATGATGCCGGAACTGGACGGATACGGCGTTCTGCATCTCGTAAAGAAAAATGCAGATACGCAAAATATCCCGTTCATTTTTCTAACGGCAAAAACCGAACGTGCCGATTTCCGTAAAGGCATGGAAATGGGAGCCGATGATTATATCACCAAACCATTTGAGGAGATCGAATTGCTGACAGCGATCGAAAGCAGGTTGAAGAAAATGGAGATCCTCAATCAGCACTATTCTCCCGATCCCGCAGGGCTTAACGCCTTTACAAAAGATATTTCAGATGCCGGCCTGATCAAACATGTATCTGAAAATTACGATACGGTTTCCTACACCAAAAAACAGGTACTTTATCATGAAGGCAAACATCCCCGCTTCATGTATTATCTCGCAAAAGGAAAAGTAAAAACAACGCGTAATCATGAAGATGGAAAAGAATATATCACCGATCTGTATAACGCCGGCGATTTTCTTGGTTTTACCGCCATCATTGAAGACCGTACATATGATGATACCGCGATCGTGATGGAAGACGCAGACATCATCCAGATCCGCAAGGAAGATTTTTTGCAAATGCTGAATGCGGATATCGGCATCGCTACAAAATTCATACGCCTTATCACCAAGAACGTAAAAGAGAAAGAAGAGCGGTTATTACGGCTGGCTTATAGTTCGCTCCGCAAACGTGTTGCAGGAGGATTATGTGAGATCTATGCAAAACTGAATCCTACAGCCGAAAAGAAAACGATCGAATTATCAAGGGAGGAAATTGCACAATATGTGGGCACGGCAACAGAATCGCTGATCAGAACGCTCAGTGATTTCAAATCGGAAAAATTACTGGAGATCAAAGAAGGAAAGATCATTATTCCCGATCCTGCAAAACTGAAAGACCTGCGTTACTGATCGGGTAGGTTCCGGCATTGCGTGATATCACCTTCCGGACTTTGGTGCAGGGACAACTGATTGCTCAATTCACGACCATGCTCGTTCTGCCGGATAAGCGTCCAGTCTTCCGTCATCGTTGTTTCCAGCCAAACATTTCCTGACTGACGCACTACCTGCGCGATCAATCCATATTTTTCCCTTAACTCAGCAGCCAGTTCAGCAACAGTCGTCTGCTCCGTGATCAGGATATAGCCACAGCTCTTTACGCCGGCCGCGCGCAGCAACGAGGTCTTGGTAACAACCTGCATGGCATCAGCCGCTGCTTCTATCCGGTGAATCCGGAAAAACTCCAGCCGGAGAAAAGGGAATGCATGATTGAATTCATGCTGAAGTTCATAGATATATCTCGAAGGCGATATGTACAGCTTAACGTGCATGCAGTTTTAATTAATACATCAAAACTAGCTTATCATATCCCCGGAAAAAATGACGGAGAATGGACGGCCGTATGACTTTGCTCACGAAAAGCTGTCAGATTCATAAGATCCAATCCCTGATAACAGGGGCTGCACCTATAGCGTTATTCACCGGGAAAACAATTCCGTTATCCCTGCCGGGCAGGTTCTATTGCAGATCTGCTTTTGTACGCAGACAGAAAACTTATTCCAGGCTAAACCGTTGAACCAACAAGTCCCTGGAGTTTCCTCCCACAAACACTTCAAACTCTCCCGGCTCCAGCAATACATTGCCAGCCGCATCATAGAATGTAAGATCTTTCGCTGAAACCGTAAACCCGATCACCCTGGATTCTCCCTTCTTCAAAAATACCTTCTGAAAATTTTTCAACTCTTTTACCGGCCTGATCACCGAAGAAACCTTATCATTGATATACAACTGCACTACTTCTTCTCCATCATAATTACCGTCATTCACCACGGTAACTTTTACTGTCAACTCCTTGCCTGTTTTCAGTAAACTATCACTGATCAATAAATTACTGTAAGAAAAATGCGAATAGCTCAATCCATATCCAAAAGGATAAAGCGGTTCGTTATCTACATCACGATAACGGCTGTACCAGTTACCGGCACCATCAGTAGGTAGTGGGCGGCCGGTTTTATAATGATTGTAATAAACCGGGATCTGACCGATCGCTTTTGGAAAACTCATCACTGTCTTTGCAGAAGGGTTGTACACACCAGTCAATACCTCAGCCACCGCATTCCCTCCTTCTGTACCGAGGATCCAGGAATACACGATTGCATCACAAAGCCCTTCAATCTCCGTCAACACCATTGGCCTGCCTGCAGATACCACAGCAATAACAGGTTTGCCTGTTTTCTTCAATTCCTTCAGCAATGCCACCTGGTTTGCAGGCACATTGATATTCGCAAGGGAACGGTCTTCACCGGCAAGCCCGCCAGGCAATCCGATATTCACGATCGCAATCTGTGCTTTACGCAGATTGGCAACTGCTTCAGCGATCTTTTTGGTATCCGTTGAAGAAGATTCAACGGAATATCCTTCACTGTAACTGATATTACCTTTTCCCAGCGCCGTGATCAACCCTTCTTCCAAAGAAACCGCCTCGTTATATTTCCCCTGTGCCACCCAGAAATCAAACAGGTGCTTTTTCTCACGGGCATACAAACCGATCAGTGCAATTTTTCCAGGTGTATTCTTTAATGGCAGAACGTTGTGCTGATTTTTTAGGAGAACAATGGAACGTTTAGCCGCTTCAAGTGCCTGTTTCCTGTTAGCGGCACTCAGTAATGTATTCTTCTCGCGTTCTTCATTTGTATAAGTATAAGGATTATCAAACAGTCCGATTTTAAACTTGTAATACAGGATCCTTCCGATCGCGTCATCCAGCGCCTGCATGGTGATCTTTCCTTCTTTCACCAGTTCCGGAATATACCGGATCATCGCCTGCGTTTCCATATCGATCATACTCCCGGCATTGAACGCCTTTAAGGCTGCATCTTTTTTATCAGTGGCATAGCCCCAGGTAACCATCTCTCCGATAGAATTCCAGTCACTGACCAAAAACCCTTTGAAATTCCATTTCTTTTTCAAGACTTCATCTACCAGGTATTTATTGCCGGTGACAGGCGTTCCTTCAAACGTATTGAAGCCATTCATGAAAGAAGCAGTTCCCGCTTCAACCGCTGCGAAATAAGGAGGAAGATATTTGTTCCACAATACAGCACGGGAAAAATCAGTGAACGCATATTCCTTTCCTGCTTCAACAGCACCATACCCTGCAAAGTGCTTGATACAGGCAAGGATGTGATTGCTGTCAAGATTTCCCTGCAGTCCTTTCACCCGCGCCGCCGCGATCTGCGCACCAAGCCATGGATCTTCACCGGCGCCTTCCATTACACGCCCCCAGCGCGGATCTGCGCTGATATCACACATAGGCCCGAACGTCCAGTGAACGCCGGCAGACGAAGTTTCATTCGCTGCAACAGTGGCGTTCTTCTGCATCAGGTCAAGATCCCAGCTGCATGCTTCCGCCAGCGGAATAGGAAAGATCGTTCTGTAACCGTGGATCACATCATAGCCAAAAAACAATGGAATACCCAGGCGGCTTTTTAATGCGGCGGCCTGCACATCGCGGGTTTTAGCAGCACCGATCACATTCAGCATGGAGCCGACTTTACCCTGTTGAATTGCCTCCAGTTTATATTTCCAATCGGCATTGCCGGATGCAGGACCTGTGTTGAGATCACCGGCAAGCTGGTTCAACTGTCCCGCTTTTTCTTCCACTGTCATGCGGGATAAAAGATCGATCACGCGCTTTTCAATCGGCAGATCACGTTGTTTATACTCCGGCGTTTGTGCAAAACTGCCCAGGCCTGTTAATACCATTGCAGATGCAAGTGTGATGTATTTAATCATAGTTTTATTAAAATGAATGGCGCAGGTTAAATTAAAAAGGTTCAAAAACGCTACTTGATAATACCGCCGAATGTAGCGTCAGTCACTACTCTTGGATTGCTCAATGCCGCCTTGAATGCATCGATGCTTTGCTGCGTCTCCGTAAATCTCCAATCAGTTTCTTTATTGATATTGAACCAGACAAAACCTTTTACTTTTGGAAACCTTGTCTCCAGTTGAGCAAACATGTCCGTGATCCATGCAGCCTTATCTCCACCGGTTGAAGATGTGCCCATTTCACAGATGAAAACAGGTTTATCAGGATGAGCCTGCACGATCCAGTCATACAATCCGCCGAATACCTGACCGAAACCTTGCCAGTTCGACCAGGATTGAGAGGTTCCGAAATTGTATCCATCCATCCCGATGATATCAACATAAGCATCACCAGGATAATAAGCATCCAGGGTTTGCGGATTTTTCGCACCATTCTCATTATTCGGCGCCCAGACCCAATACGCATTTGTACCGCCTGCCACCCTGATCTTATCGCGCATATAGCGGAAAGCCTGTACATAAGTCGCCGCAGGAACCAGTTGATCATTTAAGATACTCCACGGATACCAGTCACCATTGAATTCATGTGCAAAGCGCAACACGATCGGTTTTCCTAATGCAGCGATTGCTTCACCGTACTTCTTTATATCCTCGTCATATTTGCCAGACATCAATTCAACCATTCCCATTTTTGGCTCCAGCGTTACATGAGGAACATAACCTCCGGCAAACGCATTCTGACAAAATTGAACAGGAAAATTTTTACTGCCGGTAGCTTCCCAACCATTAAACATCATGGCCATGCTGGGATTTTTTCCAAAACCATTGTAGAAAGACATTGGTGTACCCGAATCATCAAAAAATCCCCAATACAGCTTATTATTAGCCGGAGCGGCCGTTACTTCAATATCAACGTTGGTGGTTTGCCCACCAAATGTGATGGCAAAACGGGCTGTTCCTGCTGATGCCGGCGTTCCGGATAATTTGTACACCAAATGTCCGATGCCTTCTTTCAAAACACCTTCAGTTAATACAGCTGCTAATCCAGTAACACCGGTTGAAGACAATGCTTGCCCTGCTTCATATGAACCGCCATTTCCTCCGGAATAAGAGAGATACATATTTCCGTCGTAAGCACTGCCCGCAACAGGATTGGGAGAAACACGCACCTGCGCACCACTTAATAAAGATACCTGCGGCTCATTCACCGTAGCTGAGTTATTCTTGCTGCAAAAACACAGGCTTACAGAAAGCAATAATGAAATAAATGCCTTGACCATATCGAAGATTAATGTTTAATAAATGTTACCACCCTATTTTATTGAATCGCGTAAGGTTCCCGCAGATTACGCAGAATAGGCGCAGATTCGCAGATTAGATTCCTGTGGAAGATATTCATCTGCGAATCTGCGCCTATTCTGCGTAATCTGCGGGAACCCTACGCCACACAATCATCAAAATCATTTAACAAAAAGAATATCGTCGAAGTAAACCACTTCGTTGTTCGGTACATTCCAGTTGTTCAACCTCCAGCCAAACTTCCGGAAAGCGTTTCCATTATTCCACATCGGTTTTGCTGAACCCGGTCCGATCGCTATCTTGAAATATTTCCATTCCGGTGACACAACGATCCCCACGCCTGCAAAATCATTTCCATATCCATCGGGCATACCACTTCCCATCAAGGCCATTTGAATACCCTCGTTACCCGTTCCGTTGGTTGTACTTCTTACCCAGAATGTGATATACCGGTATCCGGCGTTCACGAAATTGGCAGTATTCAATACACCTCCGGGCGAATAGTTATTGCCGAAGTAAGTGATCGCCAGAGAAGCGTTTCCTCTTTTTGCCACTGCCGAAGAGACCGCCTGTGAAGAACCATAATCATCGCCATCTGTATTTGGTCCTATGTTCGTTCCGTAGTTATCAGTGAATACCTGCATGGCATTCGCCACATTTACCAGTTCAAATCCGCTTTGTGTTGTTCCGAATGGAGTAACAAGGTCAAGTGTGCCGATATTGATTGCATCGATGTTTGGGATAGTTACTACAAGGCTTGTCGGTGATTGAGAGACGATCGGAATTTCTGTTGTCGAGCCTGTAAAGTTCAATGAACTCACCTTATCCAGGTTCTGGCCAGAGATTGTAATTGTTACACCTTCGCTTACATTGATCTCCGAAGCAGCGGTAGCGGAAGGAAACAGGCCTGCGATATTCAGATCAACGATCGTTGTGCTTTTGGCAGCGTCGATCGCATACCTGCTGGGGTTTGCGAGTGCCACGGCTACGATCAGGTGCTTTCCGAGATTCGCCGGATCAACGATCACACTATTATCTACCTCAAGATAAAAAGTAGCTGAGCCGCTCTCTGAAACCTCTAGCTTTGCAGGAAGCGTGTAACCGGCTGCAGGCATTGCAGCATAATTAACGCCCAGCACACCACTCGCAAGGATCTGCTGAACTGTATCCGCATTCACCCGGATATCCACGCTATACGCGCCGCGTGCTGTACCGGATAACGCCGCACCGAGGATGATCTTTGTTTTACCGGTTTTCTCATCCACTATATAATTGGCAGCAGTCGGACTGATCCCATTCGATGAAGCAGGAACAGGATAAATCGCGTTAAGCCCTAAAGAAAAATTAGTGCTCTGCGGCATATAGATCGTTGAATCACCATATTCCCTGGCAGAGTCATCCTTTTCACAGGAAGTTAATGTTGCCAACAGGATCACACCTGTCAACACAGCAGTCGTTATAGTTTTAAAACGCATCGTTTTATTTTTTGCTTTTAGCATAACTGTTTACGATTACACGGAATTACCAACCCGGATTTTGCACCAGTACTCCGTCAGAGATCAATACTTCTGACTGAGGGAATGGATAAAAATTCATTCTCGGACTGACGAACACCCTGTTTTGAACATTTCTTTTTGTGTATATCAAGCTCCCGTTTGCCGCTCTTGTAATGGAGACACCGGTTACTGGTGCATTCTGTGCAGAGGCGGCGTCGTTCCAGCGGATCAGATCCCAGTACCGATAGTTTTCGAATGCCAGCTCCACACGACGCTCGCGTTTAAGTGCCGCTCTGAATTCAGTCTGATTTGTCGCGATAACACCAGCCAGGTTTACTCCCGGACGGGCTCTCACTCTATTGATCGCCTGTCTTGCTGTCATTGAGTAGCCGTTGTTATTATCCGGTCCATACGCTTCGTTCATTGCTTCAGCATATACCAGCAGCAATTCACCAAAACGGAACACCGGCCAGTTATGTACATTGGTCGCATTGTTCAACAGATCCACATTATCATTCAGAAATTTCTTCAGGTAGTAACCGGTTTTGCTTGCATTCGGACGCGTCATATCATCCGCACCACCCGGTGCCTGCTCGATTGTCCGGCCATTCCAGTTGCTGCCATTTGTGACAACGGTTGTGGCCAGGCGCGGATCCCTGTTTGCATAAGGATTGCCGGGCACTGCAGCACCTGTCCATTCGTAAGTCTCTACCAGGTTTTCCGTTGGCGTAATGCCGCTGTTGCCACCTGCAGTAGCGATCGGATAGTTTGCCCGCTCAGGCGCATTATCTGCTGCATAACGGATCGCCAGGATCGTTTCATTGCTGTTCAGTGTATTGTTACCCAAAAAGTAATTGCGATAGTTACCATCCAGACCATTGTTTCCGCCTGCATTGTCTGTACGCTGCGCGAACACGATCGCTTCATTGGCGGCAGCGGCAGCAGCCTGCCATTTTGCAGCGTTCCCGGAAGCATTATGCAATGGACTTGCCGCGTAAAGCAATACACGCGCTTTCAGCGCCAGCGCAGAACCGATCGAGAACCGTCCATCCTGTGTGGTGAAAGCCGAGGTTTTCCAATTGGGTTGCAGGCGATCTTTATACGTATCAATTTCCGTAACGATATAGCTGGCAATCTCATCAAATGTAGAAACTGCAATCGCCGGTCTTTCTGAAACAGGATAAGTCTGCAGGATCAACGGTACGCCTCCATATCTCTTGATCAGTTCAAAGTAGAAATAACCACGCAGCACATGCGCTTCGGCAATAGCCCAACCCATCGATGCTACATCATTCAGAAAACGTTGTCTCGAATCAGCCGTAATAGTATCCCTGTTCAGTGCGAGCAGGGAACGGTAATCCCCACCTTTTTTATCCAGATATTCCAGGAAATAATTCGCCGCGTAGATACCTGCGTAGTAATGATTGAAGCGGTCATCCGGATTGTTGAACTGATTCCAGTTGCCATTATTGAAGAGGTAAACATCCCCTACCCTGTTTGTTTGCACCGCTTCATCTGTAGCCGCAGCAAACAGGTTACCATCTATCGCAGCAAACTCATTCCGTTGCTGCAGGTAAGCATAAGGTGCATTCGCCAACTGGATAATGCTGTTGTAATTCTCGTCAACATTATGATCTACCGGCTGTGTATCAATTTTGGTATCCAGGAAACTCTTGCTGCAGGCGGTTGCCCCGATGCAGGCGGACACCAGTATCAATTTTGTAATTCTGTTATATATTGAGTGCATACATTTTTTTTAAAAGGTTAATGAAACGCCCGCATTGAATGACTTAATGCCGGGATAACCAGCAGGAGTTTCAGGATCCAATCCATACTCCTTATAAAAAGACGACCATAATACCGGGTTAACAGCCGTAAAAAATATTCTGAACTTTTGCAGATGCATTCTTTCCGCCACTTTAGCGGCAACAGTATATCCCAATTGCAATGAACGGATCCGGAGGAAACCTGCGTCCTTCATCCAGAATGTTGAATTGGTATAGTTGTTTGTATTGGTCTGCAGGGTCAATCTTGGAAAAGTCGCTTCATTTCTTGTGTCGATCCCCTGTGCAGGATAGTATGCCCATGCATTGGCTGCAAGCGGATATGCCGTTGTGTTCCCTACAAATGGTACCGCCTGGTTGTAAGCCGATCCAAGCAGGTTGATCTGCTGACCGGTTGCCCCCTGGAACAACGCGGAAAGATCAAATCCTTTATAAGACGCGGACAGGTTGAATGAATAATAGAAGCTCGGATAAGCAGGCTTGCCGATCTCCTTCACATCTGTATTATCTACAATCCCGTTCCCATCCAGATCGCTGTAGCGGATATCGCCGGGTTGAACAGGTCCGAATGCAGGAACAGGCAAACCGGTTCTCAGCGTTCCGTCTGCATTGAAGTCTTCCAGCTGATACAGACCAGGCGCAACCAATCCCATTGGTGTACCGATCGCGCGGCCGGTTGTGTTGGAGAAGGCATTCTTGTTCGGAACTTCTGCCTGGTAATCGATCCTGTTCTTCGCATAAGTCCCCATGGCGCCAATCGAGTAATTGAACTCTCCGATCTTATCAGCATAGCTTATACCGAATTCATACCCACGGTTGGTCACTTTACCGATATTCTGGAAAGGAAGCATGTCAGCACCGGTATATCCAAGGTATCCCGGGATCAGGTTGTTCCTTGTAATGATGCCGCTGCGCTTATCCATGAACCAGGCTGCATTGATACTGATCTTATCAAGCAAGGTTGCTTCGAAGCCTGCTTCATATTTCAGGCTTTGTTCAGCCGTGATATCAGGCGTTGCCAATCTTCCTAAACTAATACCTCCGTTATAAGTCAAACTGTTATTGCCGGTAACACTTCCCGGCACATACCGATAGTATTGCTGATACAGATAACGTCCGTTGTATGTCTGATCATTTCCGCTTTTACCAACAGCTGCGCGGAGTTTCAAATAATTGATCAGCGAATTGTTTTTCAGAAAATCTTCTTCAGACAGGATCCATCCTAGAGACATGGCAGGATAGAATTTCCAGCGATTACCAGGTGCATAAGAGTCAGATCCGCTATAACCCCAGCCAATCTCGGCAATGTATTTATTATCGTACGTATAATTTGAGCGCCCTCCGATGGTCTGAAAATGATACGTGATACGTGTAGGATCTTCATTTGCATCAGGGATCATTTCACTGGCGTAATAGTTCACGGCAGCTGTGATCACATGTTTACCAAATGTCCTGTTGTAACCGGCAACGATGTTTGACTGTCTCCAGGTCAGCTGACCATAAGGCTGATTTGTTCCGAACGTGATCGGAGTTGTTCTGTCTGCAGTAGCCTGCGAACCTTCATAAAAACGCGCGTAGGTCGCTGTTTTATTCTGGATCACTCTTGACCAGGTATTGAAAGAAACCGACTGGCTCAGGTATAATCCTTTTGTCAGGAAACCAAGATCTTCTTTCAGACTGAAATTGCCCTGCAATGTTCTGTCGTGCGAAGTATACAGGCCCGTTGCATTCAACTGCGCCACCGGATTGTTTGGATACAATGTATTACCAGACCAGTTTCCTGTAGCAGGATCAATTACCGGGTAAATATTATCCGGGTAAGTGGAAAGTTGTCTCCAGAAATTCGCGGCATTATCATACGTATTATGGCTGAACGGATACGTATAACTTTCGATCCTTCCGCCGAGGTCAACCTTTCCTTCAAAGATCCTGAAGAATTTAAGATCGACATTTGAACGAAGCGTAAAGCGTTTCAAACCAGTGTTGCTGCCGGTAGTTGAATTCCCCGGCACATCAAACAGACCATTCTGGCTCATATAATCCATAAACAGGTTATACTTTGCCATATTGTTCACCCCTCCCTGCACATTCACATTGGCATCGGTATAAGGAGCGCCGCTTTTCAGCACCTCATCAAACCAATCCACATTTGTACCTGTACCATTTTTATAAGCATCCAACTGCGTGGCGGAATAGTAAGGATTCCAAACATATTGATTGCCGTTCAATGAATAATTATCATTGCTGACCGCCTGGTTATACAGGTTTGCATAATTATAGGAATCAAAAGGTTTCTGCACTTTAATTGCCTGTTGAACACCCTGCGTCACATTCGCGTTGATGCTCAGCTTATCGCTTTTCGCTCTTTTTGTTGTTACCCACAGCACACCATTAGCTCCCTTTATGCCAAATGAAGCCAGTGTAACCGGATCTTTCAGCAAGGTCACATTATCAATTTCCCCTGTAGAGAGATATTGAAAGTAGAAGGAAATATCTACCTGGAATCCATCTACGAAACAGACGATGTTTGCATTATCATATGTTGCTCTTCCGCGCATGAACATGGACGCCTGGTCATAACCGACCTGGCCGTTATTCTGCGTCACCATCAGACCATTCAATTGACCATACAAAGTATTGGTCAGATTGGCGACAGGTATTTTATCCAGCGTATTGCCGGTAACAGTTGAATAAGAAGAGACCGACCGTTGCAATGGCAACGACAACAATGGCCCCGGCTCAAATTTCACCTCAACCGGTTGGATCGTATCAATAGAAGCGGCTGTTGTATCAGACTGCGCATTGGCTGTGATACAATTTGCGGCAGCTACGGCGAGCAACAACAGACTGATTCTTTTTATTGTCAAATATTTCTTCATATAGCTAGTCTACTATGATTAAGAATTGAAGCATTAGTATCCTGGGTTCTGGACCAGGTATCCTTTGTTTATCTCGCTTTGCGGGAATGGATTCAGAAATTGTTTTGGATGCCAGAAGCCGTTATAGCGAACTGAGTTGGTATAGTTGGTATTGCCGCTTGGCAATGCGTCGCCGCCATTATTGAAGGCAAGAAAACGGATCGGCCCGCCGATGATACCGTTATTGATATTGGCATGCTTCCAGTGCTTCAGGTCATTAAAGCGGTATTTCTCCTGGATGAATTCGATCGCCCATTCACGCTGGATGATCTCTCTTAATCTTGCCTGGTTGGTTTCCGTAACCGGAGGAAGACCTGCGCGCTCATGAATAACGTTCAGTCGTTGCAATGCCTGCGCAGGTTGACCGGTTTCATTATAGGCTTCTGCGGAACTGAGATAATAAGCAGCAAGACGGAAGATCGGGAAGTCAAACCACTCTCTTCTTCCGGCCATATAGTAGAACTTGGTTGGCTGACCGGCTCCGAAGTGATTCACATCTTTGTAATGCTCTGTCATGTTCCAGAATGGATCACCGGGATTATTATCTGCCTGCATTTCCCAACCGTTAAAGTCGGCACGCATGCGCGGTTCCATTTCTCTGAACTTGGTCAGGTATTCAGCAAAAGGTTGATTTTGTCCGAGAGCAGGCCATGTCTGATTGGTTCCATCCGCTTTATAATAATTTTCCAGCATGCTGGTGGAAAGTACAGAACCGTTTGCCTGGTAGTGATAGTTCACTACGTTGAAGATATTATAAGGACCGGCACCGCCCGATGAAGGAACCTGTTGTTTGAAAGCAAGGATCACTTCCCTGTTGCCCGGCGTAGAAGTGGCATTGCCATAATCCGCCATCGGATTGCCGGTGTTAATGATCGATAAACCACCCGGCCCCTGCGCTTCTGTAAGCACTGCTTCACTGGCAGCCAGCGCTCTTGTCCATAAAGCAGGATCAGTTGCACCAAGACAGATCAGGTTATTATTGCCGCCCAGGCTGAGATATGGCGTTGCTGTATTGAACAACGGTCTTGCCGCGTACATCAATGCCTTTGCTTTGATGGAAAGCGCAGCACTCTTTGTCATTCGTCCTGATGAATTATCGGCCCATCTTGAAGGCAGAGCTGCTGCCGCCTGATCACACCAAACTACGATCGTATCCAATACATCTTTAAGTGGCGCGCGCGGGATCATCAATGAGGAAAGATCATTCAGCGATGACAAGGCAAAACTTCCGGAGATGACCGGCACGCCGCCGTACATAATGAACATCTGCGTATAACGGTAAGCAACCAATGCCTGCATCTCTGCTTTCACGATCGCTTTGTCTGCAGCAGACATATCGGAAACCTTATCAATGTTCTCTTTTACCAGGTAGGCCTTGCGGATGCCCTGGAAATTATCAGTGTAACCATCATTACCATAACCACCATTCGACCCCATATCCTGGCTGTTTGTATTGGGGGTGAACCCGCCACCGAGAATAGCTACAGAAGCAACGCTTCCCGGGATCTGCACCCAGAAAGCCTGGCTACCAGCAAGCTGATCATCTGTGCTTGGCGCATAATAGCCAGCCCAGTTCAAGCCCTGGCGAAGACAGGCAAAGTATGCGCCTGAAATGGCATTGTATGCATTCGTCGAATTTTTAAATACTGTATCGATGGTTGGTGTACCGCCGGGAGGAACCTGTAAAAAATCTTTTTCGCAGGAAGAAAGGCTGAGGATCATGGATACACCGATGATCATCGCCAGATATTTATAAAAATGTTTTAACCTGTTTTTTTTCATACCGCAATAGTTTAGAATGTCACGTTAACGCCGAGGTTAAATGTTTTGATCAGTGGGAAAATATAGCCGTTGCTGTTCTGGCTGGTTGACTCAGGATCGATTCCTTCTACCAGTTTGGTCCAGGTGAACAGGTTGTTGCCATTACCAAAAACAGTTACGTTCCTGATACCTGCTCTTTCAAATGCCTTCACATTACGGAAAGAATAGCTGAGGGAAATATTTTTCAACCGTACAAAATCAGTCGAACGCAACCAGAAAGTGCTGTTTACTTTAGAAGCCTGCGATACACCGGTGATCGCATTCAAGGCAGGGTAAGTGATCTCAGCCCCCTGCTCATATTTCTCCTGCGTCCAGCGGCCATCATTTACTTCTTTTACGATCCTGTTACCACCATAATAGGTATTTGCGATGTTGTAAGAACCCTTTGCGGTTCCGATAAAGAGCGCGGAAAGATCCCAGTTTTTCCAGGTCACCCCCATACGCCAGTTGTAAGAGATCAGCGGGAAAGATGGATAACCGATCGGCACCATATCACTGTTATCGATCTGGCCATCACCATTGATATCTTTATAACGAAGATCACCAAGATCCACGAGGTTGCTGAAGGTGTTATGCGGGCGGTTCGCCAGTTCTTCCTGTGTATTATAGAAACCATCGGCAACAAGACCTTTTGGCTGACCGATCATAAAACCAGTCTGGTTCATCCATGCATACGGGAAAGGGGCTTCCGCCATATACTCGATCTTGTTGCGGGCATAGGAGAAATTTGCTTTTACGAAATAAGAAAGTTCATTGTTGATCTTGTCTTCCCAACCAAGTTCAAACTCCCATCCTTTATTGCTCACTTCACCTACATTGGAAACAGGAATACCACTTACACCAAGGCTGGCTGGAATGATCGCCGGTTGTACGAGGATATCTTTTCTTTTCTCGGTAAAGTATGTTCCGGAGAAGGATAATTTATTATTCAGGAAACGCAGATCAAGCTGAATGTTGGTCTTTCTTGCCCTCTCCCATGTCACCGCTGGATTACCCAGTGATGACTCTGTGGCGCCGGGGATCAATGGATTGGTTACAGAACCATTCGTGTTTCCGAAATAATAACCATTGCCGCCGTTTGCCAGCACCCATGAGTTATCCAGATAGAGATAACGCATGTTGCCGATCTGGTCATTACCTACTTCACCATAAGAACCGCGCAGTTTTACAAAACTCAGCCATTTGTTTTCCTTAAAGAATTTTTCATTGGAGATGATCCATCCCGCAGAGAATGCAGGGAAGAAACCAAAGCGGTTGCCGGGAGCGAATTGCTCAGTACCGTTATAAGCCATGTTGGCTTCAACAAGATAACGTTCAGCGAAATTGTAGGTGGCACGGCCAACCAGACTCATCAAGCCTGATGGTGTGTTGAACGCAAGATTATTATCAACATACTTCTGCGCATTGCCAAGGATCAATCCGGATACATTATGGCGGCCAAAACTTCTTGCATAGTCAACACCAGCTTCGAGATAGGTCTTTCTGAAGTTTGCATTGAACAGGTAATCCGTCAGTGTATTATCCGTATTCACCACTCCACCCACGAATGCGATATTGTTTGGATTTTCCGGGTCACGATAGGCGCTGTAAGTAGGAATTCCCGGTGTGATCGTATAGCCTTTCTGGTAGTTATCATCATACGCCACCGTGAAGTGGGAAGAAAGACCACGCGTGAGATAATCCATCGTATGCTTCAACACCAGCTGGCTGCTCAGATTGGTTCCCTGGTTGATGCCGTAACCTCTTGTTACGATATTCAATGGATTCACCACCTGGCTTGGATAACCACCATTACCGCCTCTTACAGTTCCTACAGGATTGGTGGCACTGCCATCAGCTCCCACAAAATGTGTAACGATCCTGCCATTCACCAAACCCGGAGAAATGAACGGGCCGTAACCAACGGTCATCAGGATTGCCTGGTATCTTGCGGCAAGATCAGACGACTGCACATTGCTGAAATTATCTGATTTCGGATTCGCCAGTTTATTCCGGGTGAACTGTCCGCTGACATTCACCGCAAGCTCAAGATTGCTGGTGATCCTGATATCAAAATTGTTCCGGAATGTATAGCGGGAAAACTTTGGATCTACATTCGCCCCTGCAATTTTTGTGTATTGCAGAATGCTGGTCTGATCAAAATAGCCAAGCGAACTGGAGTATTTGAATTTCGAAGTACCACCGGATACGTTCAGGTTGTATTGATTCTGCACACCGGATCCGTCAAAGAGTTCCTTATACCAGTCGTGACTTGTATAATATAAAGCCGGGCTGTTGCGCAGCGCATCTTTCTGTTCCGCAGATATGCCCATTGCATCGATCTCCGCGTCGGTATAATCCCTGTTGTGCTGGAATTTCCAGCGTTCATCATCAGAGAACAGCATATTATTATACGCGCCATTCCCGGATGCCTGCAAGATGCGGATGGATTCATTGCGGCTGGTCGCGAAGTCGTATGAATTCGTCATCGCCATCAATGAGGTCGGTTGTGTAAAACCGCGGTTCATCGTAAAACCAAATGTGGGGCGACCGGATCTGCCACGTTTCGTGGTAACGATGATCACACCATTTGCACCACGGATACCATATACGGCAGTCGATGACGCGTCTTTCAGGATACTGATGTTATCGATATCATTTGCGTCGATGGCATTCAGCATAGTGAACGGATTTTCCGCTGCTTGCTGCACTCCGTCAATTACGACGAGCGGATTGGCTCCATTCAGGGTCGCCAGGCCACGGATGCGGAGCGTAGTTGCATTCTGCCCCGGCTCACCACTGCTTTGGATCCCGGTGATACCCGGCGCTGAACCAACGAGCATGTTGGTTACGTTGGCAACCGGTGTTTGCGCCAGGTCTTTGCCGGATACAACACTCACGGAACCGGTAACGGTAGGTAATTTCTGTTTACCATAACCGACCACGATCACCTGGTCCATCTGCACGGCATCGGTAAGCATCTCAACATTTATTAATGTCTGCGTTCCCACGCCGATCTCTTTCGGAGCAAAACCGATGATCGTAAAAAGAAGGGTATCACCCGGCGAAACCGCAAGTGAATAATAACCCAGGGAATCGGAAGTGGTGCCGGCCGACTTATTCTTTACGGCAATATTTACGCCTTCCAGCGGGCGCTGTTTGTCGTCCGTGATCTTACCGGACACACGGTTCTGTGCGCTGGCAAGTAAAGTCATGGCTAAAACTGAAAAACAAATGAGGAAAAGCTTTTTGAAAAGAGGAGGCAACTGCACACGGGGTGGACAGGCGGAAGGACTGTCAGGGGACAAGCAATTCATAAACAAGTCAGTTATTAGATTAATGTAAATCCGGGCTCCGTCCGCCAAAGCTTTAGCGCAGGCGGAACAGAACGGTCAAAAGTAAAAGGGGATTGAACTGTGAGGGGAGTAAAATCCTCCGAAAAAGGGGGAAAAATGTTTCAGGTTTAAAAGTAGGCAATTGATAATCAATCAGAAGAAGGTCCCCACCAAATCTCTCCGCCGCGGCGGATTGCCGTGTACCCACCTCTTTGGCTGGCGTTAGGTTCCCGCGGATTTCGCAGATCTATCCTCACTATTAATGAAAAATATTTTTACTGCTGGTCCGGATTTCTATTGGATACGCAGATTTCGCAGATTAGCTGCTGATAACAGACTGTCATCTGCGTAATCCGCGCTTGCCGACACGGCAATTTTCCCTTTATAAAATGATATTTCAATTAGCAGGAATGACAAATCTGCGAAATCTGCGGGCTCTGTCCGCCGTAGCGAAGCGGAGGAGGAAACCTTACGCCATTCGAATTGCTTAAAAGATGTGGGTACACGGTAGCCTGAAGTGAGAGATTCAGAGGGGACCCTTCTCCTGGTACGCCGAAGGTGTTTGTCCAAAGGCCTCCTTAAACACCTTCGTGAAATATTTCGGATCATTGAAGCCCACCTCATACGCAATCTCCGCAACTGTCAGTTTCCCCAATTCCAATAGTTTCTTAGCACGCTGCAGCCGGATCGAACGGATGAATTCCACCGGTGTCTGACCGGTCAACTCGAACAATTTCCTGTAAAGAGTTGCCCGGCCAAGCAGCATTTCGCGGCTCATTTCCTGTACAGACAACTCAGGATTCGAAATGTTTTTCTCGACGAATGCCAGTGCTTTCTGCACAAATTCAGTATCTGTCTCTGCCGACGGAACCGGTTCTGCAGCGGCGACACTGACCTGTTTCTGGTAGGTTTGGCGGAACTTATCCTGCTGCTCCATCAGGTTGCGGATCTTTGAGATCAGCAGTTCAACATTAAAAGGCTTTGTGATATAATCATTCGCGCCGGTCTCAAGACCTTTCAGTTGACTGAATTCCGAACTCACTACTGTTAATAATATAAATGGTATGAAAGATGTCCGTTTGTCGGCTCTCAGCTTGCTGCATAACTCGATCCCTGTCAGTTCCGGCATATTGAGATCACTGACGATCAGGTCAGGATGTTCGGACAATGCCTTCTGCCATCCCTCCCGCCCGTTGGACGCCTCTACTACTTTGAAATATTCCTTCAGGTTGTCTTTGATATAGAAACGATAATCATCATTGTCCTCTACCAATAAAATGGTTTTCTTCGAGCCGGATGGTTTTGGTGCTACCGGTTCAGGTGTTATGATTATTTCCTGCTGCGATTTATCCTCCTTGTTAATAGTTTCAGATGATTCATTCAGTATCGCAGGCCTTGTGTTGGAAAGAACCTCTTCCACAGGTGGCGTAACCGGCAGCAAAACGATCAGGTCACTTCCTTCATTCAATACACTTTCCGCATGGATCGTTCCGCCATGAAGTCTTACAAATTCCTTACTGATAGAAAGACCGATCCCGCTTCCCTGGTTGATCATCGAGCCGGGCAACTGGTTCTGGAAGAAACGTTCGAAGATCTTACCGAGCTTATCTTCCGGTATGCCGATACCAGTATCACTTACCCTGATTTCAAGGATTTTTTTCCCTTCCCTGTCTACCTGTTTCAGATGAACAGAGACACTTCCGCCATCTGGCGTAAACTTGAATGCATTGGACAAAAGATTGAAGAGCACCCGTTCCAGTTTATCCGGATCAAAACTCATCAGCAATTCTTCTCCCTGATCATGAAATGAAAAATGAATGTTCTTTCTTTCCGCGATATCTGAGAATGAGTCAAACACCTCGCGGCAAAAACGGAAGACATCAGCAGTTTTCTTATGCAGTTTCAGCTCTCCCATTTCCAGCTTGCGGAAATCGAGCAGTTCGTCGACCATATTCAGCAAGCGTTTTGCATTGCGGTGGATCAATTGAAAATGTCTTTGCTCGCCTTCGGGAAACGGCTGTTTCAATAACTTCTCCACCGGAGTTATGATCAGTGCCAGCGGTGTCTTTAATTCATGACTTACGTTGGTAAAGAAATGCACTTTCATGGCATCCAGTTCATGCTGACGGTGTGTTTCAAGATCTGCCTGTTGCTTTCTTACTTTAATCCTTTCATTACGCAGGATCCTGTATCGCGCAAATAATAAACCTCCAATGATCAGGGCTGCATATAAGCCAAACGCCCAGGAGGAAGCCCAGAACGGCGGCAGTATCCGGATCTTCAGATCGGCTGACCCGGTTAACCAAATACCATTCTCATCTCTTGCCCTGACGGACAGATAATACGTACCCGGTGTCAGACCGGTGAAGCTGATCTTCCTGCTATTTACATCCGCATTGATCCATGTATCATGCAGCCCTTCCAACCGGTAGCTGTAATGGATTTTTCCCGCATCCAGGTAATTAAGGTCGGCAAACTGTATCGCGAATGCATTCTGATCATGATTCAGCACCAGTTCTTTTACCATCGTTATACTCTCCCGGAGGATCACCCTGCCGTCGTATTGCTCGCCCACTCTCACGCTGTTGTTAAACAATTGCAGATCCGTAAACACCAGCGGAGCCTGTTGCTTTCTTTCGCCGACCGGAGGAGGCATAAAAATATTAAAGCCATTGCTGCCACCGAATACCAGCTCTCCCGCCTTTGTGATAAATGCTGCATCGTCATTAAATAGCCTGCCCTGCAGTCCATCCGTTTCATCATAGTTTCTGAATGCGAGTGCAAGCTTCTCTCCTTTCCGGTTAACGATCACATTGCTTAACCTGTTCGGCGTACTCAGCCAAAGATTATGCTGATGATCCAGTATGATCCGGAGAATGGTATTGTGAGGCAAACCATCTTCAACCCGGTAGCGGGAAAAGCGCCCCGTCTTTGGATCGTATAAGTTCAATCCATCCCTGGTACCAATCCAGATCAGCCCGTCCGGGCTTTCCACAATATCAAGCACCGTGGTATTGCTCAGGCTGTTCGAATCTCCATCTATATGCGTGAACCGTTTGATCAGTTTGGCGTTCTTATCATATAACTCAATGCCAGCAGTTCCACCAGCCCAGATATTTCCTTTCTGATCTTCAATGATAGCGTTGACAGAAAAACTGAATGCATGCGGATAACGATAACTGATGAACTGATTCTTTTTCCTGTCAAATAATTGCAGGCCATTGGTGAGTGTGCCGATCCATAACCGGCCCTGGCTGTCTTCAAAGATCTCCCATACGCTGTCATCAGACAAGCTGAATGTATCCTTGTCGACATGTTTGTAACGGATGAACCTGTTCCCGTCATAACAATTCAACCCACCGAAATACGTCCCTATCCAGAGCTTGTTTTCTTTATCTATGAACAGACTTGAAACAACATTGCTCGAAAGACTTGTATTATCCGAAGCATTGTTGCGGAACTGACGGTAAGTGCCGGATGTCCGGTCAAAATAAAGAAGTCCGTTTCCGTTTGTTCCGATCCATAAATTACCTTTCTTATCTTCTGCAAAACAATTGACATCATTGAAAGGCAGACTGGTTTTATCGGTGATATCATTCCTGAAATGAAGGAAGGATGATTTGCTTTCATTAAAGTAATAAATACCGCTTTTGAATGTTCCCATCCAGATCGTACCTATATCATCTTTAAAAATGGATTGGATAGCACTTCCTGAGCTAAGTCCGTCAGAAGCCGGGTTGCTGTATAAATACCGGACCGTATTCTTCTTTTTATCGATCAGGTTGATGCCTCCGTGATCTGTAGCGATCCAGATGTTCCCATGATCATCCTGTATGATGCCGTTCACGATATCATTGTTCAGGGTAAGCTGTGCCGACCGGTCATCCAGATGAAGAAAAGTATCTGCTGATGGCCGGTACCACCAGGCACCATGCTTTTGTGTGGGTACATAGATCCAGATCTCATTTTCTTTATCAGCGAACAACTGATACTGCAACGAGGCTGAAGTATTTGAAGGAAGATTTTTCCGGTGGATCAACCGGTCGTTCGTTGCTGTTCTTTTCTCCAGTACACCTTCCGCATACACGATCCATAGGTAACCTTCATTATCAAAGACGATAGAAGAAACATTGTTGGAGAACAACGGCGCGCGCCCGCCATTACTGTTGAAGAAATTGGTTTGTTTGGTGGATGCATTGTAACGATAAACGCCTTCCCCGGGAAATATAAACCAGTAATTATCATGACCATCGGAAGCAATGGTCTTGAACCACTCATGCGGCAACCCAATTTGCTGAAGAAAAGGTTTTGTTCTTGAAAGAAATTTCTCCGTAGCCGGATCATATATGTTCCATCCCTTTGGTGTGTATACCCAGAGGGAATGAGAGGGGCCTTGCACCACTTTATCAATGAAGCTGTCATTGATCGTGGTCGTGTCCCCTTCGCGGTGTTGAAAAACCTTGAAATCATATCCATCGAACCGGTTAAGCCCCGACGCAGTGCCAAACCACAAAAATCCCTGCTGGTCTTTTGTAATGGTGCCGATCCGGCTGTTCGACAAGCCGCTATTCAACCCGATCGTATTGAACCGGTATTGAGCGGGTTGCGACTTTAACACGGAAACACACATGATCACTACAGATAAAAGCAGGAGTGTGCGTCTGCGTATGCTACCAGGTGGAGTACATTTCAAATTTGCGGACAATTTTGTATCGGATCAGGCCTTTGAGCAAGAAGCGCCAAATTTACGGAACTTGCTTAACAACACCTAGCCTGCAGGGAAGTCTCCTGTTCTGACAAAATAGAGAGGACCGCAGCCGACAGACCGCGGACTGCAGAAGAGTCATTATTGAATGAAAACACCTATATTGACCGGAGAAAGTTAGTCAGCAAATAGCCAGTCATCCGACCGACCGGGATGATACAATAACAGCATAAATAACATTGAACTAAACATGAAAAAGTATATCCTGGGCTTGTTAGCAATGGTGATCATCTGTCCCCTGTTCGCGCAGAAAAAGAAAGCCATCTTCGTGATCGTTGACGGCATAGCGGCCGATGTGATCGAAAGCCAGCCCACTCCTTTTCTGAAAAAGATTGCGCAGGCGGGTGGTTATACACGTGCGCATGTCGGAGGTGAAAAAGGCGGCTATTCGCAAACACCAACGATCTCTGCGGTCGGTTATAATTCATTACTCACCGGCACATGGGTAAACAAACACAATGTTTGGGATAATGACATCAAAGCCCCGAACTACAACTACTGGACGATCTTCCGTTTTCTGCATACACAAGATCCGCAAAAGAAAACAGCGGTTTTTTCCAGCTGGCTCGATAACCGGACAAAACTGGTGGGTGAAGGTCTTCCGCAAACAGGGGAACTGAAACTGACCTATCACTTTGACGGACTTGAACTGGATACCATTAAATATCCGCATGACAGCAAAAAGGATTACATGAACCGTATTGATGAAGCCGTTGTCGACAAAGCCGTCGATCATATTAAAAAGGAAGCACCGGATCTTTCATGGGTTTACCTGGAGTATACAGATGATATGGGTCATAAATATGGTGACAGTCCGGAGTTCTTCCGCGCGGTAGACCTGATGGACAAACAAATGGGCCGCCTGTGGGCTGCGATACAATATCGGCAGCAACAATTCAAAGAAGATTGGGTGATCTATATAACAACAGATCACGGGCGCGATGCAAAAACCGGCAAAGGCCATGGCGGTCAATCCGACCGCGAGCGCAGCACCTGGATCGTTACCAACGCAAAAGGTCTGAATGATCATTTCAAAAAAGGCAATCCCGGTATCGTGGACATCATGCCATCACTCGCCAGGCACCTCGATGTAAAGATCCCGCGTGAACAGCTGATGGAAATTGACGGAGTTCCCTTAACGGGAACGATCTCCGCCGTTGACGCAAAAGCGGAATTGACAGAAGGAAAATTAAAGATCACCTGGAAGGCCGAAGACAAAAGTGGCAATGCGAAGATCTGGATTGCAACCACCAATCAATTTAAAGAAGGTGGAAAGGATGCGTATAAACTGATGGCGACTGTGCCGGTTGCGAAGCAGGAAGCGGTGGTGGATGTCAGTAAGATGAGCAGTAATTTTTATAAGGTGGTGATTGAGATGAAGGGGAATATGCTGAACAGGTGGGTGATGGTGAAATGAGGTGGGCAGTATTTGTCATCCACCATTAAAATTATGGGTAGAGGACATTGCGAATGAAAGGCATTCGTAGAGGATTTACAAATACCGGCTCAATGACGCGAGGATCTTTACTGGAGCATTGTTGACCGCGCATTCCCTTCCCACAATTAAAATTGTGGGCTAATCGCACTGCCCATTATTCGCAATGTTTATCACAACCACCAGCTCTTCAATAATTCGCCGAACCTCAACAATCTCCATAGCCCACAATTTCAATTGTGGGTGGAGGATATTGCGAATGAAAGGCATTCGTAGAGGATTTACGAATACCGGCTCAATGACGCGAGGACCTTTTATTAAAGCATTGTTGATCGCGCATTCTCTTCCCACAATTAAAATTGTGGGCTAATCGCACTGCCCATTGTTCGTAATGTTTATCACAACCACCAGCTCTTCAATAATTCGTCGAACCTCAACGGCCCACATAGCCCACAATTTCAATTGTGGGTGGAGGATATTGCGAATGAAAGGCATTCGTAGGGAATTTACAAACACCAGCTCAATGACGCGAGGATCTTTTATTGGAGCATTGTTGATCGCGCATTCTCTTCCCACAATTAAAATTGTGGGCTAATCGCACTGCCCATTATTTGCAATGTTTATCACAACCGCCAGCTCTTCGAATAATTCGCCGAACCTCAACGGCCCACATAGCCCACAATTAAAATTGTGGGTAGAGGATATTGCGAATGAAAGGCATTCGTAGGGAATTTACAAACACCAGCTCAATGACGCGAGGACCTTTTATTAAAGCATTTTTGATCGCGCATCCATCCCGATATAAAAGTTCTAAGCGATGCTCACGCGGAACGAATTTTAATCCCTTCAAAACATCCCCTATCTCTCTCCACCACATTATAGCCAATTCACAAAAACATAATTCTGACGCACCTTATCCCACTTAAAAACCGATCTTGTAAATGACATTTTCCTGATCTTCTCACAAAACGCCTGATTCCCGCTGAACGCCGCCAACAGTTCCCGTTTACCAAGATGATGAACCGGCGTAACCGGGGACACACTGAAGTAATGCCGGGTACGTATTCCCTCCGACTGGCCCGTTCCCGGTACGCTATACAAACAGATCTTATTATTTACAAAATCAACTTTGTAATATTCGCCGTTGAATATCCTCCAATCCTCCCCCGCTTTTCTGAACCCCCAGATATTATCAAAGTAAAAGGTATCGCGCCTTTCCGAAACTTCTATCACGAGATAGTTCTTCCTGTTATCGTTTAGATTGCCCTTCGCATGTGCAAACGCATCTATCAGGCGATGACGGAGAAAGGCTGAATCAGAAAGATAAACGCCATTAGCTTCAATCGAAGCAGTTGTTTGGGCAATTGCGCCCATACTGATCAATATCAGTGCATACATCATAATAGATCTCATAAACAACTTTTTTAAGAGTTACCTGATCTTTGTTCCTTCCGGCACCTCGTCCGTCGCATGCAGCAAGATCTCATCGCCGTTTGCGAGCTCACCAAACACTTCAGTGGAATCTTTTGTCCGTAAGCCCTCCTGTATATTGATGAACTTTGCCTTGCCATCACGGATCGCAATCACATATTGCCGTTCTGTGGATCGTACAATAGCGTGATTGGGGATCAGCAATGATTTTGCTTCAGACAACAACGGGATCTTGACCTCCGCATACATACCCGGTTTCAATTGCTGGCTTTTATTATCAAGATCGATCTCGATGGCTTCCGACCGGAGATTTGTCAATGTATTGGCGGATCTGCTGATACTGGCCTTATGTTCATCACCCGGCATGGCATTGAATACAAAGCTCACAGGGCTTTTCAGATCCACTTTATCAACATAAGCTTCGGGAATATACACTTCCAGGCGAAGCTTTTCCAGATGCTGCAAGACCAGCATTGGCTGATCATTGGACTTGCTGCCCGGGCCAACAAGGGCACCCGCGGAAATATTCCGCTGTGTGATCACTCCATTAAAAGGCGCAACGATCGTCAGATAGCTTTCGATGTTCTTCATCGATTCAACATTTGATTTCTCAGACGACACTATCGCATCGTCCGCTTTCATTCTGGATAATGCTATATCAAGATCCAGCGGTGCCACGGCACCGGCCTCTTTAGCCGCTTCTTTCAAACGCCGGTACTTCTCTTTACTTGCCGCAGCGTTCTCCTGAGATTGTACATATTTTGACATCGCGGACTGTAATGCCGAACGTAGTTCCGGTGCGTCCAGCGTCACCAGCACCTGTCCTTTACGGACACGGGTACCGCGATCAACCAGCACATCGTTTACAAATCCGTTTACCTTTCCATAGATATTCACTTCTTCAAATGGCTTTAACTGCCCCGGCAGTTTTACATAGCTGGCAAGCGGCTGCTCGATCACCTTTCCCGTCTCGTACCTGCTTTGCGGCCCTGATTCAGCTTTTCCGGTCATGTCCTTAGGCTTTTCATTTCCACCACAGGCGGAAAGCAATAAGGCTGAGATCGTAATGCAAAAAATATATTTCATTAGTAGCTGTTTTCTGTGTTTAATTAACGGTTCCTGTTTCATTATTCTCCGGCATCAATGAAACCGAATGAAGACCCGATTTCTTTTGCGCCCATGCAAATACATGTGGCAATACAAACAATGCGGCAAGTGTTGAAGCGGCCAGCCCTCCTATCACGGCGCGGCCTAACGGAGCAGATTGCTCACCGGCTTCCCCCATTCCTGATGCCATCGGGATCATCCCGGCGATCATTGCAAAGCTTGTCATGAGGATCGGCCTCAACCTGATGGATGCACTGGTGACCGCAGCCTTCTCAGCATCACGGTACCTGATGCGTAAGGTTTCCGCATTCGTAACGATAAGGATAGCATTCGCCACCGACACACCGGTCGACATGATCATTCCCATATATGATTGAAGATTGAGCGTTGAACCAGTCAGCAATAACATGATCAGTGAACCTGCGATGACCGCCGGAATGGTTGATAAAACTGTCAGCGATAATTTCACCGATTGATAATTCGCCGCCAGCAAAAGAAAGATCACCAGGATGGCGAAGCCCAGGCCCATTTGCAAACTGTCCAGCGTTTCTGTCAGCAAACTTGATACGCCTTTCACTTCCGTCTTCATCCCCTTCGGCGGATCACCAAGACCGTGTAATACTTTATTGACCGCATCCGTAGCTGCACCAAGATCTTTTTGATGAATATTTGCACTCACCGTCAGGAATCTTCTTGGTCCCGCACGATCATATTCACCAGGAACAAAATCGGTACTGAAACTCGCGATCTCTCCCAACACAGGGCTTGATTGTCCCTTCACCAACGGGATCTCCCTTAACTCATCCATCGTATTCATCACATACTCGGGCACCTGCACCTGTACCTGGTAAGTATAGGCTTTCTCTTCATCCAGCCATTGATTCTTTTCTGTAAAACGGCTTGATGAAGTGCTTGCCGTAACGGATCTCGCGATGTCCTGCACATTCAATCCTAATTGCGCCGCCTTGATCCGGTCAATACGGATCGTCACAACAGGGAACTTCAATGGCTGCGCGATCTGTACATCACGCAGAAACGGTACCGCACGTAACTTCGATACGATCTGTCCCGCATACTTCTCCAGTTCTTTCATGTCACGGCCTGATACACGTACTTCAATCGGCGTTGAAGCACCCTGGCTCATGATCTTCTCCGTAAGATCGATCGGTTCAAAACTGATACGAAGCTCAGGAAGACTATGCGCGATATTCTTGCGAAGCGTCTCCTTCAGATCGTCCATATTCACATGATAATCCTCTGACAGGTTTACCTGCAATACAGCTTCATGCGTACCGGTATTAAAAATGTAAAGATTGCTGGTACCATAACTGCTCGGGATCAATCCAACATACGCAGAACTGACCGCCACATGATGATCCACGGTTGTGTCAATGATCTTCAATACCTGCCGCAGCTTTTCTTCTGTCCGCTCCAGCCTTGTTCCATCCGGTTCCTTGATACGCACCTGGAACTGACCATTATTCAGCTTCGGCATCATATCTTTCCCGATCCATAAAAAACTACCGGCGGCAAGTGCCGCAACCAGCACTAAATACCCGGCCAATATCCATCGTTTACGCGGCATATTCTTGTTAAGCACCCGTATATACCGAAGCTTCACGCGTTCGAAAAAATCATTTTTCTGCGGCTCTTTTGTTTCGTGCTGCAAATGCTCATCCACCTGCCTGCCCTCACTTTCATCCAGCACCTGAGCGGCATGCGCATGCAATTGCCCGTGATGATACTGGTACTTCTCCGCTTTGATCATCCAGTTGGAGAGAATGGGAACGATCGTGAGCGCAGCTATATAGGAGACGATCATGGTGAAGCCGATAGATAGCGACAGGGGGAGAAACATCGCCTTCGGCACACCCGTCATCATAAATGACGGAGCAAAAACAGCGAGGATGCAAAGCAGGATCAGCAACAACGGGAATGCCACTTCGTTGCTCGCATCATATATCGCCAGCCGTTTATTCTTTCCCATCTCCAGGTGCTGATGTATGTTCTCGATCGTCACCGTTGCCTGGTCCACCAGGATGCCGATCGCAAGAGCAAGACCGCTAAGCGTCATGATATTGATCGTTTGCCCGAACAAACTCATCAGCAACACACCGATCAGGATAGAAACAGGAATGGTGATCACCACGATCAGGCTGCTCCGCAGATCGCGCAAAAAAAGCAATACCATCAACCCGGTAAGCAATGCACCAAGCAAACCTTCCGACATAAGACTCTTCACCGCGTTGATCACAAACACGGACTGATCAAATTCATACGAGAGCTTTACATCGTCGGGTAACAGGCTTTGCATTTCCGGCAACTTCTTCTTCAGGTTCTGCACCACATCCCAGGTGGAAGCGTCAGCCGTTTTTACGACCGGGATATATACGGAGCGTTTACCGTTGATCAATGCATAGTCGACCGTAACGTCAGCCGCGTCTGCCACCCGCGCAATATCTTTGATCAATACAGGCACACCGTTTTTTGAGATCACCGGAATATCACCAAATTCATCCACCTGCTGGATCAACGTGTTGATCGTTGTCAGGTACATTGAATTATCCAATCGCAGGTTTCCGGAAGGCGACATCACATTGAACTTTGCCAGTGCACTCACTACTTCGTCGGGTGTAAGATTATAGCTGCGCAATTTATTCGGATCTACATTCACCGTGATCGCACGCGAGTTCGCTCCAAACGGTGGAGGTGCGGACAAACCCGGGATCGCACCAAATGCCGGGCGGACGCGGGTTGCAGCCAGATCATAAATTTCTTTCAGACTTCTTGATTTACCTGAGATCACCAATTGCCCGATCGGCAGGGATGACGCATCAAAGCGTACCACCTGTGGCGGCAATGCTCCCGGTGGAAAGAATTTCATGGCCCGGTTCACCTGCAAAGCCACCTGTGCAGAAGCTTCGGCCATATCCGTATTTTCATAAAAACTCAGTTTGAGCATGGTCAACCCCTGTATGTTCTTGGCGGTGATATTCTTCACTCCATTCACATAAAGGAACTGATCCTGCAATCTCGTGGAGAAGAAACCTTCCATCTGTTGCGCAGACATGCCACCGTAAGACTCGATCACATAGATCGTCGGAAGGTTCAGTTTGGGAAATATATCAACCGGCATTTTCACTACCGCCATCACAGAAAAGATCAGCAGGCTGACCGTGATGACCACCGCAGTGACCGGCCGTTTCAATGCAGAAGAAACAAAAGACATGGCTTGAATTATTTTAATGAATTGAGCAGCGCATCAATTCCGTTCTCATTCACTGCTTTTTGCAATAGCGCTTTACAATAGTTGTAGTTGGCATTCGTGTAATCCGTCTCCGCACGGTAAAGAATGCTTACCGCGGCATTCAGGTCCACGATATTCGTCAGGCCATTTTTATACAATGACAGCTTTTGGCGATAAGCCGCCTGTGCCGCTTCCAGCTGATGCGGGATCTCCTGCAAACGCTGACGGGAGATCTCCAGCTCTGTATCGATCTGGCGGATACTAAGGGAAAGCAATTGTTGCTGTTCGCTCAGTTGCTTCGCGGAAAGGTCCGTTGCAGCTTTCTGAACATTCAATTGCAGCTTCTTTCGCTTCAGATCAAAAATGTTATAGGTAACGCCGACACCAACCAGGTAATTCCCGCGTTCGAAACCAATCCCCTTTGATAATGCGCGGAACTCATCCGCCGCACTCACACTGGAACCCCTGCCCCACACCGCTCCCTGCAGGGAAAGTTTTGGATTATAGCTTTTCCTGATCAGTTCTTCTTTGGCCAGGCTGTTTGAGTAAGCAGATTTATAATACAGGATCGTAGGATGAGAAGCCGTATCTTCCGCATCGCTCAGGTTCTGTGCGCTTGCAGTATAGTAACTCAATAATTCAGCGGTAAAATTTGTATCGGGACGGATCTTATCCGCATCAAGCCTGCTCATGGCCGACAGCAACAATTGCACCTGCCTGAATTGATTGGACAATTCAAGATAGTTGAGCCTCGACTTGGACAACTCCGCTTCCGCAATGCTTGTATCCACTCCGGCAATGATCCCGCTCTTCGCCAGTGATTGTATCGACTTCCTGATCTCACTGTTCCGTTCAATATTCAATGACTGAATGGAAAGAAGATTGTTCAGCCGGAGCAATTGAAGATAATAATTGATGGTATACGCCTGCAGATCATACTTACTTCTTGCAAAGCGGGATTGCTCAAGCTCCAGCTCTGCATGAGCCGCATGCTGCTCTGCTTCATATTTTCCGAAATTATAGAACTCCCAGTCAAAGCTCGCGATCCCAAGATCGCCCAGCACCGTACTTGAATTTCCTTCCACGCGGACCCGCGAATTGGAAGGCACGATGCCATAAGTAAAATAACCACCGGGAAGATTGTTGTTGGTGCCCGCATCCACCTGGTAACTCAGGCGGGCATTGGGCAAACGATTGCCTCTTGTTGCCGCTTCCTGCAGCTGCCTGATCCTGATCGCCGCAGAATCCGTTTGCAGCGAAGGGGCATTGGCACTCACCGCTCCCAGCAGATCTTTCAGATTGATTTGATCATCCTGCGAAAAGCAATTCGTACAAACCAATGCAAGCAGCAGTATGACACATATACTGCGGCATGTAAGTTTATTGCACATGTAAAAATGAGTTGGTAGTGGCCACCCACGCATACGGGTTTAAAGCACCACTGGCGGGTGATCCGTTAAAAGATTAAAAGAGAAGAAGATCAGCAGGCTGCAGGAGGACCACGCCGTTGGGCAAACGGGTGATATTGCTGACGGAAAAAAGGATCATCCCGGTGTTCCGCTACCAGGCTGATGAACCTGAACGCAGCAGATGGCAATACCGGCGCTTGTACCGTGTAAAAATGACCGGGGGAATAACGTTTGTTCAGCCTTGTGGTAAGGGATGCCTTGCGGTCAGTACTTTCTTTCAGCGAAACTTTCCCAATACCGGAAGCAGCTTTCCCAACTGAATAAGCGGCTGTCCCCGACGAATTGATCTCAACGGAATTATACCGCAGATTCAGCTGGACCGCAAAAAACAGCACATACAAAACGCACAGCGACAGCCGGGAAACCATGGTCTTTGTGCGAAAAAGTTTGTGCATAAATTAAAGGTATTGAAAAAGCCTTGTCCGGATGATTTTTCTTTGCGCATTAACCTGCGGTTAGAAATCCGGGGGGAAGGTTACGGGCTTGGACGATGGTAAAGTTGAGAAGGATGCATGGCAACAGAGAATTCAAAATAATAGTTCGACGTCTGATAAAAGTTGTCACAATGACGCAAAGATCTTTTATTGGAACATTGTTGAACGCGCATTCTATTCCCACGATTAAAATTCAATGTCGTTTAGTTAGCAAAACCTGCCTGAATTGCCTGGCGTATGGCCCCCTCTAAATCTCCCCCCAAGGGGGAGACTTTGCACATTCTTTTTAAATCTAGTATCGAGACTTATTGGACATTAATATTCTATATCTGGTGACAGTTCTTTTATCAGACTGTTCCAAGTCTCCCCCTTGGGGCTAATCGCATTCCGTCTGTTCGCGATGTTTATCACAACCGCCGGTCTTTCGAACAATTCGCCGTTCAACAAATCGCTGCTAACAAACTTGTTTACAACAAAGGGCGGCTGACAGCCGCCCTTAAATCAAGTTTCATAAACACTACAACTTAACGTCCTTCAAATATTTCGGGGCAAATATCTCAGGCAACCTATGATGTTCCTTTGTCTAAACTTTACAACTTAACATCCCGCAAATACTTGGCGGCAAAAACCTCTGGTCTCTTCTCGTCCGTTCGATCAAATACTGCATCAAAACTTGCCCACTCTTTTTCGATAGCCTCAAAGTTTTTCTCTACCACTTGCTCATACAGCGGATTCTCAGCAAGGCGTGCAACTATTAATCGCGTAACGAATAAATAAAGCAACGGAGGAAACTGGGTACTTTCCTTTTCCCGAAAATTATCCAGACTATTGATCGCCCGATCCAGTGTCCTGATATCCGAATATGATCCGCTAAATTGACCGAATTCATTTGTGTAAAACGAACGAACGCCATCTAATATCTGTTTTAACTCCGCTTCCGTACCAAACGGCGGCTGATATTTCCCCGGATTTAAAGGATCTCCTAAAAGAGTGGGGCTAATACCGGTGACATATTTCGGCACCTGCACTATTTCTCTTCGGATGGGTGTATGCGAATGAATCGTTTGCAATAGGTCAGTGACCATTGGGTAGCCGAGACCAAAACCGAAATCGAAAACATAAACATCATAACGGTACACGTGACAAGTAAACTGATAGCTGACATCCGGCATATCCTTTTCCATAATTGCAATCATATCAGCGGGTGTCCGTCCGTTTTTATAACCCTCTGCCTGTAGAAAAGGTGCAAACTCAGCCTGCACCACCTTTTTTATGTCTTGTTTATTCATGAGAGTTTAATTCCAGCTGTTTGAACTGGGCGTGAATTTAGTAAAAGTTGCTGATCCGGTAGTTGTGCCATCTCCCGCGCTGTTGGATGATCCTGTCCGGATGAGTTTTGATACTTTTACCCCACACAAATGTATACCGGTTTGCATTTGCTTCGATCTTTGTTCCATCCGTATACAGCTCTTTAATGTTCAGCAATCCTTCTTCACACAGTAATAATACCACCTGGGTGAAGATCGGCTGCAGCGTCTTTTGCAACCGCTGACTCCGAAAACGGTTGATCGTATTATGGTCTGGCTTACTCGTGCCGGCCAGCCACATAAAATAGATGTTCTGACTGACCTGCTCTTCGATACGCCAGCTGCTGTATATATTATTGAAGTAAGCATGCACCAGGATCTTCAATAACATCCGCGGATGATAACTGCTCGTACCTCCCGGCTTATATTGACGGACCAGCGCAGTGATGTCCACCTTATCCAATACTTCAGCCACGGTGCGGACAGGATGATTTGCGCTCACTATCTCGTTAAGATCAGGCGGAAGAAGCATCGCCTGCCGAGAGTCGCTGGTCTTAAAGACCACCTTTAAAGATTTGCCTTTTGCCATGACAGTAAGTTACAGCTCTATACAGTTCCGGCAAACCCTTACTTATGTAGATTGGCTGTGCATAAACACCCTAAAAAAACTGAAACGAATGGCTAAAATGAAAAAGGCTGCCTCATACTTTTGAGACAGCCTCTTGCATCAAGCAGGAGACGATCAAATTTAGTCGCCAACTATGGCTAACTTCGTCGAAGATTAATTTATAAAATAACAAAACAACTGACAGTAGAACTCGTTTCTATCACCGAAACTTACTTATTGAATATCCTTCATTTCTTCGGGATTCTTCCACCATGGAATTGTTTTGCCTCTTTGGGACTTCGGAAGATTATTTAGAAACGTGTCTTCAATTTCCTGATTATATCCAACGCTAATATTTGCATTCTCAAGCGTACCCCTTGTAGCATCGAAAATGATTTGATTTTCATTTCCCGTAACTTTTAGGTGTGCTATAAATCTATACATAATTTTGTTGAATTGATCGTCTCCGAAAACAGCGAGCCGGAGTTTTTGTCCATTTTCGTCTGTAAATGATTGAGTCCCGGTCCACCCCTTGTTAATGTAAGGGGGGAATGCCAAAACTATCTTTACGGTGTGCCAATTATCATTTGAAAGTTGCCTAATAGCCCTAACGATTTCATTTTTTACGTCAACCAACTCCTTCTTCATTTTTTTTTAATTTGTATGGTTATATCACCTGGAATCCGGCTGGTCGTCCATTGGTACCATAAACTATATTAACCTCTATGTTAGTAACAGCGCTTCCATTATTCAAAGTGTTGGCCCAGGTTTGTTCCATCTGAGCCCATGTGCCTGGATGCTGGCTCCGGGTTTCTTTTTACAAATCAACTTGTGCTTTAGCTTTATTGCGTCCAAAAATCGCTGCTAGCAAACTTGTTTACAACAAAAGGGCGGCTGACAGCCGCCCTTAAATCAAATTCCATAAATGCTATAACTTAACGTCCTTCAAATATTTCGCGGCAAATACCTCTGGCATATTCTCGTCCGTCCGGTCATACCTCGCGCCGTCTTTCAACCATTCCCGCTCGACCAAATCAAAGTTTCGGTTAACTACTTCTTCATATTGACGATTATCGCTCAGGCGAGCAATGATCAACCTGGAGACAGACAAGAACGCAAGCGCAGGAAAAACACCATGTTCTTTCTCATAAAAGCTATCCAGATTATTGAATTGCGCATCCATTGCTTTTATATCCGCATACTTCGAGAAGAAATCAGTATACTCATGTTGATAAAAAGACTTGATCTCCTCCAAAAGTCTGCCTAACTCCTGCTCGGTCTTGATGGTTTGGAAGCTTCTGAATGGGTCTTCGGGCGTTTTCAATAAGCCCGGGCTGATCCCGGTAATCTGCTTTGGTATCACTACCGGACCCTTCCGCAAAGGTACTTGCTCATGAATTCTTGATAACAAATTAACAACCCTGTTAATCCCAAAGCCGTAATGATAAACGACCTTGAATCCATCATAGCTGTACGCCGTACTAAAAAAGCTATGACTGTATTCATCCGTGTCCTTTTCCATTATAGATAGGACGTCAGCAGGGGTTTTTGATTTTTTATAACCTTCTCGCGAAAGAAAGGTGTTCATTTCGCTCTGGATAACTAACTTAAGATCTTTTTTATTCATATAAACTAGTTCCACGTATTTGAAACCGGATCGAATTTAGTAAAAGTTGGCGTACCATTGACTGTACCATCTCCAGCACTCTTCACCACCGCTTTCACGTTAAAAGTTACCCCTTGAGGGATATTGTCAAGTGATGGCGGCCCAAATTTTGTACTGCGAAGTTCAAAGTCCACCGTTCCATTTCGCAGATCGGCTAAAAATTGGTTCTGCCTAGTGGTAAATGCAGTGCTCCCAGATATTTTCACCTCGTTGATAACGACATCATACTTTCCGGTCCCTGAATTAAATCTAACGTAAACCTCATCCGCTACGAAATAATCTCCCGTAGATGTTTTTAGCTGTACTTGCCGCAGTGTTTGGTTATAATCTCCAGCATTCAGTGCTGTTTTTGAAAATACATTCCCTTTAGTATTGGCGTTATTCAAGACATTATTTTCAAATCTTTTGCCATTGATAAAATTCTGCTTGTAGTCCCGCATTTCCTGAAATACGGCCACGTCATCCGCAGCGTCTGCAATGTCACTGGGGTCTGCGGCTTTCAGCACATCATCATCAAGCTGATCAATATTATTGATATGCGGGTTACTATAGACATCTCCGCCCTTTTCGATCACCACTACCCTTTCGGCTCCATTGTCTATGTTCTTTGTCAATAGCTTTTCATCATCCAGGTTTTTAACCAGCTTATTGTTATCTGCCGCATTCTTCAGTGCGTTAGCAGTTGCATGGTTTGTTGATCCATCCGGAATAAATTGCTGCATATCGGTAAAATCATCACTCGCCTTCCGTACCACATCTTTACCTTTCGTTAGAATTTAACAGCGCTAAACAGGATCATCGCTCCCTGAACAGTATGCCGACCGCCCTGATAATTTGCCCGATCGCCTCCCTGTGTATAGTTGGCATACCCGGTAACGCTGGAGATGATTTGTTTGATTTTCTCTTTGTTCAGGGATTTGATGCCATTGTAGAAGTTATTTAGTGAGGATCGGGGGTTTCTCACGATTTCAAGTCCCATCTGAACGAGTTGAAGAGGACCTGTAATCTCTTCGATCAACTGATCAATGGCACCAGCAAGAGCCGCAGGGATACGGAATGGACTTTTCAAATAATCAGCAGCAGCACCGCTATTTGTGCTACCCGACCTTCGTCCCTGGGTTCCAACTGAATTCCGGAAGTGCACCTGCAACCCGACCGCAACAACTTCTACGAAAACAAATGAAGACAGAACAGATATTTTCTGACATCAATTAATCTGGCACGATAACACTTCCCAGATCAATTAAAGATCGATACGCAAAGAAGCTATAACTTCGTACCAGATCATCAAAATCAACCTCCCTCCCCGGATCCCATCCAGCCAGCAAATGCCTAAAACCGGCATGATTCTTATCCCATTACAAATGATCTGTAACGATTGCTGCGTCACAACTTTTTCAAACATCGACGGAAAAAACTGGCAATGGACAAAAGCATACACTGGCATTCGCTCACCATCGAAGAAGCTATAAAAGAAACCGGCAGTGCTCCCAATGGACTGAACACGGAATCCGTTCAACAAAAGCAAACACAGTTTGGCAGGAATGAGCTGAAAGCAAAAAAGAAGAAAACCGCTTTCACCATCTTCCTTCAGCAGTTCCTTGATGTAATGGTCCTGGTGCTGGTGGTCGCCGCCGTCATCTCCGCATTCCTGGGTGAAGTATCTGACACGATCGTGATCGTGATCATCCTGATCCTGAATGCGATCATTGGGTTTGTTCAGGAATTCCGCGCGGAAAAAGCAATGGAAGCTTTGCAGAAAATGTCTGCACCGGTCACCAATGTTTTGCGGAATGGCAAAACGGAAAAGATCGGATCTGTTGAACTCGTTCCCGGCGATATCGTGTTATTAAATGCAGGTGACACTGTTCCCGCTGATCTCCGCCTGATGGAAACCGATGCACTCAGGATCAATGAAGCCAGCCTCACCGGCGAATCAAATACGATCGATAAAAAACCTGATGCGCTAAAAGAGGAAAATCCGCCCCTTGGTGATAGAACGAATATGGCGTTTAAAGGTACCGCCATCACCAGCGGAAAAGGAAAAGGACTGGTCATTGCCACCGGCATGCAAACCGAACTCGGCAAGATCGCCGGCATGCTGGATGATGCTGAAAGTAGCACGCCATTGCAAAAAAGACTGGCGGCCTTCAGCAGAAGGCTTACCCTCATCATTATCATACTTTGCGCATTGCTCTTCGTCATGGGTTTTATCCGTGGCGATCAGTGGGAGCAATTACTGCTCACTACACTTTCACTCGCGGTAGCAGCAATACCGGAAGCATTGCCTGCCGTAGTATCTGTATCACTTGCATTAGGTGCGCGCAGATTGATGAAGCAGCAGGTATTGATCAGGAAACTGTATGCGGTGGAGGCCCTTGGCTCAGTAACTTATATCTGCACGGATAAAACAGGTACGCTTACCAAAAATGAAATGGAAGTAAAATCTGTCTGGACTGCTGATCAGGAAAAAGAAGAAGCGTTGCTGCAGGCCATGCGATCGAGCCATGATCTGAAGGAAGAGAATGGAAAATGGATCGGTGATCCTACAGAGATCGCCATGCTGCAATATGCGAAAGACAAGGAAGAACTTAAACGCGTAAAAGAAATTCCGTTCGACTCGGAGCGGAAAGCAATGACCACGATCCATGAAAAAGATGGAAAGTACTGGATGATCACCAAGGGCGCCACTGAATCCATACAGGGCATGCTGAAGGATAAAGATCTTTCAGCACAGATCAAAGAAGAAGAGGAAAAGATGGCGAAAGAAGGAATGCGCGTGATCGGTTTTGCAGGCCGTATGCTCGATCAGTTGCCTGACCAGCCCAAAGCAGAAGAACTGGAAAGAGAGCTTGAATTCATCGGTCTCACCGGCATGATCGATCCGCCGCGCAAGGAAGCCAAAGATGCCATCGAAGAATGCAGGAAAGCCGGCATCGTTCCGGTGATGATCACCGGTGATCATCCGTTAACGGCGGCATCCATCGGCCGACAGCTGGGAATAGTGGAAAAAGATGAACAGGTGATCACCGGTAAGGACATGGAGTCATTATCTGATGAAGAACTGGATGAAAAAGCGGAACATCTGCGCGTGTATGCACGGGTTTCACCCGAGCAAAAACTAAAGATCGTAAAGGCTTTGCAAAACCGGGATCAGTTTGTATCGATGACCGGCGATGGAGTGAACGATGCACCATCATTGAAGCAGGCCAATATCGGTGTGGCAATGGGTATCACCGGCACAGACGTTACAAAGGAATCAGCAAGTATGATCCTGCTGGATGATAATTTCGCAACGATCGTAAAAGCGGTTCGTGAGGGCCGGCGCATTTATGATAATATCCGCAAGTTCATCAAATACATTCTTACCGGTAATGCCGCAGAGATCTGGACGATCACCCTCGCTCCTATCCTTGGGCTACCGATCCCATTATTACCGGTGCATATTCTTTGGGTAAACCTGGTCACGGATGGACTGCCTGCATTAGCGCTTGCAGCGGAAGCCGAAGAGAAAGATATCATGCAGCGGCCGCCAAGACATCCGAAAGAAAGCATCTTCGCACAAGGACTGGGCATACACATTCTTTGGGTGGGTTTATTTATCGGCCTGCTCACACTCGGCACACAATGGTATGCCATCAATCATACACAAACACATTGGCAAACGATCGTCTTCACTGTCCTTTGTCTTGCCCAGCTCTGGCATGTGATGGCCATCCGAAGTGAAAAAAGATCCTTGTTCACGATCGGTTTATTAAGCAATAAGCCATTATTGCTTGCAGTCATCGGCACCGTCATCCTTCAACTTGGCGTGATCTATATTCCCTTTCTCAATACATTCTTTCACACACAACCGCTGACCGGCATGGAATTGCTGTTGGCATTCGGAGCATCCGCCGTAGTATTCCTGGTAGTGGAGATTGAAAAAACAGTAAAGCGGACGTTAGCGAAGAATAAAAAGCAATAACAAGAGTTCGATTGATCGTTAAGCGATCTCGTTTGATACAATTATCATGACTGTTGGAGCCGACTCCTCAGTTACACGCGATTGTGTAGTCACATCTTTTTTACCAGTTAGTTCGTAGGCTCCCGCAGATCTCGCAGATTTTATCTGTCTTTTTCATAAAGTTGTTGCGAATCCTGTGTATGCTATATATTGGATCGCGCGGATTTCGCAGATAAGTTTCCGAAATAAGCAGGTGATCTGCGTCATCTGCGATGCGAGGGAATTTAAATTAGCCGAACGAAGGTCACTTCAAACAGAATGAGTTTGAAATCTGCGAGATCTGCGGGAGCCTACGAACTAACTGATAAAAAGATGTGTCCACACTGTAGTTCGGATAGAGGAAGTCCCGGCCCTGGCAGACATTAATTTGCTTAACTAAATCACATCGGAATAAAATCACCAACAAATTTTTCGCTATACGCCTTTATCTGTTCCCGCACATCTCTGAATTGAGCCATTATCTCAGCTTCATTTCCTATAGCTTTAGCCGGATCAGGAAAGTTAAAATGAAATCGTTGCGCTTTTGATGGAAAATAAGGACATCTTTCTTTTGCGTTATCGCAAACCGTGATAATAAAATCAAAATCGATATCGCGGTATTCTTCTACGTTATTGGAGGTTTGTGCTGAAATGTCCACGCCATCTTCCTTCATAGTGGCAACAGCCCTGGGATTTACCCCATGCGTCTCCACGCCCGCGCTCCACACCTCAGCCCGGCCGGCGGAGAACAATCTTAAATAGCCCTCGGCAATCTGGCTGCGGCAACTATTCCCGGTGCACAGCACGAGTATCTTTTTCATTGGTTGAGTCAAATGGCAACAGCCATATCAGGTTAATGATCGTAAATTTCCAATCGAAGCCAAAGCAATAATTCAATACCACAACAGCAATTGTAATAATGAGGGGCTTTCTGTATCTCTTTCGCATATGTTATTTGCAGCAGTCGGGGCCACAACAATTTTGCGTTGCAGTAACCGGCTTTTCAGCATACACAGTTACACTATAAATTCCGGTGTCTGATGAACTGAATTGTGCTAACGATTCCCGATCAAGATATTGGTTGAGAATATCATCGGGAATTACGATGGGCTTTTCTTTTTGAACGGTAATATTTACAAAGCCGACGGCATTGATCAGTTCAAGATACTGCTCTTTCTGTATGGAGCCGGAAACGCAACCGGCGTACATCTCCGCAGCCTCGCGGATGGCCGACGGCAGATCGCCTTTAAGCACAATATCAGCAATGGAAAAATGAGCGCCGGGCTTAAGCACACGATAGATCTCTTTTAATACAGCGTGCTTATCAGGCACCAGATTCAATACACAATTGCTGACGATCACATCTGCAAGGTTATCTTCTACCGGCATCTGTTCGATATCACCCTGCCTGAATTCGACGTTCGTAAACCCCAGTTTGATCGCATTGGCCCTGGCTTTATCAATCATCGCCTGGGTAAAATCTATACCGATCACTTTCCCCTCTTCACCGGTTGCGGCCCTTGCGATGAACGCGTCATTTCCTGCGCCCGATCCAAGATCGATCACCACATCACCCGGAGCGATCTTCGCAAACTCAGTGGGCAGACCGCATCCCAAACCCAGGTCTGCATCAGCCGAATAGCCTTTCAGATCACTGTAATCATCACTCATGATATTGTAAACTTCGGTGCTGCAAGCTCCCGAGCCGCAACAGGATGATTGATTCACTTCTTTTTCCTGTAAAGCGATCTGGCTGTATTTCTCTCTGACCAGTTCCTTTAATTGCTGATCTGTTCGTGTAGTTTTTTCCATTTATTGTAATATTACGATGAATAAAATCAAAAAAAATCAACAACACTTTTCGTTGCTGGAGTAAGGAACAAAGAACGCATTTAAAGCCACCCTGTATTGATTCCACACTTTTGGATCAATACAGTAACAAACACTGGTTCCTTCAATATTCCCTTGAATAAGCCCCACGTTTTTCAACTCCTTCAAATGCTGACTGATCGTTGCCTGTGCCAATCCCAGTTCATCGACCAATTCTCCGCAAATGCAGGCCTGTGCTTTGATCAAATGCTGAATGATGGCGATCCGTGCCGGATGGCCAAGTGCCTTCATCATTTGAGCAAGTTTATTCTGCTTGTCTGTAAATATCTCCGTTTTTGTAAGCCCCATTGCATCGCAATATTACGATAAATAAATTCTAACCAAAAAAATATTTTACAGCTTCATGAAGACAGAAATTTAATGTTGCTTAACTAAGCTGCTGCTTTTGTACGGTCTTACCGTCTTCCCGCCTTACCGGTTTAATTTTTACCGGCAAGGCGGGAAGATGGTAAGAGAGATTCAGGTTGGTACAGAATGCAATCACGAAATGGTTTGCATCGAACAATATCCGCTATTTATTTTTCACCGTTATAGGAAATCAAACTTTATTCAATATGAAGACAGAAATCTAATGTCGTTTAACTAAGGTGCTGCTTTTGTATATTCTTACCGTCTTACCGGCTTACCGGTAAAATTAAACCGGTAAGCCGGGAAGACGGTAAGAGAGATTCAGGCCGGTACGGAATGCAATCACGAAATGGTTAGTACCGAAAAATATCCGCTTTTATCCTTCACCGTTATAAGGAAATCAAACTTTATTCAATCAGTCAGGAACCTTATCAAGCGTCTTCCGTGTTTTAACAATTATTAAATACGAAAACATTCGTCGATCGTTCATTCATTTGTATCTTTAGGTTATGACCAAAACATTGCTAATTATTCCTGCTCTGTTCTCCACGATATTTGCCCTTGCGCAAAAACAGGCAACTATTGAAAAATGTGATTGTCGTTTCCGAATAGACAGCGGCTATCTGCGCTCAGTACCTGCGGCATTAAGCGCGGATTCGATTTTTCCGAACCGGATAGACAGCAGCTTCCGGACAAATTGCGGTTACCTTATTGTTCCGGAAAACAGGCTGAAGAAAAATTCGAAAACTGTAAAGCTTCCCTTCATTATCGTTCGCAGTAAAAACCCGCAGAAAAAAGCGGACCCGGTATTGTTCACCAGTGGAGGTCCGGGAAACAGTTCACTGAGCTGGGCACAGGGCATAACACGGAGTTCATTGATTGAAACCCGCGACTGTATTGCATTTGAACAGCGTGGCACAAGATATGCGATCCCTTACCTCCGCAATACGGAACTGGATAGCGCCTGGCATGAAGCCCGTCGTAATAATCTCTCGATAGACAGCATGACGATCGTTGGTGTAAAACGTTATAAAGAAAAACTGATCAAACGGGGAATTGATCTTTCAGGATATAACACTGACGAAACGGCGAATGATATAGCAGATCTCCTGAGATTATTGAAGATCGATTCTGTCAACCTCTCCGGCGGTTCTTACAGCGGTGGGCTGATGATGGCCGTTGCGCAGAAAGCACCCAATCGTGTCCGTTCCATGGTACTTGACTCCCCTCTTCCACTTTTCACTGCCATCGATGAAGATGAGCCGGTGAACTTCATTGAAGCAATGAAGATCTTGTTCCGGCACGTTGAAACAGACTCAACCGATCATCAACTGTACAATAACCTCGAGCATCGTTTTCTTGATTACTTCAATTCCATTATCGGAAAATCATTTAAAATGCCGGTTCAGTATAATGGGAAAACCCTTAACATCTCCTATAACAAAAATGATCTTTTACAGGTCATTGTTTCAGCTATGCTAGATGCCGGTAGAATTAAAGACGTTCCCGGCATTCTTGTCCGCCTGATCTCCGGTGATCATGAAGCATATATCCGTCCTTATCTTGAAAGAATGATCACCCGTTATCCTGCGCCTGACGGGATGCGGATGGCGGTCTACTGCGCGGACCAGGCAGCGTATCACAGCCAGGAAACTGTTGAGCAGTTGTACAGGCTCTACCCTTTTATGCGCGGCTACAGGATCAATGATGTGTATAAAGAGATGTGCGATTGCCTTGCTGTTCCTCCTGTAAACAAACAGATCAAACAACCTTATTACAGCAATATTCCTGCCCTGATCGCAGACGGAGAAATGGATGCGGGCTGCAGGCCTTTGTATATGCTGGAGATCAAACATTATTTGCCCAACAGCCAATGTTTACTGTTTATCAATCGCGGACATGGCGTTGGCGGAAAAGATTTTTATGCCCTCACGCAGCAGTTCATTGATGATCCGCACAAAAAACTGGTCCCGCCCGGGGAAATGATCAGGATATATGAATAAGATCGTATAGCCCGCTAACAACTTGTCCGCAGGAGCGATCTGCAGATTTTATATCAATGTAGTTTAGTTAATGGCTTCAGCGGGCAGGCCGGACTGGTATAGTTCGCTTCCCACTATCAATTAAGCCAGAGCCGGGAGCCCCTTAATAGCGGAGTCCCGGCTCTGACTTATACTAACTTCGATAGTGATCTAAATTTGCGCAGCCTGTCCCGGACTTGATCCGAGAGCCGCAACAAGCCGATGAAGCCATTAACTAAACTACATTGGATTTTATATTCCTCTCACTGAAAAGTATCTCCAAAGGAATATGATTTATATCAGAAAGCGCAGATACCGGCAACTATTGCCTGATCAGCACAACAGTATTCGGTCCTACACCCGGCGCAACACTAAAGTTGAATTTCTTCTTACCATTTTTATCAAAACAAAACACTTCGCCAGACTCAAGAAATCCTTTTGAATCGGTGATATAGACATCTCCATTCTCAGGATCAAAATTGATACCATAGGGAGCTTTGATCGTGGTGCCATCAGTCACGAAATTGGCGCGCGTCTGTGCAAAATCAGTTGTGTTCAATGTGCGAACATAAGGAGATCCGAAATAACCCCCTGTTGTATACAACAGACCATCATAAAAACGAATCCGGCCAACAGTGGTATCAGCGGACTTCACCACCGAGTTGGTGGCAGTGCTGACTTTTACCAGGCTTGGATTAATATCAAAATAATTACCACCGCAGGCAACATAAAGATTTCCGCTGTTATCAGCTGTAATAGAGCCGGGGTTCTTTCCAACTTTTATCTTCTGAAGTTCCGTCATCGCTACAGGATCGACCACTGACAGCGTGGAATCAAACTCCGCCGTCAGGCCTCCCGAGTTTGAAACATACAGCTTGTCGCCGGAGATCACCATACCATCAGGGTTCTTTCCAACCGTGATGAATTTTTCAATCGCCAGGGAAGCTGTATCGATCACTGCAACCGTTCCGTCGTAAGAAGAAACAAACACTTTATTTCTGAAAGGAACCGCATAGCGTGGTTCGCGGTTTGCTCCGTTGCTTTGTTTAAATTCGAGCCGTTTGATCGATTTAGCCGTAAACGCATCAGCAACTTCTACCGTGCTTGTCACGTTCATCACTATATAGATCTTACCTCCATAGAGAAGGATATCATTTCCCGTATCACCAAACGCATAACCATTGGCTTTTTGAAAGAAGTCGGTAGTGGTCGTTTTAGTAGCAATATTGTAGTAGGAAAGACTTGAATTATTCTGATTGAAATTTCCTTCATTCAGAATATAGAGACCTGTTGTTACCTTAGGCGTTTCCGGAGCAGGATCATCATCTTTATTACAGGAGCTTGCCAGGAACAATAACACAGAGGCCGAAAGCAGCAGCTTTGATGTTTTCATGTTTTACTATTATAAATGATTAAAAAGTAGACTGATCTTATAGGAACGGCCGGGCATTGGATAGTTCCGGACGATATCAAAACGTTCGTCAGACAGATTGTTCAATTCAGCTTTTACAGTCAGTTTTGTGGCATGAATATTTAATTGTCTCGCAACAAATACATCATGTGTTCCCCAGCCATCAAGCTGATTGGCCGGGTTATTCTCTCCAAGTGTATATCTGGTTCCGGAATACGTCACACTATACCCCGCACTCCATTGGCGGAATGCAAAAGACAATATGCCTGATCCGGAATGGTCTGGCGTATAAGGGATCCTGTCTTTATATCTTGAACTGGTGGGATCGGTAATATCTGTTGCACGCTGCCAGGTGTATGACACACGGCCAAACCATGAAACGGCTCCGCCAATGACTCCCTGCAATTGGGCCGTAACATCAACTCCCTTTATATCCACTTTACCGAGATTGAGCATCGTCCAGGAGAAAAGATTCTGAGAAGGTACTGCCACGATCTTGTCTTTTATCCGGTTAACATATCCGTCTACACTTAAATTGAACTGCTTCAGTTTTCCCCTCAGCTCCTTTACCCAAACCACGCCGGCATTGTATTGCCTCGCATATTCGGGGCGAAGATTTGTATTGCCGATAAAATTATAATACAGGTCATTGAAGGTTGGCATTCTGAAAACTTCCTTATAGAAAAACCTGAATGACAACGGCGATCCTTCTTTCCATTTACGGCTGATGCTGAACGAAGGCGTCAATTTTGATCTGTCACCTGCTGACGCCCCAATACTCACCTGATCTGAAAACCAGGAGAACAGCACAGAGGACTGTACCTGCCATAATGAATCACTGAAGTTCAGCAACGCATTACTCCATTGGGAAAACCGCTCAGGTCTGGCAAAATTGTTCTTATTCGCATGTAGAAATGTATACGCGCCGTCAGCGGATAATGCGGCTGTAAAATATTGGCTGATCTTATGATCAGCGGCAACGCTGAGATATGCTTCGTTCTGACGGTATCTGTCATCAAGTCCCCCTGCTCCGTTTTGAAAATCCGGGTTCACATAGCGCGTGTATGCATGATTGAACTTTGCATTTACCAGCAAGGAAGTGGCTGAAGACAACGAGCGGTTATATCTTGTCTGAATAAAATAATCGCGGTTATATAATTTTTGCACCGAACGGTCATTAAAGAAAATAACGGCACCCGGCAAACCCCGTTTTGAATCATAGGTCCAGGCTTTGATCTGTAAACCTGAACTATCGTTAAATGTCTTCAGCAAATTCAATTCTCCCTGGATGGATCTTAATTCACCATTGCCGCGTTTCTTATCCTCCCTGATATTTCCATTGACCACCGTGAATGGATAATCACCTTTTGATGAAATTGCGTCTGCCTGTATATTCATTGCCCAGTTCCGGGGCAATACCAAACCTTTTCCGGCAAAAGCCTGCCAGTAGCCAAATGATCCCTGACGCAGACCTCCCTGCCAGGACCGGTTCATCGTCTGCGGATAAAACGCGGCGGTATACATCGCCAGTACAGATGCTGATGAGAAAGCCCGCGCCGGCAACAGCGAACCCGGCATATTTGCCTGGTAAAGATCTATTGACTGCAGGAAACTGCTTGAATAACGGCTCAGATCGATCTGGCCTGTCTGCACATCCGATACAGGAATGCCGTCATACAGCACACCTGTTTGCGAAGCGCCAAGACTTCTCACGGAAATGGTTTTAAGCCCACCAATCCCTCCATAATCTTTTACCTGGACACCTGAAAAGAAACGGGCGGCATCACCAACCGTGGGAGCATTCACCTGCTGAAGCGTACGCTGATCGAGTGATTGGGAAGGAAGAAGATCAAGAAACAGGTTTCTTTTCTTTACAGCGCGAAGCGTGACTTTCTGCAGTACACGCGAACTGTCCTGCGCAGAAACGTCATGCATCATCCCTGATGCGATGCCTGTAAAAAACAGTGTGTATACGATCTTAGTTTTTAACAATACCGGGTTGTGTTAACGGTCTCTGATAAAATTCAATGGACAGTTGTTCACGGCATTGACAAATAGTTGTGCCAACAAGATGATCATGCCAGGGATAGCTATTCTTCCAGGCTTTTCCGCGAAGCCGTGAACAACGATGTTATGGCAGGTCTTCTGGCTTGAAGCTCAACCTGGCAACCTTCCCGTCCCTTTTGCAGTGCGGACAGTGGTATGCAGATCCAGGATGTTCATTTCGAAAGCTTCTTACAGCTGCGGGACAGCTCCGGATTTACACCGGATTCCCTTTTAATCCTCGTAGCCTGCTGGCTACAGGAACCGATAACGGCGCAAATGTAGCACAAATTTTAACAGGTGCAAGATGGTAGGGTATTTAAGTCAGGAGAATTGTTTTATCCGGATTACGCGGATTTCGCGAATTAATGTTTGCGGGTGGTATTATCTCAGGATCCCGAAAGCCCAGGTCAGTAATATACAACCCCTAAAAAAAACTACGCGGACCACACAAATCATTTTCCTCCACAGGAAAACAATTCGCGTAATCCGCGTAATACATTTGCGTACCGCCTAAGGTCTGATCAGTATCTGTTTAGTAAACACCGTTCCATCCCCCAGCGTCACTTTCACCAGGTAAATACCACCGGGAAGATTAACATTCACCAATCCGTAACCCGCGGCTATACCTACAGAATTCTTCAGCACATTTCTGCCGGCGATATCCCACCATTCAACAGATGCATTCTGCTGGGACTGACCAAAGCCCGAGAGATAGATCGTATTGCGTGCCGGATTTGGATAAATATCCATTGCTGTTTTCTGACTGCGGTCGACCTTCACCACTTTTGACCAGCTGGACTTGCCGTTAAGATCCGTTTGCTTCAGGCGATAGTAGCTCACGCCATTGAGCGGCAGCGGATCGATCGTTGAATAAGTGAGTGCGGTATTGCTGTTTCCTCCCGGAGCTTTTGAAGCTATTTGTGATAAGGTTTTGAATGAAACTGCGTCAGTACTTCTTTCAATGTTAAAGTGACTGTTGTTATTTTCTGAAGCTGTGATCCAGGAAAGTGATACAGCATTATTCTCCGGTACTGCCTTGAAATCCATCAGCGTGACCGGCAGTGTATTCATTCCTCCTACGATATTTCCCAATGCAAAAGTGGAGAACGAAGTGAATGAAGAAGGACTGGAAGTTGAGCGGATACTTCCGGTCAGATTTGCGCCTCCGGCAAAGGCTGGCGCACCGGATCCGCCGATATCGATCCATGAAGTGGGCGCATTATAAACGTTTTTAACGATCGTTGTCTTTGAACCGTCAGTCACAGCATCATTACTTCCAAAGAAGATCTCGATACTTTGATTACCGGAAAGATCTGTAGAAGGTGTATTGACCATTGAAGAGTTGTAACGATTGACGGTATAATATCGTACTTCTGAAACTTTCTGCACGGAAAACGGAAGCGTATAATTCAATGCCTTCGCACTCGCTTTGATCATCTCGGCCTGGTAAGTATAAAGATTGCCATTCGTATGATTGACCGTTAAAGCAAGCGGGCGGCTGTCAGTGTTATCGCCGATCGGGAAGTTCAACGTCGTCAAACCGGATGCCTGCTTCTGAAACCGCATCGGCCCGGATACATAGCTGGCCGATAACGCAGAGCCGACTGCAGTTGTGGAATTGTTCAGCATCGTTAAGATAGCTGCCGCAGATGTATGCAGCAGACCACTATTGAACGTAAGCGTTTTACTTATGTTTACATTGCTGTTAAGTGTAACTCCGCTACCGGTATTGTTCATGATCATTCTCGCGATCACGGGAACAGCGGAACCAGCGGTAACCGATATTGACTGCGATCCTGAGCCATTGAAATTAGCAGTACCTGCATTGCCTCCAAACACGATCGCAGCTGAGGAAGGCGAGCTGATCGAAACATTACCTGCATAATCTGAAGTAGCATTATAGTTAGGATACAACTTACCCGTACCAGTCTGAATAAAAGTCACATCACCAGTATGTGTATCGCCATTAGTATATGCCAGCGCCAGATAACCGGTCCCCGTGACGGTAAAGCTGGCCGTTGACTGAAATTGATTGCCTCCAACGCAGTTATCGCTGGAAATGCCGGTTTTAGTAAATGTCACCGGACTAGCGAACGTAGTACTGTTCAGCAGAATGCCACCACTGGTTGCCATAATCGGACCACCAAAACTGGATGACGGCCCTAACGAAAGTGTTCCGCCTGACATGTTAATGTTTTGTGTTGCGGTCCCTGTTTGTGTAAATTGTCTTAACAATAATGTACCCGAACCGAACCCGGCCGCTCCAATGCTGATGCTGCGTCCCGATGAGAGCGTAGCATTAGCAGATCCATTATTGCAGAATTGCACTCCTGCACCTGTCGGAGAGGTAACAATGATATCATTCTCAAAGGAAGTACCGATGCTATTGTTGGAAACATAGATGCCGGAATTGTTCGCGGGCGAATTATTGAAGGTCGTGACTCCGCGGAATATATTTCCCGTGCTGCTTTGAGCAATGTGCATATTTGCCGTTCCGGTATTATTGAAAACAGCTGCCGCATTAAAAATATCAGGATAGTTGCTTGCCATCACAATAGCATTGGGACCTGAAGAGGTAATTATCGCTGAATCGTTGAACACGTTATTACCAGTACTGTAATCAGAGTTGCTTCCATTCTTCGTACAGTTAACTTTACCATTGAATGTGGCACCATTAAAATACAAGCCCGGGCTTACTGATGTAATGTCTCCGTTAAAAACAGATGAAGGTCCGTATTGTATATAACTTGCAGTATTGCTTAACGTCAGATTCACTGGTGCATTACCCAATTTTGTAAACTGGCGCAATTGTAGATTTCCGGAATTAAAGCCATCGCTGCCAACAGCGATCGTTCTACCTGCCGCAAGCGTTGCCGAAGCACTTGTATTGCCACCGCAAAAACGAACTCCCGTCGAACTGCCGGTACTGTTTACATAAATATCCCCATAATACATATTTCCTGGTTTCGACCATGCAGGCAGTATCCTTTCAGAACCGCTGCTCGTAAAAGTCACATCTGCCCTGCACGTATCGGGATATCGATCACCAAATAGGAAATATCCTGAACCCGCATTATTAAAATAGGCTGTTGACTGGAATATATTTCCACCATCACTTCCGTCATTGGCCGGACCAGTCTTCGTAAAAGCAACGCTACCCAAATATTCGGCGCCGTTTAATAAAATGGATGGACTGGATGCAGTTACATTTCCGCCGATGGAACAAAGCGGGCCGATCGTGAGGTTAGCGGTGCCCGTTAAAGGAAGATCAACATCCTGATTACCTAATTGCCTGAACCTGCGGATAGTGAGTGTACCTCCTGTGTAACCATAATTCCCGACCCGGATTGTATGGCCAGCTTTCATAGTGATATAACTGTTAGTATTATTTGCGATATAGATACCACGGGAAGTGCTGCTGCTTGCAACAGTGACGTCATCGCCAAAATAGTTGTCAGGTGTATTCCAGGCCACCGCCACATAGGAAGTACCATCACTCTGCAGATTGGTCACTGCATAGAATGAATCGGGTCTTGAACCACCCAGTTGCATAACGCCTGTACCGCTATTGATAAGGGTTGTTTCTCCGAGGAATATATTACCTCCCGTTGACTGGTCATTCGTTCCGCCGATCTTAACAGACGTGACTTTATTTTTGAAAGTTCCGCCATTAAAATAAATACCCGGCGTATTGGTGATAAGATCGCCGCCGATGGTTGTTGTATCTGAAAAAGCCAGATAAGCAGTCGAACCGGTAAAGTTCAGCTGGATCGGTGTTGTACCGTTCTGTGTAAATCTTTTCAGCCAGAGAAAACCTGATGAAAAACCATTTGATCCGACTTTGATCGTCCGGCCTGCAGCCAACGAAGGCCATCCTCCGACAGTGTTCGAACCGATGTAAATGCCAGCGGTGCCGGATGAGTTGACAACAATATCATCGAGGAATTGATCATCAGAGCGATAACCAAGCATAAAATAACCGCTGTTACTTTGCTGCTCGATCGTACAGGTGGATTCGAAAATATTCGGATTAGAGTTATTGGAGTTATTTCCGCCGCCGGTCTTGACAAAACTCGCCGGTGCATGATACCTTGCACCCTGCACGTAAAGATTCGGTGCCGTGACCGTTACAGGAGCAGAGAATTCACTGTTAGGCCCAAGATATACGGAACCATTGGCAGTTGCGGTGATATTCACCGGTTGAGATCCCAGTTGTATAAATTGTTTTAGATATAAATATCCCGAAGTAATACCTAAAGCACCAGGCATAATGGTCTTGCCGGCAGCAAGGATTGCTCTTGCGGAAGTATCGCCACCGCAGAACTGGATCCCTCGGGCCGTATCAACCGAGTTTACATAAATATTACCATTGAAACGGTGTCCTGCACCGCGCCATGCTGGCAATAAACGATCGGCTCCATTAGCTGTGAACGTTACATCATCATTCCAGATATCCGGACTATTATTACCTAATACAACAAAACTTCCTCCGCTGTTGGTGATCGAACAAACTCCATTGAATACGTTTCCGCCATTCGACCAGTCGCCGGTTGGGCCGACTTTGCGGAAAGAAGTTGCGCCATTGAATGTTCCGCCGTTTAATAATAACACAGGGCTTTCAGAGGTAAAATCGCCATCCATTACCACATCAGGGCCGATACGCAGACCTGCATCTCCGGTGAACAGCAGGTTTTGCGCAGTACTACCGGTTTTCGTCAACTGACGAAGCCATAACAAACCAGTAGAAAAACCTGCTGACCCGATCTTTATCGAACTCCCTGCCGCAAGATTTACCCTCGCCGCACTTGATCCATTGCAGAATAATACACCAGCGCCAGAGGTGCTGTTCACAAAGATGTCCGAATTAAACGTTACGGAAGTTGAATTGTGCGCAACGTAGATATAAGCATTTGAAGAAGACTGGCTATTGAACGTGACCGGTCCATTGAACACGTGGCCGCTTGCGCTATATGCCACATAAAGACTGCCCGTACCCGTAACATTAAAGATAGATGATGCATTGAACTGATCAGCCATTGTTGTTCCAAATAATAAAGAACCGGTTCCCGCATTCGTTACTTCAAGAGGTGCGTTGAAAATATTATTACCATAATTACCGTCATTCGCAGCACCGGTTTTGTAGAGGCGTACAGAATCCTCAAATCTTGTATTTCTCACAATAAATGAAGCGGAGGTAATATCGGTCTTACAATTGAATACAAGAGGACCGTTTCCAAACGAAACGCTGTTTGCGCCTGCGATCAGTAATTTACCGGGTTGTATGGTACCTGCAGTATAAGTTGCATTAGGTCCGTTCACAGTCAATACAAAACCTGCGGGATCGACCGTACCGCTGGTAAGTGTCATATTATTCACGGATGCATTGGCATTCAGCCGGCATGGGTTCGAGCCGGTGACAATTACGATATTGTCAGTCGCTGAAGGAACGCCGGCCGGCGACCAGTTCGAAGCCGTGGACCAGTTGGACGATGCTGAGCCGTTCCAGGTATAGGTGGTTTGAGAAAAGCCCGTTAAAGAGCACACAAAGGCGATAGAGAAAAGTAAAAACTTTTTCATAGCAGATTTTTCGCTGGATAATGGATGATGGTTGCTTCAGGCAATAAACCGGCAAACGCTGGCCGGCCGACCACCTGAGATACCCCTTAACTCCTAAAAAAAATTAGGGGTAATTACCTAACGATGGCCTGTTTCGAATATTGCATACCCGTATAAATTCTTTTTAATTGGATTCTAATTCCAGAAGCAGGAGTCTTGGAAGCAAGGTTCCGGGGTTCCATAGGTTTCAGGCGTTCCAGGGGCTCCAGGGGCTCCAGGGGTTCCAGAGGTTCCAGAGGTTCCAGAGGTTGCTGCCGCAGCCTGTAAATTTCTGTCTGCAATGGACTACTTCCATGAAAACCTGCCGGGGTTCTGATAGAACTTATTTCTGACAGGCAGAGACTTGCAGATCGCGGCAGCAACCTCTGGAACCTATGGAACCCCTGAAACCTCTGAAACCTGTGAACCTGCAACCACATTTATTCCCCCCATACCGCCAGAGCATTTATCTTCATACCACATTAGCAACGTCCAGCTTATTGTCATGAAAAGAAAAAGTCCGGTTTCGTTTTTAGTTATGTTCAGATTGAAGTGCGTTTCTCTGTTGTTTGTCCTGTTTTTTTCATCTGCGGCTTATGCACAGTTAAAAAATCAATTTTCATTTGATGCGCTTGCGGAGAAGATTTATCTGCAAACCGATAACAAGATTTACACAAATGAAAGCACGATCTGGTTCAAAGCACTGGTAACGGATGCGATAGAGCTGGCGCCAACCAAACTTAGCGGTGTATTGTATGCAGAACTCATCAGCCCGGATGAACGGATCGTGGAGACAAAACTGATCAAGATCGAAAACGGTGCAGGTGATGGATTCTTTGAATTAAATAAAGATTATACAGAAGGTACTTATCTCCTGCGCGCTTACACGGAATGGAATAAAAACTTTGGCGAATCATTTTTCTTCAAAGACTACATCCAGATCTTTACTTCCTCACAAGCTCCCAAACCCAATCCTGTAAAGAACGTCACTATAGTTGAAGAACAATCAAACACACGCCGCATACAGGCGTCCTTTGACCCTTTACTTATCGATCCGGCACATTCAAAAGACCTGAAAGTCTTTCTTTCACTGGACGAAAAGAAAGACACTTTATCTATAAAAAAGAGTGGATCGAACGGTTACATTCTCAATTACCCGGTCCCGGCAGGCTGTCAGTTTGTGACTTTCCAGGTGGAAACGAAGAACAACGTCAGCTATACACGAAGCATCATTCTTACAAAAGATTATCTTGATCTGCAATTCTTTCCCGAAAGCGGAGAAATGCTGCATGGCCTTCCCTGCCTGCTTGGTTTCAAAGCACTGGACAGTATCGGCAAAGGCAAACAAATAAACGGAGAGATCATCAACAGCAAAGGCGATGTGATCGCGTTATTCCGCAGCAACCCGCTTGGCATGGGAACTGTGCGGATCGCGATTGCAGACAGCAGCGAACAATACCTGGCAAGAGTTGAAACGATCTCTTCAAAAGGGATAGAAAAAAGAACCTATCCGTTACCACGTGCAGTGGCAAAAGGCAGCATGATTGCTGTTGTAAAAAATGGGGATCAGATCCGCTGCCGGGTTGCTTCCAACTATCTTATCGATGATTCACTTGCGGTGCGTGCATCCTGCCGCGGTGCTGTGTATTACGAAGTAAGAGGAAGATTGAAAAACGGGGCATACGAATTCGGTTTACCGGTAACCAGTTTTCCTGAAGGCTTGATCGCTTTCACCGTAATGAACGATTCACTTCAACCCGTGGCCGAACGTCTTTATTTTAATGAACGCCCGGAAACAAGGCTGGACCTGTCTGTTACAAGTGACAAACCTGTTTATAGTCAACGTGAGCAAACCCAACTCGACATTATCGCAAAGAACCAGGCAGGTCTTCCGGCAAATGCCAATCTTTCCGTACTCGTACTGAACAGTGAACAGTTGAACAAAGTGCTGGACACGCGTCAAAACATACTATCTTATCTGCTGCTTAGTTCGGATCTGAAAGGAACGATCGAAGATCCCGGTTATTATTTCAGCGCCGATCCTGCACGGGGATCCGCACTGGATGCATTGCTGTTAACGCAAGGCTGGCGCAAATACAACTACACACGCAGTGAAGGAAAGATCCACGTACAACCGGAACCAGCTTTGCTTGTAACGGGTACGGTGACCGGAGGTCTGTTTACCACCAAACAAAAAAAAGGCATCAGTCTCACAATGATGACCTTTGGCAAACCTCCATCCGTTGATACACAATTATCGGATAGCCTCGGGAGATTCGCGTTTCCTGTCAATGATCTTTTTCAGCAGACCGTAAATGTGTTGATCCAGACAAGCAATAAAGCTGGCGTGAAAAAAGATTATACCATCACACTCGACCGGAAGAACGTCCCTCCGGTACAGTTCGATCATGTCAGATCTGTTGAAAGCCCCGATAGCGTAATACAGGTGTATGTAAAGAACAGTCTCAGCAATAAAAAAAAGCTCGACGATTATATAGCCCGAACGGAAGGCGTCACACTCAGCGAAGTGATCGTTAAAAGTTACGCCATGACGCCGGAACGAAAGAAGGTGACGGATCAGTATGGTGCACCCAAGACGGTAATAGAGGGAGACGATATCAGGAAGAATGAAGCGAAATGGTCTTACGGACTATACAGTGTTCTACTGTTCAATTACCCGGATAAGATCCGGATCAACCGTGCTTATGATGGAACCCTTTTTGCGCAGGCCATGAACAGTGAAATGACATTGGTGGTGATCGATGGGATCCCGGTACGTCCGTATGATTATGGCCTGATCCCGGCTATTCCGCCCAGTGAAGTAAAAAGCGTGGAGCTGATCGAATACGCAAAGGGTTTTACCAGTTTGTATTGCGAACTTTTTCCGACAAGTTGCCTGGGAGCACCTCCAACAGGCAATATCATTGCGATCTACACCTATGCCAGGATCGGCTTGTTTGGCGCCAACCGTGCACCGGGCCTTACCAAGGCCGCAGTACCCGTCTTCTCCACACAGCGTGAATTCTATGCACCAAAATATGATCAGCTGAAAACGGAGGACTGGCAGAAACCGGATCTGCGTTCACTTATACACTGGGCGCCCAAAATACAGACAGATAGTGCCGGTCATGCAAAGATTTCATTTTATAACGCAGATCTCACGGGGAAAACACAGGTGATCATCGAAGCGATCTCACCCAATGGTGAGATCGGGTATAAACGTTTAACCTATGATGTGATCAAACGGAAAGAGGACCGGTAAATCTGCAATGCATTTTGATGCCCGGTGAGCAGTGTGCGCCTGGCTCCAACGTTAAAAGATCAGATACCGGCCGGCCGCTGAATGCTTATTCTGCATTAGACGCCAGCAACGAGGTTCTACCACTTATAAAATCATTTGTTCTTGAAAACATTACATTACGCCGATTACATTGTCTTCTTTATTTATTTCATAGGCATTTCTTCTTATGGCTATTATCTATACCGTAAGAAGAAAACTTCGGCACAGGGGGCAAAGGAATTCTTTCTGGCGGAAGGCGCACTTACCTGGTGGGCTATCGGAGCTTCGCTGATCGCATCAAATATATCAGCCGAACATTTTATCGGAATGAGTGGATCAGGATATGCGTTGGGCCTGGCCATCTCGACGTATGAATGGATGTCTGCTGCAACACTGATCATCGTTGCTATTTTTATCATTCCTGTTTACCTGAAGAACAGGATCTTCACCATGCCGCAATTCCTGGCTACACGGTATAGCGATTCCGTAAGTACGGTGATGGCAGTCTTCTGGTTGCTTGTGTATGTTTTCGTCAATCTGACTTCTATCATCTATCTCGGTGCACTTGCTATTTCTTCCATCTCCGGGATCAGCTTTGAGGCATGCATTGCCGGCCTCACCGTTTTTTCCATACTCGTTACACTGGGTGGCATGAAAGTGATCGGCTATACAGACGTAGTGCAGGTGATCGTGCTGATCATCGGCGGATTGATCACTACTTATCTCGCGCTGACATTATTGTCAGAAAATTTTGGCTATGGTAAAAACATATTGAAAGGTCTCACCCTGCTGCGCCAGGAAGCACCTGATCATTTCCACATGATCTTTGACAAATCAAACCCACATTATAAGGAACTGCCGGGCCTTTCTGTACTGATCGGGGGTATGCTGGTGAATAATCTTGCCTATTGGGGTTGTAATCAGTATATCGTTCAGCGCACACTTGGCGCGGATCTGAAAACTGCCAGAAAAGGGATCCTGTTCGCTGCATTCCTGAAATTGCTGATCCCGGTGATCGCGGTGCTGCCAGGTATCGCAATGTATGTCCTGCATAGCAAAGGCTTATTTCAAACAGAAATGAGCGATGCGGCAGGTGCGGTAAAACCTGACCATGCTTATCCGACATTAATGAATCTTTTACCTCCGGGATTGAAAGGTGTTGCATTCGCTGCACTGACTGCCGCGATCGTTGCCTCACTGGCAGGAAAGGCAAACAGCATCTCCACTATTTTCTCGCTTGATATTTACCGGAAGTATATTGACAAAGGTGCTTCTGAGAAAAAGCTGGTGTACATCGGCAGATGGGCAGTGATCATTTCCATGCTGATCGCAGCATTGGTGACGCCGGCACTGAAAAGTCTTGATCAGGCATACCAGTTCATCCAGGAATATGTGGGCTTTATCTCCCCCGGCGTCCTCGCCATTTTCCTCCTCGGTCTTTACTGGAAAAAGACAACGCCACAGGCGGCCATGGCGGGTGCCTTGCTTACCATACCCATTTCAACGGTGCTTAAATTTCTACCTGCCTGGACGGATGGCGGCTTTCCGGATTATCCATTCCTTGACCGGATGGGAATCACTTTCGTTCTCACCATGGCCATCATGATTGCCGTGAGCCTTGCAAAACCCAAACCTGAAGGAATACATGAAATAGAGGTTGACACTTCCATGTTCAGGGTTTCAAGAGGATTTGTAATCGGGTCCGTACTGATATGCGGGGTGCTGGCTGCGTTGTATACGGTTTTCTGGTAGGAGTGGTTAGACGTTTCTGAGGTTTGAGAGGTTTGGGAGGTTGATGGTTACTAACTCAATTATGTGTAGGTTTGGACCTTCTTTTACTACTCTTAACCTTTAAACTTTGAACATGAAAACACTATCAGTTCTTTTACTTTTCCTTGCAACATTTGCAACGGCGCATGCTCAGACTGCAGATGAAATGATCAAAAACTGGGAACGCTGTAAAGTTTACACAAAAGAATATCTTGACGCAATGCCTGATGATGGCTATGCACTGAAACCTACTCCTGAAATGCGTTCTTTTGCTGAACAGATGCTTCACCTCGCTGAAGCTAACTATATGTTCGCAGCAAGCGCTACCGGAGAAAAAAGCCCGGTGACTGATCTTGAAAAATCAACAACCGACAAGTCAAAAGCAAACATCACAAAGATCACGCTCGACAGTTATGACTATGTGATCGCCAGCATTAAGAAATTGTCAGCCGCGCAACTTAAAGAGATGATCAAATTCTTTGGTCAGTTTGATATGACGAAACAACAGGTATTTGAGAAAGCATTTGAACATCAGACACACCACAGGGGTCAGACAACAGTTTACCTGCGTTTGAAAGGTGTAAAACCACCGCAGGAAAAGCTTTTCTAAAAAAGTCTTTTGTCAGCTTAATAAAAATGCCGGGTTGCTCCGGCATTTTAGTTTGCGATTCTTTTTCGGCCGGATAGAAGCCGACTGTATCAGAAGGACTGCCTGGATGCATGGGAATCCGGCAACCCATGATCATTTTAAAACAATGTCGTTTAGTTAAGCTGCTGCTTTTGTTCGTTCCTACCGTCTTCCTGGCTTACCGGTAAAAATTAAACCGGAGGCGGGAAGACGGGAAGAATGGGTACGGGAAGCAGCTTAATTAAACGGCATTGATTTCAAAACAGCCTCAATTCCTTTTATAATCAACCCCTTGCATTTATTTTGTATCCTCGGTCGACCTGTATACCTTCTTCCTGTTCAGCACATACCGCAAGCTGAACGCGGTATTGATCAGGCTTACTTTATCGTCCGCACCAAAATAAAGCGCAGGACTCCAGTCAACCTGGATATTGATCGGGGATTTTAATATTCTCCAGTCAAAACCGATCACTGGTGTAAACCCCAGGCTTTCCCTTTTAAAATGATAAGCCGCGCCCGCACCGATCAATGCGGAGAACTTATAGCCTGCCAACGGTACATGTTTTTGTAGTGTACCGGAGAGCTGCAATCCGGTATGTTCAGATTCGAAATTGTTGGCGAAGACTCCTTCAAATGCAAAACTCTTATTGAAAAATTTCTTATACGTAATACCGGCTGCGCCACCCAGCCGAAGACCAAGAGCTGACTCTCCTCCATTATACTGAGCAATAGAACTGACACCAGCAAAAAGCAACAGGAAACCAATAACAGTAGTTTTGAGAGTGCTTGTACATACTTTCATAAGCGCATATTTTGTGGTCCACGTAAGCCAAGTATCATGCCTCTAAAATCCAATTTTATCATACAGATCTGCCAATAAGGCCCAATTTATCAACCACAAAGCGTTTGTTTAACGCTACCAACCGGTTCCGCCCTGATCGGGGTTTGTGCCGTTAAACAAACTTTAACAATTAGCACAATACTCTTCTTTTTCAGTTTCAAAAAGAGTAGACAATTATCCACATATATCACAGCCGATTTTCATAAAAATTCGCTTCGAACCAGGAACAGGCTTTACTGTCTGCACTTTAAACTTTCAATCCTCTGCTTCAAAATAAATCATAGCTTTAATTAACCTGACTTGCCAGTTAACGTATTATAGTAGTTCGATGGCCGATGCCCGATGGCTGATGGCCGACTTAACGCCATAGAAGGGACATAATTCGCTAATACAGCGATGAAATGGTCCACAAGATGCAGGACCTTCGGCCCAAAGACATGAAATCGGCCATCGGCAATCAAACTGCTCTGAGGCTATAACCAGCAAGTTGAGTTAATTAATGTTTATCCTGCTCAACTTTTACCGGGCCAACCTGTTTTAATAAGGCAGGATGCTTATCTTATTACTAAAAATTCATCAACATGGAACAGGCACAGGAAACCTTTTCTGCAGCAACAGATAGCCGGATCATCCAGGCTTATAAAGAGTATCTGCTTAATTACGGATATCAACCCGCTTCTGTCTACAAATTTGCCGCGGAGCTCGGCATTTCCGAAGATGAGTTTTACAAGCACTTCGGCTCTTTTGACGGCATTGAGAACAGCATCTGGAAAGAGTTTATCAACAACACTATTCAGGCACTTGAACGGGATGAAGCTTTCGCTTCTTTTTCATCAAAAGATAAAATACTGACATTCTATTTCGCCCTGTTTGAAGAACTGAAAAAGTCAAGAAGCTTTGTATTGCTTCAATTAAAGAACCACCGGAAACTTGAATTCACGCCAACATTTCTGAAAGAGTTCCGTTCAACCTTTGAAAAGTTCATTTCAGGAATTTTGGAAGAAGGTAAAGCATCGGGTGAAGTTGCGAGGCGTCCGTTCTTTGATAAACGGTACGCCGGTGTATTCTGGTTCCATCTCGGCTTCCTGCTTCTGTTCTGGCGCGATGATAACAGCGCTGGTTTTGAAAAAACGGATGCCGCTATTGAAAAATCCGTCAACCTTGCATTTGACCTGATAGGTAAAGGTGCATTCGATTCTGTTGTTGATTTTGCTAAATTCCTCTATCAAACAAAAGCGTAATGGAAGAATCCGTTAATAAGAGAACGAACACAGAGTTTGAAAAGATCCCGGTAACGAAAGTGCAGCGTGCGTCAAAGTTTGTGACTACCGGCGTAAAGATAGGTTCCAATTACCTGAAGCATTATGCAAAGAAGCTCGTAAACCCTGATCTTACAAAGGAGCAATTGCATGAAGACAATGCGCGTGATATTTATAATTCGCTTTCCGAATTAAAAGGAAGTGCATTAAAGGTTGCGCAAATGCTGAGCATGGATAAAAACCTTTTGCCCGCAGCATATCAGCAGCAATTTGCAATGGCGCAATACAGCGCACCGCCGCTATCCTACCCGCTTGTCGTGCGCACGTTTCAAAAACATTTTGGCAAAACACCAGACCAGATCTTTGATACGTTCACCCGCAATGCCAGCAATGCAGCTTCTATGGGCCAGGTGCACCAGGCAACGCTGGGCGATAAGAAACTGGCGGTAAAGATCCAGTACCCTGGCATTGCAGATAGCGTACGCTCTGATCTTGCCATGGTGAAACCTATCGCGCTTTCCATGTTCAAAATAAATCCCATCGAGTACGATGAATACATGAAAGAGGTGGAGATGCGGATGATGGAAGAAACGGATTACGAACTGGAGTTGAAACGCTCCGTGGAGATCTCAGAACAAACGGCACATATTCCTAATCTTCATTTTGCAAAATACTATCCGGAGCTTTCCTGCAGTAAGATCCTTACAATGGATTGGATGGAAGGAAAACCGTTTGGAGAGGTAAAAATTGCTGATCTCCCCGGAAATTCAAATCAGATAATCGGTCAGGCACTTTGGGATTTTTATGATTTCCAGATACACCAACTGAAAGCAGTCCATGCAGATCCACATCCCGGTAATTTCATCATCACACCTGATCACAAACTGGGCATCATCGATTTCGGTTGCGTTAAAGTAATTCCACCGGCATTCTATGATACTTATTTTCAACTCATGGATCCTTTCCTGCCTGGTGACCAGGAGAGAATGACCAGACTATTCTATGAACTGCGTTTTATTTACGCTGATGATACGGCGGCAGAAAAGCAATTCTTCACAGAAGTATTTGCGAAGCTGGTAGAGCTGCTGGCAAGACCATTTGCCTCCTCCGTATTTGATTTCAGTGATGCGGGTTATTTTGAAGAAGTTTATAAATTCGGAGAAGAGCTGTCGGCAATGAAGGCATTCCGTGATTCAAAAAAAGTACGTGGCTTGAGGGACGCATTGTATATCAACCGGACCTATTTCGGATTATACAATATGCTGCATGAGCTGAAAGCAAAGATCAAAACAGGCCGGTAATTTTTCGTATATTAGTTTGAATTAACCAAAGATCTGTTATGAGAGCAATACTTATACTTCTTGCCTGCTCCGTAATGTTATCACTGTCTCCCGTAAAAAAAACGGAGAAAACTTATTACTATTATTGTTTCTCAAAATCCGGGAATATGGCTGCGGACGGCACTCCGATCAAGCAAACGATCATGTATAATAAGATCTGCAGCATGTCCACCGACGACAATTCCGAGCTCAAGCTGAAAGCAAAGCAATGGGGCGACTGGGTGGAAAGCCGTTGCGTCAGCAAGATCAAATGCACCAGTGATACCCATCTTTATGAAACCGAAGAGAAAGCAGAGAAAGCCTATGGAGGATTCCTGTCTTTTTACGGAGATACCAGCAAATACACATTACAGCTTGTTGATTTCCGCTGACAGCCATTGCTTCTTCTTTTGAAAATTCTAAAGAAAAAGCAATTGCCTTAACTGCGCTATCGCTGCCGGGAATCCGGGCGTATCCTTTTCTTTTAATGCATCCAGTAAACCTGCAGCCCGAAGTTCCGGCATGCCGGTATAAGACCACATAGAAATGGTGATGCAGGCTTTGTTATAGATCACTTTGTCGTCACTCTCCAGGCAATCGATCACAAAATTCCGGGCGGACATATTATCCTTAAAATCCTGAAGCGCAGCAAAGATCTCATCAAGGTATTGATCCCGGTGACAAAGAAAGATCTGGTAGATGATCGCGAAACTTTTTTCGTAGCCTTTCATCGTCCACAACAGGCCGGCAAAGACGATCTTTCGTGCGGGCGATGCGGCTTGCATTTTGGCAAACAGCAATTGATCTACATCACCATATCCATGAAAAATAAGATCATTGACGGCAAAGCGTAGATTGGTCGGGTTTGTTTCTTTGTCGATACTTCTGAGCGCGCTATCCACCACATCCCTGCTCCATGCCGCTTCTTCAGCGGCGGTGGCGTTGTAAATATCGCCAAAGCCATCTTTATAAATGTACAGCGTGTTACCGCCATTCATCATGTAAAGTTCTTTGGATGTAAATTGTGACATAGAGAACGGTTTTACTCAATGCTGCAGTCCTGCAGTATTTATCAGTTGAGATTAAACGGAAGATCATATTCTTTCACCACCGGTTCATCTTTGCTTCTCACTTTCACTTCGATCTTTGCTTTCAAAGGCTGACCGGTAACGAGATAATATTTGATGAACCGGTCTTCATATACAGTCCATGAAGCATCCGCCAACAGGTATTCTGTAACACCAGCTTTCTTTGCCGCATATGCCCAGCGCTCAACATGCAGCGGTTCAAAATTGATGAAATGACCGGAGCAGAAAACCTGCAGACCGGGCAGGGATTTGTTTCCCATTTCGGTATTATGCGATACGGATACGGCGATCACAGAGTTGTCCTCCAGGTCGCGAACTTCCCATTCGTCAATGGTTGTTTTAACATTCATACTGATAAGATTTTGACGAAGGTAGTTGAGGCAGGAGGTGGGAAAAAGGAGTTTGGAGTGGATGGGGTTTTTGGGTGAGTGGATGGAGGGAGGGAGAAGATTCCAGAGGTTCCAGAGGTTCCAGAGGTTCCAGAGGTTCCAGAGGTTTGAGAGGTTTGAGAGGTTTGAGAGGTTTTAAATTTGTTGGAATAGTTTACGAGAATATGCATCGGCTTCGCCGAGGCCGACCTTTTAGTTGAAGGGTTGCCGCCTTCGGGAAGGGATAGCACTGACACGGTCCTGTAAAAAGCAATATAATGCTGATAGCGCGTATTATGTTCGGTCATTCATAACGGCAGCTTATGAGGAAGATGCCTTCAACTGCATATAGATCGCGCATTCCTCACCCACAATTAAAATTGTGTGCTAGCTGCGTCTCAAAATAACAGATCATTATTCCTATAGCAACTCGCTTTGGATAATTTTCCGAATTCAGGATGGTCGTTTAGCCCACAATTTTAATTGTGGGTGAGGAGTGCGCGATCATAGTTTGTGATAGGCCGCTAACACATAACCTTTCATAAACTGAATATGCTTTTTGAAGGACACCTCCCAAACCTCTCAAACCTCTGAAACCTCCCTCCTTATTTCAACTTCTCATACAACAACTTCATATAATACCCCCCCACAACACTCCTCGCCTGAAAGCCGACCTGTCTCCCGTCTGTCGTTTCATGCCAGTCGGAAAGTGGCACCCGCGTAGGCGTTTCGTGTACATATTTTGTGATCGGTGCGAGTAGTGCATCGAAATCATTTTTGTTGTCGGCCAATACTGCGGTCCATAAGATCCAGTCGCTTTTGGTATAGGTTTTACGGCTGTCGAGCGGAAGGCCGTAGGTATTTTGTTTTTTCAGGTAATAGGCAATTTCTTTTTGAGCCACTTCTTTGGGGAATAAATTCAGACCAAGCACTTTGTCCCAAACGAGATTATACTTCTGGCTCCATGTATTGTTTTTGTCAAAAGTAAGTGCATAGTGATCACCTTCATCAGCCATTTGCATCCAGCGTTTTGCCATGCCGGAGGCGGTATCGCTGTATCGCGCCGCCACCTCTTTTTCCCCGAGCATATCCGCCAGCAGGCTGTAACATTTGATGCCAACGATCGCTTTTACGGAAAGATTAGCATTGCGTGCGAGGTGGCCGGCAAAATCATCTGTGCAAAGCTGATTTTTGGGATCAAAGCCATCAGTGACCAGGAAATTCACCCATTGGGTAAGCGTCTTCCAGTGTTTTTTTGCATAGCCGGCATTGCCTTCTGCTTTTGCAATAGCTGCGGCAAGAATGACCATATTGCCGGACTCTTCCACCGGCATGTCTTCTCCGTAGGTCTGTCCATTTGCGATGGGATAAGTACCGAGATCATGCGCGGCAAAAGGCTTTGCCCATTTTCCGCTTTCGCTGTAATAGAAGATGCCGTTCATCATACCCTTTAACAGATCAGGATTATAGGCAAGATACATCGGCGCTGAAGGATAAGTGATATCAACCGTGTTGATGGACCCATTGCTGAAATTTTCTTTTGACAAGAACAACAGCTCACCCTGCGGGCTCTTCACCAGCTTATGCGCTGCAATGCTTTGCCTGTACGACAGCACACAAAGATCTGCATAATCTTTACCGCCTGCTTTTTCAAGATCAGTATACAGCTTCTCATTGAACGCTTCACATTGTTTGATGACTGCTGCGTATTGTTGTGATGCAGCCTGCAACTCAGATTCAATCGTAGCGCCATACTCCGTCTTCCACCATGGTTTCAGGTTCTGGTTAAAATACTGAACGGAATACAGATCATCATAACCAAGCAGGAATACCTGCCTTTTTGCATTGCCGTCAACTTTACCAAGCCCAGCCACGGCATTCAGGAAAATATCTGTTCCCTGTTTTTGACGTGAACCTGTATATCGGCCTTTGATAAACGAGGATACCACCGAATCTTTTCCTGATATGAATTGCTTCACACCGGCTGGTACAGCAAAATACAGATAGCCCCAGTCGATCCGGAGATCATCTCCTTTTTTTGCAAGCACGGGCTGATCTGTTGTACCAACTTTTAATACGCTTAATCCTTTCTGATCTGCTGCTGCAGCAGACAGGTTCTGCCGTGGAGAATTAGCAGCAATAGAACCGGCTGCACCAAAGTACAGATCCACTGTATGTGTTTTCTGATCGTTTGCTTTTACTTCATACGAAATATAAGAAACAGGTCTTGATAATAGTTTAAGATCATTGATGATCAGCGGCGAGGTGAAAGTGACCCGTGCATCAACAGGCCCGCATTTAAAATCATAAATGGTTTGCGTAGCATTGATGGTCACGCCGGTCTGTTGTGCTTCTTTTGCGCTCAGGTTAGCAGGCGGAGGTACTTCTTCCATCAAGCCAAGATCGAGATAAGCATCTCCGCCGGTATTGGTCACATGCATGGCCAATACATTCGTTCCTTTCACCAGGTTTTTGCGGAGAAGATCAGTGAGCTCGATATATTGATAACGGCTGATCACGGCATCAAACCGGTAGATCTCTTTGCCGTTCAGGTATACTTCAGCACCATCGTCATGTTTCAGTACTAGTGAAAGGTTTTTGAAATTCAGATCATTGATGGTAAATGTTCTTCTGAACCAGATCTCCCTGGTATCCCATTTTGTGCCGTTATTGTGATAAGGCAATACAAATGGCGCGGCGCCAGAGCTCCAGGTTTTATCATTAAAGGAAACGGCTGCCCAGTCCTGCGCCGGTGTACCAGTTGTGTAACGCGCTGTGTAAGCTTTCTCTTCGCTGGTAGGCAGGATGGTCTTGTATTGTTTATCGTCCTTACCGATCACCCGGTATACCTGCCCGTCAACCTTCACCATTCCGATCAGCGGCTGGTTGGTGCCGGTCCAGTGTTTGGTAGGTGAGGCATTCAGCTGATCGGTGGTTGACCAGATACTGAAATAAGGATCATGCGTGATCAGCGGATAGGCGGGTGCTTTCTGCTGGGCAAAAGCGATCGTTGTAATCAAAATGGCAGACAACAGTAAGAATCGTTTCATGATGTGGGTTTTATCAAAATGGTTGATTCCCATAAAAATATCGCATTCTGTTTATACTGCAACGTTCACGAATCTCAGAAACTCATCGTTTTGTCTCACTGATCTTTTTCAAAAACACCGGCAATTTCTGCTCATCATCCTCATAAAGCAGCAGCTTTCCCCCGGCGGAATACAGCATCAGTGAAGGATATTTCCTCGGGCCGAAACGGGTAATGAACTGGTTCTTTGTATCAAATAAAAGGGTAGTATTTTTCGCCTTTACCAATGAAGCGCCATGCTTTGAAAGGAATGTTTTCACCTGATCTTTTGCACCGAGGGTGATGAGATACAATTTTGCCTTCTGCAACTGGGGCTGATGCTTATCCAGGAATTCAATGGCATGCAGACAATGATCACATTCCGTATCGAAAAACACAAAGAAAGACGGTAAACCGGCAGTCAGATCTTTTTTAGTGAAGGCTGTACCGTTGGCTTTTTCAAAACTAAAATCGGGAATGATAGCTGCCGGAATTTGAGATTTACTTGTAATAACCATTAACAATAACGGAAGCAAAAATTGCATCTTTAATGCCAGTCCCGGCAAGAAATATGTTGACTTTAATATCATTGGATCCTGCAACAATTTTTATTCTTTCTTGAACAAGATACTTCGTTCTTTCGTTACACCTCTATTGGGCAACAGCTCCGGGCAATCCGTACCAATACGTAACAGCTGCCGCATCAATCACTCCCCCATCCCAGCTAAGCATTTCCAGGTCATACCGGAAAGATCTCCTGAAAGGAACGCCATCCAGGTTTCGTGTTCTTGTGAAAGTATTATGTCCGAATGACCCCGGCGTATCAGCGCGGGGTGCATTTGCGAACGGTGTTTGGTATAATACGACCGGTGCCCAGGAGGTGTTGTAATAATCTTCCAGCCCTGTCCCAAACTCAGAAGGAAAGGTATCATTATCCACCCACACTTTTGCATCGCCTTCCCCGTACCAGGTTTGCATTTTATTGTTCACGGCAAGTGTATTGCCCAGATAAATACCGCCACCTTTTATCTTTATAAAATTCCATTCTATCGGTGCCTTGCTATCGTTCAATGCAATCTTTGTTGGATCATAATCCCATTTTGCATCCCATATATTTTCTTCATACTTATAGGTTGCATGAAAATACATGGAGCCCGGTTGCCAGTTCCAGCGATCTGTTTTTGCATTGACTTCCACCTTCACATCAAATGGTGCATTATTAAGAATCGTGATAGTTGCTGTCATCTGATAAGGCATCACCCAACGACTGGTCATCTTCGCACTGCTATCCATCTCCCGGTACCAGCTTTTGACCGGCTTACCACCGTATCCGCTGCCGGAAAAATCTCCCAGCGGACACCAGACTGTTTGCTGGCCATCAAAATCGATCTTCAGAATAACTGACCGCAATGCGACACCGAGATCAGCTTCAGAAGGCGGAACAACTTTAATATCCAATGATCTTATCGCTGCGCTGCCCGATGGTAATGCAATGACTGTTTTTTCCGATGATTTGATCGCCTCACTTTTCATTGTCAGTTTTCCTCCTGCATATAAAGGCGGACGCCAAAGCATCTTCTCTGCGTTGTCTATTGCCGGACGATAAGTCTGCAGGTCTGCTTTCGCAAACGTCTGCACTTTTGTACCTGTTACATAAGTCCTGTAATTGATCTGGTAATAATGTGGCGCCTTTATCGCTGCAGAATCGGGCAACTCCAATGTTACTTTACAATGCTTTTGATACGGTATGGGGAAATACATCGTATTGCCTCCCTTACCATTGGGTTCATAGCTTGAATGAGGATTCAGCAATGCCGGACCGAGATCAAAATTCATTCTCATCAGATCATATCCGTCCGATTCAAATACGGGCCTGGCTGAATGATCCAGGTAAAAACGGATCTTTCCCGGCTTGATCGTTGTCGTCAGCCAGAACCTGACGATCGCTCCCGGCCCTTCTGCATCCATCATCACATATTCGGTATGACCATTGACCGTTTCCTTACGGATAAACTGATTCTGATCTGTATTGGCATACCAGCCGGGAGAGTCTACGGAAACAGAACGCCGGTCGTAACTACTCGCCTGCTTCATTGTATAAGCGGGAGCAGGAAGTTTCGCAATGGAGGACGCGTCGGTCATTTCTGCCAGTAATGTTTTTACAGATATGGGTTGTTGAGCGAAAGAAGAGAGGCTTAGGGAGAGTGTTAGTATGGTGAGGTTTTTTTTCATGGTTGGGAGTTGAGGAGGTTTGGGAGGTTTAAAAGGTTTGAGAGGTTTGAAGTTTCGTTCAAAATAGCATATTCAGCATATGAAAGGTTCTGTGGTAGCTGCCTGTCACAAACTATGATCGCGCACTCCTCACCCACAATTAAAATTGTGGGCTAAACGACCAGCCTGCATTCGGAAAATTGATTTGAAGAGTAAGCTGATGGAAATAACTGTTCAGTTATTTTGAGTTGCGACTAGCCCACAATTTTAATTCAATGTCGTTTAGTTAGCAAAACCTGCCTGAATTGCCCGGCGTAGGTCCCCCTCTAAATCTCTCCGCCGCGGCGGAAGACTTTGCTTTCCGACACAAGGCACTCCTTTTTTAAATCGTACATCTGTATTCGATATAAAATGACACATCTTTAAAAAGCGACCTAAGTCTCCCCTGAAGGGGGAGATTTAGAGGGGGCCCTACGCCGGGCGATCGAATAGTTTTCCGTTAACTAAACGACATTGAATTAAAATCGTGGGTGAGGAATCCGCGATCTGTTAACAGTTAAAAGTATCTTCCCTATTGGCTGCTGTCATGACTTCACCCAATAGGATCCAACTTCCGGGCATCCCAACCTCTCCAACCTCCCACACCTTCTTAAAATCCATCACTGACCACTGTAAATCGATTTCAATTCATACACTTCCAGGTTATTCACTTTTGCTGATCCTCCTTTTACAGACAACGCAAAGGATTTGTTTTCCGCGGTAAGATTATAATTCACGGGCATATAAACTATGCCGTCATTCACAAAAACTTCTACACCGGTTCTGTCCGCGAAGATCTGTAGTTTCAGTTTTCCATTGATCAATGTAGCAGGCGCCTTCACACCGTCCACTGTTAATTGCTGTGCTGTTACATTATAGATCAGGTCCAGCCCGCGGATATTCAATATCACTTCTTTTGCCTTTCCGGGAACAAGTTCAAATTTCATCTCGGCCAATTCAAGACTCAGTTCCTTCAGCGGATTCGCGCCATTCTCTTTTAAGGAAAGCGATTTGAAAGAATGAACCTGGCCGCGCAATGCTTCTACTTCTTTTACAGGCGTGCGTGTAAGCCGTATGCCTTCTGCTGTCTTTACCAGTTTATGCTCAAGTGGCAAACTCATGGAATGCTCAAAGCTTGAAGTGCCCATACCGGTTTGCGTAAGCCACCAACCAAGTTCAATACGACGGCCGGTGGGTTCATTGCTGAATGTCTGAGGTGCATAAAAGCTTCGCCCATGTTGATTCTGTAATCTCTCTTCTTCCGGCTTGAATGTAGTGCCATCGAACTCACCAATAGCATACTGCGTATTTGCACCAGTGAGAACCCATTTCTTTACACCGGGCATTCCCTGCACAGGCAGTTCATAGAACTCCGGGCATTCAAATAGATACCGGTCTTCCGCTTTATAACCGCCGGTTACAAAAGACGCTTCTGTCCAGTTGATCAGATCAGGAGAAGTGAGGAACTGCATGCTGTGCTTTCCGTTATCCGGACGTTCCACCCAAATCACCATCACCCATTTTTTTGTAGGCTCAAACCAGATGACTTTAGGGTCACGATTATCTGCATTGATCCTTGGTACTGCAGCCCGGTCAAGAGTCTGGAAGTTGATCCCATCAGTACTCCAGCTCATGTACTGTGCCCAGCCTTTTGCTCCTGTATGAAATGCAACCAGTGCAGGTTTGCCAGGCTTACCAAGACCACTGGTATTGAATGAATCCACCACCGCACCGCCACTGAATACAGGGCCACCCTGATCAGGATGAATGGCATCGTCGAGATGTGTCCAGTGGATCAGATCTTTTGAAACGGCATGTCCCCAGGTCATGTTACCCCATTTTTTGCCATAAGGATTATGCTGATAAAACAAATGATATTCGCCATTGAAAAATACCATCCCATTCGGATCATTCGTCCAGCCAAGTTTTGGCGAAAAGTGAAACTGCGGGCGCAGGCTTTCCGCGTAAGCGTTATTGTTGTCATTGTTATCGCTTTGCAAGAACGGTCTGAATGTTTTGCTCTGATCCGAAAGCTGATCCACTCTTAGCTCCACTTTCTTTCCCTTCCACTGATCGATCTGCAGGTAGGCATTCCAGTCGCCCGGTCCATCCGCCAGCTCGATATCAAAATATCTTTCCATTACGCCATCTACCCAGATCTCAATATTCTTTTTTGGCGCATCATTCTTTACCGGCAATACCAGGTACTTTTTCTCCGGCTTAAAGTAGCTCGCAAAATTCTTTGCATTTTCCTGCGCGGAAAGTAATTGGGTGATGCAAAGAGAGATGACAAGTAATCGTGCATGTGTTTTCATAAATGTTGTGTTGATGTGTTCGCGTTCGTGGTTATTGCGTTCAGAAGTTCCAGAAGTTCCAGAGGTTCCAGAGGTTTGAAAAACCTTTCAAAGTTCATAACTCATCAAACCTCCCAAACCTCTCAAACCTATGAAACCTCTTACGCCCCTAGTACCCCGGATTCTGCTTATAAAGCCCATTCGTAAAGGTGATCTCCGACTGCGGAATAGGGAAATATTCATCCCTGCCTGCGGTGAATACGGCCGTCGACAGGAATGGTCTTCTTACTTTCTCGACAGTCAGATAATTATTCAGTGTCTGCGCGGCAATGCCCCATCTTACCAGGTCAAAGAAGCGGGCGCCCTCTGTTGCGAACTCCAGTCTTCTCTCCCACTGCAGGGCTTTGCGTGCAAACTCCTGCGTCCAGCCGGCGGATGTATAGTTGCCGACGTTGTAGTTGGACGGCAATGTTCCATCCAGTTTTTTTAACCGGCCGGTGCTGTTCTTTGCGCGTGTTCTGATCTGGTTGATCAGGGGCAGCGCCTTATCCTGTTCACCCAATTCAATATACGCCTCCGCCTGCATCAGCAGCACATCATCATAGCGGATAATATCCACATTCTTGGCAGTACCGATGAATGGCCCCTGCTTTGAATAAGACGGGCTTGTTGCGAGCTGCTCACTTCTCATCGCATGAAAATTCCCATATACACCCGGATCACGCACCCAGCTATTGCTGAACGGTTTGGTATTATCATATTTATAAGGATGCCCATCGATGCCTACAGTATGATCCAGCCGGGTATCGACCGTTACCAGGTTAAGATCGATCACGCCATTGTTGAATGTTTCAAACTTTGGTAATCCACTGGCATCGGTCTGATGCGCATTCACCAGGTTCTGGCTCGGCGCATGAAAACCGCAACAACCATATTGTGGAGCCCCATGCGGATAAGTCAATCCATCTTCAAAATTCAAGCGGCCTGTAGTCGTTCCGTCATTGATGGAAAACTGAATCGCAAATACTGACTCAGGACCATTCTCTGTTTCCGCCAGGAAGTTATCCGCAATATCCGGACTCAATGAATACCTGCCGGAGCTGATCACGGCCTGTGTAAGCGTCACCACATCTCTTAACCGGTCTTTGTTTATGTTGATCACCTGGTGTGTGGCATTTTGTTCGTATGCCTGGTACAATCTCAGCTTTGCAAGATAAGCCTGTGCGGACAGTTTATTTGCACGGCCAAGTTGAGATTGCGTAACAGGAAGATTGTCGATCGCAAATTGAAAATCCGCAGCAATCTTTTCCCAGGAGTCGTTATTGGGCAGATCGTTTGATGTTTTCAGAATATCTGCTTCAGTGGCTGTTTCATCAAAGATGGGAATGTTTTTGAAAAGCAATTTCATCGTCATATAACTATGTGCACGAAGAAAACGCAATTCAGCCTGTCTTACTTTTTTCTGCGGATAGGCTGTTTCATCCAGCACATTCACTGCGCGCAATGCAACATTCGCCCGTGAAATGGATTTGAAAAGATTTTTCCAGGTGCGCGGTAAAAAACCGATACCATTCATGGAAGCACTCACCAGGTTATAGTGTTCTATTTTATCTACTTCATCCAGATCGGCGGTACCACCGCCGCCCTTATATGCATCATCCGAGCGAACGCTTCCATAAGCCCAGTTGCTATAGATCGGCCCGATCATATCGCCATTACCAATTGCCGCATACGCAGCGGTTACCAGACCTTCCACCGCCGTCGGCGAGGTAAGATCCGCAGATGAAAGAACACCGGTTGGCTGATAATCCAACTGCTTCGAACAGGAGCTGAGAAGAAATGCAGCTGCTGAGAGGAAGGTGAGAATGAGTTTATTTTTCATAACAAGAAAAATTGAAGATTTGAAAGTATAGAGTGATGGTTCCAGGGGTTTCAGAAGTTCCAGAAGTTTCAGAGGTTCTTCTTTGTCCGGTGTCCATAACCTATGGAACCTGTGAAACCTATGAAACTTCTGCAACCTTTTACCGTTAGAATGACGCATTAACACCAAACGTAAACGTCTTCGGAATCGGCACAGGACCAAGATCAATACGCTCCGGATCAGGTCCGAGGTATTGCTTGCTCTTTATCCAGAAAAGGTTTTCTGCCATAGCGAAAAAGCGGAGGCGTGAAAAGATCTTTCCCGGAGAAAGTGTATAACCCAATTGCATATTCCTGAACTTGAAATAAGATGTGTTTACAATGAAGTAATCTGATGTTCTCGATTCATTATTGTTATCCTGCAATGTTGCTGCGGGGATCTTTGATCCTGTATTTTGCGGAGACCAGCTGTTCAGGATGCCAGGACCGACGTTCTCACGGGCCTGCATAAGGTTATTATATCTGGTATACACATCAAAACCTTCACGGCCTGCGACTCCGGAGCCAAAGATGGAGAGATCAAATTTCTCATAGCTCAGATCGATGCGCACACCATACTCAAGCGCAGGAAGTGTTGTACCGATCCAGGTTCTGTCAAGATCATCAATTACTTTATCGCCGTTGATATCCACATAACGGATCCTTCCGGGCGCGGCGCCGATCTGTGCAGGCGCATTGTCTACTTCAGCCTGCGACTGGAACAATCCATTTGTTTTATAACCAAAGATGTCAAACTGTGAGTGTCCTATGATCGTGCTCACCAAATTGCCCGGGTATGCAGGTCTTACATTCTCCGGAAGTTCGGTGATCTTATCTCTGAAATGTGCGAAGTTTGTCTGGATGGTGTAATTCAGTTTTCCGATCGGTTCACCTCTGTAACCCAGTACAAATTCCCAACCTCTATTTGTTTTGGATGCGCCATTCACCGCTTTTGACTGACCTTCACCCAATGCTGAAGCTACAGGAGGGATGATCAGGATACCGGTGGTCTTGCGGGAGAAGAAATCAAACGAACCAAAGATCCTGTCTTTGAGCAATGAATAATCAAAACCAAGATTCACTTCATCCGTAGTCTCCCATTTCAGATCAGGATTATCCGCCTGTGTTTGTACAAACCCGGAAGGCAATGCACCTGTATTAGCGCCGGATAAAGAATAGGCTGTACCGATATTCATATATGCTTCCCAAAATCCCGGCGTAAGATCATTCTGGCTTGTACCATAGCGCGGCATAAAGAGTATGAAACGGGCCAGGTCACCGATCTGCTGGTTACCCACACGGCCAATACCAGCTCTCAGCTTTAGTTCAGAAAACAGTTTGTTATTCTCCATGAAAGCTTCGCGGTCAATTCTCCAGCCAACGGATGCAGCAGGGAACACGCCATATCGGTTATTCGCACCAAACCTGGATGAGCCATCACGGCGGATCGTGAACGCAGCAAGATATTTGTCGCCATAATTATAATCAACCCTTGCAAACTGGGAGAACAACCTGTTGCCGGTAGATCCACCGGAAGCGGTTGTATTACCCGTGCCTGCATTCAGTGTAAAATAATCTTCGGTCTGCAAAGCAAAACCTTCTTTCTTGGTGAAGTTGAAATCAAGATCTGTTTTGATAAACTCCGTACCCAGCAATACCTTGACGTTATTCTTTGTATCAATATTCCAGTTATAACGCGCGGTATTTGACCAGGTGATACTGCGATAATGATTCCTGTCAAATGAAAGGAAATTCACCGTTCTGCTCAATGCGCCTTCCGTAAAAGTAGGCGCGATAACCTTGTTCTCATAAGTGGCATTATCTATACCAAGGCTTGATCTCAACACCAGGTTTTTGATCGGTTGCAACTCCATGAACGCATTGCCGAAAGTGCTCACCCGGTTTGTATTATTCCACTTTGCAAGATCCTGCATGTGCAACGGATTGTTGCGGTCAGAATAACCGGCACCAAGCTCACCCGCATAAGTCACGCCATCCTTCTGATAAACAGGAATGGTCGGTGCAAGCGTTACAGCAAGAGAAGTAGTCGGTGCACCACCAAGATCCAGTGCGGTAAGTGTTTCATTTGAGTTCGCGAGACGAACATTCAAACCGATCGTCAGCTTATCATTGAACGCTCTTGTAATAGCATTGATGCTGCCGGCAAGACGTTCATAACCGGTAAAGCGCAGCATGCCTGAGTTTTTAAAATGCGAGACGTTCATCTCCAGTGAAGAAGATCTGTTACCTGCGGAAACGGTCAGGCTGTTATTGGTAACGATCCCCGTTTTATACATCACACTTTGCCAGTCAGTATTCCCCGCAGGTGTATTCTGATCTCCGCCGACGAACGGCTGAACAGTTACACTATTCAATACAGGGTTATTAAAATCATGGTTCCAATCGAAATTATAGATCTCACCATACCCGGCCGCGGGATCCTGCTTATCATTCACGGATGCCAGCCAGAGTGCGCGGCCACGTCCGACTGCATCAAGCATGGTAAGCCTGCTTGATTTCTCCGATTGTGCGGCAACGCTGCTGTTCAACTGGAACGTTACCTTACCACCCGTATTCGATCCGTTCTTTGTGGTAACGATCACCACTCCATTGGATGCGCGTGAGCCATAGATCGAACTGGCGGATGCATCTTTCAGCACCTGAACGGAAGCGATATTTGAAGGATCCATATTCTGGAATACTTCAGGCCTTGTTGTCGGCACACCATCGATAATATACAGCGGATCATTATTGCCTAATGTATTGGCTCCACGGATGAGGATCCTTCCGTTTGATCCGTTTGGCGAGCCGTCTTTTTCAATATACAGACCAGCAACGCGGCCCTGCAGGGCCTGCATTGTATTACCAGAGCTGGTATTTTTTACAGGAGAAAGATCCACCACCGCCACGGCACCTGTTACATCGCGTTTTCTTTGGGACGTATACCCCACCACTACCACTTCACCAATGCTTTGTTGTGATTCTTCCATGGAAACAGGCTGATCAGTTAATTGACTGACCAGCATGGAAACGTCTTTCATTCCAACATAAGTAAAATGGATTGAATCGCTGAAAGCAGCTTCAAGAGAGTAAGTGCCGGATCCGTCTGTAGCTGTGATGGATTTACCGGACCGGACGGTCACTCCCGGTAAGGGCTTACCGGAGGACTTGCTGATAACGGAGCCGGAGATCCGCTTCAGCTGTGCGTTGGAAATTCCCGCAAGGAACAGCAGGAAGATCAGGCAAGACAATGTTCGCATACGCTAGGTTTTAGGTTGTTTTAAATCGTTAAGTTTGATTGCATAAAATCCAGAGTTTTCATTGGGCTTGTATCATATTCAGGACATGGGCCGTGCTGCGTGGCAACGAATGCACCAAGTTGATTGGCAAACCGGAGCGCATCCTGGGCGTTTGTATTGCGGATCAGTTGAGAAAGCAGCCCTGCCAGGAAAGCATCTCCGCTTCCAACGGTATCTTTTACGTTTACCCGTAACCCTTTTTGCTGAATGATACCGCCGTCATCAAAGAAGACCGCTCCATCGCTTCCCATTGTAACGACTGCCTGCTTGATATTGAATTGTTCGCAGAAGAAACGGAGACGGTCTTCAATACTATTCAACTTCCTGTACCAGCCAGTGATCAGATCCAGTTCGGCGAGATTCATTTTTACAAAATCAGCTCTACCCAGTAATTCAGTGATACGTTCGCGCGTATAAAATCCTGAACGGAGATTTACATCGAATACTTTTTTGCAGGGTATGTCGAGCAGTTTGAATAATGTGTCCCGTGATACATCATTTCTTGCAGCCAGACTTCCATATACAAAAAAAGATGTGTTGCGAAGCAGTTGGTCAAACCGTTGATCCCAGGCAATATGATCCCATGCCACGGGCTGCACGATATCATACTCCACATCATGATTGCTTAAGAGTTTGGCATATACTTTACCGGTTTCATACTGATCATCGTATTGAAACCAGGAAGTATTCACTCCCTTTTCTGCAAATACCTGCTGAAGTTCTTCTCCTTCCTTGTCTGTTCCAACGCGTGTGATCACGGCAGTTGATACGCCTTGTTTTTGTAAATGATAAGCCACATTCACTGGTGCTCCGCCGGGAGCCGCACCGGAAGGAAGAATATCCCACAACACTTCGCCAAAGCAGATCACGTTATTGTTACCAGCATTCATAGATGAGGATTAATGTTTGGTTAATTTAACTTCGAGTTCTTCAAGCGATACACCTTTTGTTTCGGGCATTGCGATCAGCACCCAAACCAGTTGAAGCACCATCAATGCGCAGAAGAAAGCAAATATTGGCCAGGGATTATTTTTGAAAACGCCATATTGCCCATCTAAAAAATACGGGGTGACCAACGTGATCAGTGCCGCGAAGATCCAGTGGACACTGGCTCCAAACGATTGCCCTGCGGCACGGAACCTGTTGGGGAATATTTCTGAAATAAATACCCAGATCACTGCACCCTGACCGATCGCATGCGCGGCAATAAATAATAAAAGGAATGTCATTAACATCATGGGAGATGCATGTGAAGAAAAACACCAGGCAACCATCGCCAGGCTGATGATATAACCAAGCGAGCCGATGATCATCAGTTTTTTTCTACCCAGTCTGTCTATCAGGTAAAGACCGGCAAACGTAAAGAGCAGATTCGTGCCGCCGATAGCGATCGAATTCAACAATGAATCAGCGGTGCCAAGACCAATGCGCGTAAGAATTTCCGGTGCATAATAAAGAATGAAATTGATACCGGATAACTGATTGAAGAATGCCACGAGAAATGCCAGCCAGATGATCGTCAGGTTTTTCCGGTTGAAGAACCCTGCACCGGTGGCTGATGCCGCCGCAGCATTGCTTTCCATCATGGTATGGATCGCCGCATCAGGATCATCCACCCCCATTTGCTGAAGCGTTTTCTTTGCGGCGATCTTGTCGCCCTTATTCGTCAGCAACCAGCGTGGGCTTTCCGGCACGCCGATCACCAGTAGTATATATATAATGGAAGGGATGGCCAGTACGCCAAGCATCCAGCGCCAGTCGTTCTCACCTCCAACACCCTGCAGGAAATAATTGGAAAGAAATGCGATCAATATGCCGAAGACAATGTTGAACTGATACATGGCACCCAACCGGCCACGCGTTGCGGGTGTGGAGATCTCTGAGATATAGGTTGGCGCCACCACCGATGAAACACCGATCCCAACGCCCCCGATAAACCTGAAAAAGGAAAATGTATACGGATCCTGTGCAAGAGCGGAACCGATCGCGGAGACGGCAAACAGGATCCCGATCCAAAGCAATACTTTTTTCCGCCCGAATTTTTCAGTCGGGAAACCGCCAAAGATGGAACCGAACAATGTTCCCCACAGCGCCATGGACATAATAAAGAAACCATGAAAAAGCGGAGACGTATGCCAAAGATGTTTAATTGGAAGATTGGCCCCTGAGATCACAACCGTATCGAATCCAAAAATAAAACCGGCCAGGGCGGCCACAAGGGACCATTGAAAAACTTTCGTTCTTAACATACAGCAGCTCGTTTATAAAGTAAATGTAGCTGCGGGTGCTTCCAATCATTTTAAGGTTTGTTCCAAAAACTTTAGAATTTGTATTTGTTGAAAAATGAAGGAAGACATTATTGAGAAAGAATAAGTTAGAGGAGAAGAAATTATGATCGTGCTGGCAGGGATATCAAAATTGCAGCGGAGAATTTTGAAATTGAATGGAGTAAACTGATGTTTGAGGGGCGGGGTTCCCGCAGAACTTGGGCTGCGTAAGGCCCCCTCCAACCTCCCCCTTCAGGGGAGGCTTCGAGGATACTTTCAAATCGAAGAGTCGACTCGTAAAGAAAACGTACTTCTTAACGATTTTGTTCTTCAAGTATAATGAATGCTCAAAGCCTCCCCTGAAGGGGGAGGTTGGAGGGGGCCTTACGCAAAACGCAAAGGGAAATGATAGCACCCGTTCTGCATTGATAAATTATTGGTGATTTGGCGGAATCCGATCTTCTGATAAATAGCACTATCAATCCTATAAAAAGGTCAGTAAGATTTACACATTCCGGTATTCCTTCGGTGTGATCTTAAACTTCGATTTAAACACCGTCGCAAAATAACTCGCCGAAGAAAACCCCACCGTATACGAGATCTCGCTGATGCTCATTGTATCATTCTGCAACAAAAACTTCGCTTTATTCAATCGCGTATTCAATATATAATCATTCACATTTATCCCAAGCCCCGTTTTTATCTTCCTGTAAAGTTGCACTTTGGAGATGCCCATGCTTTTGCAGATCTCGTCAACTGACAGATCGGGGTTGCCGATATTCGTTTCCACATAAGCCGAAAATTCATTCAGGAATTTCTTCTCGCCTTTTTTCAGCGCGCCGCCATTGCTGATGCTTGCAGGTTCGCTGATGAAGTGATCCCGCAGCCTGTTGCGGTTCGACAAAAGGCTTGAGATCGTTTCATCCAGGTAGTGCACATTGAACGGTTTGGTAAGATAGGCGTCCGCCCTGCTCCGCATCCCTTCGATCTTTTGATCGATATTCGTTTGCGCACTCAGTAGAATGATCGGTATATGCGAGGTCCGCACATCAGATTTGAACAATTGGGTCAGCGTAAGCCCGTTCTGGTCCGGCAGCATCACATCGCAAATGATCAGATCAGGGATATTGTTGAACACCTGTTCCGTTGCCGCCGCCGCATCCGCCGCTTCGAGGATCTCATAAGAATGAGAAAGTTTATCTTTCAGAAAACCTCTCAGATCATCGTTGTCTTCGATCAGTACGACCGATGTTTCGGGTGCAACATCGGTAGATTCCGTCAGTACATCCGGCATATGTGATTGTTTCAGCTCAAGCAGGTGTGCCGGGCTATGTTCAAAATCAGCAGGCGAGGAAGAATGATTCAGTTCCTCTTTTTCAAAATGCAGATTTCCCAGCTGAAGCGAGATGGTAAAAGTTGATCCATGACCGGGCATACTATTTACGGTGATCTTTCCCTTATGCATTTCCAGGAAGTCCTTTGTCAGTGCGAGACCGATGCCGGATGAGGATCTCGAATACGAGCGGTTGCCCTGGTAATACAGATCAAAGATGCGGTCCTGTTCCTCTCTTGTCATGCCGCGGCCGCTGTCTTCCACTTTTATGATCGCCTGGTTTTCGTAAGCGCTTTTCAGAATGTGTACGGTGATGCTGCCGTCGCTGTCAGTAAACTTCATGGCATTGGTGAGTACATTGAAGAGCACTTTATCAAACAGTGTTGGATCCACCCATACATTCAGGAAGCGTTCTTTGGTCACGATCTTCAGATCGATATTTTTCTTTGATGCGATAAGGCGATAAGATTCCACGATCTCATGGGTGAATGCCACCAGGTCGATCTGCATCACCTGCAGCTTCATCTTGTTGGCTTCGATCTTCCTGAAATCGATCAATTGATCCACCAGTTGCAAAAGACGCGAAGCGTTTTTATGGATCATGCCGAGGTGATTGGAACCGGGTGGGATCTTTTTCTTTTCCATCAGGTCTTCCACCGGCCCCAGTATCAAGGTGAGCGGTGTGCGAAATTCATGTGAGATATTGGTAAAGAAATTGACCCGTGCTTCGTTTGCTTCATGCGCCTTGGTCGCCATATCCATGATCTGGTTTTTCTGATCAAGGATCTCCAGGTTCTGCGATTTCAATTTGCGGTTGATCTTCCTGTTTTCAAACAGTGAATAAACGGCAACGCCACCAAGGATGATCGCGAGGGCCAGGCTGCCGATCACTATATATAAGAATGTCTGGAGATTGGTGGACAAACGCGTCAGTTCCTGCAGTTTGGTCAGTTGCCGTTCAATCTGTTGCTGCTGACCAACCACTTTGTTTGCCTGAAGCTGGAACAGCCTTACATTATTGGTATCCACTACCGAAGTTTGGAGGTAATTTTCTTTCCTGAACTCTTCCCTGTTCAGGATCTTACTGGCGATCTGTATCGATTCTTCCCCGCCGGTGAGATAAAGCATGGTAGCGACCAGCCGGTGATCGGTCACAAACTGCATGCCTCCGCCTTCGCCCGGCACGCCGTCTACCCCGATGATCTTTGGTATCGGGAATTGCTTTCGTTTGCGGAATACTTCATAGGCGCCAAGCGCCATCATATCGTTGTGCGCATAAACAAGGTCCACTTTCAGATCCGGCGGAATGGCTTTTTCGATCCTGGCTTCCGCAACATTCCTTTCCCATTCGCCATAGATCGTTTGCACTACCTTGATATTGGGGAATGAACTGATAGCCGATGCAAATCCATCATGCCGTTCGATGGCCGGGGACGATTTGGTAAGACCAAAGATCTCAATGACGGTACCTTTTCCTTTTAAAATGGAGGCAGCATATTCGCCGGCAAGTTTGCCGATCTCAAAATTATCGGAGCCGACAAATGCGGTATAGAACTTCGACGCGATCTTCCGGTCGAGCACGATCACGGGGATGCCGGAGGTATAGACTTCTTCCACCACAGGTGTTAGCGGCTCCGTTTCGTTTGGTGAGATGATCAGCAGATCGATCTGTTCCTTCAGCAATTCCCTGACCTGCCGGATCTGTTCGCGGCTGTTACCACCCGCTTCCTTATATATAAGAGAAAGATTGGGATGAAAAGCAAGTTCGCGCTTCATACCATCGAGCATGGTCTTACGCCACAGATCATCCACACATTGCGAGAACCCGATCACAAACTTTTTGGGCTTTAACCGGCCCGATAAAGAGTGCCAGATAAAGAAGGCCGAGCACAGAAACAGGGCCAGGATCACCAGGATCAGCGGTTTCAGTTTTCTTTTCATACGTCAAAATCAATCGTCAGGTATCAAAAACATATGAAAGCTAAGCTGATTAACCGGAAAACAGTTTAAATTTTGTTTCAAATACTTTTAAAATCGGATCAGGATCTTCGAAGTGGGGGTTTGAGAGGGTTGAATTTCAGAAGGTTCCAGAGGTTCCAGAAGTTCAAGAGGTTTTCCAGAGGTTTAAGAGGTTTGGAAAGTTTGGGAGGTTCACGCGTTAGGTTATGTTTAAGGGTACGAAATCGTCCAGCTACGAAATTGGGAGTTAGTACCTGGGCAAACCTCCCAAACTTCCCAAACCTCTTAAACCTCTGGAAAACCCCTGGAACCCCTGGAACCTCTTGAACCTCTGGCCCCCCTGAAACCCCAGCCCCTCCCTAAAACACCGCCCTCGTATGCCTCGTCTCCGGCAAAAAGATCAATGCATCAAACAGGTCCATCAATACTACCGGGTAATAATCCTTGCCATCGCCGGATTCCTTTCCGTAACCAAGCATTTTTATAGATCTGGATCTTTTCATTTCCGCTTTTACGTTTGCGGGCAATTTTGCGAAGTCAAGCAGGAAACCGGTTGAGGAAAGTTTCATCAGTTCTTTGTTCCATGAATCATTGAGTGGCTCGTGCAATTTTGCATTGAACAATGAATCTGAGAAATCATGATCGTCATTGATAAAACGGCCCTTGATATAAGAGTAAGTGCCGGTGCCGCCGCTCAGGCCGATTGCAAAATAATCATTGGGGAAAGCTTTCACCACCGTTGCTCCCATCAATCCCACTTCATCCATCAGCCAGGCGTATCTTGAAATGTGCCCGCTGTGCGCCCATACAATGACTTTGGCAGAAGGATCGGCTGCGTAATGATTGATGCGTACGCCCATGATCTCATCCCGCGACACGGGGAGCTGCATTGCAAAACGATCGTAATAAATATAGGCTGTCTTTGCGTGCATCAGCAATTCTTTCAGTAATGGATCATTGTACTGACGGCCTGTGCAGAATGAATCGATGTGGTCCGCCAGTTTGTACGCTTCGCGCATATAAGCCATCGTCTTCGGAACGGAATCAGGTTTGGGCCCTGTCACCCGCGCATAGAAATGTTTTGCATCCAGTGTTTGACGGAGCTCGAACTCGTGCAACATATTGTTCAATGAATCATCTTTATACCTTGCCGCTGCCTGGAGGAGATAGGCCGGCAGCAATTCGCGATAGCTGTCATCACAACCTGCCAGTTTAAGCTTCTCGTTCCGGGCGGCCTGCTTTCCAAACCAAACCAGGAAATCTTTCATTTCCTTCGATTGATAAATAGCGAAAAGATGTTTCCGCATCAGCGTATCCAGGTTATCTTTTGTCAGACCTGCCTGCAATGCCATCATATCTTCATGTGGATTTTCAAGGATCACGGTGATAAAACCTTTATCCCGGATCAGCCGTTTGGTGATGGCAGCCCGGAGTTCATAGAAATCACCTGTGCCATGGGTATCCTCCCCGATCGCAACGATGCGTTTATCTCCGATTGATTTGACCAGGCTGTCAAGATATCTTTCTTTATGGTCAACCGGGATGATGTCTTTAGCCGAGAACGTTTGTGCCTTACTAATGCCTGATAACAACAAGATCATTAACAGGGGAATAAATATTGATCGCATAGTCAGAATGTTTATGGATCAAAGAAACGAAGGGGATCAAAGCCTGATGGGGTTGTTTCTGCAAGGCAGCTATTTTTACGGCGAAAAGGAAAGGGAATGATTTTGCCGAAGAAAAACTGGTTTTTGTCGAACGGATCACCGCTTTTATTTTCATAAAAAGTATTACTGTCCTTTCCGGTTTATTTTACCGCTAAGAAGGGAGAACGGTAAGAAAACAGTTCTAGGGTTGACAGTAGGTCTTCCAGTGTTCCAGCAACACAATTCCTTTGTCGGTCCTGAATTTTGTTTTCACAAACGAATCCATATCATAGCTCAATTTCCGCTTTACAGAAAAGTGCAGATGCGGTCGAACCACCAATCCGGTCGATCCGCTTTTGGCTATCAGTTGCCCGGCATTTACACGGCCCTTTTTAACAAGCACGCCATTCTTCTGCAAATGCCAGTAGCAGCCAAAGCTGCCATCAACATGTTTTATGATAATGTAGTTGGCTTTATTCTTATAACGGGAACTGATCCCACCTTCATCGCTGTTATCTTTATAACTATAGATCACACCGCCGCGTGCGGCATACACAGGTGTGCCAACCGGCATTGCAAAGTCCAACGCTGCTGTATGCGCATGAGAAAACAGGCCGCCGTATCCTTGCACTACACGATGCCTCTCCCCTTCTTTGAATGGAAGATCATAAATATAAGTGTCTGTATTTTCCGTCACTTCCGTGTGGTAAAAGAAGAGGATCAGCAAAGCCGACACGATGATCATAATTATAAGGAGAAACCATTTGAAGAATGGATGAAGACGTTTTATAAAAACCATCGTTTTGGCTTAGGTTCAGAGAGATCGGTTATTGTTTCAAAATAAGGTGATTTATCTCTCCATGCAAACAATGGCCTGGAAGAATATTGCTTTTAACATTCCTGTACATAAAGATCGCGGGCCCACCAGAACCAGCAAGTTGGGTTAGTAAGCTGCTGCTTTTGTTCGTCCTTACCGTCTTACCGGTAAAAATTAAACCGGTAAGGCGGTAAGACGGTAAGGAAGTCTGAAGAAAGTAGCCTTGTCTTCAGTTAATGTGTAAAAATGCCAATACATGAAGGAGACTAACCAAACGGAAATAGAGCGATGAATTGGTCGACAAGATGAGGGGGCTTCAGCCAAAAGGAGGAAACCGGCCATCAGCCATCAGCCATCGGCCATCGAACGACTGTAGGGTTATAACTGGCAAGTTGGTTTAGTCACGCAGGGGAGCCGCTCTTTAAACCCGTTCGCTTTTTCCGTCTTTTACCATTCCATATCAAAAACCCTGTCACCGGCAAACTTGCTGTGATCAACGCAGCCAGGAACATCACCAGCTTTCCCGGCAGACCAAGTATTCTTCCCGTGTGGATCTCGTAATCACTGCCAAAGAACCGCTGCCGGAAAGTTTTATCCTGCCATTTATCTGAGGAAAGAGGTCTTACTGAATAGCGGTCATATACAAACGCCGTTTGCTTGCGAAGACTGCTTGTTTCATAACGGATACTTACCCCGATCACATCATTACTATCCTTCGGAATAGTGATCCTGATCGATTCGACCGGCTCCCCATGATAGGACTGATGCAGGGCGCTGTCATAATTGCTTGCGGCAAATGCAATACCTTCCGTCACGTTGGATTTCTTTTTTGGTGCAGACGATCCGCCTGCGGCCATATCAATACCCGTTACGACAACGAACATCATAGGGATGAATACATAAAATCCAGCCACGCTATGCAGATCAAAATACCTGCGCTTCACTGATGCATTCTTTTTAATAGTGACCGCCTGCCTGAATTGCTTTCTTCTTCTCGGCCACCATAAGAACAACCCTGACAGCAGGATCACCAGGAATACACATGCATTCCAGAAAATGATCTCCTCACCCACATGCCCCAGGAACAATGTCCGGTGAAGCGACAATACCAGGAACATAAAGTTCTTTTCCTGATCGCGCACACCCAGCACTTGATCAGTGTATGGGTTGACCGCATAGATCTTTTTATCTTTTGTATAAACCTGTGCCGCCTTTTCCGGGTCACCGAAATACCGCACCTGTGTCACCATGGCTTTCGGGTTATATTCACGTACCGCCTCCAGCAAATGCTGTACACTTTCCTTTGGCTTTTGCTGCGCTTCTACATACAACAGATCATGTTCCGTCAGGTTCCTGATCTCATCCTCGAATGCCAGTATGCCACCGGTAATAGCTACCACCAGCAGAATAATGCCTGATATAAAACCAAGCCAGAGGTGTAAGGTGTTGATCGCCTTCCTGAGCGAAATTGCCTGCATTATGATCTAGAATTTAACGGTAATGTTACCTGTGATCCGCAATGGCGGCTGGGCAGCCAAACGGTATGACCAGTATTTTTCACTGAAGATATTATCCGCTTTCAGACCGAGACGATATCTTGCTTTATCGTAAAACACAGCCGCATCAAATACTTTATATGACGGAACGGTAAATGTGAATGCTTTCGTATTGCTCTGGAAACTTTCGCTTCCGTAAATTCCACCGATCCCGAAGCCAAGACCTTTTGCAGCGCCCTCCGGCAAACGATAGCTTATCCAGATATTTGCCATGCGGGGAGGACCAGCCGTTGTTGGACGCAGACCTTCCACAGAAGCATTGCTCTTTGTGTATTTGCTGTCATTGTAAGTATAACCCGCCACGATGTTCAATCCTCTGACAGGATTTGCGATCAGTTCCATTTCATAACCTTTGCTTACCTGGGTACCATCCTGTATGCTGAAGTTTGCGTGATCAGGATCGTCACGCGTGATATTGGTCACTTCAATATCATAATAGCTGATGGTAGCACTTACTTTACTGAAATCAAGTTTCACCCCACCTTCCAGCTGGTTCGCCTGGTTAGGCTTGAACACATTGCCATTGAAATCACTTCCGCTTACGTTGTTAAACCCATTCATATAATTACCAAACAGCGAAACCTTGTTTTTGATCAGCTGATATACTAAACCAAATTTTGGCGAGAACGCAGTCTGATTGAATTTACCGGCCGTTGAATCAAGGTTTGGATAATAAACGCCTTTATTCATATAGCGATCAACACGAATACTCGCCATCGCCAGCAATTGATCGGTGATGTTCAACACATCCGACACATAAGCACTGTATGTCTGCTCATTGTTTGATACAAAGTTGACAAAATTAGCCGTGCTGAATAAAGGAGAAACCTTTTCAGCTGTAAAATTATTGTATGCGGCGCCCGGTTTGCGGAACTTTAATGCAGGCAGATTCACAGATGCATCATTTCTTGTTGCGCGCAGTGAATAAAAATCAAGACCAGCCACTACCCTGTTGCGCATACCGCCGATATGAAAATCGCCGATAAAATTCTGCTGGATATCGGTTCCATAATACGGATATTCCTGCTGTGTGACTGTCTGTCGAAGTGTGCTGTCGGTAAGCAGGGTCAACCCGACCACATATCCGTCCGCGGAAGAGCGTGTGCGGGATACGATGGTTTGGGAAGTCCAGGTGTTGGAGATCAGGTATTTTGCCTGTGCGAATACGTTGTACTGCTGACCGCTGTAGTTGATCGTATTGTTTGCAAAAGAAAGATCATACGGCATAGCCAGGTCTTTTACGCTATGCGCTGTGCCGCCGGTGAACGGCGATACCCGCATAGGCGATGTCGCTTTATTGAATGCCATTTCCACATCCAGCATCAGTGTCAGGCGATCGTTCACCTGGTAGGAAAATGATGGCGCGATCATTACGCTGCGGTTGAAACCGGCATCCTGAAAACTTCTTTCGCTGTGCAAAGCGACATTCACACGGAGCAATGCTTTTTTATCTTCATCCAATGGCGTGTTCACGTCAAATGTCAGGCGGTTCAGGTCCCAGCTTCCTGCGGAAAAAGATACTTCGCCTTTGAAATTATCGAATGGCTTCTTGGTAACGCGATTGAACAGGCCACCAAAAGAAGACAGGGTACTGCCAAACAAAGTGGCCGATGGCCCCTTGATCACTTCGATGCGTTCGAGGTTTGCCGGGTCAACCGATGTATAAGTAAAGCTACCTACACCGTTGCGCACGAGTTGCGGCGTGGCAAAACCGCGGGAAATATTTGTTGTACGTCCCTGGTTCCTGATCTCAGCAATGCCTGCACCAGGCACATTCTTGAACGCACTGTTGTAGTCTGTAAGGATCTGCTCTTTCATCAGTTCTTTGCTCACCACGGTATATACCTGTGGGTTCTCCATATTACGGAGCGGCAGCTTCGACACATCCTCACTCTCTTTTTTTGCAAACCGGTTGCCACCGCTGGTGATCACCACTTCTTCCAGCTTTTGGGATGTATAGGCAAGTTCGATCGTCACTTTGGTTATTTCGCCATCAAGGACGGTAACGGCTGTTTCATTCTTATCGTAGGCTTTCATCGCCACTTCGAGATGATAAGTGCCGGCTGGTAAATTTCTCAGGAGAAATTCACCGCTTTCATTTGTTACAATTGTCTTCGTTGTTTCTTTCACCAGTATGGCTACACCGGCTGCCAGCTGACCATCGCTGGTTTTAACTGTTCCGGCGATGCTGCCACCACTTTCAATCCGCACTCCGTTTGCCAATAGCAGCAGCGGGCACAGGAGTATCGTCAGTACGGCGGGAATATATTTCTTTCTCATAAGTTTTTTTCTGCGCGCGAAGGTCTGCCTGGCACCGCTGAAATAGCACCGCTATTGTGAAAAACGGATTTCGAATTCGGGAATATTTATTGTTTGTCATGACAGGGTCATTTGAACAGATCGCCGTCGCAATGCTTGTCGCTGAAATTGAATATTCAGGGGTGAATACCATAGCCTCCCATTCTTCCCGGTTATTGACCAGTAGCAAAAGTTTAAATCAGACAATCAACAGACTAGCCTATTTTTAGCTCCTGTATTGATGATCTTTCAGTAAAATAATCTTCTTATCTGCCGGCTGCTATGCCAATAATATATCAGTTTATGATCCGCTCATTTTTTAGAAAGTCGCTTTTCGCGTTTGTCATTTGTTTGTCTTCCATGATCAGTTTTGGACAAGCCGTGAAGGAGCCGCCGCCAAGCTCCGAAGACTGGCTGAAGGATTATAAGCCGTTCCGCATTGCCGGCAACCTGTATTATGTGGGAAGCTATGATCTTACTTCTTTTCTGATCACCACACCGAAAGGGCATATCCTGATCAACACCGGTGTTGCTTCTTCCGCGCAGATGATCAAAGCACATGTGGAAGAACTTGGTTTTAAGATGAAAGATATCCGCATATTACTTACCAACCAGGCGCATCATGATCATGTTGGCGCCATGGCAGAGATCAAAAAGATGACTGGCGCGAAATTTATGGTGGATGAAAAAGATGCTGCGGTGATAAAAGATGGCGGTGTGTCCGATTATTATTTCAGTGATTTCCAGAAGGAACCTACATTCCAGTCATTCAGGATCGATCGTTTGTTGAAAGACAAAGACACGATCTCACTGGGAGGTACAAAGCTTACCATGCTGCATCACCCGGGTCATACGAAAGGTTCCTGCAGTTTCCTGGTGAATGTCCGGGACAGCGCCCGCACTTACCGTGTGCTGATCGCCAATATGCCTTCTATTATCATCGATAAAAAGTTCTCTGAAGTAAAAAGCTATCCCGGTATGGCCGGGGACTATCTCTATACGATCCCTGCAATGGCCAAACTTGATTTTGATATCTGGGTAGCGGCGCATGCCAGCCAGTTTGGCTTGCAGGAGAAACGGAAAGAAACAGATGGTTATGATCCTTCCGTTTTTGCTGATAAGGAAGATTATAAACGCAGAATCGAAAAGTTGCAGGCGGCACTGGATAAAAAGATTGCAGAAGATAAATCGAATGGACAATAACTTCAGTTAACAGAAACCTTTAACCGAACGCTGACGAAGCTGGTCTCGTTTGAATCTTCACTTGCCTTCTTCCCGTTCTTTCCGTCTTACCGGTAAAAATTGAACCGGTAAGACGAAAGGAACGGGAAGAAAGAATAAAGACGGGAGTTTAATATGCGTTTTGCCTGCATGATATTTACCAGACAAAACAGCGAGTGAAGCCCGTTCATTTCTTATATATCCCTGTCATATTGCTTTTCATGTCTTTTAACAGTTGCTTTATCAAACAACTAATTCGCCTATTGCCTGAAATACCGGGTTGACCCGATCCGGGCATTTGTAGTGTCTCAACTACACAAAAATACCCAAATCAGACTACAAGTCATTTCCTTCCCGGCGTATAGATTTGATGAAAATTACAACCATGGCTAATCATCTTATGATGACCCCGCTGGTGGAAGAATTGATTGCTTCTGCCGGTCCGGAGCGTCTTTGCCTGATCTCACCGCATGCACACGATGCAGCCTTGCTCAAGGAGCAAACAGGTTACCCGGTCTCTTATTTTAATGACCTGCCTCCGGATCTTTCCGGCAAACATCTTGTGCTCATCCCTATCGCCATGGAAGGTTTTTTTGAACTGCTTAAAACCATCGATCGAAATACGGTGAAAGTGATTGCTATCATCAATGATCTGGCGGAAGAATTCATGGCGGCGAAATTTATTGGCGTAGCGTCTGTGTTACGTGTGACGCTCAGCGCTTAGTCAGGTTTGAAAAACCGGCTAGTGCAAAACATAAACATTACCTGGCCCGCCAGGATCCGAAACAACATAACGGGCGAAGTTTTTCCGCCAATTTTAATTAAATTACTCTCCTATTTGCGGGACGCAAATGTCTTAACAATAAAAAAGGATTGCCCAAAGCAATCCTTTTTTTTCGATCACAAATTCAATAATTCAGTTGTTTTATTTATGCAGAACAGTCAGGCATAAATAAAACATGCCGGCTGAACCGGATACAATAGTCCAGTTAATTTGCTATCGTCAGCATATTCGCACCACTCTTCAATACATATTTCCTGCCCTTCCAGACAAACACACCGGTGGTCTTCTCCGGAAGACTGATCTGCATTTTCCACGTATTATTTCCCAGCAGGTACTTCACGGATACTTTCCCCTTCGGATGCGGGATCTCTCCTGAAGCTTCTTTCATGTCACCAAGATGTGGTTCGATACGGATCTTGCTGAAACCCGGCGCATCACTGTCTATTCCCAAAACAATACGAAAGAATTCAATATTGGGACTGCTTCCCCAGGCGTGGCAATCGGAACGTGTGTAATCGATATTGGAATCTTCCGTCCACGTAGTCAGACCCGCTTTTATATTTTCCCGCCAGACTCCCAACCAGTCGAGGTAGTTATTGCCAAGCCCGGCTTTGTTAAGCGCCTGGTGCAGGTAGTATTTAAAATAGATCGTGCATTGTGTCAGCGATCTATCTGATAACAATCTTTTTCCGAACGCAGGCAGCTCCTCTTTCTTTACCATACCTGTTAACACGGCAAGAGAATTTGCATGCTGGGAAAAAACATTCTTCTCCTTTGTATCCGCAAAGAGTTTTCGTTCAGCCGACCAGTATTTCTGATAAATAGTCAGCTTCAGCTTCGCAACTTGCTGTTCATATTGTTTTGCCTGATCAGCCATCCCTAATTTTGCTTCCATCTTAGCGGCCCATTGATACGCCCAGAGCAATTGCAGATCCAGGATGGCGGCGCTGCCGTCGCTGCCCGAAGGAGCGTTTCCAACATACCAGCCGTCTCCCCCGGCCCAGTCAACAAAGGTCCAGTAAGGAGTGTTTTTCAATGATCCGTCTGTCTGCTGATAATGGCTGAAGAAATCAAGGATCGCGCGCGAACCGGATAGTTTTTCACGGATGAACTGATCATCCGCACGGTACATCCAGTAATCATATAACATACCGATATACCATAGCGAAAATGTAGAGATCAATTGCGTACCGCGGGTCGGATAGCGGCTTTGCGTTACGCCCTCCGGCAGCCGCGAGTGATCGATCAGGTTGATCGCATTGCGCGGCAATCTGTCATCAGGGCTGTTATAATACGTGATCATTGCCTGTACCCGTGTATCACCGATGTACTGCAATTGTTCGTAATAAGGACAATCTGTATAAGTTTCAAAAGCGTTCAGGCGCGCCGTACGCCATCCGATCTCAAGGATATCTGTTATCTCTTTATTATCCGTATTGAATACAGCTGTTTTTTTAAAAGGATAACCGGTAAAAGTTCCATAGATATCATCGATCACCAGGGGTTCATCTTTTGTTTGCACCAGCATTTGTATATAGCGATAAGTGCGGAAGTTCAGGTTAGTGAAACTTTGCCCCTGCGTGCCGTCCGAAACCAAACTGTCCATTCTTCCAGAAAAGATCTTTCCCTCTACCTCATTGCGGTTTCCCTTCTTTCCTCCCCATTGATTGAACTCGATATAAAGCGCTTCCGCATATTTCAATGAAATACCTGCATTTTTACCTCTGCTGAAATTCAGGGTGAGATAGGCATTGGTTAGATATGTTTGATCGAATAATAAAACCGCTGTAGTGTTTGCCGGAATTGTCACGGGCTTTTTCTCCGCAGGAAAACCAACTGGCATACTGATGCCTGTGGTCTTTCTCAACACCGGGATCCGCTGGTACGTCATTTCCATTTGTGGCAATGTCGACTTCACCAATGACCATCCGCCACCATCTGCCAGGCCTTTCGGCTGACCGGCGAAAACTTCTGAAGCTGCGGGCCAGTCTGCATCATTGAGATCCGCCTTCATCGGCTGATGAATGCTTTTGCTCATATCGATCATTTCGCCCGTACTTGCTGCAAAGAATCCAGGCAGTGGATTATATCCTTTGTCGCGGATACATTTCCATGACCTGTCCGTGTTCAGGATCTGTTCCGCTTTTGCTTTCCCCTGGATGATAAACCCGGTTCTCCAACTGATGATCGCCTCCGGGCGATGTGATGCTTCATTCCAAACCGTAGCAGCAATACTGTTTTTCCCGGCATGAAGATATGGCGCAAGATCTACCTGCTCATAGTTCCAATAATTGAGATCACCGCGCGCAGGACCAAGAGAAACCAATTGCCCATTCACATACAGCTTATACCGGTTATCTGCCGACACATAGATATTGAATGAATCCGGTTTAGCCATCATATCGACATTCTTCCGGAAATAATACACGCCATACTGCTGATCATCTTCATTGGCCGCAGCGATCCACCTTGAATTCCAGGAGGCTGAAGTTGATCTCACTACGGCAAACTGTGCATACACCTGCCCCATGAAAAATGACACAGCGATCACCGTAAGAAATGAAAATACTGTTTTCATTGAATGATATTTTAAGGGTCTGTCTTAATCCGCACTTATCTATTCTGAAAAATTGTCCGTGCGGAATGGCACAGCCGGAAAACGCGCTTTGTTTTCAAAATTCGTAACCGGGTAATTGGTAAACGCATATCTCACCGCTACAGGCTTATTCACTTTTGCGGATGAAACGATCACGGTATTCCCTGAGATAGTTGCCTCAGCAGGATGAAACACTTTATCTGCACCAGCGATCGTAAAGAATGCGGGTTTCCTGCCATCTTTCGTCTGCAGACCGGACGCAACAGATGAAGGAGTAAAATGAATGATCGCCTTGCTGCCGTTCAGTTCAAGATGATCATAGGTTGGCCCTTCATAGGGCAGATCCAGTTTTCCGTAAGTACGGTTCAATGCCAACTGAGCCAGCCTCCAGCCTATCGGTAATTTATTCTTTGGATGCAGATCTTTGGCTTCACCAACATCCATCGTCACCACCATACCGGTATTATTCAGTGTTGAAATATTTTCCTGCGCTTCGCGGAAGAATGCATAATCCGCCAGCCTCGGATCTTCCTTATCATAAAAGAACGGCGCAACCTGTACATAATAAAATGGCAATTGTCCCTGTGCAAAATTCTTCCGCCATGCTTCGATCATCGCCTGTGTAAGCCTGGTGTAGGAAGCACGCTCATTCCGGTTACTTTCACCCTGGTACCAGGTAAAACCTTTTATACTGAGATTTCTGAAAGGATGAATGATCGCGTTATATAATAGAAAAGGTCTTGTTACTTTTTCAAATGAAAAACCACCATCGATCTTTTCCTTGCTCTTCTCACTATTCAGATATGGTTGCAGATACACACGATCAAGCATCGTATCAGCTTTCAACACATCCTGTGGTACATAAGCCTGTGCAGCAGAAGCGCCGATACCGGAAAATACCAGACCAATCGGGATATGCAGTTGCTGAAATAACTCTTTGCCGAACGCATAGCCAACAGCACTGAACTTTTTTGCTGTTTCCGGTGTACACAGCTCCCATTTACCTTTGAAATCTTCAACCGGTGTTGCACTGAAGTTTAAATCGACCCGCAGGAGGCGGATAGAAGGAAGGTCGGCCAACGGAACTTCCTTTGCCGAATTGGTATCTTCTCCAAGACTGAATTGCATATTCGATTGCCCGCTGCAAAACCAGAGATCTCCTATCAGCAGACTATCCAGCCTGATCGTTTCATTACCAGCACTCACCGTGATGCGATGCAGGGAATAATCATACGGCTTTGCCGGAGGCACATCAATGATCGCTACAAAACTTCCGGATGGATCCACCGTTACTTCCGTTGTAGTCTTTGACCAATCTGCCTGTACCTTTACTGTTCTGCCGATCCCGGCAGAACCCCAAACCTTGAACGGTTTGTTTTGCTGAACGACCATCTGACTCTGTAACGCATTGGATAATTTCAATTGTGCCTGCAGGGACAACCCCGTTATAAAGCATCCGGTCAGAAAAAATATCTTTTTCATCGATTCTTTTTAAAAAATGCAACGGTTATATGCTGCTGCTTGCGGATGATGAACTGTTCCCGTCAGCTCGTGATTATCTTTTCGCCGAGATAAGGATATGATGAACTTTGGGTTTGTTGATCGTGTAGATCCGGTCAGCAATCTCCGTCAATAATTTCTCCCATCCTGCACGGATCTCTTTTTTTCTTGCTTCCACATAATTTTCTTTTTTCGAAGCAACTGCCCAGTCGTTGGCGATCCATGCAGAATCCATTGCAGCCTGATCATCCTGGTACAGCATATTTTTCTTTTTGAAATAATTAAACTGCAACCAGTAGTAAGCCCTTAGTTTTTGCTCAATACTGCGATATTGTAAATTCAGTTCAGCGATCTGTTTTGCCTGCTGGTATTGCGGCGTATTACTGAGCAGCGCAAGGTTGATCCCTTTTTCAAGATCGTCGCCACTCCAGCTTCCAATAGAGTGTCCATCGATACTCAGGTCGTATTTTATTGTTTTATTCAATCCGGTCACAGTCAGCATTTCCTGGTTCATTTCTTTTGTGAAAGGAATTACGTTCAAGGCTTCATATTGCTTTTGCGGATTTTCCCATATATGAGAATTGGAATCTACCGGATAAGGAAGTGATTTTGCGAGGTAATCGAAAGACAGGCCGCCACCAGACTGCTTAATACCGGTAATGGTGCTGTTTACTGATCTGATCAGTTTGCCTGATGCACCATCTAATGCCACATCGGCCACCATAGTGCCGGCAAGGCCCTGAGCCCTGAGGAATAACCAGGCCATTGCCATATGTCCTGCATTGCCTGGATGAATCCGGTCAGGACCGGTCAGGGTGTACATGGAATCTTTCTTCTGTTCGCGCTCGTTGATCTCCTGCATGGGTCTCATCAGGTCAACGAATCCCCAATTGTTTTTCTTAGCAGCTTCTTCCTGGAAAGCCGCGATCTCCAGCATGGTCTTGTACTTGCCGGTGAATTTATTATTGGTGCCGCCTCTTGTTTCATCAAACGGAGAAGAGGTCATCAGGATCTTGGTCAGTTTGGGTTGTGCTTTCAGCTTTGTTTCGATCTGCTGATAACTTTTGAACGAGGTGGCCACCGCCTCTGCTCTCACTTTTTCCTGCGGTGTATTGAAATATTCAAAATAACGACTGTCGTTCATACCGAAAGTGAGTGCCACTACAGTTGGTTTCAACCGCATGATATCAAGATCAAAACGGTCATTGATCTGTCCTGCCACATCACCCCCGATGCCACCATTGAATACAGTGATGCGCTGATCAGGAAAATGTAACTGGTAGTACTGCCAGATGTACATTTCATAAAATCCTGCTTCAGTAATGCTATTTCCAGCAAACACCACCCGGTCACCTGCTTTGAATGGCGCCGGCGCTTTTGTCTGAGCAATCCCTGTCAACGCAGTCAGCATTCCACCAATTAAGAGAAAAGACTTCATATAGATTATTTTTGAAGAGTTGATTGATTTGGATCGAAGACGGCAACACTCACGCGTGAGTCTGCACAACCGTAATAGAGATACCATTTATCTTTAAAAAATACAAGCCCCTCCACAAATACGGTCCCCGCAGGGTATTGCCCGCTTTTTTCAAAAGATTCTGTCGGAACAAAAAATGGTTTATCCAAACGGCCAATCGCTTTATACGGATCATTCAGATCAAACAGCACCTGGCCGGCGCAGTAAGAATTCAACGTATAGTGTTCATCTGCATCTTCATTTGCCAGGTTTTTTCCATTGTATAATAACAGGATCCCTTTATCAGTGATGATAGCCGGAGGCCCGCACTCCGTCAAATGGCTATCAAAATGTTTCTTACGCGGCGTGATCAGTTTCCGGAGATTGCCGTCTGCGTCTTCCACAGGTGTCCAGTTAACCAGATCTGTGGATGTTGCAGCAAACACCGCCGTTTCGCCCCAATACATCAGATAGGCGCCATTGATCTTTGCGATCACCTGTTCTCCCTTGACCAGCTTTGTAACCAGCGAAGCCGATTTGGAAGCCATGTTAAAATACTTTCCGTTATAAGCTTTACGGAATGCAGGTCCATGCTTTTTCCAGGTCAGCAGATCCTTCGAAGTAGCTACGCCAAGACGCGGAACTTTCTTATTCCACTGTGTATACAACATCACATAGGTTCCATCTTCTGTAACGGCCACACGGGGATCTTCACAACCGCCTGTCCATTCAAATTCTTTCTGCGTATCATTTCCCGGGTACATTACCGGTTTACCGCTTCGCTGCACTGCAAGACCATCTTCGCTTAATGCCAATCCAATGCGCGAAGTGCGTTCGCCGATACCTACACCGGACTTATCTTCCGCACGATATAATACAGCGATTTTTCCATCTTTGATCGTTGCGGCCGGGTTGAATACATCGTTTGCTTCCCAATGAAGATCTTTCCCGCTCATAGGGTCTTTGAATACGCTGGACTCATCGGGTTTCAGCACCGGATTCACACCAGCAGGTCTGATAAACGGTCCCAAAGCCCAGGATGGAAGCTTCGCCGCATCCGTTGTATCAAAAGAAAGCTGAACAGAATTCACTGCCCATTGCTGATTGGCATCGTCTGATAATGTAAAGGAAAGATCGCCTCCTTTTGTCAACTCGCTCAGAGGGATCCAGCTATCTTTCCACGACCGGCCATTCCATTTGAGATCGCTGATATAATTGCGGTTTTCATCACCGCCTGTTATATGCAGTGTTGCTTCAGGGAATCGAATCGTTATATCCCGAAAAGAAGGCGAATTGATCGACATCACCGCCTGGGCTGGCACTACCGGATATAGGCCGATATTGGCAAATACATAAAACGCACCCATTGCACCCATATCATCGTTGCCCGGCAAACCTTCAGGACGATTTGTGTATTGCTCTTTAATGATCCGTTTCACCTGCGCCTGCGTCTTTGCCGGTTTACCCACCCAGTTATAAATCCAAGGTACCTGGAAATCCGGTTCATTGCCTGCAGCAAACCATTCCTGGTTATAGGAAGCATTCAGTTTCGTAAAAAAACTATCCAGTCTTTTTTCAGCAACAGCCTTCCCTCCCATCGTACTGATCAAGCCACTTAAATTATGCGGCACCATCCAGAAATAATTTTTATAGGACGCTTCCCGCCAGTCTTCATCATACTTCTTCCAGTTGCCATCGATATCCCTTGACTGAAGCCAGTTCGTTGCCGGATTATAAAGGTTTTTCCACGACTGGGAGCGTTTGAGGTAGGTTTGATATAAAGACGAATCGCTGAATGCCTGCAATGCAAATTGCCCGATTGCAAAATCAGCGGAAGCATATTCAAGGCTCATGGATGCATTCACATATCCTTTGTCCAGGTACTGTTGCAAAAAAGGACGCGTTTCATACTGCTGCGATTTCGTTCCCGGTCTTTCTGCACCATTGCGCATCACCTGCAATGCCGCCTTTGTATCAAACCCCTTTGCTCCGAATGCGTAAGCATTCGCAACGAGCAAACTGGTAGGATCGCCCTGCATAATCCCGGTCTCCGTGTTCGCAAGCACCCACCGGGGAAAACCTCCGCCAGATAATTGGGCAAACTGAATGATCGAATTCATCATTTGCGAAGTCTGCTCCGGTAATAACATACTGATCAACTGAATTTGCGTTCTGTATGTATCCCAGTTACTGAAGGCAGTATAATAATTGCCATTCGTTACCTTATGCGTTCTTCCATCTGCTCCAATATATTCGCCGTTTACATCATTACAGATATTCGGATGAATAAAGGAATGATAAAGATGAGTATAAAACTGAGTGGTATGATCCTCCGTTCCGCCGCTCACTTTTATCAATCCTAAATATTCGTCCCATTTACGAATGGCTGCGTAGCGGATCGCATCGAAATCCCATTGTGTATTTTCTGTTTCCAGATTTTGTTTCGCGTTCTCCAACGACACATAAGAGATGGCAAATTTATATTGCAGTGTTTTGTTCTTTGATACATCAAAGCTGAACCACGCACCGGAGTTTGCACCGCTTGCCGTGTCCTTGTTCTTTTGCAGAGATCTTTCTTTCCATGTTCCTTTTATTACCGCAGGTCTGTCAAACTCGGCAACAAAATAAACCCGATAGTTAGCAGGCGATCCGCAAAACTGACCACCATCTGCATAACCTTCCATGGAGGTTGGAGAAGTGATGCGGATAAATGCATCGCCCATTGTGGTGCCGTTCAAACCAGAACCGACGACAATGGTGCCGTGTTTATCTGTTGACGGAAATGTGTACCTGGCCATACCAGTTCGGGTAGTCACGCTCAGTTGACAATCCACTTCGCCGGCTTTTGTGCGGAATGATCCGGCAATCGCTTCTTCTATTCTGAACCCCGGATCCAATTGCATCATGTCATACGGTGATGCTGTTATTTTTCCGGACAAAGGCATCGTGGGGAAATTGCCCATGTGTTCACAGCCGGCACCGCTCATCTGGTTCACCACAAATCCTTTCGCCGGATGAAAAAAGGTGGGAGTAAACTGAACCATGCCAAAGGGATAGGTTGCCCCCGGAAATGTGTACCCTGCTTCAAGATAAGCCTCTTCCTTGCTTGCGCCTTTGCCTTTATTGCCGATACGCGTGTTCACTTTCGACGCAAACTGCTGCCCATTGACCTGCAAAGCAAAAATGGAAAATAAAATTATAGCGGATGTTCTCCGTCTCATTGATCGCTCTTTTTTGTAAGGGAAAATGGTCTGTCTGAAATAGCTGTGCCACGTTGTTTGTTTGGTGTTGCTCCCATTTCAAAATGCAATACACCACCGTTTGCAATATCATTATAAGTGATCCAGTTCTTTGTATAGGGCTGACCGTTCAATGTTGCTGATTGAATGTATACATTATCGCGGCTGTTATTATTTGCTTCGATGGTGAATGATCTTCCATTCTCCAGCTGAATCGTTGCTTTATTGAACACCGGGCTGCCGATCACATACTGATCAGTGCCTGGCGTAACGCTATAGATCCCTAAAGCACTCAGTACGTACCAGGACGACATTCCACCCTGATCTTCATCTCCCGGATAACCATTCTCCGTTGCATTGTAAAGCTTGCGCATTACTTCACGAACACGGCTCTGTGCTTTCCAGGGAGCACCGGTGTAGTTATACAGATAGATCAGGTGCTGAATAGGCTGATTGCCGTGTGCATACTGACCGAGATTGGCATTCACCATTTCCGTCATCTCATGGATCATTTGTCCGTAACTGCCGACATGCACTGTGTTTGGCTCAGTAAATACAGAATCGATCTTTGCTTCAAATGCTTTCTCTCCGCCAGTCAGGTTGATGAGTCCCTGCACATCATGGAAAACCGACCAGTTATAATGCCAGGCATTTCCCTCCGTATAGGGCCCGCCCCACCAGAGCGGATCGAAGTTGGGTGACCATTCACCATTGGCCTGACGGCCGCGCATGAACGTTGTAGCAGTGTCAAATACATTTTTGTAATTGTACATCTGCTTCGCAAAGATCTGTTCGTAAAACTTATTGCCCGTCATCTTCGCCAGCATATAACCACAGAAATCATCATAAGCATATTCCAGTGTCTGAGCTGTGGCGCCTTCGGAACCCGGATAGGGAACATAACCCAATTGAAAATATTCCTTCCAGCCCTGGCGGCCGTTTGCTCCTCCCCATGGTCCTTTATTGGTTGCTTCGTGATAGTAAGCTTTTAAGGCAGAATCTGCGCTGAAGTTGCGGATACCTTTTGCCCATGCATCGGCAAGCAAAGAGATCGCGTGATTACCCAGCATTCCACCGGTTTCAGAAGGCGCGGACCAGGAAGGCAGCCAGCCGCATTGTTTCTGTGCATCCAGCAGGGCCTGCATGTACTGCCCCTGCATAGTTGGATGAAGAATGTTTGTCAGGGGAAACTGAGAACGGAAAGTGTCCCAGAAACCATTATCCGTGTACATATATCCATCGTGCTGCTGACCATCATACGGACTATAATAAACCGGCCTGCCATTTTTGTCATACTCAAAAAATGAGTGTGAGAAAAGATTAGCGCGGAACATACAGGAATAGAATGTAGCTTTTTCTTCTTCTGTTCCTCCTTCAACTTTTACCCTGTTCAATAATTTATTCCAAACAGCAAAGCCTGCGTCACGCGTTTGTTCAAATCTGGCAAAGCTTCCCAGTTCGCGCAGCAGCGTTGTTTCAGCCTGCTCCGGGCTGATGTAGGAAGAAGCTACTTTCGCCTGTACGGTCGTGCCTTTTGCGAACTCAATATAGGCACCAGCACCCTGCGCTTCGGCGGATGTGCTGTTAGCAGATATAGTATTCTTTTGATTCTCCCAGGTGCCATAGGCAACAAATGGTCTATCAAAAACGATCACGAAATAATTCCGGAAACCGTTTGGCACAAAAGAACCGTTTGTAACATACCCGGAAATTTTACGGTTGGCCGCGTCAATGGTAACGCTACTCATTTTCGTATAACCATCCAGTACGATGTTTGATTGTTGTCCCTTTGGAAAACGAAAACGAAAATGTGCGGCACGCTCTGTTGGTGCGATCTCGGCCATCACGCCGTTATCTAATGTTACACGATAATGATTCGGTCTTCCCAGCTCATTTGCATGTTTAAAAGGAACTTTTCTTTTTTCCTGATCGACAACAAGCGGCCCTGCAACAGGCATCAACGTGAATACACCGTAATCATTCATCCATGGGCTGCATTGGTGCGTTTCTCCAAAACCACGTATCACGGGTTCGGAATATTTATACTTCCAGCCATCACCGTTCTTACCCGTCTGCGGGCTCCAGGCGTTCATACAGAAAGGCATGGCCGTTGTAGGGTAAGTATTGCCTGCCGATAATTCATAACTGGAATTTGTTCCCTGCAGGGTATTCACATACTTCACCAGGTCATCCTGCGCATAAAGCTGTGTAATATAAAGACAGAAAATCCCTGCTGTTAGAGCTTTGATCATTATAATGTATTTATATCGCCAGAGATTGAAATGTTGTTATTCGCTACGTCCCCAGTTTTTATTTGGCGCGCTTCCCATTTGCAACTCAAGTATGCCACCTTTGATGATATCGCTATGATCGATATAACATTTATCATAGGACTTGCCATTCAGGGTTGCGCTTTGGATATAGATGTTCTGCGAATTGTTATTCTTTGCCACGATCGTAAACGTTTTTCCCGTTGCATACTTTTTATCAAGGCCGATAACAATGCGATCAAATACAGGACTTGTCAACTCATATCTTGTATTGCCGGGAGCGATGGGATGAAAACCGATCGCAGCCAGGATATACCAGGCGGACATTTGTCCAACATCTTCGTTCCCCACCAATCCATTCACTTCGTTCCTGTATGCATTGTTGCAAATCAGTCTTGTCCATTTCTGTGTAAGCCATGGCGCACCAACGCGATTGAACAGGAATGGGACATGATGCACAGGTTCGTTCGCATGGTTGTAGTAATCATTCCACATCATATTCTCCGGCGTATGATCAAACATGCTTTCAAGATCTGCACGTACCTTATCTTCACCACCCATCAGCGCTACCATTCCCTTTACATCATGTGGAACAAACCATCCCTGCTGATAGGGATTGCTTTCAATGCTGCCATACCATTGGGTGAGGCGGCCGGCAGCAGGATAAGGCTCCCAGCTACCATCTTCTCTCTTCGGACGGAACCATTTGGTGGAATCATCAAAAATGTTGCGATAGCTTTGCCCGCGACGGCGGTATTTTGCTTCCAGATCGGGTTTGTTTAGATACTTTGCAAGGTCGGCCACACAGTTCTCCGTGAACGCATATTCCAGCGTATGTGAAATACCAAAGCCGGTGCTGAATCCTCTTTCTCCGTTGCCGAATTTCTCTACGGAGTTAACTGCGTAATCAAATGCCTTAGGCACATCAAAACCACGGATACCCTTTACATAGGCGTCAGTAATCACCGGTATTGCAGGATTACCGATCATACAACCTGTATATGCATTCAGCAACTCCCATCTTTCCAGGTAATGCTTACCGCTCTGATCACCCATTTCCACGAGAGAGTTAATGATATCATTAACCACCACCGGATTAATGATCGTCTGCAAAGGCATCTGACTCCTGAACACATCCCAGCCACTGAATACTGTTCGCTTGGTAAAGGCTGCGCTCTGATGCAGGAGTTTGTCAGCACCGATATAATTTCCATTCACATCCTCCATACTTCTTGGATCAAGCATGGAATGATACATTGCCGTGTAAAAGATCTTTTTCTTTTCTTCATCTTTTATATCAATACGGATCTTCTCCAAAGCACGATCCCATAAAGCAACAGACGCATTACGGACGGCATCAAAATTCCAACCGGTGATATCCTTTGCCAGATTGACTCTTGCTCCTGCAAGATCTGTAAATGAGATCCCGACTTTCAATAAAACCTGTTCTCCCTCTTTGGTAGAAAATTCAGAAAAGAACCCAAGATGTTTTCCGCGCTTCTCTTTTATATTCTTTTCCACCGTTGCATCCGCAATCCACTGCTGATAGTGATCACTAAGTACATTTTCCCGGTGCCTGTTCGCAGAATCAGGGATAACAGCACTCCACACACCGGTATGGGTGAAAGGCTTGCTGAATTCCGCATGGAAATAAACAATGTAATCAGCTTTACCATCTCCATCACCCCAGCCACCGCCATCCGGCGTGCACTTCATCCAGCCCTCAATACTGTGATCATTGATCACCTTGACCGATTGCTCTACGGATGTGCCCCCTACCCTTCTTGCCAGGTCAACCTGTATGCGGGATTGTTTATTAGCAGGGAAAGTAAACCGCATCATGCCCGCATGCGGGGCAGCAGTCAACTCGGCCTTTACTTTATAATCCGACAGAAAAGCGGAATAATAAGCGGCAGTTGCCACAGACTTTCCCGCATCATAGGAAGAGCGATAGCCATTTCCGGTTGATCCGGGTTTACCGGCGATCTTTTTTAACGGACCAGTTGTTGGCGTCACCAGGAAATTGCCGAGATCACCAAACCAACCCACGCCACTCATTTGCGTAAGTGCAAACCCTTCAATACTGGTATGCTCATAGCTGAAGCCATTACCATTATCGCCGCCTGTGATCGTATTCGGACTCACCTGCACTAACCCAAACGGCGTGGCCGCACCCGGAAAAGTCTTTCCCAATCCATGGTAAATACCTGCGTCACCCGTACTGGTACTGGCTCCGATAAATGGATTGATATAGGACGACAGACGCTGCTGAGCTGATGATACCGTTGCTACCAGCAAACCGCAGACACCTAATAATCGCTTCGCTCTTTTTCCCATCATGAATAAACTTATTTATTGAACCTTTTAAAATCTTTAACAACCAATGTACTCAAACCAAAGCCACGCATCGGAACATCGATACTGTTGCCCCTTGCAACTGTATTGACTTTTACTTTCCTGATCACGCGACCATCCAGCTCCTGCTCTTCCACGTCTGTAAGCTGTCCGGTAAAATCCAAGCGAGCGGTTCTCGCCGCGTCAGAAGGATTGAACAGTCTGATCAGGAGATCATTTCCTTTTCTTTCCATTGCTGTCAACTCAAAACCTTTCTGTGTGATACTGAACATGGAAATATCAGCCATGGCATCTTCACTACCGTTGAATACATGGGCTTCCACTCCATTATTCCAGGAAACATTAGATGACCAAACACCAGCTTTCTTCCAGTCACCCGCATGCGGATAAAATGCATAATGCAACTCCGTTGGGCCTGCAATGGAATAATCTCTTCCCCAAAGACCAACACCCGAGTATTGCGTAACAAGCCCTAATGGTTCATTTGCGGCATACGCGTACGCCGTTGTATGATCGGTATATAATGCAAAGCCATAATCGCCTTTCTTATCCGTTACGTCTATCCAATTCAACAATACATTATTTCGGATACTATCCCAGGTCCGGAAATAGGTATCAGACAATTTACTTTCGATCACATCAAATGGCGCGTTCTTATAGATGCGTTCTTCAGCAAGATTCAGCGGAAGCAATGTCTGCAGTTTCTTACGGTCATCATAAAAAGCCTTTCGATAATCTTCACCTTTATAACCGCCGGCTTGCTTGTAATCATCTCCAATTCCAGGATTTCCTTTCCAATCGATCCTGAGCTTAACATCGATCAATGGATCCGTTTTATACACGGTGATCACCTGGCTGAACGATTGAGAATTGATCGAACCTTTTACTTCCACAGAAGCACTAAGCGCTCCATCGTAAAGAACATCTATCGTAGCAGAAGTGGCTGCACTGGAGAAAAAATTACTATCGCGGAAAAAATATCCTTTCAGTTCGTTCAGGCCCTTTGCTTTTTTGGGATCAATAAACTCTTTTCCTTTTAATTGCTTCGCAATAAGACTTGTTATAGCACCACCTTTCGAAGGATCGATCGTGATCTTATAAAGATCAGTTTCCAGTACAACTGTTCCATTCTGCTTACGGGAGATCAGCGAAGCTGCCACGGATTTTCTGTTCGTATTAACGAGCTGCAATAAACGCAAACCCGTTCCAGGCACAGCAGCTTTTACGATCAGTTCGTTCCGGTCTTTAATAAATTGAGAAGGAAGCGTAATACCTTTATTATCCTTTACAATAATACCCGCTGCATTACTGCCCGCTGGTATTTTAAGGTGAACGTAACCATTCCATTCGTCAGCATTCCCGTTGAACAAGCGCGCAAACAAAGAAGCATTTTCATTATCCTGACCGAATGCCGCGAACGCAGACTGTATGGAACGTGATGCGATATTGTTCGCACTGTCCGTCCAGCGCTGGACCTTATCGATCCATGTATCATTTCTTCCTCCATTGTATGGCACGATCCAGCAATCATGATGCTGTGTCAGCATGATCTGCCGCCATGCCTCATCAAAATCAGCCGCGGGATAATCTGCTCCTTTCAGCAGGCTTGCAAGGGTCGCGATCTTTTCTGCACGCCCGATCTTGTTCTCTGAATACCGTACCTGCTTTGCGATCTGTTGCAATACCTGGGAACCCCAGACCAGGCTGACCTGTATATCTTCCTGCGTCAAACGCCAGTCAGCAAGATCACGCTGCTTCACTACATTCTTTATGTAATTCCTCCAGGTTGTATATGCTGTTGGATATTGCGTAGGTCTTTCACCAAGCCAGGGACCGTTTTTCCAACCAGCATCCTGCAAACACATCCCCACCGGATTGGCGATACCTGCCTTAAAAGCCGCATCAAGATATTCTGTTGAGTTGGTTGATGCCGTTGTCTGCCAGGTGGACCTTTTGTCCAATGCCTCGCTTGCATAACGCGGAACAGTTGGCAACAATGTACCATCGGGCCCTTTCCAGTTGATCATTTCACCGCCATAGTTTCTTACATAACCACCCCAGCAGGTATTGGGATTTTTCAGCGATGCATATTCAAATCCGAATGATTTCAACACCTGGGGCAAGGCACTGGTGAAACAGGGCTCTTCCGTTGAATAAGTGGTGAAGACAAGATTGGGAAAATGCTGCCTTAGTTTCTGTATTCCATAACCCAACTGCCGGATAATACTCTCACCATTGATATTATAAAAATACGGCTGACCGTAAGCCGGATTCACATACTCTATCCTTCCCGATACAGACTGATCAGCGATCAATTCTTTGAATCGTTGAAAATTGGCCGGTTCATTTACTGCAACGCTATCCCATGTCTCCGGTTCGATCTCCAGGTTGATAAACCATCTCGGGTTCCTTTCGAGCGTTTCATTTATAAATGCGGTGTATTGTTTTGGATAATGTCCATACACGCCTCCGTGGTAACCATCTACAAAATAGACTTGTTGCGCGACAGCGGAACCCGTCAGCGCAACAAGCGTAAAAGCTGTAGAAAATATTTTCCTGAATATCGCTTTGCTCATCTTACGATCATCATTTTACCTGAAAGTGATTTGTTTTTGCAACAGAAGGTTGCAGGACAAATCCATTATTCAGGGTTTTAAAATTTAAAGATCCCTGGGATCAATTCATTTCAACAGATCCTGCGGAATACAGAGGGTTTTCAGACGGTAAACATCCGGATCCACCCGGCTGTTTACGCAATCTGTTACACAAGTTCTGTCTCCGTTCATCGCATATGTGACAAGCAATTCGTTATGGCTGTTTATATATTCCGGTTGAACAATAGCTGCATATAAGAGCGCTGAACTAATTTTATAATTGAAATCTACTTAACCTGTCAGCTTTCACTTATCAGAATCCAACCATCACACCAAGATTGATGATACGCTGCATCAGGTATGCATCACCGGCACTGTTTGGCGCCACTTCGGGATCAGACTGGTATTTCTTCGTCACATTACTCCATGTAAGCAGGTTATATCCACTCAGATAAACTCTTGTATTATTGATGCCGAAGGGCAGATGCCTGGAAGGAAGCTGATAGCTTACTTCAACTGTCTTCAGACGGATATAGTGCGCATTGATCAACCAGTAATCAGACAGGTAAGATGAAGGACTGTTGATACTTGTTGGATTTGTCGTCAACCTTGGGAACTGCGGGTTTGTATTATCCGCTGTCCATCTCAGCTGATGGATCGGTTGGAACTGGCTTTGGAAAGGTTCGATTGCGGTGCCCCTCATTGCAAGGCTGTACATGAATGCGCCCTGGAACATAATGTTCACATCAAATCCTTTATAGCCTAATTTGATCGGCATACCAACCGTAAGATTGGGGAGGTTTGGACGACCGATCGCAGACATATCGTTCTGGTCGATGATCCCATCACCATTGAAATCCTTATACTTCAGATCACCGGGAAATACCTGGCCAATTGGTTTTGCAACCGTCTGATCAGTGATATCTTTCTCAGAATAATAACCAACCCATGTATAACCAAATGGCTGATCGATCGGATGACCGGTCTTGGCCAGCCACGGAAAACTCGGAGAGGCTTCGGCCTGATACAACACTTTGTTCTTTGCAAACGAGAATACTGTTCCGATGCTATACTGTAACTGACCGATCTTATCCTGGTAAGTGATCATACCATCAAAGCCACGGTTCACGGTCACCGCAACATTGGATGGCGACAAGCCAATACCAAGCATCAACGGAACGTCCTGACGCGTCACGAGCTGATCGTAGCGGCGGTCATGGAAGTAATCCACAGTGACAGAGATCTTGTCTTTAAAGAGATTCATATCCAATCCGACATCAAACTTTTTCGCTTTTTCCCAACCAACATTGTCATTACCAAGATTGCCTTCGTACACGGTTCCGATCGTGCCAGGGTTCTGACCGAAGCTATAACCACCGCCATTATAGTATTGCTGGTTATACAGGTATTGATTACCCAACGCCACATCCGATCCGACAAGGCCATACGATACCCGTAGCTTAAAGAGATTGAAAAAAGGTAATGCCTTACTGAAGAAATCTTCTTTTGAAATATTCCAGCCAAGGCCTACTGCCGGAAAAAATCCAAAGCGCTTGTTTTCCTGGAAACGGTCCGAACCGTTATAGGCTGCGTTGAAATCGATCAGGTATTTCTGATCAAAATCATATCCGAGTTTCAGGGAATAACCGCGGAACTTTTGCGGTACCTGGGCAACAGTTGTTCCAAAGACCGATGCTTCATAATCCACCCGATAGCTTTGCTGGTTGTAAAGCAGTAATGAAGACACGTGGTGTTTCGCAAAGTTCCGCTCATAGTTCAGGTAAAGCTGCGCATTCACCCGTTGATTCTGCAGATCGGTGTTACCTGTTGTTCTGTATTTTGCAAGAGTATAACCACCGCGGCTCACACCTGTATTGAGCGAATATGTTTTCGTAACAGGATCATAGTAATAAGAAGGCGGGAAAAACGCGTCTCTGAAAAGATTCAGTGTATTCTGGTTCACACCGGCATACGCAACACGGCCAATGAGCGAAAGGCCTTTTGTAACTGCATCCAGTTTCTCTGTAAAACCAAAGAGCACGTTCAGATCCGTTCTGCGCTGGCGGCTGTAACCGGCAGATTGCAGGATGGCATTAATGGTAGGACGCTGGCTTCTTGTATCACGATAATATGCATAGCTGCCATCCGGATTCAGGAACGGCGCAGAATAAGGATGCACTTCCGCAAAATTGTAAAGGCTTGAAATAACATTTTGACCGTATGGCTGGTTAATATCACCAATCCTCGTTGTCACATCCAGCCTCAGGCTTAATGATTTTGTCGCCTGCACGTCCAGGTTTGAACGAAGGTTAAAACGGCGATAAAAATAGTTACTGTTAACACCGTCTGTATTCAGTGAAAAATCGCGGATATTACCATTCTGCGTAAATGCTCCCCCGGAGATAAAGTATTTCACGGCCTGTGTACCACCGGAGATGTCCAGGTTTGCGTTCGCCTGTAAAGATGAAGGCCGATTGATCGCGCTATACCAGTCAACATTCGGGTGACCATAAGGATCAGTGCCGTCTTTGAAAAGCTGAAGATCATTATCGGTAAACAACGGTTGCAATCCGTCATTATTATAAGCCTCATTCACCAGCAATGCTGTATTATATGAATCAAGGAATTTCGGTCTGCGAACAGGAGCCTGCATACCGCCTTCCACACGTACGTTGAACTTTGGCGCCCCGCCGCTTCCGCGCCGTGTGGTAACAACCAATACACCGTTGGCGCCCTTGATACCGTAGATCGCAGTCGTAGAGGCATCTTTAAGAATAGAGATATTATCGATCTCATTCACGTTGATCTGCGAAAGCTGTTCATACGTATACTCGATATCATCCACGATGATCAACGGCCTGTTGCCAGCGCTGTTCAGTGAGCTGATACCGCGGATAAAATAATCCGATGCGTCTTTACCCGGCTGACCTGACCTTTGCTGCGAGAAGAAACCCGGCAGACGTCCCATCAGTGTATTCTGTACGTTCGATGTTGGAATATAACGGATCTCATCAGCTTTCACAGAGCTCACCGCACCGGTACTGGTGATCCGTTTCTTCTTTCCAAAACCAACAACGATCACCTCATCCATATTGCCGACGATCTGCGCCATCTGGATGTCGACCTGGTTTGTATTGGCAACATTCACCTCCTGGTTCTGGTAGTTTACCATCGTCACCGTTAATGCATTGGAGGTTCCGCGCAACGTGATGCTGAATTTACCATTACGATCGGAGACAACCGTATTACCGCGAACGCCTTTCTCGCTAACGCTCGCTCCTTCCAACGGACCGGAGGTTTCCCTGACCACACCCGTTACAACCCTGGTTTGTGCATGCGACAACTGTGGCGCAAGCATAAAAAGGAAAGCAAAAAGGATTAATATTTTATTCATAAAGCAGAAATTGATAGTTTGATTTTATTGCATCGGTTATTACCAACCCGGATTTTGTTTCATGTTACTGTTCTTGACCACTTCATCGTAAGGGATCGGGTACAGGTACATCGCCGGTGCGCGGAATTTCGGGGTGAATACGTTTACATAATCGTAGCTGTCAAAGCCACTGCTTGTACGTTGAATATTTACACCGGTCAGTTGCTGATTCATCACTGTCTCTGCGATCTTCCAGCGACGGATATCAAAGAACCGGTGTTCTTCAAACGCAAGCTCCACCCTCCTTTCATTGCGTATTGCGTCGCGCATTTGTTCTTTGGTAAGATTTGATGCAATGCCATAGTTGCCATCTGCACCGGCTTCGATACCTGCACGCTGACGCAACTGATGCAATATGTCGTAGATCTCTGAGGAAGGACCACTGAATTCATTCATCGCTTCGGCATAATTCAGCAGAACCTCCGCATAGCGGATATAAATAAAATCATGCGTAACATCGGAATAAACGCCTCCGGAAGATGTTTCAAAATTGCCCATGAACTTGCGGAGATAGTAACCTGTTTTTGTCTGTTGCGAAATACCGCCGGGTCTGTCCGCACCGCCGGTAAAGGTTTCCACATTTCTGTTCAGCCAAAGCATTCCATTATAAAAAACGGTTCCCTTCAAACGCGGATCCCGGTTTGCATACGGATTATTGGGATCATATCCTGATGCGGGATCAGAGATAGGAAGACCGTTCAGCATTGGAAATGCATTTACCAGGTTTTGTGTCGGGCTTGTCACACCATCACTGCCGGAAGAGCGATAGCCGATCGGGGCATTGGCTCTTTCCACGCTTGTTCCGTTCCCATTCTGCCTCCAATAGATCGTTTCATTATTGGTTGATACCGGTGCCGACTGCGTGATGAAAACATCTGTGAACTTCGGCATGAGCGCATACGAATTAAGGTTCATCACGTCTTTTGCAGCATCAGCAGCGAGTTTCCAGCGATTCGGATCAGCATTGGTATAACCAGTCAATGGATTTGACGGATCGATATTCCCGCCATTGAATAACGGACTTGCAGCATATAAAAGCACTCTTGTCTTAAGCGCCATTGCAGCACCTTTAGTGATACGGCCATAAGAAGTACCATTTACATTTTCCTTTGTGCGGAGACTGTCTTTAATATTATCCAGTTCACTGACAATATAATTAACACAATCGGCGAATGAGCTGCGCGGAACCTGAATATCGTCATTGATCTGATAGATCTTATCTCCCAGCAATGGAACACCGCCATACCGCTTCAGCAATTCGAAATACAGCATCGCACGAAGGAAACGCGCTTCAGAACGATATGCCGGTCTTGCAGGACGTCCGTCAGGAAGTCTTTCGTTCAATGGCACGCGATTGATCATTACTGTGAAAACCGTTGCGTTGCGGATGGATGTCCAGAATCTCGTCCAGTTATTATCCGCATTCGGATTCGATGCGGTGTAAGCGCCCTTTGCGATATTCTCCACGTCAGAGATCTTCACCTGGGAAGAGATCGCATCATCGGAAGCGGCATCGAGATAATTTTGATCGATCCGGTTATGATTGTTCAGTGTTGCTTCCGCATATGTTGTGGAGAGGTAGCGAAGTGCATAAGTACCCGCCGAATCTTTTTCATCAAAAGCAATCTCCAAAGGAATTTGCTGCCCCAGTGGCACTTCCTCATATGCTTTCCTGCATGATGCCAGGATCACCAGCGAAGAACATGCAAGACCGAGATACAGATAAAATATCTTTTTCATTATCCTTTATTTGGCGGGTTAGAGTTTTACGTTGATTCCGAAATTGAGTACTTTCTGCAGCGGATAGTTTGGCAATACCACTTCAGGATCGCGCATATCATACGCTGCCCATGTTGCGAGGTTTTGCGCGTTGAAGAACAATTTCACGCCGGCGAGCTTGTAACGTTTGATCCAGCTGTAGGGAATGGTATATTCAACATTTACATTCTTCAGGCGGAGATAATTTCCATCATGCATGAAGGCTGAATTGGATGTAAAAATGATACCACCGGTGTTATAGTTATTGCCGCCGGGAGTCAGTCTTGGATAGATCGCATTCGCCGCGTTCTCTGGGATCCAGCGTCCGAGGCTTTGAACATAAGCCTGGGAGAAGCCGTTATTCTGGCTTTGGAAACCCGCGTCGGTATAGCCATTCCCGGAATAGATATCCCGATTGGTCACACCCTGTACCAATGCGCTTACCGCAAATCCTTTATAGTTAAATCCAACGGTAAGGCCGTAATAGATCAGCGGCTTTTGTTTCCCGATCGGTGCAACATCAAACCGGTCGATCACGCCATCACCATTCAGGTCTTTATATTTGAAATCTCCAACCTTCGGAGTGTACCCGGCTACGGTTGGCACTGTTTGCGCTTCCTGGTAAGTTTGAATAAATCCATCGGAGATCAATCCAAACCATTGGCCTGCCATTTTACCGGTCTGTTTGTTCCATTCATTTGGCTGGAACTGTTCGTCCATGAAGATCACTTTGGAATCCTGCAGAGATGCGTTCGCAGTGATAAAGTAATTAAGGGAGCCGATACGGTTTTGATAAGTAGCCGTCAATTCAACGCCGCTGTAATTATTGATCCCGATATTTTCAAACGGATAATTACGGCCGATCAGTTGAATGCTCTTTCCTCTCTGTTGCATCAGATCATAATAACGCTCATAGTAAAAATCGCCTGTCAGCTGGAAGTGATTATTGAACATGGAAAGATCGAGTCCTACGTCCAGTTTATGTGCTTTCTCCCAGGTTGCATTGATGTTCGCAAGAGGTGCTGAATTCGGTGCGCCGCCTTCAGAAAGACCGGCGTTATTCTGGTAAGTATTGCCGATGGGATAAGTACCCGCCACATCAGTATAGAAACTGCGGTAAATATAATAGCCGAAGTTATCTACGTTCGCATTACCGGTCTGGCCGAACGTAGCGCGCAATTTCATTTCATTGATCCAGCTGATATTGTCTTTGATGAAATCTTCTTTCGCAATATTCCAGCCCAGACCCGCTGCATAAAAAACGCCATACTGATCGCCGGGGGCATAACGGTTATAACCGCTGTAGTTCACTGCCGCTTCCGCGAGATATTTTCCTTTATAATCGTAAGATACCTTAACCGCGATATTCGTAAGTCTCGAAGGGATATCATAGTTAAGCAGGGTTGTTTTCTTATCAAACAGACCGAGGAACTGGAAATTGTGCTCTCCGATCTTCTTATCATATCCCAGGGAAAGCTGGGCAAACGTATAACGTGCCCATGAAGTGGAAGTGAAATTATTGACCTGGTTCTTTACATCACCGAAATTATTATAGGTTGTGTCACCCGGATTATTAACCACCGGGAGATATACCGCCTGATTTTTACTACGGTCGATCAATGAAGATGATTGCACGGATACATTACCGCGTGCCTTGAAATACAATCCCGGCACCCATTTATCAAACCGGTAAGTAAGATCGAGGTTAGCCATTACGTCATTGCTATTGTCATTCAGGTAACCGGTGGACTGAGTCATCGAGAGCAGATTGGTCCGGTAATTGGAATTGCCTCCATACGAGCCGTTGGGGTTTCTGACCGGATATGCATTGTTAGGTGTAGTTAATAAACTACTGAGGATCGCTGATGCACCTGCCCCCGGTTGATTACCCTGTTGCAGGCGGCCGAACAATTGCAGACCAATATTAAACTGGCTGTTCACATCAACATCGATCTTTGAATTGAGCAGGTAGCGCTTCAACTGAAGATTTGTATTATAAGAGGTATTCGGATCGGTAACGAAGAAACCATCCTGGTTAAGATAGCTCAGTGACACGATATAACGGGCTCTTGTACCACCGCCATCGAGGCTCAGGTTATAACGCGTGATCAGCGGGTTGCTTTTGATGATCGTGTTATACCAGTTAACATCCGGATGGCCATAAGGATCGGAACCTGTGCGGTATGCATTGAAGTCGGCGGAAGTATAAGCCGCGGCCCGGCCTTCATTTAACAGTGCTTCGTTCGTAAGATACGCATACTGATAAGCAGAAAGCGGTGTAGGCAATCCGAGCGATGATTGCGTGCCGGTTTCGGCAGTAAAAGAAATATGCGGCGCACCGATCAATGGATTCCTGGTGGTGACCAGCAGCACACCTCTTGAACTGTTCTGACCAAGCAAAACGCTTGACATTGCATCACGCAAGATGGAGATAGATTCAATATTCTGCGGATCGATGGAATAGATATCCCTTTGCACTCCATCGATGATGGTAACCGGAGATTGTCCCCTGCCCTGGTGGCCACGAAGCAGCACATCAAACTCTGTGTTATCCGTTGGGCCGGTACCGCTGGTATTTTTAGGAATATTACCTACGAAGATATCAACGTCGATCAGTGATGAAGTAACGGCTTTGTAGAAGCCACTGGTCTGATTGATGGCAAGACCAGCCAGTCTTCCCTGTAATGCATTCAGGTAAAGGGAAGATGGAGTAGTGCGGAGCTCCGGACCGTAAACTGTACCTACAGAGCTGATGATCTTATCATATGATTTTGATTCATACAAAAGCTCTGTTTTGCGCATAGGTTTGTTCTCGATGACCGATGTATCCGCGCCGTGCAATGAACGGAGATAACGTTCATCCAGGCGGACGATCATATTATTGCGCGCAGAAACTTCCTGTGTATTGAATAAGGGATGCTGGATAACGAGGGTGGCAGGCATCGCTGCATTCAAAACAAAAGAGCCTTCGTCATCGGTGGAGATCTTTTCACCTGAACCCTTTACAGTTACCACTACACCCCTGAGCGGCCGGGCATAGTTATCAAGCACCAGCCCTTTCAGTCCACCGGGGGTGGGCGTAGCCTGCTGGGCTGTTGCCGACTGCAGGAAGATCGCCGTCAGCAATGCAGCAGCAAAAAAGGTTCGTCTTAAGCAGTTTTGAAGCATATAGTTTGATTAAGATGGTATCAGAATGGTTGAGTTGATCAGTTGCAGTTGAAGGTGTAAAGGAATGGATCGAATAAACCGCCATAACCTACTTTTATAGAGCCGTCCGCATTGGTAAAAAAGTATTCCAGCCGCAACAATGTTTTACCGGCGGGCACTGTAAAAAATTCACGCGGCCACAGATCTATACGGAATCTCCTGGCGCCGAGAGCGGTCAGTTTTGTTTTCGAAGTTGCAGCGCATGCATCAAGTGTTTCACCGGTTGTTGTGATCGCTTTTGCGCAGAGATAAATATCGGCAGCATTCTCAAGAGCGTTGCTGGTAACACCACCGTCGAAATTCAGCGTGATGATATCATTATCGAGAGCTGTACGAGGCTCCACGGAAGACAATTGCGGATTACAGAAATCAATCAGATCACCTGTGCCGTTTACTCTCAGGCAACCCGGGAAGAACGAACCATAACGGTCACTGCCACTTAGTCCATCACTGCTGTTTGCAACAACATATCCCATTTTGAATGAAATATTGTCTGTTGTAGTTGGGATCGAAACATTCACTGTTGCCTTGAACTCAGGTTCATTCGCTACGGAATAATCCGCATCGGAATAGTAGGCCACCCATTCCCAATCATTGATCAGGTTACCGCCGCTGCCGATCTGCGCTGCAATTTTTGCCGGCCAGTCGAGCCCCTGCGCCTGCGGGGCAGGAGTACCCACAGGAATGGCGGTCATCTTCTGAACACCCGTTGTCTTATCACTGGTAAATGTCAGTGTCGCTTTCTGCCGTGCATTCCACATTTTGGGAACGAGAATGGCGATCATCAGTTTGGATGTCTGGGCAGCGTCTGCCTTGATCTTCAAATGCAGGGTTGCGTTCAGGGTTTCGCCACCGTTGATCGAAGAAGGCTGATCCACGGAATCAATGGTCATACTGCAGCTGATGATCACCACAACGATCAGGGTAGCCACGATCCGGATGAAATAATTCTGAAACTTCTTTGCCTGTTCAGGTTTCAGATTTTTTATGCTCAACTTCATAATGTATAGTATTTGGTCAACATCATAACTGCGGACTTCAGTTTAAAGGTTTTACGGTTTCAAGGTTTAATGGTTGATTTTCCTTAAATGGCTTCAAACTTTTAACCATTCAAACCTTAAAACTTTTAACCCCGGAACGATAGTCTGCTGATGTTGACATGTGTCAGTAGTTTTAGTTTTCTTTCTCCAATGTATACTGGTAAGTATTGGCCTTACATCCCGGGCTGAAGGAGATGATGATATTGCGAACACCTTTGGTGACCGGGTATTGTATCTCTGTACTTTTCAAGGTGTCACCGACAGCGCGGAAATTCATGATGAACGGGAAGCGTGCATCATCAAATTTCCAGGTGCCGTTCCCTGCAACGATGAAAGGAACAGGATTGGAAATAGTATAACTGCTGTCGGCGAAGCTGATACGGAAGCGGGAGAAATCAAACCTGGCGGTCATGTCTGTTCCGTTCCTTAAAGCTTTTATGATCTTCCATGAACCATTAACGTCTTTCAATGGCTCAACCGAAGGAATATTGACTTCCTCTTTTTTACAGGAGTGAATGATGATCGCCAGCAGCGCAAGCGCAAGGGCAGCGAAGGCCAGTCTTTTTATCATGATAAGACAGTTTTTGGTTGATGGATTAGTAGCCAGGATTTTGTTTGAGTTCCGGAGATTTCGCGATCTCGCTCAGTGGCAGCGGCCACAGATACATTGCCTGGGTGAAATTGTGCTTTCGTACATTGAAGACGTTATAAGTTTTGGTGCTGCCATTGCGTTTTACTTCCATACCATGCATGATCTTCGAATCGGTTTGATCAGCGATCTTCCATCTTCTTACATCAAAAAACCTGTGTCCTTCATAAGCCAGTTCCAGTCTGCGTTCCAGGCGGATCACCTCACGCATCTGATCTTTTGTCAAACCAGGCGGCAGGGTGAACGGACGAAGACCTGCACGCTTGCGGATGCTCTCCACTGCGGAATAGACCGCGGGATCAGGTGAAGAAAGCGTTTCATTTTTTGCTTCGGCATAATTCAGCAGAACTTCCGCATAGCGGATCAGCGGCATACAACGCGGTGTTGTTGCGAGACCGTTATTCAACACATCCCGGTCAACCATTTTATAGATATAGAAACCTGTAGGTGTTCCTTTGAATACTGCGTCACCACTGGCGGCAACCGGAGGATTGGTTGCGGTATTGGTATATAGTAATATGGGGCTGGGCTGATTGGCTCCGAAGATCGGCCTCAGCGTTGAATCATGCATGATGGTATAATCCAGGCGGGGATCCCTGTTCCTGTAAGGATTCTGCGGATCATATCCCGATGCGGGATCGGTGATCAGCAGACCATTTGACATAGGGAATGCATCCACCAGTTCCTGGTAAGGGAAAGCCCCGCCGCCACCGCCGCGTGAAGGGACATCCCAGAGTGATTCAAGATATTTGTTGTTATCCATCATTCTGGCAAGGATATATTCATTGTTGAACCGCTTCATAAAGAGTTGCTGGAAGCCGAATCCTTTTTCACCCGCATGCGTGGTTGAGTCATAATTTAAGGAGAACGCGTTGATAGCAATCACTGCTTCCGCCGCATCCGAAGCAAGTTTCCAGCGGTTCGGGTCAGCATCAGGATATCCAACAATGGATGCCAGATCGCCGGTTCCGCCGCCGTTGAAGAGCGGGCTTGCTGCATATAACAACACGCGCGCTTTCAATGCAAGCGCAGCACCTCTGCTTACACGTCCATATTGTGCGCCGCTTTGCACGTTCGGAAGAACAGAAGCAGCGAAATCACATTCAGCAATGATGTAGTCAACGCATTCCTTATACGTCTTTCTTGTAGCATCGATCTTTGAATCAGCGGTGTATATACTGTCGCCGACCAATGGCACTCCACCATAATGCTGTATCATCATGGCATAATACCAGGCACGGAGGAAACGGGCTTCCCCTTCGCTTAATTTTTTCTGATTGGCGGAAAATGGAATGGTCGGGAGATGTTTGAGGAACTGATTTACTGCGCGGATATTCTTGTAAGGAATACGCCATGCATCATCGGGAACAACGGAGGGATTCACACTTCCGGTAGCAAACTGTATAAATCCGTTGGAGCTGGATGCGTTGGGGCCTTCCGCTTCATCGCTTGCGGCTTCGAGACCTGCAGCAAAACCACCGCCGCTGAACCGGCGCGGATCCTGTGTAAAGCCGATGTCTACATAGATCTGGTTAAGAAATGCCATCGAATTGGTACTGTCTGAAAAGGTTGTCTTCTCATCCAGGTTGGACGTTACGGTCTGATCAAGAAAACCATTTTTCTTACAGGAGCAAAGGCCTGCAAGCAATAAGGTGATCAGTGCCGACAATACAATCGTTCTCTTCATTTTTAACTGATTGAAAAGGTAAATCGTTTTAGCAAATGGCGGATAAATAAACCGGCTGCCTGGGTCAGTCCCAGTTACCTGATCTTGAGAAACCGCAATGTACTTAAGGGATATTGCAAGGGCGAAAGGCCATCATGCATAGGGATAGAGAGGATATATCTCATAAGCAAGCATTTTAGTAGGTTCGAGCAGTATAAAGGCAATCGGCAAAAATAATTAACACAGCCAAGGTAATAACAAAAAAACGTTTTAGCAAAATTTTTTTATAAGAATTTGACATTTTTTGAGCATCATCACACCAGTTTTCCCGCATTCACTGCGGCGAACGCCATCCCCGCCGCACCGATCAATGCGGCTTTCTCACCAAGCATTGCCAGGCAATATTTCACCGTTTCATCCTGCCCCCTGAGCCTGCGGTCAAGTCCGGAAGAAAAAAAAGGCGCGGCCTTCGCAATGTTTCCACCGATCACTATATTATTATATTGATGCATTTGCTGCTGTGATAAAATAAACTGCGACAGGTTTCCTGCAAATTCATCAAACACCTGTTGCTTCCATGCATCGTTATCCGCAAGCATCACAAGATCTTTTACGCCACCGATCTTCTTGCCTGATAAGGACTCATACCGGGACGTGAACCAGCGCGTGGAAAGAAATTCTTCCGCTATACTATCTTCAAAAGGAGATTGCCACAGATCAGCATCGGTTACCTCACCGTTCCGGCTGAAAGCCGAGCCCAGCCCGGTTCCCAGCGTAATGCCCATCACATGATCCTCCCCACGCAATGCGCCGCCGACCATCTCCCCTTTCAGAAAACTGCAGGCATCATTCATAAAAAATATATGCTCTTCGGGAATGCCAAGCGGAGCACTCAACAATGGCTTAAGGTAAATGCCATACAGCGAACGGAACTTTGGCTGCTGACTGATCAGGCTGATCCCGTTCTCATAGTCGAACGGACCGGGCACTGCAATACCTACCGGAATGGAATCGGCATATCCCGCAAGACTACGCCGCATACAGGTTATCCAGGTCAACAGGATCTCTTCAGCAGATCCTGCACTGTTCAATGGTTCCCGGGCCTCAGTTTCACTGATAAGCTCTCCTTTCTCCATATCAACAAGTGCTGTGGTGATATGAGAGCCGCCTATATCAACACCCAGGACAATCGTTTTCTTCATAAGCTCCAGACAGTTTCTTGAATCAAAATAAGGTTCGAATGTACAATATTAGCTTAAACGTTTTAGCGTTTCCTGAAAAAAATATACACGCTTATGGCCGCACGGATGACTGCCGGAGGATCATTTGTCCCGGTAAAATGATCTGTTGCTTCTCCGCATTTTTCTGATCCTGGCCACCGGAAAGTTTTTGCAATAATATATTGATGAGTTGTGCGGACATTTCTTCGATCGGCTGTGCTATGGAGGTGATCGTTGGGCTGTAAAGATCAAATAAGATATGATCGTCGAAAGAAATTACGGCGAGATCATTGGGTATGGACAGTCCAAGATTTTTGATCGCTCTCAGCCCGCTGATGCCGAGATAATTCGTGGAGAAGATCACCGCTTCCATCTTTTTCTTTCTTCTGAGGAAGTCTTCAATATGCTCCACGCTTTGATCGGTGTTCAATGAAAAGCTGACTTCTTTTATATATTGATTCAATCCGTGTTCTTCCATTGCTTTTTCATAACCCGTCATACGATCTTTCATCTGTGTCTGCAATGAGTTGATCGTGATGAAACCGATTTCCCTGAAACCCTGATCTATCAAGTGTTTCGCGGCATTGTAGGCTGATCCCTGGTTATCCAGCAGCACGTAATCAAACCGGTCGTCTTCAAAGCGGCGGTCAAATAATATCACGGGCGCGCCACTGCTGACCAGTCCTTCCACATCTTTCGATAATGACTCAGTGGGTGTAATAATATATCCATCCACGCAGCGGTCTTTGAACATCAGGAGCAGTTCCTGTGCTTTGCGAGCATCATTTTCTGTGCTGCAGTAAAGGATCTTGTATCCGTTTGTATAGGCCTTTTCTTCGATCAGCCGGGCAACGTTTGCAAAGAACGGGTTGGAGATATCTTCCACCATCAGGCCGATGATATTGGTCTTGCCGGTGCGGAAACTGCGGGCTAAAAGATTAGGTTTATATCCTACTTTCTCAACAAACCTGAGTACTTTATCCGTCATTTCATCGCTGATGCGTTTGTCTTTCGACTTCCCATTCAGGATAAATGAGACGGTAGTTTGAGAAATATTTAATTGCTTTGCGATGTCAACAATCGATAGGGATTTCTTTTTCACACGGAAAATCGTTTTAGCAAAGTTAACCCGGAGAAATTCATTTCAAAGCATTTATTCATTCTTTATTCCATGTTCCCCACTTTATCACATCTGATCAGGTATCTGACCGCTCTGGAGCTGGCCCTTCCGGTTCAGACATTTGGTTTTTTTGTGGCACTGGCATTCTGGGTGGCCTATGTTGCATTCAGGAAGGAATTCATACGAAAGGAAAGAATGGGTTATATAAAACCTTATACAAGAACGGTCACGACCGGCGCACCCGCCTCTCCCCTGCTGATCTTCATGTATGCAGTCATCGGTTTTATCATCACCTGGAAGGCCGCCTACTGTATCGCCAATTATCAATCCTTCGTGAGGCGACCAGCTGCTTACCTGTTCTCTCCGGGAGGAAACATCCCCGCGGGCATCATTGGCGCCCTCCTCGCCGGTGGCTGGATCTACTGGCAAAAAAGACTGGCGCAAACAGAGAAACCAACCACTGCTGACGTGCCCACCTATCCTCATGAACGCACAGACCGGTTGCTGTTCTGGAACGCACTCACCGGTTTTGCCGGCTCCATCCTGTTTGCAAAACTCGAACAGCTTCCGTTGTTATTCTCCGATCCCATTCAGTTCCTCAGTACGTTCAATGGGCTCGTCTTTCTTGGCGGTTTTATATTCGGCGCGGGCACGTTTCTTTTTATCACCACAAGGCGAATGAAAGTAAAACTGATCGATGCGATGGACGTTGGAAGTCCCGGTATGATGCTCGCCTACGGCACCGGCCGGATGGGCTGTCATCTTTCCGGTGATGGTGATTGGGGAGTTGTCAATCTTTCACCAAAGCCCGGATGGTTGCAATGGCTTCCCGATTGGGCCTGGGCTTCCCGTTATCCGCACAACGTATTGAATGAAGGCCGCTTTATTCCCGGCTGCAACGATAACTACTGCATGCAATTGCTGCAACCCGTTTATCCAACCTCATTATATGAATCAGCGATCTGTCTTTCGATATTCGCCGTCTTATGGATCAACAGACATAAATTCACCACACGTGGCAGCATGTTCTTTACCTTCATTCTTTGCAACGGCATCGAACGATTCTTTATGGAATACATAAAACTGAATCCGCAGCATTGCATCGGTAATATCTGTTTCACACAGGCGCAATACATCTCGATCCTGTTCATCGTCGCAGGCGCAGCCGGATTGAGTTGGTTATATCTGATAAGAACAAACCAAAAACATACAGCAGGAAATATATCGAACCAACTGTAGCGGGATTTTAATATATTTAGCGTTCGTGGATCGTAAGAAGTTCCAGAGGTTTCAGAGGTTCCAGAAGTTCCAAAGGTTCTTCGAATGGAAGAATCTTCCTGATACAATACAGACTTCGTTTTGCGGCAGCAACCTCTGAAACCTATGGAACTTCTGGAACCTCTTGAACCTTTTGAAACGATTGCCAAAAACCATTCCTCAAATGAAAGGACCATCGATCAAGGACATAGCAAAGATGGCTGGAGTATCGCCGGCAACCGTGTCGTCAATCATCAACGGCAAAACCGCGCATCGCAGGATCAGCAGTGAAGTGGCAGATAAAGTACTGTCGATTGTAAAAGAAGTCGGCTATACACCAAACCAGGTGGCGGTAAGCTTACGCACCGGTTCATCCAAGATCATTGGCCTGCTGGTGGAAGACATCTCTAATATTTTTTACGCGTCGCTTGCAAGCATTATAGAAGATGAACTGAAGCTGCATGGTTATCGCGTTGTATACTGCAGCACAAAAAATGATCCGGTCAACTGCGTGGAGTTTATCAATATGCTTTACCAGCGTCAGGTGGATGGCTATATCATTACCCCGGTGGAAGGAACAGAAGAAAGCCTGCTGAATTTATACCGCACAAAAAAACCGGTGATCCTGATCGACCGTTATTTTAAAGAACTCGATCTGAGTCATATCCTCGTAGATGATAAAAAAGGAATTTTCGACGGTATGGAGCATTTGCTTCAGAACGGATACAGGAACATCGGGTTTGTCACCGTCGATCTTAAACAAACACAGATGAATGGCCGCGAGAAAGCTTATACTGAATTTCTCCAGGCCAACGGAATGCCGCTGAAGCAAAGCAATGTGCTCAAGATCCCCTACCGCACGAGCAATGAAAAAATGATCGAGTCGATCATGGCGTTTATTGAGAAAAACAAAACGCTTGACGCATTGTTTTTTGTGACCAATTACCTTACTATCGCAGGCCTTCAGGCCTTGCAAAGACTGAATAAAAAGATCCCTGACGATATCGCTGTTCTCAGCTTTGATGATCACGATATTTTTTCGATCTATCCTCCCGGCATCAGCGCCATCCGTCAGCCCATTGAAAGGATCGGGCATGATGCGGTTGAATTGCTGATGGATTATCTGAAATCGCCGCAGGTATTGGCGAAGCGTGTTCATCAGTTTATTCCGGGGGAATTGATTGAAAGGGGTTCTACCAGAAAAGCTACAAGATAGCGCGGCTCTGATCCTTTCTGAGATGTTAATCAGCTGTTTTTTGTTGCGGCCTGTTGTAAATTACGTTGTAAACTATCAACGTATGGGATCAAAAGCAATACAGGGCGAACTATGGGGCAAAAGAGCTGCTGACTGGGCATCTATCCAGGAGCAGACCGGTAAGGCAGGTTATCAATACGTCCTTCATCATCTTCCTCTCTCTCCGGCAGATCACTTACTCGATATTGGTTGTGGATCCGGCATCTTCGCTGATCTGGCACAACATACCGGGGCAACAGTAACCGCTATCGATGCAAGTGAACCGTTACTTGAAGTGGCAAAACGCAGAAACGGTTCAGTGCACTTCATTGCAGCAGAAATGGAGGAACTTCCGTTCGCAGACAAAAGTTTTAGTGTTGTTTGCGGTTTTAATTCTTTTCAATATGCCGCAAATATTCAACATGCTTTCACAGAAGCCAGGCGTGTGTTAAAGGATCATGGCAAGCTTACCGTCATGATCTGGGGAAACCGCGAAGATTGCGAAGCCGCCGCTTATCTGAAGGCATTGGGAGGACTGATGCCTCCGCCTCCGCCCAATGCACCGGGGCCGTTCGCTCTATCGGAAGACCAGCAGCTTGAAAAAATATTATCCGATACAGGATTTACGGTTACATCAACTGAAGATATTATTTCAATCTGGGAGTACCCGGACCCGGCTACAGCCATTCGCGGCTTACTATCCGCCGGACCTGCGGCAAGGGCGATCGCCAATGCCGGACTCGAAAAAGCAAGTGAAGCTGTGACAGATTCCATCACCCCTTATATAAAGAAAGATGGAAGCGTTGTGCTCCGGAATAAGTTCAGAGTGGTAATTGCAGTAAACTGATCAGTAATTAATTCCCTTAGCCAAAATTTTAATCCAAAACAGATAAACCTTCTTATTGCAACAATTTGATACTCCTGACAGTCGTTTTGAATTTTTCGAAATATTTCCCGGCATCACTGTCTGTAGCATTGAATATAACACCGGCCCCTGCAGCCTCATTATAAATCCCGGCTTTAAAGATTTTATGGACTACGTTATTTTTGTCCTGGCATCGAATTAGATCTCAATTGCTCTATTCCCGCTCACACGGCCAGATGTATTTGATCAGGCATTTACATTTCTCTTTTTTTTGAAAAAAGACATATAAACCCATTAATTTCGACGCTATTATTCCTTATAAGCAGCATTGCCTTACGTAATTCATTTTATGAAAGTTCCATACGAAGCGTTGATCATGACCGCCTATACCGCCTTCAATGAAAGAAACATTGATGCGGCACTGTCCACCATGCATACCAACGTTCAATGGCCAAAAGCATTTGAAGGCGGCTATGTGACCGGTCACGAAGCCATCCGCGAATACTGGACAAGACAATGGACAGAAATAAATCCAACCGTTCAACCCGTTTCCATTCAGGAAAGACCGGATGGCACACTCGAAGTAACCGTGGATCAAAAAGTAAAAGACCTGCAGGGCAATACCGTGTTTGACGGGATAGTAAAACATATTTATACACTGGAAGACGGGCTCCTCCGCCGGATGGACATAGAACTATAATACAGTTCTATTGTATTTCAACTCTTCAAAAGATCTACTGAGAACCACCCTCATATAAAATGACACCTGAAGCATACAACTGGTATATCAATCTGGTCAAAGACAGATATCATCAACTGGACCTCTCATTTGAACAAGCGGAGAAAATTTATCACTATCAGGAGGAAAAAGATATTTACTCAGACAAACATTTCTTTTCCGTTTGGGAAGAATGGGATTATGAACGCACCGTGTTCCGCGAAATACTCAATGATGATCAGTTCGAAAAGTATGATAAAGTATTGCAGCATCAGATAAAAAGATACGAACAAAGCCTCGCTGCAGAAGACGTTGAAAGAACAAATGAAATCCTCTATCACGAGGAAATGATCAATTTTTATGAACAGGATTTTTTACCTGAACTGTTCAAAGATCCATTTATCCGCTATGGATGGTCAGTACTTGAGAAGAACAAAGTTGATTACCTGCGAAACGAATACCAGCGCTTTCTCAGGAATCTGAAGAAAGAATTGCTGACGAATCATTTCCGGCAGAACAGGACCTTCAAACCAACTGAATTCAAACTATCATTGCTGCGGCACAAACTCCATACGCTCTTTCCCGATTATCAATACTTCAAAAATCAAATGGATGAGCCTACCAGGACTATTGCTGATTATCTTAAAACAAAAGCCCGCAATCTTCCTGATGAAACAGAAAAATTGCTGGCGAAAAAATTCAATGAACTGCGGGAGTTCAATGACAGGAATTTTAAAAAGCATTATGGTGATAAGAGATCAGAAGGCTGGCATGTAGAGTTTGTACAATTTACCCCGGAAGAAGAACGGGAGAACCGTTCAATGACACTGCTGCTGCTGGATAGAGAAAAATAGACCGCTATCGTGCACCCACATCTTTTAAGCAATTCGAATGGCGTAAGGTTCCCTCCTCCGCTTCGCTACGGCGGACAGAGCCCGCGGATTTCGCAGATCTGTCATTCCGGCTATTGAAATATTATTTTATAAACGGAAAATTTCCGTGTCAGTATGCGCAGATTACGCAGATGACTGTCTGTTATCAGAAACTAATCTGCGAAATCTGCGGGCTCTGTCCGCCGTAGCGAAGCGGAGGAGAGAACCTTACGCCAGCCAACGTTGTGGGTACACGGTAGGTCGCACCGGTAAAAAATAAACCGGTAAGAAAGGAAGAACGGTAAGGCTTTAAGATTTATGAAAGATGTAAAATCTGATCGCACAGCTGTAGCCCTGTTATTACGATTATGATCGCTCAATAACCAATTATCTTCAGGAAATCATCTTTTCGTCTTCGGGAAACGTCCAGCAAGGTGCCATCCAGCAATTCAATATGTCCTCCGTTTCCCTTCACATATTTTCTTACAAAGTTCAGGTTGATGATATGAGAATGATGGATCCGGAAGAATTGATCCGGAGGCAGGATCTCCTCGATCTCTTTCAGGGTTTTGCTCACGGTGATCTTTGGCTGATCCTTTAAATAAACGATGGAATAGTTGTTCTGTGCTTCAATATGCATGATCGCGGATGTGTCCAGGAATAAACGTCCTTCCATCGTTGGTATAATGATCCTGTTTCCCTGCAGGATCGTTTTTTGCGCAGCATTCACCATATCTGTGGAAGATCTTTCTTTTAGCCGGGCGATCCTGGCGACGGCCCGTTTTAATTCCTCTATATCGACCGGTTTCAGGAGATAGTCAAATGCCCTGCTGCGTATAGCGTCGATCGCATAGTGCTCGTGGGCTGTGGTAAAAATGAGATGAAAATTAAACGGGCTTACCCGTTCGAGCATATCAAAACCATTCAGTTTTGGCATCTCTATATCAAGGAAAACGATGTCGGCTGCGTAGTGCTCGATCAGTTCGATCCCCTGTTCTGCGCCTCCTGCTTCGGCAACCACCTCCACACCGGTGCAATAGGTTTCCAGTTTTGCGCGGAGTGAGATCCTGCCGTTCTCCTCGTCATCAATTATAATTGCTTTAAGCATGTTTGATCATTAAAGTTACCTGTACTCTTGTACCTGCGGGCTTTCCATCCTTCTCCAGGTCAATGATCTGCACGGGCAGGTCTTCCTCCTGGTTGAATGACCGCACCCTGTCAAGCGACATTTCCAATCCGTACGACCGGTGTTTGCGTCCGGGCGCAGCGGAAGCGGCGCGTCCCACACCGTTATCCTCGATCACATATACAAGCTTACCATTTTCCCTGAATATATCAATTGTCAATTTTCTAAGCCCAGATTCCAGGTTCCGGAGGCCGTGCTGAATGGCATTCTCCACATATGGCTGAATGATAAGTGGCGGAACCTTTATATCATCACTGTTCAGGGTATCATCGATCCTGATCTCCACGTCAAAGTTATTGGCAGTTCTGAAACGTTCAAGGTCGATATATAACCGTAGCGTTTCAATGTCTTTGCTGAAGGCGATCGTATGCTGCCGGGAACTGTCAAGAATATTACGGATCAGGCGGGCAAACTTCCCAAGATACACCGTTGCATCATGTTTATTGTTCCGCTGGATCATTGCATCAATACTATTGAGACAATTGAAGATGAAATGCGGATTCATCTGCGCCCGGAGCGCCATCATTTCAGTCTGCGCGATCTGCTGTTTAAGATCGGCTTCCCTCCGTATATTTCCGGTATACCATTTTACGATGGCGGCGGCCACCGCTATGAACGCCAGTGCGCAGATCGTGCGGAACCACCAGGTCGTCCAGAATGGATGTTTGATCAATACTTTAATGGAAGCTTTTTGTAAAGCCATTGCCGGGTTCCCCGTAGTCACTTCAAAAAGATAATCGCCGGGCGGGAGATTGGTATATTCCGCGGCACCTCTCGCACCGCCATCAACCCAATCCCTGTCCACCCCATTCATGCGATAATAGTAATGATCACTTGTAAGATTGCCGAATTGCAGGTTTGCAAATTCGATATTGATAAAGTTCTGATCATAATCCAACTGCACCGGGAGTGAATTCGTAATTAACGAGTCGATAAAGACCGGTGCACCGGAGATCTGCAGCCCCGTGATCACCAACGCAGGTTGCCGCTCTACCTGCCGCTTCATGACCGATGGATCAAAGCCAATGATCTCGGTATTGCTGGCGGTGAATAGTTTGCCTTTAGCGCCGGTGATGAATTTTGGTAGCTGAAATGGCGACCGGATAAACTCACGCGCAGGAAAGCTGCTGATGATATCGCCGTTTGAAGGATCAAATTCAGCAACACTGAAGTCAGTGGTAAACCACAGCTTCTTTTGTTCATCTATTCTTACTGCATACACGGAGCCTGTATTGATCTTATTGCTGAAAGGAAGTTTTACAAAAGTCCTGCTGCGTTCATTGAAGAACTGAAGTCCCGCATTCTCCATTCCAACTGCCAGCAGGCTGTCGTTAAACCGTATGATGCCATAACAGGGACTGTATTCAAAACCATCCGGTCTGTAAATGCCGGTTCTTTTGTACGTCCGGGCATCGTATTCAACCAGCCCGTTTATACAGCCCGCCCACAGATGGTTCTTATCATCTTTAAAAATGTTCAGGACTGCGCCGGTGCGATGATCAGCACGCTGGTCGTTTTCAAATGGAATAAAGCGATCTGTTGCCTTTTCCCATTTCACAACGCGCCCCCGTTGCATGCCCAGGTAAAAATTGCCTTCAGCATCCGCTTCAACGGACCGTACGGTGTGGCTTTCCAGTTCAGGCGGCTGCAGGGTTTTTATCAACCGTTGATCAGGGCCGATGATGTGCACGATCCCCCGCTGACAACCTGCCCATGTGATACCATCGGAACCGGTGCCGATCGACCATATAAGGTTTTCATCTTTTGTGTTGAACAGCATCCTCTTCAGCAAATGCCCGTTTGAATCATAAACATTGATACCACCTCCGAGTGTGCCCATCATCAATTGATCCGTTGGCGTGATGGAGCCTGAACTGATCTCAAATTCAGGAGCTGTTGTGACAGACCTTGAATCATACCTCAGCGCTGAAAAACCAGTATGGTATGGATTGAAAAAACTTAGGCCCTTATCCGTTCCGATCCAGATATTCTCCTCCCTGTCCTGGAACAGCGCATTACATTCGATATTGTACTGCAGTGATTGATTGTTGCCCGGCTGTGATCTGATGTAACTGAACCGGTCAGTATCATATTCAAATCTGAGTAAGCCTGCATACGCTGTTGCCAGCCATAGATTCCGGTGATCATCTTCAAGTATATCACTGAACCAGCCATTGACAGAGGGGCGGCCTCCCTGCTGATGGATCACCTCATTTGCCGAGAATACCTTAACGGTCCGTGTATAGGTGTTATAGCGGTATAATACATCGGCCCATCCAGGCAGCCAGAGGTAACCACGCGTGTCAAGCGTGAGATCATGCACGATAAGCGGATCGGCTGCGATCATCCGAAAAAATTCATTTTGTTTCAGTTCTTTCCGGGGAACCTCCACTTGTCCTGCCTTTTCATCAAACAGCAATAATCCCTGACTGACACCATAAACCCAATAGCATCGCTGTTTCAGATCATGGACCATTAGCGCGAAAGCCGGAGCCGGTTGGGAAGGATCTCTTATAATGACGGAGCCAGTGCGGATCTGATCAGTGGCCCTTGAAGGTATCGACGACCAGTCCTGTAATAACCATACTGAACCATTGTTTTCCCTGAATGACCGGGCTTTGCTTTTATTAAACTGTTCTTCAACGCGGATATCGCTGGCTTGCTTTTTCCCTTTTTGACGGACACGGACCGTTGAACTGTCCTGGTTATATAAGATCCGGCCATTTGAATGATCCGGCAGCAGATGGTATGCGTTTAATGTTCCATTTGGCGCCAGCCTGTTATCAGGAAAACTCACGAAACGCACTCCATCATATCGCTGAAGACCGCGACGCGTGCCGATCCACATAAAACCAGCCGTATCCTGTGTTACAGAGAAGACTTCATTACTGATCAGGCCATCGCTGTTATTAAAGCTCCGGAATATATACCCTGAAGAATCCGGATACGATCCGGGTTGCTGCGAATACGACGCTGGCAACCCGGCAAAAAAGAACAGTATTAAAAGGAGATTTGACCGGAAACCCATGGGCTTAATATACGAAGATCGGTTTGCTTCACCGGGCTTTACTGTTACTGGATGATCAGTTTCTTCACTTCCTTCTGACCATCGCTTAGCTCAACCCTCAGATAATACACGCCCGGTGCAAAATTCTCAAGGTTCAATTCATTCGTCCCCTGCTGAACTTTATACGCTTTCAATACCTGGCCCACATTATTTACCAGGTAAGCATTGGATACTCCTGTGCCTCCGTACCCAATAATAAGTTGTGCCTTGTGATTATATGTTGGAACCGGGGAAAGCACGATACTACGGTCACCAGTGAACCGGACCTGACGCACACCCGATAACGTTGATCGGCCATCAATATCCTGCTCTTTAATACGATAGTAGTTGTTGCCCTGCAAAGGATTTTTGTCTGTATAATAATAATCCTTATCCCCTCCGCCCATTGCATTGTACGCGACTTCGCCTATTGACTGGAAGTCCGCTCCATCGGCACTTCTTTCCACTACATATTTATTTACATTCACCTCATCGGCTACCCTCCAGTGAAGCGCAGCGGTACTACCCTGTTTGCTTGCTTCGAAACTGATAAAGTGCACGGGAAGTACAATGCCTGCGGTTAAAAATCCATAGGTATTGTTTTTTGAAAGTAAGCTGGCTCCATTGTAAGCAAAGGCGTTATTCACGATGCCTTTATCATTCTTCAAAAGAATATCATCCACCCACCAGCCGGGTCCGCCATCGATCACATCGCTGACAAAACGAAAACGTATCCGGGCGTTAGTGCCGGCAAAGCCAGTCAATGTGATCACCGTTTGAATAAATGCTCCTCCACTGCTGCCGGTGAATGCTGAACGGTTGGACACTCCGGGCACGCTGGGATCAAGAGCGCTGTTATACTTATTAGTGGTCATATATGGACCAAGGTCCTGCCATGTATTACCGCCATCGGTGGTAATCTCCACCAGGCCACCGTCATAGCCGGGATCAGTTTCAAAATAATGCCAGAAGGATAAAACAGATAAGGTATCAAGCAGCAGCAGATCTGAAGTAAGTGCAAAGTCTGTACGGGATGGCAGGTCTGCGGCAAACCACGCAGTTGATCCGCTGTGCGCTCGGGTTGTTGAGGCCGACCAAAACGTGCCTCCTGCAAGTATGGAGTTTGACCAGGTATAATTCGCGGGATCCCGCGTGTCATTGATCAGCGTATCCGAGCCAGGGCTTCCTGAGACCTTGGCCTGGATGGTAAAGGTCTTTACTTCTCCCGGTGTAAAATTGATATTATTGAAGCGGACAGCAGGAGCAGTATAAGTGCCGCCCGCTGATGAAGAAAGATAAGTCAGGTTAGCGGCCAGCGTATCAACGATCGAAATATTACTCAGCGTACCGCAATCGCAATAAGCATTGATCGTATAAGTAATATTATCGCCGCTATGAAAAGAACTCTTATCCGCGGTCTTGGTAACGCTCAATCCAAGCGGCAGGTCCGTCGCCTGGATTTGATCCACATACGAATTGGAACTTCCCTGCGAGGCGCTTCGGCCCATTCCCCTGCGGGCGAATGCGTTCCAGATCGCGCATTTATGACGGTAGCCATAAAGGATGGAATCCGCTTTAAGAATGGCATCCCTTGCATCAAGAAAGCCCGGACTGCAGGGTTGATATTTCATACCGGCGATCACCAGTTGCAATGCGATATTGTTTCCGCCATTTCCTTTATAGATATCCCCATTGATGCCTTCCTGCTGAATGATATTCCAGGTCATATCCCAGATAGCAGAACACCAGATTTCTCCGATCGTATGAACCTCGCCTCCTGTACTTCCCGCCATCATGCCATATGTCCATGGATCGATCGCCATGTTTGTTGAATACGGATAAGTGCGTATGCCCGCACCAGCCGAAGTCTGTGCTAAGGCATAAGTGCCGAGCGAGCGCGCATTTGCACCATCGCCGGCGGCAGCAGCGGCCCAGTTGGTAGTAAGCATAAGCGCAACATAATCGCTCCATCCTTCGCCCATCTGTTCCGCATTTACGAGGCAGCCTGCACTCGCAGGCCCGCCTGTAAGACGGTTGGAGATACCGTGGGTATATTCATGCGCAACGATCCCGTTGTCAAGTGAACCATCTCTGTATAACCCGGTTGCGGAAAGCGTTCCGGTGAGACCGGTAAGATTGTTTTTCAAAATATTCCCATCATTCTGTGAGATCATTACCGACGGGATACTGATCGTAAGATCTGTACCGGTCATTACAAATGGTGCGCTGGAAACGTTATTTACGACAATGACTGCTATTGCCCCGGCATTCTGTATGTTCTTTATTTTAACTGCAAAATTGCAACTGCCCCTGTCCACCAGTGCTATATTCCCCGCAAGCGCGGCCGCATTGGAGATGGATCCGCATCCGAGGGAAGATCCGCCGCCGTCTAATACACGAATGATGCTTGCTGATTTGGCACCCGTATATCCCAACTGGCTTTGAAGGTTGATCCCTCCTTCCACAATATTGTAGCTGGTTGGAATAGGTGAAGGGCTACCAACTGTCAGCGATGGAACGACAGCTGTATTCCATTGATACATGCGCATGGTCGGATTTTGTCCATCCGGTGGTGTACCAAAATTAGCATTGTTCATTCCGGCACCGCTCTCCGCGAAAGCATGAACATAATCGTTCCCTATTCCCCCTCTGCCGAGATTACTTGCCTGGAAATTACCGGCGGCTTCATCAAAGCCGTATTGGTAAGAAACATCATGCATGATATTGTTCCAGTAAAAAAGATTGTCGATAGCCGCCCGCATGTTAATGTTCATGCTTGGGTTCTGCGAAAAATCAATCGCTCTATCAAATGTCAGCGCGGGTATTGCTGTTGTCGAATTATCTGTAAGACCGGTAGTGGCGTTTGCTCCTGCAAGATCTTCCTGGGCCCATACGTTGTTCCCGCGGGTTATGTCATAATTGGTGGTATTATCAAAATGCCAGCCGAGTGTAGCCGCATTGTTACCAATACCGGCTCTTTCCCAGGGGTTCGTCTCCAACACCCGTGAACCGAAATTCTGCGACTCCAGGTAAACCGGGTAAACGCGGTAAGATGCACTTGTGACAGAAGGCGGCGGAGGCGCAAATGCAGCGGGTGACTGGACCACAAAGTTTGCATCACTGCCGAAATTGGCGATTGCCGCTGTGCTATGATCCGCCGTAACCGGATGATAGGAAGTTTCAGCGGACGGGATCTGCACACACTCATCAGCAGCGCGCTCAGATACGATCAGGCTGTTATCATTGAGATATTCGCCTGTTTGTGCATCGATGCGGACAAACCAATCACCCTGCCTGTCCGGCGAAACCACACGCACATTCCATGCAAGCCTCACTGCACTGCCATCGCCGACCGGCAACCACACAAGTTCCGAAGTCGTACTGTCAATTCCCAGCTCAGCCACTTTATAAGCGAATCGCTTTCTGTTCTCATCCCTGGCAAGCAGTTCCGGGTTTTTAATTATCGGAATGGAAAAATGATTACCAGCCAATCTTACCGCCTGCGCGGCATCAACAAAATAACCTGTTGATTTCGCAGAAGAAGCCGGGAACCTCCTGATAAAATCCTGCTTTTTTTGAATCAGTGTATCCTGGCGGAATGTATAGATGCTGATCTTATTATAGACCGGAATATTCAGGCGGGTCTGCTGGAGGTAAACCATGAAAGTTCCGGAACGTTTATCTTCATAAGCATTCGTTACGATAAAATTCTCCAGCTGAGCCTGACTCAGCCCAGTAGCAGTAATGTTATGCCGCAAAAGTTCCTGCGCCCTTTGCCCGGATGTCAATTTTGTTTGAGCGAATGCTGCAGAAAATACAAAAAGTGTAAAAGCCAGCACAAGTGCGGCAGTCTTCTTAAAAAGTGAAGGCCTGATCATAAGTGTTATATTCCGGTTAGTTCTGGAAAAATGGTAATAGCGGGATACGATGTCAGCTAATCAACGGAGTGGATTTAATACAGCGGTAAAGCAACACTAATTTAGGGATTTGTCCATGATGGGAACCGGACAGGGACTTGCAAGACCAGGACTATTGAGTAACTGGCCCGGGCTGAAAATCTTCTTGCATCAGAATAACGATATAAAGTTTTGATGATGACTATTTTCTGCGGATAACCAACCCCATTTCTTCGATCCGGACAGGTGAACGGCGTTTTGTGAATTCACAACTGGCATTGTAAAACCGGGTTGACAGGTGAATCGCCATACTCAACTCCTGAATCGGGTGGCACAGGTCTGAAAAGCTTATTCATGATCTAAGCATTAAAAGGGAAGAGAGACCGTAGAGACACCGCAGAGAGCGTGTAATGCTTGTAGGCTGGTGATGGCAATTTAGTACAGTGCTGGTACACTTAAACCGGGGATTTCCTAGGGAAATAGTACATAATTGGTACACTGAAAAATCAGATTGTATTTGCCAACAAATCATCAGAAAAAACAGAAGAAGGTATAAAGGAAATTACAAACAGGCTGAAAGACGAATACGGCAGGTAAGACTTGAAAGTAATTCAACCGTCCTGGCTGAATATGAAATTGCCCGTTTGTCCGATAAAAAAGTTGCGGCCACTCCTTCACTCGCTTCAACATTGCAGCCTTCACTATTTGTCTCCAATAATTGTCGTCCCATTCGGCTGGCTGTCAGCCTGCACTTAACCCGAATACTAGTAAGCTCTCATATAAATAATTTCATATAATTGATATATCAATTATATTTGTATCAAATAAAAAAATAGAAATGGAAAACCTAAATACGATCATCTTCTACAGCCTGGAGAAGTGTATCAAGACTTATCGTCAATTTGCTCAGAAAAATATTTCAGCCGCAGGCTATACTATAACGATTGACCAGTGGCTTGTCCTTAAAACAATCCAGGAGGACTCAACTATAAGCCAGCAACAATTAGCTTTAAAAGTCTTTAAAGACTTTGCCTCTATAACGAGAATTATTGAGCTGTTGGTTAAAAATGGATACTTAGTACGCAGCTTTCATAAAGAAGACAGAAGAAGATTTGAATTGACACTTTCAAAAGAAGGGACAAAGATCATAAAATCCCTTCAACCTATCATCAATGCCAACAGGAAGAAAGCGCTAAAAGGAATATCTCCAACCGATATTGAAAAGTTACAATCAATCCTTTCAAAAATCACCTCGAATATTAATGACAAATAAGATGAAAAATATTATCTGTTTTCTAATTGCTTCTTTTATTTCCTGTGACTTACTAATGGCCCAAAGCAACCCTGAAATCAAACTTGACTTGCAGACCAGGAATGTTATCATTGAAAACATTTGTAAAGCATTGAATAAAAATTATGTATTTCCAGAGAAAGCTAAATTGATGTCTGACTATATAAAAGAGCAAAATGAAAAGGGAAAATACAATTCAATTACTAATCCAAACGAGTTAGCCAGTCAAGTCTTTAAAGACATTCGTTCCGTAAATAATGATACCCACCTGCGAATTGTGTACGACCCACGACTTGAAGAAGATATTTTGAAGTTTCTTTCTTCAAAAAAGGGATCTGACAAAGTATCAGAAGCAGATATTGCGAAAGATGAAAAGATAAATTTTTACTTTAAAAAAATTGAAATTCTACCATCAAATATTGGTTACATAGAATTTAATGGCTTTGCAAATCCAAGCCCGGCAGCAAGCAAAACGATAAATTCAGCAATGCAGTTTGTTGCTCATGCGGATGCCATAATTATTGATTTAAGAAACAACTTTGGAGGCAATGGAAGTACGGCAAGCGAAGTTGCCGGTTATTTCTTCAATAGCAGGACTTACACAGGCAGGAGTTTCAATCGGATTGAAAATAAATGGACTGACCAATATATCGAAAACAAAAAAGCAATAACTAACGGCCTGGTTTTAAAAATGCCTATTTATATTCTTACAAGCAAACGAACCTTCTCTGCTGCCGAGGGACTGGCCTACACTCTACAAAACCTAAAAAATGTTGTCATCATAGGTGACACCACAAGAGGTGGTGCACACCTAACAAGAAGTTTTAGTTTAGGAAATGGCTTTGTTGGCTTTATTCCATACATGCGTGGAGAGAATGCTGTAACTAAAACAGATTGGGAAGGAACAGGAGTTATCCCTAATATCTCCACAGAGGAAAGTAATTGCTTAGTGATTGCACAGAACACAATCCTAAATAATAAATTAGCTACAGCAACTAACGAAACGGAAAAAAGAAAAATCAAATACATCATTAATTATAATAAGTCAAAGTACTCATCTGTTAATATTGAGCCTTCGGAAGTCTCAAAGTTTACAGGCCGGTTTGCAGAATTTGAAGTTACATTGCAGGGAGGTCAATTGATGTTCAGAGACGTAAATCGACCCACTATCAACTATAAAAAAATGATAGCCATCACTCCCACATTATTCCAGGTTGGAAATGACTATCAGGTTGAATTTGTTATTGATAACGGTTTATGCAAGTCATTCAAAATGTATTGGGACGATGGTTATGAAGATAAAATCGATAAGTCCGGCAAATAGACATTATGAAAGGCATTACGCACAACAGGGGGCTAAAATAGGTGCTGACGGAAATCAGCTTTGGCTTTTGTAATGCTATTGTGTTTCGTATCGGGTGCAAGCTTTTAGATCAAAGATCCAATTCACAGGTCAGGACATTCGTCTTATTTTCATGGGCGAAACACCTCAAATAAAAAAGTCGCCACAACTGTAGCGACTTTCTCCGAGGTCCCTAGCGGATTCGAACCGCTGTACGAGCTTTTGCAGAGCTCTGCCTAACCACTCGGCCAAAGGACCAATTCTTGCTCAATTACCGGGCGGAATGAGCTTTGTTCACATTCCGTTTATCCCGTTTTTTTGAACAGGCGCAAAAATAAGATATTTTTGGTTATTGAACAGAATGTTTTCTAACTAAATAAGTTATATGAGCCGAATCGCAGAATCCGAACTGATTATCAACCCGCGCGGCGCCGTGTATCATCTTGACCTGAGACCAGATGAGATCGCGGCGACGATCGTCACCGTTGGCGATCCCGATCGCGTGAAAGAAGTCAGCAAATACTTTGATTCCGTAGAGGTGAAAAGGCAGCATCGCGAGTTTGTTTCGCATACAGGCTATGTAGGTAAGAAAAGAATAACCGTCTTATCGTCCGGCATCGGACCGGATAATATCGATATCGTGGTCAATGAGCTGGACGCGCTGGCCAATATCGATTTTGAGACCCGCGAGATAAAAAAACAGCTTACCCCGCTGAATATTATCCGCATCGGAACATCCGGCTCACTCCAGGCCGATATTCCTGTTGATCACTTTGTTGCATCCACGCATGGCCTGGGCATAGACAATCTGCTCAATTTCTATCGCCATGAACAGAACCAGGAGGAGAATCAGCTGCTCCAGTCTTTTATTACGCATACGCAAATGCACGGACAGATGGGCAACCCCTATGTCAGCGGAGCCGCCCCTTCCCTGCTCAAACATTTTGTAAAGGATTTTCACCACGGGATCACTGTCACCTGCCCCGGTTTCTATGGTCCGCAGGGCCGGATCCTGCGTTTGGGCGTACGCAACCCTGAGCTGATCAACCGTCTTACCGATTTCCGTTTCGGCCAGCACCGCATCACCAATTTTGAAATGGAAACCTCCGCCATTTACGGCCTGGGTAAATTACTAGGCCACAATTGCTTAGCGATCAATGCGATCGTTGCAAACCGGGTTCAGAAAGAATTCTCAAAAGACGGAAAAGCTGCGGTGGAGAAGTTGATAGAGAAGTTTGTTGGGATTTTTGCGGAAAGCATCAAGGAAGGTTCCTGAGGTTCCAAAGGTTCCAGAAGTTTCATAGGTTGCTGCCGCGATTTGAGGTAACTTCTTTGAACGGCCTTTAAACCTGTGGAACCTCTGAAACCTCTGGAACCTCTGAAACCTTTGAAACCTCTTGAACCTTTTTTACCTTTGCTCCCTTTATGACACTCCAGTTCTACAAATACCAGGGCACCGGAAACGACTTTATCCTGGCAGACAACCGTACCAATCAATATTCTTTTCTTACAACCGACCAGATCCGCCGGCTGTGCGATCGCCGTTTTGGCATTGGCGCAGACGGGCTTATGCTGCTGAATTCAAAGGCGGGATATGATTTTGAAATGAAATATTTCAATGCCGATGGCCGCGAAGGAAGTATGTGCGGAAACGGCGGACGTTGTATTACCAAATTCGCGTATCACCTCGGTATCCACCGCAACGAATATAAATTCCTGGCAGTGGATGGCGAACATGAAGCAGAGATCGATCCCGATGGCATCGTTTCACTCAAAATGAAAGACGTGGATAAGATCACCCGCTTTCACAGCGATTTTATTCTGAACACCGGCTCTCCCCACTATATCAAACCCGTTACAGAAGTAATGGATGTGGATGTCTACAAAAAAGGCCGTGATATCCGCTACAGCAAGGACTTTGAAGCCGAAGGCATCAATGTGAATTTTGTGGAGCAGGTTACAGACGACAAGATCATCGTCCGCACCTATGAACGCGGCGTTGAAGATGAAACCTATTCCTGCGGAACCGGCGTCACCGCGGCAGCACTGGTCTACTATCACAATGAAAATGGCTACAACGACGTAGAGGTTAAAACCCTCGGCGGCACACTCACCGTTGAATTCGACCGGATGGGCGAAGAAAAATATAATAATATCTGGCTTTGCGGACCGGCGGAAAGGGTGTTTGAAGGAACGGTGGAAGTCAAGTAGGTCGCAGGGCGAAAAAGGTTTCAGAAGTTCCAGAGGTTTCAGGGGTTCCAGAGGTTGCTACCGCGCTTTGAGAAGTCTTCTGTATTTAAGAAATTTTCAAATTTTGAAAGTTTGAGAGCTCGAAGAGTTTCTCCTGTTTGAGATGCACTTATCAGCGTCCTGGCAAAAACAACTTCTTACAACAAACTTCTTTTCGAAGCGCGGTAGCAACCTCTGGAACCCCTGAAACCTCTGGAACCCCTGAAACTTATGAAACACCTCCCCACCTTCACTCCCGCTCCCCTATCTTTGCCCCCATGATCCAGTATTTCAAAAATATCAATCACAAAACAGTAGAAGTTGATAAGCCCGAAGACGGCACCTGGGTCAATGTATTGCCCCCGCTGAAGCACGAGGAATTTTCCGAGCTGTCAGACAAGCTGGATATTCCTATCGACTTCCTGACCGACTCACTGGATATCGATGAGAGAAGCCGTTTTGAAAAAGATGCCAATACCAAATTGCTCGTGATCAAAACGCCGACGGAAAACAATTCCTTCAACGAGAGCGATGCATACTATATCACCATCCCGATCTGTGTGATCCTTACGCACAACCAGATCGTAACCGTGAACTCTTTTGAAAACCCTGCGATCAAAAAATTCCTGAGCACATTTCAGAACCGCCATCCGGATAAAAAGAACATGATGGTGCTGAAGATCTTTGAGAAAGTGGTGCAGAATTTTATGGAACACCTGAAAGAGATCAACCAGCGCAGGAATGTATTCGAGCAAAGACTGTATGATGCCAGCCGGAATGAACACCTGCTGGAGCTGATGCGCATACAAAAAAGCCTCGTGTATTTTGTAACGGCACTCCGGTCAAACGAGTTGCTCTTTATCAAACTCGAACGCACCAATTTCCTCGGCTTGAATGAAGAGGAAAAAGAATTCCTGAATGACCTGATCGTTGACAATTCACAGGCCCTTGAAATGGCCAATATTTATACAAATATTCTCAGCAGCACGCTGGACGCGTTCGCCAGCATCATCGCCAACAATCAGAACCAGGTATTGAAAAGACTGGCAGTGATCACTATCGTATTGACCTTCCCGGTATTGATCTCCAGTTTGTTCGGGATGAACGTGCCGAGTGGTTTTGAACATTCACCCTACGCATTTTACATCGTCGTATTTCTGTCACTCGCCATCGCCCTGATCGTTGGCTGGTTATTCCTCCGTAAAAAAATCATCTGAGCTCATGCATTTCTTTAATATCCGCGTCTACGGCATCCTGATCAATGAACAAAAGCAGGTGCTCGTGAGCGATGAATACATCCGTGGTGCTTATTATACCAAATTTCCCGGTGGAGGGCTTGAATTTGGCGAAGGCACACGTGATTGCCTGAAACGGGAATTCAAGGAAGAAATGGACCTGGAGGTAGAGGTCGGTGAGCATCTTTACACCACTGATTTTTTCCAGATGTCAGCTTTCAATCCTGAACATCAGATCATTTCTATTTATTATTTTGCAAAAGCACTGGAAGAGATAAAAGCACCATTGCGGGATAAAGAATTTGACTTTGATGAACAGCAGATGGAAGTGTATCACCGGAGTGGTGAAACAGAAACATTCAGGTTTGTGAATTGGGAGGATTTTTCTTCGGCAGTGGTTACGCTGCCGATTGATAAGGTGGTAGCTGATTTAATCAAGAAACTTTAATTCGCATTGCGTAAGGCTCCCGCAGATTTCGCAAATTTTACATTCCGATTGAAGAAGAGCACCCGGCGTCTCATCATTTACGATAAAGAAAAGCGCAGATTACGCAGATAGAATCCCGATAACGGAAGCCACCTGCGTGATCTGCGCTTCAAATAAATGATTGACGATAAGCACAAAGACCGATCGGCATCGGAGAAATCATCTGCGTAATCTGCGGGAACCTACGCAGTTCAATCAAAGGCATATCTCATGATGACATGGCTCCCTTCTTCATTTCCGCAGCCACTTCATGTCCCAGGTATCGTTCAATCCAGTTATGCACCCAGTAAATAACCGGTGTCAGCACCACGGCCATGATAAATTTATAAATATAATTTCCCACACAAATTGTCATCACCTGGGCGAAAGACCATGGCTCTCCCTGGTTGGAAGATATGCGCGGACCTATGTAAAATGCAATAAATAATACAACAAAACTGTCGACAAACTGCGATACAATAGTCGACCCAGTTGATCTCAGCCAGATCTTATTTTCCCCTGTCATTTCCTTGATCTTATGGAAAATATACACATCCAACACCTGCCCTATAAGAAATGCGATAAGCGAAGCAATAATGATCCATGAGCTCTGCCCTAGTATAGACTGATAAGCGACATTTGCATCATTTATTCCTTGTTTCGCATAATTCCCTGTCCAGAAATCGGCGGAACTAAGATGGATCGCCCCCTGAAACATAATGAAGGTATATGCGATCAATGCGATAGCGAGAAACGACAAAAAACGAACGCCTTTCATTCCGTAATATTCATTAATTGTATCGGTCATAATGAATACGACCGGCCATAATAACACGCCAGCCGTCAGATTGAATGAAAATTTATTTCCGAATAAAGGTATCTCCAGCGGCGATATGCCCAGCGTTTTCTCCAGCGAAAAGATCTTCACTCCGATCACTTCCGCGATCAATGCATTGGCAATAAAAAAGCCGCCGAGAATGAGGAACAGTCTTGTCGGTTTGCTTTTAATGATTGTAAGAATCATTGGGATAAAATATATAAAGGATGAGTATGATCAGAAAAAGAAGGTTGGCGATAACCAGCCATAAAGGCACGTAAGCGGTCAGCCGTCTTTTTAAAAATAACACGATAAGGTAACATATGTTTGTGATGGGAATCAATATACCCCCCATAAAATAGCCGAGGATCACAATAAAGGAAGTAGCACCGTCCTCGCCGACCCAATCCCTGATCAGCAACGAGAACGCCAGGAGGAAAAAAAAGCCGCAGATAAAAGCCAATCTAGACAAAAATAATAACCAGCGCATCGGTGATTTTCGTCTAAAATAGCATTATTTTGTCAGCCCGGGCTCTAAAGCTTTCCACCTCAACCGGATAGCTAAAACCCTGCAGCCCATCGCATAAAAAATAAAAGACAACCGGATGAAAAACGATCTCGTCAAAAAGATACTTCCACATGTTATTGCGATCCTGATCTTCTTTATCGTCTCCGTCATTTTCTGCAAGCCCGCGCTTGAAGGCAATGTACTGAGTCAGCATGATATCGTAGGCTGGAAAGGCATGGCGCAAAGTGCGTTCGATTACAAGGAACAACATGGCCATTTCCCTTTGTGGAATACACACGTATTCTCCGGTATGCCGAACTATATGATCGCGATGGAAGGCAAATCTGTTATGCCTGATATGAACAAAGTATTAGGCCTCTGGCTTCCGGAACCGATCAATTTCTTTTTTATCTCCTGTGTCTGTTTTTATATACTTTGTCTTTCATTCAGGTTAAGGCCTGTGATCGGGATTTTCGGCGGACTGGCTTTTGCATTTGCCACGTATAACCCCATCATCATTGCTGCAGGACACGTTACAAAAATGTATGCGATCGCCTATCTTCCGTTATTGCTCGCCGGCCTGATCAATACGTATGAAAAGCGGTACTGGCTTGGTCTTGCAATCACCACACTGGGCACGTATGTGCTGCTGAATGCCAACCACCCGCAGATCAGCTATTACTTCTTTATTGCAGCGGCCATCATCACGATCTGCTATCTTATTGTCTGGATACAGAAAAAAGAATGGAAACATCTGGGCATTGCATTCGGCATCACCGTCATTGCGGCGGCGGCAGGCATGCTTACCACGGCAATGAACCTGATGACTTCCACAGAATATGCAAAAGCTACTATCCGCGGTGGTACAAATGTCTCCATTCAGGGAGACAGCGTGAAAGCAAATAAAACAGAAGGGCTGGATACAGATTACGCATTTGGATACAGTCTGGGCCGCGGTGAAGAACTGACATTGTTCATGCCGAATGTATTTGGCGGAAGCGGGAATGCTCCGCAGGATGAAAATTCTCATGTGATCGAAAAACTCACGGCACGCGGGGTACCTGAAGCAAACGCGCAACAATTGCTTACAAACCTGCCGAGATTCTGGGGTGATCCGGGTGGCACCGCAGGAGGCCCGTTCTATGTAGGTGTGATCGTCTGTATACTGGCCATAATCGGGATCATTTTGTATAAACACCCGATCCGCTGGGGCTTACTTGCTATCGTCCTGCTGGGAATTATGATGGCATGGGGTAAAAACTTCATGGGCTTTAATCTCTTCCTCTTTAAACATCTTCCCTTATACTCGAAGTTCCGCTCACCATCTATTGCCATGGTGATCCCGCAATTTATTTTGCCGATCGCTGCGGTACTTGGATTGCACGTGTTATTCTTCCGGGATAATGCACGTGAATTATTAAAAACGGATTTCAAAAAAGTACTGTATGGTTTAGGTGGATTTGCAGCCCTTCTCATCATCGCTTACCTAGGAATGAGCTATAGTTCACCGTTGGACCAACAGATCATTGGCGCAAAATGGGATGCAAGCGGAACGGATGAACTCGGCCGCCTGATCGTTTCCGGATTGAAAGAAGACCGCAAGGCAATGTATGGCGGGCAATTGCTGAGAACGCTTGCATTCATGGCACTCGTGATCGGTTTGCTCTGGCTGTATATGAAAAATATGCTGAAGCCGGTTGCGGTTGTCGGCATCCTTGCGGCCGTGACATTCATTGATCAGTTCGCCGTTGATAAAAAATACCTGAACGATGAGAACTTCCGTTCAAAGGATGAACTGGTAATTGAAACGGCCACCAGGAATCAGATAGACGAGCAGATCCTTGCAGATAAAGATCCTCACTTCCGTGTATTCAATGCGGGTAATGACCGCTTCAGCGCAAGTGATTTCCATTATCCAACATTCCATCGCACACTGGGTGGTTATCACCCGGCCAAACTGCGTCTCTACCAGGATGTGATTGAGCGCTACCTCATGGGTGAAGATAACCGGGAGATCCTGAACATGCTCGATGCGAAATATGTAGTAGCCACAAATCCGCAGAATGGTCAACAGGTACTGATACCAAACCCAAGCGCTTACGGTGCAGCATGGCTGGTTAAAAATGTGGAGCTGGTGAATGACGATGTAAGCGAACTGCAATCCATCGGCAAAGCCAATCTTCATGAAACAGCTTTTGTACAAAAAGCATATCAGGAAAACGTAACCCAACCGCAGTGGGATTCCACCGCCACCATCGCATTGGCGAAGTACGATAATGATGAAATTGAATACAATTTCAATGCATCAACGCCACAGTTTGCCGTATTCAGTGAGATCTACTACAACATGGGCTGGAATGCCTACATCGATGGCAAGAAAGCACCTTATGTAAAAACTGATTACGCGCTGCGCGGCATGTCGGTTCCTGCAGGAAAACACACGATCAAATTTGTATTTGAACCATCTACCTATAAAAAAGGCGTGACCATTTCACTGGTAAGTTCGATCATTGTATTGATCCTTATCCTGGGCGGCCTGTTTATGGCATGGAAAGAAAGTAAAAAGTAAAAAGCAAAAACTTCCGGACCGTGTAGCCTGCACCTTCCGGAAGTTTTTTACTTTTGAATTTTTACTTTTTACTTTGAAGCATGAAGGTAGTCAGCCTTGTCTGGTACAAAGTACTGCCGCCCTTATTCGGCGGACAGAAGGGAATTGCTCACTTCAATCGCTCGCTCGCCAAACATTGCGAACTCACCTGTGTTTGTTCAAACGATAATACTCCGAATGAGCCCTACAAGGTATTGCCAATATTACCGACAGGGCAAAAACATGTATTGAATCCTTTTTACTGGTCAAAGGTCAGCCGTACAGTAAAAAAAGAAAAAGCGCGGATCATCATTCTTGAACATCCTTATCATGGCATTGCGGCCTGGCTGGCTGCGCGCTTCAATTTTGCAAAGCTGATCGTTCATTCGCACAATATAGAATCGAACCGGTTCCGGCAGATCGGTAAATGGTGGTGGCCTTTGCTGCGGATCTATGAGAAATGGACACATCGCCGGGCAGATCTGAGTTTGTTTAAAACGCCGGAGGATCAAACATGGGCGATCAGGAACTTTGGCCTTAAACCGGAAAAATGCCTGGTCATCCCTTATGGGATAGAGCCGCCTCCCCAAATAACGGACTCATCCATTAACATACGTGACCAATATGAGCTGAAGCCTGAGGAGAAGCTCCTGCTTTTTGCCGGCACACTCGATTATGAACCGAATGCCAGGGCGGTGAAAGATATTTACCAGATCATTGCACCGGCGCTGAGAGCTGCTGGTCTTCAGTTCAGGATCATCATCTGCGGACGCAACCGCTTCGAAGCATTCCAATATCTCAGGGATTTCCAGGATCCATCGGTGATAATGGCTGGAGAAGTCCCGTCGATCGATCCATATTTCAGCACTGCTGATGTATTTATCAACCCGGTGCTGAGTGGCGGCGGCATCCAGACAAAAAACCTGGACGCTATAGCAAACAATTGCAATACGGTCTGCTTTGGCTCCCTCGCTACCGGCATTCCGAAAGATCTGTGCAGAGACAAACTTCGTACGGCGGCAGATGGAGATTGGGGCCGGTTCTGCGGACAGATCGTTGAAGCCACGAAATCAAATCCACCAACCCCTGCAGGTTTTTTCAGTTATTTTGACTGGCAACGCATCCTCCAGCCGCTTATTCATAAATTGCAGCTGCATGAATGAACTGATCTCCATTCTGATAATTACTTATAATCGCCCGGATGACCTGCTGGAACTGTTGCAGAGCATGAACAGCGAAACAGATCTTTCTTCCCTGAAAGAAATACTTGTATTGAATAACGCAAGCACGGTTTCTTATGAAAAACCCATTGCTTTTATCGAGGCTAACCCACAATTGAAAGTCAACTATATTCTTTCCGGCGAGAACCTTGGTGTATCAAGGGGACGCAATAAGCTCATGGCAATGGCTAAGGGTGAATTGCTGCTGGTGTTGGATGATGATATCCTTTTTCATACACCCAACAGTCTTCCCGTCATCGCTTCTGTTTTTCAAAAAGAGTTTTTCCAAAACGCCAATGCCGGCGTGATCACGTTCCGCGTGATCTATTACGAAACAAAAGAACAGCAGCAGACGGCATTGCCACACAAACAGTTTGAAGAATACCGCTATAAAGATGTATTCCTCACTTCTTACTTCACCGGGTGTTCGCATCTGCTGAAAAAAGAAGTCCTGGCAAAAACAGGTTTTTATCCTGAAGATTTTTTTTATGGCATGGAGGAATATGATCTTTCCTACAGGATCATCAATGCCGGATATTCACTGGGATATGATAGTGCTGTAACTTTTGAACATAAAGAATCACCGAAGGGAAGACAATTGAATCATGAAAAACTGGCCTCGCAATGGGTGAATAAAACTAAGGTTGCAAGGCGATATCTTCCTTTTAAATATTATCTCACAACCATGATGGCCTGGAGCATGGAGTATGTAAAAAAAGCGGGAGGTCACTGGGGCACATATTTTAGTGCGTGGAGAAAGGCGTTAAAAGCAGGTTTGGGTGAAAAAAGAAATCCGGTTGGGAAGAAAGCCTTGGAGTATTTGAAGAGTGTTAGGGCGAGGTTGTGGTATTGATTTGGGAAGATGTTTTCAAGTGCTTATAGATCGAGCACTCCTCTCCCACAATTTTAGTTCCATGTCGTTTAGTTAGTAAAACCGGCCCGAATTGACTGGCGTAGGGGCCCCTCTAAATCTCCCCCTGCAGGCTGATCGTTACCCACATTTTGTCAGCATAGGCTTTTCAGTTGAAGCAGTGCAGATTCCCGCAGATCACGCAGATCTTATCAGGTTGATAATTGAAAAGATCGCACTTATGGTTACAATCCCTCGTCAGCAGGCGCGGATTACGCGGATACGCCTCTGTTATCGGAAGTTTATCTGCGTCATCTGCGATAACAAACCGCAAGATTTACCCAATGCTGCCTATTTTCAATTATCAACCTGATAAGATCTGCGTGATCTGCGGGAAACTATGCCATGCTGAATTTGGGTAATGATCAGCCTGAAGGGGAGATTTAGAGGGGCCCTACGCCAGGCGAGCAAATAGCTTTCCCTTAGCTAAACAACATTACATTTTAATTGTGGGTAAGGAATGCGCGATCATGGTTTTTGATAAGCCCGCATTCAAAAACACAAGCGAAAAACTTTAACTAACCTGTACTGACTGTTAAGCATCAAATTTTACCGGAAACCAATAGTCTCTGACTACGTATAATCCTTCACAGCACTTTATAGAAATACCTTTTATCCCCCGCCATCCTCGGAAGAAACGGCATCAGCTTGAATGTATTTTTTGTAAATCCCCACCAGTTCTTCCACTCTTCTCCCACGTTTGACAACATCAAGGTTTTCAGCATTGCCCCGGTAAAGGCGACGGGGATCGCGGTGAAATAAGTGCAGATATGTATCAGCCACCATATCACTCCAAACTGTTTCCTGATCCGCAGCAGCCCGGAGATCATGAGCTGAAAGCCTTTTCTGTCTGAAAGATTTGCATACCCTTTTGCCTTGCTTGCGAATGCAGTATTCGCAGAAGCTCCTTCCAGGTGTACTACATGCAGATCGCCATATACGCAAAGCGGTCCCTGTTTTCTCAAACGGCTGCACCATTCGATCTCTTCCGAGTAAAGAAAAAAATCTTCATCCAGCAGACCCGCTGTATCAATGGCAGACCTTTTTGCCATAATAAACGCGCCATTGATCCAATCGACTTCCACGACACCGGTTGCTTCCGCAACATTTGTTTTTTTTACTTTCATCCGCAAACCAACCCAACGGATGAACCGGCCGAGATAAGGCAATGCCATCAGGTGATTCAAACCGCCTTTCATAAAAAAATTACCGGAGATCTGCGGCGAGCGGTCACGGTTAAGCAACTGTACTCCGGCGGCAGGATAAGAAGAACTGATCAAACGCCGATAGCATGTTGCAATAGCATTGTCTTCATTTAACGTGTCTGAATTTAACAGCAGCACTACCTCTCCTTTTGCCTGCCTGATACCTGCATTATTGGCGCGGGCAAATCCGCTGTTATAGCTCATCTGTATCCAATTGACCATCGGATATTCCGATGTCACCGTTTCGCGGCTGTTATCCTGAGAATCATTGTCCACGATGATCACTTCACAACCATCCGTGTCCGCGGCATAGATCGTTTGCAAACAATCCAGCAGCAACTGCGGTGTTTTATAATTGACGATTATAATGGAATACCGGATCATGCGGTAATGATAAGTGTTAGTGGGATTTCAGCACGGGTTTATGATACATTTTTTTGAAAAGCAAAAATGCACCATGAAACAATGCGTTACTATCGATCAGCTTACCCATCCTGATTTTTGAATAATCAAGCGGTTCAAATTCGCCATTACACAATTCCTTTCCATACTGACGGAACCGGTCGATCAATGCAGCTACAGAAGGTGTTTCCCTTTCAGCTTTTGGCCTGCGCAGCACTTTGTGTGTAATTCCCTGGCAATATTGCCTGAGCAGGGCCTTTCCATTTCGGTTGATCACATCTGCCAGCTCCGGCCTTCTTTGCTTAAGTGCAACGAGGTATTTTATAAGCAGGTCGAAAGCCTGGATAAATTTCGCATCGGAAGATGAAGAAGTTGTGGCAGCGGGATGTTTGCGGTAAGAAAAACATTCTTTAGCGGATACAAACAGTAAATTTTTGCTTGCCAGTTCGATCCACAATTCCATATCCGCAAACAGCAGGTTGGGATACATTGGCATTCCACCCGCGGCTTCAAAATCGCTGCTCTTCATCATAAATCCTGTTCCCATGAGATCGATGCGATCACAAAGAAAATCGCTTACCGCCGCAACAGGATCATACGCTTCTCTCATCGGCTTACATTTTCCGATCTCATTACCGGCGGAATCAATGTAACGGAAATGCGTCTGATAAAGCGAAGCAAGGTCATCTTCAGCGATCAGTTCCTGCATCACGGAAAGGTAATTACTATCGAGCATATCATCATGCCCGATCAATGTCATATACTCAGACTTAGGGAGCTGCACCGCGCGATGCCAGTTCTCTTCCATCGACAACGGAGTATCGGCCGGAAAGATCCTGATACGTGGATCATTGAATGAAGCAAGGATCTCAAGCGTATGATCTGTGCTTTTATTTTCAAGCACCAGCAATTCAAAATCGGTAACGGTTTGTGATAATATCGACTGCACACATTCACGCAGGTAGTTCCCGCCATTTCTAACCGGTAGTATAATGCTGTAGCGGGCCATGAATGCCTTAACCTTTTATAAGTTTTTTTGCCTTTACGATAAAATCGTGCAATGCGGGTGTTCTTTTTTTCAAGACATATTTGATCTTAAACCTGCGGACAAAATCTGTTTTAAAAACCTCCCGCTCCGCTTCGATCAGGCTCTTATTATCAAGTCCGTTCCTTTTATAATAATGATGAAGAAAAGCCATATGCCCTGTGATCCAAAGGCCGAAGAAACGCTCCATAAGTCTTTTGATCTCGGGCCACTCCGGCAGGTAGGACAGTTTGCTTTCCATATAAACAGGAAAGTTGCGGGTCAATACAGGCAGCTGTTCATTCTGATTGCGGCCAAAATTCTCTTTATGAATGGTCTGACACCCCAGTGCGCGATTCAGTACCACCACCCCCTGTGTACTCGCCACGCTCATATATGCATAATCACCAAGAAATGGAGTACCATAATCGGGTATACCACCTAATTTCACCAGGATCTCCCGCTTCACAATACAGGTGGACCACAGGAAATGTGAGAAAATGCTGAAGGTGAAAAGATTTTTAATAAACTCTCCGGGCTTGAAGATTTGTACAAAGTTCAGATCATGCTCATTGGAGATACAGGAGTTTGTGCCCACATCCAGCTTGTATTGTTTTGCCACATCCTTATCTGCGCAAAACCAATCGCAGCCTCCCATATACATTCCATAGCCCGGGTTTGTTTCGCGAAGATTGATCAGCGTTTGCAGCATATCAGGATAAACGGGATCATCATCGGCGATCATTACGATAAATTCACCGGAAGAACGCTCAAGGCTTTTATTAAAACTCGGCTTCATGCCAAGGTTCTGCCCGTTGCAGAAATATTTGAACCTCGGGTCGTTCATCGATTCCACAAAAGAACGGCCGCTTGCTTCAGGATCATTATCGGACACGATCACTTCATAATTGGTATAGTTCTGCAACCTGATCGTTTCAAGCGTGCTTTTTAATATCGCCCCCCGCTTGAAGGTCGTAAAGCAAAAACTCACCAATGGGCCTGCTGATGTATTCTCCGCCATACGGGTTATTTAGTGCGCTTCAGGTAACCATCCGGGGCAACACTGATCAGCAATTTGTTATTGATTGACTCGTCGATTTCAAAATTGTTATTTGCTGCAAGATATTCCCTCACAGCCGTCATTGGGTTATCACCGATCCCCCACGGTCTCTTGTGACCCGGCAGGTAATCTTCAGGCAAATATTCAACGATCGTATCAAACACTACGGCATAGGAACCAACTGACACGAGCGGTGCATATGCTTTCAACTCTTCCAGCACGTGCTCATGGGTATGGTTGGAATCCAGCACTACCATGATCACGGATTTATCTTTTGCAAATGCTTTTACTTTTTCCACCATCTCCGGCGCGATGGAAGAGCCTTGCATCATCTTGATGCGTTTGAACATCGGATGCGCTTCAATCTCTTTTTTATTATGTTCACGGATATCAATGTCGATACCCAATACTTCTCCCTTACCAACCAATTCAAGCATGGATGCATAAAAGATCAGCGATCCACCATGAGCAATACCTGTTTCGATGATCAGGTCAGGCTTGATCTCCCAGATCAATTCCTGCATCGCCAGGATATCCTGCGGATACTGGATCACCGGGCGGCCCATCCACTTGAAATTATAGGAATACTGAGCTTTGTTTGATTCGGTATTAAATGACTTTGCCGCTTCCTGCAAAGCTGAATTGTTTCCATTTTTCTGGATGCGCTCGGCCGTTTCCTGTTTGAATGCCGCGATAGGATTACTCATCTATTATAGTTTTCAATTTTGTTGTATCACCCCAGAAATTCCTGGGTTCGATATCTGAATATGGATAAAACCCGAGATTCAGATTGATCGTTGCTTTACGTTCTTTCAGATAGTCCAATACCAGCTGCTTTACTTCAACCGGCTCGCCGCTGCAGCAGTTGATCACACCGTTCACTTTATGCTGCGTCGCGATCTTTACGAGATAAGCCGCCACTGTTTCAATAGACAGGTAATCCCGTTGCTGATCACCGGGACTCATATTGAACACCCCGTCTCCCCTCCTTAATGCCGCCTGAAGCTGCGAAAGTAATGAATTTGGATTTTGCCCCCTGCCGAACATATAGAACAGGCGTACCCATTTCAGGTAAAACGGCATATCCTTCGACAGATTTTCCAGCATGATCCGCAGGTCATTTTTTGCCCGAGCATAAGGATTACCTGGAAAAACCGGCATGTCTTCACTCAATTTTCCTTCCTGCAGGCCATATTCGAAACACGTCCCGGTGACCGTAATATCTTTCAACCCATGCATCACCAGGTTGCGGAGAAAAATATAATGCCGCGGCAGATTCTCTTCAATATGAAACTCAGCCTTATAATTTGGCAAACCTTCCCAGGCCAGATGGATCAATGCATCAGGACGACCAAACCAATTGTAATAATCATCTCCATCAACAACACTTTTCAGATCGAACGGAATGAACTCAACGCGATCAAACCAATCATATTCCGCAGCTTTTTCTTTGGAAGACGAACTGGCCACCACTGTATAGCCCTGGGCCAACAGCGCATTGATCACATGATCACCTACAAAACCGGTCGCTCCTGTTATAAGTATTTTCTTCATGCTTAATCGATCTGCAATCCCGGGATGGCTATCACAAACTTTCCTTCCCATTCACGGATATAAGATAATTGCGTCATCACTTCGCTCTTGATATTCCATGGGAAGATGATCACGAAATCAGGTTTATCCTGTTTCAGATGATCTTCTTTCACCACCGGGATATGGCTGCCGGGTAAAAATTTATTTTGCTTATGCGGGTTTGCATCCACCACATAACTGATCAGATCAGCCTTCACTCCACAATAATTCAGCAGGGTATTGCCTTTTGCAGCCGCACCATATGCCGCCACTTTCTTACCGGCAAGATTTTGCTGCACCAGAAAAAGAAGGAAATCATTTTTCACTTTCATTGCCGCCTGCTGAAAACCGAGATAATGTTTGATATCGGTCAGCCCTTTTGCTTTTTCTTTTTCCAGCAATGCAGCAACGGAAGATTCAACCTGTTTCGTTTTATCTTCAGGGTGTTTTGCATAGATACGCAACGAGCCTCCATGCGTTGGGATCTCTTCCACGTCAAACATTTCCAGCCCTGCGGCTTTGAAGATCTCCGTTACTGTTGTAAAAGACAGATAAGAGAAATGTTCATGATAGATCGTATCAAACTGGTTATTCTCCATCAATTGCACAAGATGAGGGAACTCCATCGTCACCACACCTTTATCACTTAATAAGATCTTCAATCCCTTTGTGAAATCAACGATATCCGGCACATGCGCCAGTACGTTATTGCCCAATAAAAGGTCGGCTTTGATGTCCTTTGCAACCAGTTCTTTTGCCAGGCGTACGCCAAAGAAATCAACAACAGAATCAACGCCTTTTGTTTTCGCCACTTCTGCTGTATTTGCCGTAGGCTCAATGCCGAGCACCGGCACTTTTTTCTCTACAAAATATTGCAGGAGGTATCCGTCATTCGAGGCGATCTCAACTACCTGCGATTGCTGATCATAGCCAAAACGTCCGATCATCTTCTCTACATAGTTCTTTGCATGCTGCAGCCAGGTAGTAGAATAAGAGGAGAAATAAACATACGAACTATCGAAGATGGTATCAGATTTTTTATACTCATCCACCTGCACGAGAAAACATTTGCTGCAGGTATATATTTTCAATGGGAAGAATGTCTCCGGTTCATTCAACTGCTCTTCCGTTAAAAAAGAATTGGAAGCAGGAGAATTGAACAGGTCAACAAAAACATCTTTAAGTTCAGTCTGGCAAAATCTGCACTTCATATACTAGATACCTTTAAAATTTTCGTTCAATAACGGATGTGATTGATCCCGGTCTGACATTTCTGTCACCGGCAATGGCCACTTGATCCCGATCATCGGATCGTCAAAGCGGATACCGCCTTCTGCGCCCGGTGTATAAAATGCGGAATGATGATAGATCAGTTCGCAATCATCTTCCAGGCATTGAAAACCGTGCGCGAATCCTTCGGGGATATAGATCATCTTTTTATTCTTCGCGCTTAATTCGATCGATGTGTAATGCAGGAATGTTTCAGAATCTTTTCGCAGATCTATCACCACATCCAGCACCGCACCTGCAATACACCTTACCATTTTGATCTCGCTGAATGGCGGCAACTGGTAATGCATTCCTCTTATTGTTCCTTTCCGGCTGGTAAAAGAATGGTTCATCTGCACCCACTCTTTTGTATGACCTATCTGAGCAAATTCATTTTTGCAATAGGTCCGGCTGAACCAACCGCGGCTGTCCCCAATGGGTTGCAGGTCTATAAAGTAAACGCCTTTCAGCTCAGCTGGTGTAAAGATCATTTAGCGAGATAATTATCGATTTGCTTAAAAGTAAAATCGGCCTGCTGGTCAACCGGTGTTTTATACCATTGCATTGACCATTCGATTGCTTCAGCTGCGTTCAGTTTCGGACTCCATTTTAACTGCTCCTGCGCTTTGCTGATATCAAGTTTCAGCAGATTAGCTTCATGCATGGCGGCGCCATTTGTTGACACTTCCATCTTCCCGCTGCCCCATGTTTTGATCGCCAGTTCCACCAGTTCTTTCACCGTCAGGTGATCTTCGGGCTGAGGACCAAAATTAAAAGCCTGTGAAAATTCTTCGGGCTGATCAACCAGTTTTGTTCCCAATAACAGATAACCCACAATGGGTTCCAGCACATGTTGCCAGGGTCTTACCGAACCGGGATTTCTCACCAGGACCTCTTTCCCCTGCAATAATGCTTTTGCTGTATCAGGAATGATCCTGTTCTTGCTGAAATCACCACCACCGATGACGTTGCCCGCTCTTGCGCTGGCCAGTGCCTTCTGATGAATGGCAAGATCCTTTATATTAAAAAATGAATTCCTGAATGAATCAACAACAAGTTCTGTACAGGCTTTGCTCGCACTATACGGATCGTATCCACCAAGCCGGTCATCTTCTTTATATAATCCGTGATGTTCTTTATTGTCGTACACTTTATCGGTGGTGATCACGACAATATTACAACGCTTCTCCAGTGATTTTGCTGCTTCCAGTACATTTGCAGTACCAACAACATTCACTTCAAATGTTTCTGCCGGGATATCGTATGATAACAGTACCAGTGGTTGCGCAGCCAGGTGAAAAATAAAATCAGGCTGAAAAGAAACCAGTTCTTTTTTCAACCGTTCGCGGTCGCGGATATCGGCGATCACGCTTTCGCCCATTTTGCGGGCAGAGAACAGGTCATGAAAGGGCGCAGCATCTTCCGGAGCCAGTGCATAGCCTTTTACTTCCGCACCAAGTTCGTTGAGCAGGGCCAGCATCCAGGTTCCTTTGAAGCCTGTATGACCGGTAAGAAAAACTTTTTTACCAGAATAATATGAACGCAGTTGATCGGGCATTACCAGCTTTTCCATTTTGCGTGGCCGGTTTGCCACAGTGATTCCAATTCAATTTTATCGCGCAATGCGTCCATGCATTTCCAGAATCCCACGTGACGGTAGGCGGAAAGTTGCCCGTCATTGGTCAGTTGTTCCAGCGGATCATCTTCCCACATCATATCACTCATGTCGCCTTGAAGATATTTGAATACTTCGGGTTTCAAAACAAAAAAGCCTGCATTGATCCATTTGCTTTCATCCTTGGCTTTTTCCCGGAAAGAAACCACCTCTCCGTTCTCGCCGAGATCCATTCCGCCGAAACGGGCATCCAGCTGAACGGCGGTCACCGTTGCGATCTTATTATGCTGACGATGGAATTTCAGCAATGCATCGATGTTCACATCGCTCACACCATCTCCGTAAGTAAGCATGAATTCTTCATTGCCGATGTATTGCTGCACGGCTTTGAGGCGGCCGGCAGTTTTGGTGGAAAGACCGGTATCAACAAGTGTTACCTTAAATGATTCTGCATTAGTGGTCAGAATCTCCACTTTATTCTTTCCCAGATCGATGGTGATGTCGGAATTGTGGATATAATAGTTCATGAAATATTCCTTGATCACATATCCTTTATAGCCCAGGCAAACGATAAAATCATCGAAGCCATACCGGCTGTACATTTTCATGATATGCCATAAAATGGGCTTTCCGCCGATCTCAACCATTGGCTTTGGTCTCGCATCCGTTTCCTCCGAAATACGTGTACCCAGCCCGCCGGCGAATATAACTACCTTCATACGCGATGAAAATTTTGCAAAAATACCGGATTAGGGCGAAAATCGGGCCGAATATGGCAGGAAATGGAGAGACGCCCGATGTTCGATGTTCGATGATCGATGACTGATTCAAGGTCAGGATTTCTTCACTCATCCGATGGCCATCAAACATACAAAAAGAGCTGCTAACCGGGACCGATTTTCGACCATCGAACATCGACCATCTCTGCTCTACCTTACCAACGTAAACGTCCCCTTCCTGAATACCTGCGGTTCACAATTCGTACCTGCCCTGATCATATACACGTAAACGCCTGAAGGCTGCTTTTCTCCCTTAAAGGTTCCATCCCAGCAAGCGCGTGGGTCTTTGGAATAGAAAAGACGCGTGCCCCAGCGATCAAATATGCTGAACTCGATATTATCAACCATGCCCCAGAATTTGACTCCAAAGCAATCATTCAGCCCGTCATTATTGGGCGTAAATGCCGTTGGCATCAGGTAGTTACTTTCATTACTTTTTCCCACGGCGATGAGAACAGAATCATAATTACTGCAACCGTTACGGTCAGTCCCTTTCACCAGATAGGTCGTAGACGCACGCGGAGTAGCTACAGGATTGGCTATATTGGGATTATTCAGACTCAACGCCGGCGACCAGTTATAGGTACGCGCACCAGTAGCAGCCAGCCGGCTTTCGCCGTAACTGCAATCAATATCATTGGATCGCGATGCGCTGACGGTTGGTAGCGGCAGTACGGTGACTGTTGTCTGCAATACGGCTGATTGATGACAGGTACTTTCTGTGATCGTCACCGTATAGCCCGTTGTTGCCGCGGGTGATACGGCCGGGTTGAAGATCGAAGTGTTATTCATCCCGGTTCCCGGCGACCAGCTGTATATGTCTCCGCCTGATGCATTCAGCATTATTGAGTCGCCTGTACAAATACGCGAATCTGTGTTAACGGCAAACACCGGGTCTGGAACCAGATCGATCATTACAGAGTCCCGGTTCTCACATCCATTTGCGTCGATCACGAGCACGTCGTACTTTATCGGACGGTCAGGAGTGACCACCGGGGTTGCGATCGAAGGATTGTCCATCGTTGAAGCAGGCGACCATGCATAAGTGACGCCGCCCGTGATCCACAACTGTAGCGAACTGTTCTTACAGATGGATGTATCCGCCTGGTGTGTGATCGACGGTTTTCCAAAAACATTAACCTGCACTGTGTCTTTCGCCACGCAACCATACGAATTGATGCCGGTCACAATATACTGAGTAGATGTAACCGGGTTAGCAACAGGGTTCATCAACGCGGGATCAGTCAGCGCCGTTGAAGGAGACCACGTGTATATTTGCGCGCCTGCCGCCGCCAGCTGCACCGGCTTTGCCTCGCACACGATCGTATCATTCACGGCTTTGACCAGCGGTGTGTTAACTGAGATCTTTACTGAATCTCTTTTGATGTTCAACGTTGCAAATGAAATATCATCCAGTGCAAAATCATTTCCGATAAGCTGTGTATTCTTATTGATGATGGCTATCTCCGCTGTGGTAGCCGAACCTGAATTCCATCTTGCATAGAACACTGACCACTGACAGAGCTGTGCAGGTGCATTGATCGGCTGCTTCAGATCTTTGCCATTGATCCTGAACTCAAGACTTGCAGGATTTTGCGCCACCAGTGTTTGTATCCAGGTGGAGAATGCATATTCTGTATCAGGTGAAACAGGTATCGTTTGTTTCCATACAACGGCATCTATCTGCGGGGAACCATTCACCATCATCATTGCACCGGTTCCGGTGGTATGATCGCCGCAACTGCTCATTCCTCCATGCCATGCCTGGGGATTTGTTCCCACATAATATTGTCCTTCGATCGTATTGGGTGTATTATAGACATAACTTGAAAGGATACCGGTCTTCCCCTGGGAAAAATCTCCATTCACCACCAGGTTCGCCCCCATCACTTCAGCATTCAGATAGTAAACAATATCCTGGTTGGTTGAGGTTATTGGCGAAGCACTCGATGGATCATCCAGGTGATCCGCAGGGTACCAGCAATAACTCAATGCGCTGGCTGCATGAAGTTGCTTCGGAGTATTCAAACAGATAGTTGTGTCCGGCGTCACCACGAGGAGCGGATCGTTCTGTATGCCGACCGTTATTTGTCGGGTAACAGTTCTCGAGCAGCCTCCGGCGCTTACATTCATCACTACATCGTAAGTACCATAAGCCGGATACCGGTGTGACACTGATAATCCTCCTGATTGTACAATCCCGTCACCAAAATCCCATTCAACAGTTGCCGACGGATCGGAGACGCCTGTATAAATTACAGTTGCCGGATCGCAGACATCTTTTTTATAAGAAAAATCACTGGTTGTCACGTCAAAGATACTTACAGCAATGGTATCGGTGGCTTTACAACCATTAATATATACGATCGAAATATAATCGCCTGCTGTAGCAACAGATATCGTTTGACTGGTAGCACCTGTATTCCAGGCATAGGCGGCACCAGGGTTTGCTGCATTCAGGATAAGACTGCCGCCGCTGCAGATCAGCGTATCATTCCCCAATGAAACTTTAGGTGAAGGTTTGATCGAAACAAAAAAGCTATCACGGTTTGAACAACCGGCACGTGTCGTTTCTATCCAGTGATAGCCGGGTGTGCTGATATATTGGGAATCAGCCACCGATCCATTACTCCAGAGATAGGTTCCGGAAGAACCCGGGCCTGATGATCCCAATTTGATACTGTCGCCCTCACAGACACTGATATGCTGCACCGGCTGATGCGGCAGCGCAGCAAGCACGACTATGTTGCGGCAGGTAGCTGTTTGCGTAGGCAGTCCGAGATCGATCGTTTGAGTAACTGTATAAGTACCGGGAGCATTATATGAAAAAACCGGTGGTGTAGCCGCAGAAGAATTCGGCACACTCGCATTGCTGCATCCGCCGAAACGAAGACGTGTGATGGTCGCACTGTATACATTCGTCACAAACGTATACATATCGTTACCAACCCTGAAAAATTTTGAAATCGAATGCGGGAAACTGAGATTTCCCACATTGCCAAGATTTACTCCTTTGGGTTTTGATAACAGGTCATCGCCAAATTCAAGTCTTACCAACTGATCATATGTAGCACCATTCACCGCAAATGCCGTGATCTTGCCGCATTCCTTCAGAAAAACAATATCACGTGTTTTATTCAACACTTTATCAGGATTGCCGAGGTTCAAAGCCGTTGGGGTATTGAGCAATGAATTACCAAAATCCAGCCGGATCAGGTTTGGATTTTCTTCATCATTGGTTACAAATACATACCAGTTGTTATTTTCCTTGATAGCATAGATGCCGGTGGGATAGGCAAAATTGCCGCCGGGGTTGCCAAGATTCTGGCCGATCGGCACGTTATCAAAACTATTGGTGAAATCAAATCTTGTTAGTGTGGCATTTTCGGCATTTAGCGTCAGCCCATACCACCTGCTACCCTCCTGAAACAGGTGCAGATCCACGGGATAAGCAAGGTTCCCGATATTGCCCCAATTTGTTCCGGTAGGATTGGTATTTGTAATGTTTGCACCGAGCTCCACTTTTACCACACGCGAAATAATTCCGGAAGACGAATGCCCGCCCACCATGATCACATACCACTTCCCTTCATTTTTCACTACCTGCAGAGATTGAATGGTATTGAATACAACACCACCAACGGTGCCGAGTGAAACTGGTGTGGGCGTATTCAGCAGGGAATTGCCGAAATCCATCCGCGTTAACCCACCCGGCCAGTTATTTGAGACAAAAAGATAGTAATTACCGTTATCCTCCACGATATCGGAGAATACGGGATAAGCCAGCAGGCCGCCCGGATTGCCCAGGTTTACGCCGGTAGGTGTCGAAAATGATCCACCGGAACAGAAATTCCAGAAATAGTTGGTAGCATTTGTGGCGGTATTCTGAATAACGACGGGCTCGTTGATACAAACTGTATCAGGCATGATGAAACCTGCGGTAGTTTGGGAGATTGCGCCTGAAGTCAGCTGCATAAAAAAGGCGATCAAAAGCAGGCGTCCTAAGCGAATAGACATAGGGAATGGTTCGGTAGTGGTGATTGGGTTGGGCAGTAAGATAGAAAAAATGCAGGAGAAAAGGAAGATCTCCCGCACGTCCATCCCGGCGGCGGGCACCGCCAGTGATCTGTGTTTGAGTCGCCGTAAGGATAGCCAAAAATGGGGAACTGCCTGAAACGGGGCGAGACAAGCGTCAAAATCCATGATATTTGGTAGTTTCTTCCCAGGTTCTCGGCCTCCCTGTGATGACTGGCGTAAGGTTCGCGCTGATTGCGCTGATTTTGTCCGTATTCCTATTACTCCGTTATTGCCCTCAGGAATCTCGCCATGCCCTCCCGTTTAGCATCGGTCAGTTCATAGCTTAAATGTAAGGTGTAGTATTTTTTAAGATCGTAAACCTCATATGGGTTTTCCTTTACGATCTCATCTATGAATTTTAAGCCTAATGCGTTGGCTTCGTCGAATTCTTTGATGAATTCTTCATCAAGCGGTTTGGTGCTTACCCAGGCAGCGAATACAAAAGGCAAGCCGGTGATCCCCCGCCATTCGCTTCCCAGATCATAAATATAAGTGGACACCTTGCGTTGCTCAAGCGCCCGGTCACCAATTACCAGGCCAGCTGTCTTGCCAGCGATCTTTTCACGGTAGGACTCGTCCTCTGCCTGTATTATCTCCGGATTGATTCCCCAGGATTCTTTCATCAGCCATTTCAGCAAAGCCACCGAGGAGCGGCTCTGATAATCGAGATAAACTTTTTCGATCTGGTCAAGCGGCACTTCGCTGAACAGACACACGGATGCGATCTCCGCCTCCGCTCCTATGCAATAATTTCCGACAATATGATATTCTTTCAACTGAGGAATGGCTGCAACCGGGATCAGCCCTATATCCACTTCCCCATCCAGCAGCATCTGCGCCAGTTTTGCGGGATAAGCCCCTACCAGATCGATCTTACTGCTCATTGGCTCACGCTCCAACCCATATATCAGTGGTTTTGTATTGCGGTAATTGACGATCCCTACTCTAATCTTCTTCAATTCTGTTATTTTTGCCGCAAATATAACCCTCCTTCGACTACGTCTTCGGTGGGCAAGCCAAAAACACATACTTCATGGAACTTTCTGCCCTTACCGCAATCTCCGCAATCGATGGCCGCTACCGCAAACAGGTGCAGCATCTGGATGAATATTTTTCTGAATATGCACTGATGAAATACCGCGTGATCATCGAAGTGGAATATCTTCTTTTCCTCGAAAAAAAGAAATTTGTAAAGCTTACCAATAAAAGCATCAAACATTTGCAGAAATTGATGTCCGACTTCGGACCTGAAGATGCGCAGGAAATAAAACAGATTGAATATACCACCAACCACGACGTAAAAGCGGTGGAATACTTCCTTAAAAGTGAGCTGGAAAAAAGCGGAGGCAAACAGGCAAAAGAATGGATCCATTTCGGACTGACTTCCCAGGATATCAATAACACCGCTGTTCCGCTTTCCTGGAAACACAGCATCGAATACGAATATCTTCCTTCACTGCTGAACCTGAATACGCAGCTCCGTTTGCTGGCTAAAGAGTGGAAAGACATTCCGATGCTTGCACATACACATGGACAGCCGGCCAGCCCGACCAGGCTGGGGAAAGAGATCATGGTATTCACTGAACGGATCCAGAACCAGGTCGAGCAATTCATCGGCATTCCATTCATGGGAAAATTTGGTGGCGCCACGGGTAATTTCAACGCGCATCATATCGCTTATCCGAAAACAGACTGGATCAAATTTGGCAATGAATTTCTCACGCATCTTGGCTTAAGCCGCCAGCAATTCACTACGCAGATCGAGCACTATGATAATCTCGCCGCGCATTTTGATTGCATGAAAAGGATCAACAATATCCTGATCGATCTTTGCCGGGATACCTGGTCTTATATCTCGATGGAATACTTCAAACAGAAAACAAAGAAAGGTGAAGTCGGCTCTTCCGCCATGCCGCATAAAGTAAACCCGATCGATTTTGAAAATGCAGAAGGAAATCTAGGGCTGGCCAACGCGATATACGAACATCTTTCTTCAAAACTGCCTGTGTCAAGACTGCAGCGTGATCTTACCGATTCAACCGTGTTGCGTAATATCGGCGTTCCATTCGCACATACGATCATTGCCTTCAGATCAATTGAAAAAGGTTTGGGCAAACTGATCATCAATACAGATAAGATCGCCGCATCGCTTGACAGCAACTGGGCAGTTGTGGCAGAAGCCATACAGACCGTGCTGAGAAGGGAAAATTATCCTCAGCCCTATGAGGCATTAAAGGAACTTACCCGTGGCAAACAGGCGATCGATCAAACAGCGATCCATCAGTTTATCGATACATTAAAGATTGGTACTGAGCTTAAAAAAGAGTTGAAGAAGATCAGCCCGCATAATTACACCGGCGTAAATCCAGCTTACTAAGACCAGCGATCAATTTGCACAGTTTTTGTTTTTTCAGCTGTAAATCAATTGATGAAAAAATTACTGCTGATACTGCCTGTTGCATTGATCTTTTTTGCCTGCGAAAAAGACGACGACAATGATCAGCCTGCACCCGAATCGCTCCTGTTGAATGGCCTCTATGAAGGTACATTTCACAGAACGGGAATGGATACCGTAACTATTTCCATCAGCTTTCACGAAGGGCTTTTCGAAGGCAATAGTGCACGGACGCAGTATCCCGCGATCTGCCGCGGAAGCTATACCGGCGAAAACGGGAGCATTCAGTTCAGTGATTCATGTGTATGGCAGGCAAATTTCGACTGGTCGTTGATATTGAACGGGAGATATGAACTGGCAAGGGATGGCGATAATGTGAAAATGAGCAGGAATAATGGAGCAACCATGGATGAATACCTGCTCAGGCGAAAAACAAGATAAGAATACAACTAAATAAAAAGACCCCGGCTATCCGGGGTCTTTTATTATAAGAACATTATTCTTATGGATTATCTTTCACGCGCTGGAACGTCTGGAATTTGCCATCGATATAGCCCTGGGAATTGACTACATCCTTCCAGGTACCATTGGTAAGTGTACCGTCAGCTTTATTGAAGGTAAGCGTTGCAGATTGCGTAACGACATTTGACGCACGGTTGATAGTTTTATATGTTGCTTTCACTTCAGTACCGTTCAATGTCCACGTACCTTCATGATAGTAGGTCATGCCATCAGCTCCAGTCCCTTCAGTCGTGATCGTCCCATCCGGCTCAAATGCCATGACATAGCGAAGCGGTGTCTGATTTGGTAATTGAGTGATAGTGTAAGTGCCGATGTACAATCCCGGAAGTTGATATTCTTTCGGTGTTTGAGGTGGCGGAGTGTCGTCATCCTTTGTACAGGAGAATGTCACTATGCTCAAAGAGAGCAAAGCCGCGAAAAGTCTAGATTTCATGTGTTTGGTTCTTTATGGTCAGATAATTAGAGACAGGAACAGGTCAATACAGTGATGAATTTGCCGCAACTGAGTTTTCCCGGGTAAGATTCTGGAACTTCCCATCGAGGTGCCCATCGGGATTTTTTACATCCGTCCATGTGGCATCCACAAAACGGCCGTTGACATAGGTCATTTTAGCAGATTGCGTAACAGTCGACCAATAGCGGTTAGTGGTAGTGTATGTAGCGGTAAATGTATTTCCTTTCATCTTCCAGGTTCCCTCGTGGTAATATTCTCTGCCATCAGCGCCAAAGCCGGCAGTAAAGAGTTTTCCGTTCTCTCCGATCACAAAACGGTATTTCATTGGCGCGTTGTCCGGCAACTGGTCAACAGTATAAGTGCCAGACCATGTACCGATGATCTCGGATGAAGGAACGGTATTTTGAGATTTGCTGCAGGAAAACGGCTTGAACGAAAGTGCAAGCAGGAGGGAAAAAATGATTGTTTTCATTGGTGGTTTGGTTGGTGGTGAGCGCTAAGATAGAAAAAAACTGCAATATTGAAAGGTGCCGGGGCAATTTTAACCTTTATCTCAGGTGCATTTTGTGGCTTTTAGCCCTGACCGCCCTGGATTGACCTTTTGAATTCATGGCCTGAAGGCCTGCTCCTTTACTCAGTCCTTACCGTTCTTCCATCTTCCCGGTTTAATTTTTACCGGTGAGGCGGGAAAGACGGTAAGAACGTATAAACGACGCCACTAAACAACATTGCATTAAGATCAGCAAACAAATCAAATCAAGCTTATTTAAATTTTTTATCAGAAAACGTTTCAGGTCATTCTTACGCTTTTGCCAGCTTTTCAAATTTAGCTGATCCGGGCAGCCTGTATGACCGGTTAAACGCCTCCTGCGAAACTTTAAAATGCGCCGCCAGTTTCCGGATCACCTCTTTCGAAAGTCCCTTTTTATAGTGCAAAATATCGGACACATATCCTTTACTGATCTGAAGAATATCAGAAAGTTGTTTTGCATTCAGCCCGTGATCCTGCATGAAAGAACGCAGTAGCTGAACCGGATCAGCTTCCGACTGCATAAGATGATCGGTATCCCATTTTTCGATAAGTAGGGTGAGCAATGCAATTTCATCCTTCGTATTGCGGTCTTTTGCTCCGCTGAATACCAGGCGCTCCAGGATATTGCAGTATTCCCTGTATTGGGTCTTTGTGGCGATGACTTTATACTTAAGCGTTTCCATATACCTAATGATGATTCAGTCGTTAATAATCCCTCACTTTGTATTGTTGACCTTCATTACAAAGGCGAGTATAAGTTGAATGTGTGCCTATCCGCGCTGGCAAAAGTTCTTAGAATATCTGCAGGATCACACCAGTCAGCATATTTCAGCTTCACAAGCCATTCATCAAAAGGAATCCTGCTTGCAGCATGTCGTGTTGCATAATTCAAAACCGTCTCTTTTCTGATCAGGTGAACTCTCATAGTAAAGGTATTATCTTTTCAGGAGTTCACAAAATGTGAACCACGCGTGTTACTTATTTTTTATTGAAAGCATTACGTAAGTAACAAGCCTAAAAGCTACCTTAATAACTAAATAGAAGAATGTTTTTTTTAACGTGGATTTTATGTTTTTTTCATCATTCTTAAAGTCTAGGAGCACGCAGTTCTTTCTGACAAAAACTAATAGACTTCATTCTCAAGCTCAAACACAGGCATAACAAAGAAAAGATTAACGATGCCGCACTAAGGATTCATAGCGGCTTAATGAGTGACAGAGAATTATAAAAGATTTCGCAATAGACTTCGCCGATAATCACAACCTGTTCAACCGGTACCGATGCAACAACTTTCCCCTATCCTCATACTCCTCTTCCAGCCAAAATCCGCATTTCAGCAACACATTCTGCGATGCAATATTCGCAGCTTCTGTAATAGCTGTGATCGTACTTAAGCCCAGTTGTTCGAATGCATAGGCAGCACCCGCAAGTGAGATTTCTGTAGCATATCCTTTTCCCCAATGCTCGGCAAGAAGGGAATAGCCCAACTGAAGATCCCCGGTACCGGAAAGAGGCATGATCGCGAAGCTGCCTATCACTTCATCATTGGCTGATGACGCAAGCGCAATCCGCCAGTTCACCGGAGAATCATCATACCAGCTGATGATCTGCGTTAAGAATTCGCGGCATTCATCATACGTTTTGGGTGCGCGGATATAGCGCACAATGTTCTCGTCTCCATTCAACCGGAAAAATACGTCGAGATCATCCATGGTAAAATACCTCGTGTATAATCGTTCTGAATGGAAGAGCATCACACTGTTTCTTTATGTATTTCTGAAGTAAAGTGAAAATGAATATCCGGGTTGTTGCTGATCTCCGTGTTCAGGAACCATTCGCTTTGCGCAAGGTAGACTACATGGCCATCCTTGTCCTCTGCAATATTGGTCTGTTTGAAACGTCCGAAATCTTCCAGCTTCTTCGCATCATTGCTAGTCAGCCAGCAGGCCTTGTAAAATGGCAATGAATTGAAGACTACAGACGCGCCATACTCATGCAGTAAGCGATACTGGATCACCTCAAACTGGAGTTCACCCACACAACCGATGATCTTTTTGTTACCGCCAAACTGGGTGAACAACTGTGCAACACCTTCATCCGTCAATTGCATCAGTCCTTTTTCCAGTTGCTTTGTTTTCATCGGATCTTTATTCACCACTTCTTTAAAGATCTCTGGAGAGAAAGAAGGAATGCCGGTAAAATAGAAATCCTCGCCTTCGGTAAGGGTATCACCGATCTTGAAGTTACCGGTATCGAACAGACCAACCACATCACCCGCATAAGCATCTTCGATTATGCTTTTATCGCGTGCCATAAAGCTGTAGGGATTGCTGAAACGAACGTCTTTATCCAGGCGGACGTGATGGAAATATTTATTGCGTTCAAATTTTCCGGAACAAACGCGGAAGAAGGCGATACGGTCACGGTGCTTAGGATCAAGGTTTGCGTGGATCTTGAATACAAAGCCACTGAGCTTGTCTTCTTCCACATTCACTATGCGTGTGCTTGTTTCGCGGCTGCGGGGTCTTGGGGCAATTCGGATAAAAGTATCCAGCATCTCCTTCACACCAAAGTTGTTGATCGCACTGCCAAAGAAAACCGGGGCGATCTTGCCCGCGAGGTAGTCATCTTCATTCAACTGACCATGCACCGTGTCCACCAGCTCCACATCCTCCCGCAACTGAGCTGCATCCGTGTCACCAAGCTTCTGGTTCAGGACAGGGTCGTTAATATCGGAAATTGCCAGGCTGTCCTCTTCATTTGCTTTTGTGTTGGCGCTGAATAAAAGCAGGTTTTTATCGTACAGGTTATAAACTCCCTTGAAATCCTTCCCGCTGTTGATCGGCCATGACATCGGGTGAAGCGAGATCTTCAGTTCTTTTTCGATCTCTTCCAGCAGATCGAAACGGTTCTTGCCATCACGGTCCATTTTGTTGATGAACACGATCACCGGTGTATCTCTCATGCGGCAAACTTCCATCAACCGGCGGGTTTGTTCTTCCACCCCGTTCACACTGTCCACCACCAGGATCACACTGTCAACCGCCGTAAGCGTACGATAGGTATCCTCCGCAAAGTCTTTGTGACCTGGCGTATCCAACAGATTGATCAGTATACCATTATACTCAAAACTCATCACCGAGGTGGCTACTGAGATACCTCTCTGGCGTTCGATCTCCATAAAGTCACTCGTCGCGTGCTTCTTGATCTTATTGCTCTTCACCGCACCCGCTACCTGTATGGCTCCGCCAAACAGCAGGAATTTCTCTGTCAACGTGGTTTTACCGGCATCCGGGTGACTGATGATCGCGAATGTGCGACGGCGCTCTATTTCGTTGTGGAACTTGTTCATAAAGGCCGCAAAGGTACGGAGAAAGTTGATCGGAGGGAGTTTTCAAGGTTCCAGAGGTTCCAGGAGTTCCAGAGGTTTCAGAGGTTGCTACCGCGATTTGTAAATGGCCGCCTGATTATGACAAGACAATAATCAGAAGTACCCTGGTTGAGCTTCTAATAATGATAGACTCAGTAAATGAAGTTCTTACAAATCGCGGTAGCAACCTCTGAAACCTCTGGAACTCCTGGAACCTCTGGAACTTTTAAAACCGCTGGAACTCCTGCAACCTCCTAACACACTACAACTTTTCCCGTACATTTGAAACATGATCAGACGAACCTTCGAAGTCATCACCAGCAGCTGCAAAATGGCCGCCCAGGAGTTGTGGAAGAACAAACTCAGGACCTTTCTGTCGTTGTTCGGGATCACGATCGGGATCTTCTGTATTATCGGGGTACTGGCGACAGTGAACAGCCTGGAGCAGAATATCAAGAACGAAGTGAATTCGCTGGGCAGTAATACGATCTACATAGATAAATGGCTTTACACAACGGATGATGACGATTATCCCTGGTGGAAATATGTGAACCGCCCCTATCCTAAGTTTGAGGAGGTCAAACAGATCCAGGAAAGAACACCGAGCGCAAAGTATACTGTGTTCCGCATCGCCACACAGGATAACGTCGATTACAGGGGTAGTTCCCTGTCGGGCGTAAACCTGTATGGCGTTTCGGAAGATTTTGAAAATATCCAGGCACTGACCGTGCCGGTTGGCCGGTATGTTTCACCGTCGGAGTTTGACCGCGGCGCTAATGTAGTCGTACTTGGTTTTACAGTGGCTGAACAATTATTTGGCTCACCCGAACAGGCACTGGAAAAAGAGGTGACTGTGAGAGGAAAAAAACTGCTGGTGATCGGCATCCTGAAAAAACAGGGCAGCCAGATGATCGGTGGCTGGAACTTTGACCAGAGTGTGATCTTCCCTTACCGTTTTGCCAAAACCATCATCCGGGAAGACCGTGCGGATCCGGTGATCATGGTGCAGGGAAAAGACGATCTCAGCAGTAAAATGCTGAAAGACGAACTGGCCGGCACGATGCGTGCCTTGCATAAATTAAGCCCGACAAAAGAAGATGATTTTGCACTGAACGATATCAATGATCTCACAGATTCCGTCAGTTCACTGTTCGTAAGCCTCAATGTAGGCGGGTGGGCGATCGCCGCTTTATCGCTGATCGTTGGGATGTTCGGCGTTGCAAACATCATGTTTGTATCTGTAAGAGAAAGGACAAGCCAGATCGGGCTGAAGAAAGCGATCGGCGCGAAAAAACATATCATCCTTACTGAATTCCTGATCGAGTCTGCATTCCTATGTATCATCGGAGGATTGATCGGGCTGCTGCTGGTATTTATCCTTACACAGATCTTTACGGCATTGCTGGATTTCCCGGTGTTCATATCCACTGGTAATATGATCCTCGCGATCGTGATCTGTGTGATCGTGGGAATACTGGCAGGTTTTATTCCTGCTTCTCAGGCAGCCAGAATGGATCCGGTGGTAGCGATCAGAAGTAAGTGATCAACACAAACATTTCCTGTCTTTTATCACGCTCATTCGAGAAGAGAAAGTCAAAACATAAAGGCCGTTTTTTACTTTTTACTTTTGACTTTTTACTTCATCAGCACCGGCAAGGACAGGTACCGAAGAGAGGAAGAATGGCTTTAACATAAAAGACTTACCCCGAAATTCAGTTCAACCGAAATCTTACCTTTGCGCTAAATTTCCATTTAATGGCCGTTACTATCCTTGCGATTGAATCGAGTTGTGATGAAACTTCTGCAGCGGTTTGTGTAGATGGCAGGATCCTGTCTAATTATATCGCCAATCAATCCGTGCATGAAAAGTACGGTGGTGTTGTACCGGAACTGGCCAGCCGCGCGCATATGCAGAATATCGTTCCGGTAGTAAAAGCAGCGTTGGATACAGCAGGCACTTCATTGCAGTCACTGGACGCGATCGCATTCACGCAGTCACCAGGGCTTATTGGTTCGCTGCTGGTTGGTTCCCAGTTTGCAAAATCATTGTCTTTATCGCTCGATAAACCATTGATCGCCGTGCATCATATGCAGGCGCATGTACTGGCCAACCTGATCGATGAAAAAAGACCGTCATTTCCTTTTATATGTCTAACGGTAAGTGGTGGTCATACACAGATCGTAGTATGTGAATCACCAACCAGCCTGCGCGTGATCGGCGAAACGATCGATGATGCAGCGGGTGAAGCATTTGATAAATCGGCAAAACTGCTTGGCCTCCCCTATCCCGGCGGCCCGCTGATCGATAAGTATGCAAAAGAGGGAAATCCTGACAGGTTCCAGTTTCCTGAACCACGTATTCCCGGCCTCAACTTCAGCTTCAGTGGTTTGAAAACCTCTATCTTATATTTTCTGCAGAATGCGGGATCGAGCCTGATCTATAAAGAAGAATTCAAAGCAAGTGAGGAAGAACGATACAGGTTTGTCCAGGAAAACCTGAATGATATCTGCGCATCTATCCAGCAAAGGATCATTACCATATTGCTGAATAAAGTGCGGAAGGCAGCGGAAGAAACGGGCATCAAAGATCTTTGTCTTGCGGGTGGTGTATCTGCCAACAGCGGCCTGCGCAGGTCATTTGAAGAAATGGGAAAAAAGCATGGCTGGAATACATTCGTCCCTGCATTTCAATATTGTACAGATAATGCTGCTATGATCGCCATTACGGCTTACTATAAGTACCAGGCGCAACAGTTTGCAGATCTGTCTGTTGAAGCTTCTGCAAGGGCAGAATGGTAATTGTCTTTGTTAAGCAGATAACTGCATTTTTTTAGGTTCAACCAATGCCCAATAATTACTTTCAATTCAAACAATTCACCGTTCATCAGCAGATGGCGGCCATGAAAGTGACGACCGATGCCTGTCTTTTTGGTGCCTGGGCAGTAAACGATATTCAGAAAAACTTTCCTCCTCCTTCCAATGCTCTTGATATTGGAGCGGGTACAGGTTTATTGAGCCTGATGATCGCGCAAAAAGTAAATGCACAGATCGATGCGATCGAAATAGACAAAAACGCATTTGATCAGACCGAAGAGAACTTCAACTCATCTCCGTGGAGTAACAGACTGAAGGCCGTGCATAATGATATTAAGAACGCTTCTCTGCCATTATATGATATCATTATTTCCAATCCGCCATTCTACGAAAACGATCTTGGCTCTCCTGATCAAAAAAGAAGCAGCGCGCACCATGACAGTACCTTATTGCTGTCCGAACTGATCGGCATTTGTAAATTTTCATTGCAGAGGCAAGGCTCCTTCTACCTGCTTCTTCCTTTTAAAAGACTGGAAGAAGTAAAACTGATGATAAATGGGAAAGGCATGACTGTATCAAGGATCTGCAATGTAAGACAATCAACCAATCATACTTTTTTCAGATCAATGCTGATCATCAAGCATAGTACAACAGACACACAAACCGAAGAAATGTCTATCAGGCAAAGCGATAATGAGTACAGCGCAGCGTTTACAGCTTTACTGAAGGACTATTATCTTTATCTGTAGTTAACATCCTGGTACTTTCATTTGCAAAGCATTACTTACCGTAGGCATAGTCAGAAAGATAGCTATACAGCTGCTTGAGACCACCCTTATCCGTCATCGTTGCTCGTTCAATGATCGGAGATCCTCCCCTGACCAGATCTTCCAGTACAAACTTGATGAGTTGTTCGCCGAAATATCTCGACGCATCCCTTGGCAATTCATTCGGAAGATTTCCCACAGCCATTACATCAATAGAGTTGGTTAAGTAAGGAGCGGTTTTTTGAAGCGTCTGTTTGTCCACGCCGTATACCGGATCTTCGATGGTTTGATCGCCGAGGTTGATCGGTACAGAGCCATCAGCGTCATCGGTGATGTCGGCGATGGTCTGAATGATAAAATCGTCCGCTGCCACATTTGTTTTTTCAAATAAACGGGGCACACTTTTATCCCAGTAAATACCATTCATTAAGATATCCGTTTGCGCGGCATAGGGAAGAAACCGGCATTCATATTCGGCCGGATGATCATGAAAATCTTCGCGGTTATATGTACCGGTCAGCTTATGACGATAAAGATCCTGCCCTTTCAACTGCGTGTATACGGGATAGGAAAAACGACGTTTCAGGTATTCATCCGGCTCCACTTCATGAATGCCCATCAGGTTCATGATCTCCACGATACCGTGCGCCACGCGGCCACTCCCGGTAACAGCGATCTTCACATTGGGAAGACGCACTCCAAAGTACTGGTGGATGAGCTCCCGGAAGCTGCGCTCTTTGTATACCCTGTCGAGTTTATAAAGACCGGTACGATCCCCATACGCCATCATGCCATTATGCGCGCCCACAACACCTGCAAAAAAACCAAATCCGATGATGCGCTGTCCATCTTCATGCTCCAGGCATTCGTAATCGATCAGGCGGATCCGTTTATCCAATACGGCTTTCAGCAAGGCCTGATTATGCGGCTGTTTCTTTTTTGTATGGGAGAAAAACAGATAGGTCTTATCAGCAATGAGCTGGCTCACGGGCACCTCTTTAATCCCAAGCAATATATCGCAGTCTGAAACATCCTCTTTCACTTCCACTCCGGCGGCGATGTATTCCCGGTCGGTAAAACACCGGGAGGAGGAAGACTGTGCCAACACTTTCACGTCCGGCAAATGTTTAAGGATCCATTTGCATTGAGCAGGAATAAGGGCTACGCGGTTATCAGCAGGTATTTTTCCTTCACGGATCAATCCGATCTTTATCATAGACAGGGCTTTTTGTGAACGAGGGATAAGTTTTGACGTTTTAAAGTCTAAGATCAAATCCGGATAGACTTTTCACCGTCGAATATTTAAACTTTCAGACCCTCCCTCCGTTATTGTAAATTTGCAATCGTCATGCGCAGCGAAATTAGCTGTAAATCCTGCAAAATTCTTTCAGGATACATTAAAGAAACGAATCAATAACCATGAAAGTGTTGAAAGCAATGTGGCGGGTGGTACGGAACATTCTGTTTCCCAAAAAAAGTTGTTGCCGCTGAGGTAGCAGGAAAAATATTTTGCGGTTATTCCTGTCAAGTGGCGGGAAAGCCGTAATATTGCAGCCCCAATAAGCAAGCCCAGGTGGCGGAATTGGTAGACGCAGCAGACTCAAAATCTGCCGTTCGCAAGAATGTGCTGGTTCGATTCCAGTCCTGGGCACTTAAAAAGCCTGTAAATCAGTGATTTACAGGCTTTTTTTCGTTTCAGATGTGATCAAATCGTGCCGCTTTTGTTCGCTTTTATCCACTTTAATTGACACGCAAATGACACGCAGTTTGACACGCAGCAAAAATGTGCTTGCTACTGGAATCGAACCAGCACTGAATCGGAATTCCTGGGTATTTCAGACCTACTTTTTTCCGACAGCTTTGATTGGCTCAGCCCCAAAATCTTCGTGCGTTCGCCCCGATCGAACACAGCGCGTACATCTCATTCCATTTTGCTTCACCCTTACGTACAACGAACCAGTGCAAAGCGACAACGCATTATCCAATCAGCCATCTTTAACCTTAAAAAGTGTGTCATGAATTTATTAGAAAGAAAAAGTCGCGACGGAAAGAAAACATACTTTTTATATGACTAGCGAGTGCGATGGCTGCCAGGTTCTCACCCGCATAACGGATATCAGTCTCATCCTCGTAGACAAATAAATAATCCGTCTTGCCGCGATACACTTCAAGTGGAGGTTTTCTAAGCCAGTCACGCATCGACGGCAGCGCACTAATTTGTGCATATACATCAACGGGAAAGTCAAGCGTGAGCAGTTCTCCATTCCGGGTAACGCTTAAAACACCACTTCGCGAAGTAAATAGTACCTGATCTTTGTTATAACCCAGGTGATGAAACAACACGTGTGCCGTGGCAAGTGTCGCATGCCCGCATAGATCAACCTCTACTTTCGGGGTGAACCAACGAATATGAAATCCGGTGGAGTCTTCCACGTAAAAGGCTGTCTCAGCAAGGTTATTTTCCGCTGCGATCTGTTGCAGGAATGTATCATCCGGCCATGCCGGCAAGGGGCAAACCGCCGCCAGGTTGCCAGAAAATAATCCTTTACAAAATGCATCGACTTGGTAGATATCCATCTGGAGTAGTTATGAGGAGTGTAGTTGATGGATTGCTGGGAACAGCACGGTAAAGGCCGCAGCATCTCCGCGGGCAATGTCCGGGAAAACGGAAGGAGCGATATGAAGGGACCGGGATTCCAATGAAGTAGTGTCTAATTAAGGGTAAACATATAAATTCTCGGCCGGATTTGATCATTCGGGCTCGTCTATCGAAGACAAGTAGAAGTGCAAAAAAGGCTGCATGCCTAGTAAAACCTAATATGCAATAAATCAAAGTCCTGCCAGCGAGAATACCTGTGCTTGCTTTCTTAGCTGATAATATCAAATGGCTATTCCGATTTCGCGAAATTGACGACCATTATATGCATTGAGTCTGTGAGCCTTATCTTCACGGCGCTTGCTTGATATTTCAAGTTTAGTAGACTAGTATTCAAATTAGGTCAGCCCTAAATTTTATACTATGTAGGAATTCAATGCGTTAGTAATACAGCCAGCTCTCACCCGATGTTAGCTCTTGTGGACAAACCCAACGAATTGTCTTTTTTTTGACTTTCCGCATCGACTACATAAAACTAGGTATGGAAAGATATTATCTTTGCACTCCTTAAAACCTTTCCGAAAAGAGTGGAGACATCAGTCCTTTCTAATATCAAGATTGTCTTATCGAACGAGTCCGAGAGCGTCTATCCTTCTGAGTTTGAAGCTGCAGTAGGCAAAGCATTTTCTGCTGTTCCGCTTGAGCAGTCAGACAGTGTGGAATTGGACCTATCTGGAATCAATTATTTGGATATTGTTAGTGTCCTGAATATTTCCGCATTGTTTGAGTATATCGCAAAAAATCACCCTTCTATTCGCTTAAGTCTTTCTTTTTCGAACAATGAAAAATTATTGTTCTTCATCCGACAATGGAAGATTGACGAAGGGCTTGCAAAGGCAGCTCGCGTTGAGTCTTTCTTGGAGTTATTAAGTGAGTCAACAAGATCTGTTTACAAAGAGTACCTGAATACAATTGAAATTCGCCGTCATCAGTCAGCTAACTTGACCGAAAAGTACGGTGATATATCTGAACTTTCCGAAATCAATTTCAAGTATCACAATCTTTGTTCTTCAAAGTTTTTTGGAATCAAATCATTTGACATTCAAAATCCAGCAGATAAGTCTATCGATACGGGAATCATCAATGAAGAGGTTTCCAGATGGGATATTGGTGATATCAAGGATGTATTGAATTTTACGCTGAGAGATATTGACGGACATCGCAAGGAAGGATATCTGCCTAGCAATGTAATTTTTGAATGCCTCACGAACGCACTTCGTCATCCTAACGGCAGCTTGTTGCAAGTTGGCTCACGACATATCTCCAATAACATCTTGCAAAATTTCAATAAGCCTCATTTTACTTTAGTTTTTTGGGACAATGGGACAAGTATGATCGATGTTCTGAAAGGAGGCTACGAAATGTTTAAGAGTGTAAGGGCTGAATTGCCGAACAATAATGAGCTTAGCTATCCCCATTTCCAGGTCAAGCTACAGGATGGAGACCAGTTTCTTCATGAGACATGGGTAGACTCTCGAATCGGGCCTGATGAGAAATACGCTTCATCTCTTTATGATTACTACTGGTTCCTGGCTACATTTTTTCCTGGCGTATCGTCAGACCCGAAAGGCTTGACTAGGCTACGCAATGAGGACGTAAAGCCCACTCAATCCAAGGAAACATCTCTATTTCACAATCCAGGCATGGGCTTGTATTTACTATTAAATACAGTAGTAGATGTATTCAATGGAAAAATAGTAGTACGTTCTGGTCATTTCTTAATGACTATTCAGAAGCCAACAGAAAGTAAGCAAAAAAGATATGAATATGCAGCCTCTATAAAAAAAATAGACAAGGGTGTTCCAAAATTCAATGGAAATTTAATTGCCGTACATCTTCCACTATGGAAAAAACATTAACTGTTCAACATGTATGGCAAAAGTCTATCCAATCATTTTTTCCTATTTTTCGAAATATCCCAAAAAAGTCCAAAAAGATTATAGGAAGTTTTTTCACTCAATTTATTCCAGCTTGGATATCGGGATATCGCTGAGTGATATTTACACAAATGAATTTGTAACACCAGCATTGCTCGACCTCGCAATTGCGGTGGATCAAGAGAGCGTAGATGAACAAATGCAGCAATATGCTGAATCTTTGTCGCAAAAACTGTTTACAAAATTTTCAAAGTACAACGTAATTGAAAACATTGCGGGCTCCAAGGAATATCGCTTTACGCAAGAGTCTCCATATATTGTCATTTATTTTCAGTCTTCTGCGGCAATCCCTCCCAAATCTCTTGTTAATCTTTACCAGTTTGTAAGAAAACTTTTGACAAATACAAGTGATGGAATTGGTCTTGAAAAAAAAGTGGTAATTGTTCTACCAACGAGCCTCCCCAGCAAAAACGAATTCACCTTCGTTGAAAATATTAAAGAAGAGTGCGATCGAAACCAGGTGATATTGCTAGACAAATACGGTAGTGCCATCAATGAGGGTATTGATTTGGAGGACATATTTGTTGCTCACAAACAGGAATTAAAAGAAGATCCTTTAAAATTACTGGAAGCAAAATTGATCGGCCGCGTTGGGCATTTTCAGCGGACAGTGGTGGAAGAAACCAAGACATCCCGCTCCTGTCATCTTTATTTTTATGATGGTAGTAAATGCATTGAGGAGGTAGCTGAATTAATAAAACAAAAGGCTAACGGACACTACAATCACATTATTTACCATTGTCCCGAATCACCTTGGATGGAGAGCGCGATCCTGAATCTGAAGCTGGATCAGGAATTGAACATTGAGGTATACAACATTTTATCTGAAGAAGACAAAAAAAGACTTGAAACAATCGCCAAAAGTAGTAGTGTTTTATTTGTGCTGGATCTGATACATACTGGAAAAACAATTACCGAACAGCTAAAGAAAGAGCAACACCTGTTATCATCCCTTAAACTCACTTTTGTTTCGGTCCTATATTCCGGCCAGATTGACGATCAACACTCAAAAAGTGCGACGATTCAGGGGATTGATTTTGAGTTCTTTTTAGGAGTACGGCAACTAACCTTTCAGCAGGGGGCTTGCGAGATGTGTCAGAAATTTAAGATCCCGATTCACCAATCAACTGTGGGAGAACCCCATATGAAACTTCAAAGTTATTTCTATTGGAAATTGACCGACACATATGGATACTTGGTAGATGCGGAGAAAGATACACCGTCCTACCGCCGCCCTTTTCCGCTTACGCCAAACTTTGCAGAGTTGTTGAAAAATTGCGGTCCCTATATCGCAAGCAAGATTATTAATTATTTTGACGTGAGTCCGCACTTAAGTTCCGCGCAAAGCTATACGTTTATTTGCCCTGAAGAGGAAGCTGCCAATTTAATTGGGAGAAGTCTGGAATATCTTGCAGACATAAGCGTGATCGCAATACCAGGCACAATCATCAAAAGCATCTCGGAAAAAAAATTTAACAAGGAAGAAATAGTCAGCAAGTACCAGTCTGAAGAGTGGTTAAAAGCATTACTTCATTTTCAAAACAATAGCCCAAACAAATCTGTAGTGATTCTCGATGAATTCGCACAGACCGGAACAAAACTCAAAGACCTGGCATCCCTCGCAAACGAATTTTCACTAATGGTCGCCGCTTATTTCCCCTTCGTCTTGTACAACGAAAATCTTTCACTTCCCATCTCCGATAAAATTCACTCACTATATTCCTTTAATTTATTTTTGTCAAAGCCACTCCAAAATTAAAATGAGCTATAGCGAACACATATCGCAATCTTTTGACACATTGCTAAAGTTGATACAGATTGAATCCGAGCTGCAACCTACAAATCCAGAAGGGATCATATTGCGCGAGAAAAAATTGCACTTTCTGGTTGATGACTTGCTAACTAAAGCCGGGCATTTAGCAAAAGTGGAAAAAACAAAAGATCACACCGTACCAGCACAGCCTCTCGCAAACTACCCCACCATTCAACCATCTTCAAATGCAATTAAAGCGCAATCGTTTCTCAATGAGTATCGGCAAGAAGTACAGACTTCATTTACAAACATGCAGGTACAAAAAGCTAGCTTGGATATTGAAATAGGTCGACGGATGAAAAATAAAAAGATCAAATATCTAATTCTGGTATGCGCCTGGGTGTTTTGCGTTCTATATGCTTTTGACAAACTTGGATGGGATAAATTTGAAAAGTGGACATGGTTTGTCCCCTTCTTGATATCTATGGCATTGCCATACGCCTATATTATCATTACCGAAAGAGAACTGAGTTTGATTAAATTTATTGAAGAAAAGAGAAAGTTTGTAACTAATCAGGTTTACACAATGTTCAATTTTGACGATGCTCGATTTGAAGAGCTACAGGTTAGCCTCAATAAACTCAAGATCGATCAAATTGATTGAAGTAATCTTATCCGTTTTCCATTTGCTTTCTCGATCAACATATAAATGTGTATCCAAACGAAAACAGTAACAATAAAACGGATAAGTGGCTGCGATCAACTCAATACAAACCGAGGTAAACTTATAGTATTCTGCCTGAACTTGAACGCTTCATGTTGTCGAAAAAGACAACAACCAGGCTAAAAGCCAGCACAGGAATAAAAAAACCGCCGGAACGCAACGGTGGTAGTATGGTGGTGGTCGCTTGTCATCATTGCTTGATCCCGTGATGGAAGAACGGTTTTCTCGGGGAGGCTTAAGCCCCCGCTTTCGGCAGCGTGCTAAACTGTAGCAGTTCCACCTGCGGGCTGATATAATTCGCTTGCACGGGTTCTTCCTTCACCAGATCCGTACTTAAATATTTTTTATTGCTGTCCGGTAGCACCGTCACAACGCCGGCGTTCTTGCCAAGTGCATCCTGTACCTGGATCGCGGCGATGATGTTGGCTCCCGACGAGATCCCCACAGCGAGTCCCAGTTTTTTCGCGAGTTGCTGCGCCATGAGAATGGCGTCTCCATCCGATACACCGATGATGCGGTCGAGTCCTCTTAATTCCACGATCGACGGAATAAATTCATCCGAGATCCCCTGGATGCGGTGCGATCCGGTCTTATAGCCCGTGCTTTAGGTCGGCGATTCCAGCGGTTCGATCGGGTGAACTTTGATCTGCGGATTTTTGGACTTCAGAAATCGTCCCACACCCATGATGGTGCCACCGGTACCGACGCCCGCGACAAAGGCGCTGACGGGTTGATCCACCTGCTGGAGCTGCGACCAGATCTCTCTCGCGGTGGTATACTCATGCGCGCGGGCATTATGATAATTATCAAACTGCCGCGGCAGGAACACGTTCTTGTTATGGGCGGCCATTTCTTCCGCCATGCGGATGCTGCCGAGAAACCCACCTTGCTTTCTTGACACGGTCACGACTTTCGCGCCCAGGCTATGCAGGATCGCGATGCGTTCACTCGATAACCAGTCCGGGAGTACGATGGTCACAGGGTGCCCCAGCGCGTTCCCGATCGCCGCCAGGGCGATGCCCGTATTGCCACTCGTGGATTCCACGATCCGGTCACCCGGTTTCAGCAGGCCCTGGTTATACGCTTCCTCCAGGATAAACAACGCCATCCGGTCCTTGATGCTGCCGGTCAGGTTGAACTGTTCACACTTGGCGTACACCTTTCCAACTTTCCCTTTATACCGGTATTCAATCGCCACCATCGGCGTATGCCCCACCAGCCGCCATAAATGTTGGAATTTTTCCTGCACACTGCTGCTTAGTTGGTTCTGTGCTGCCATGGTGACTATCATAATCGTTGAAGTGGATCTTTCCGCGCAAGATAATCGGGCGAAAGGCTTCGTAGCGAGTTTGTATATGGAAAGAATGTTTTGTGGGATGGATAAAGCTACTGACGGGGATAAGCGCTTAAATGTTATATCCAGGAGGAAGATTTGAAAAAATTCGTAGGCAAAGTAACACGCGTGTGCCCATTACATCGATAGTCAAATACTTGCGAAAAACACTGATGGGAGGAGTAATGTCGCGTCAACAGACATAGGAGGCGCCAATTGTATTTTTTGGGTAAAAGCGGACAAGATGATTGCTCATCCTGTCCGCTATCGCCCAGAAAGAGTAATCCACTTATTCAGAGGCTTGCTTCAGCTCCCCACTTTCAAGAAGTTTGCTGATAAAAGCAACTCCTTTCTCAGAGACTTTCAACGCAGGGAAATAGGCAATCAACTTTCCAATCCTTGAATACTTCGGCTCATGCTCTAACTTAAAATACCCTTTGTCGCAATACTCCTGATAAGGCGTATTGTGCATCATGAGTACTTTGTTGGCCCTCAGGAATTGAAAAAGTTTGTTCCTTCCCATTTTCCCGACCAATTTCGCTGTTTGGGACATTGTTAGCCAGGTTCCCGGAACGGTAAAGCTTTCTTGGCCGTTGGTTTCTGTTGTTTTTTTCATCTGTGTCATTTAATGTTTGAGTGCCTTATGGCAATGACACTGTTCAAACACCTCACCACCCTGAAGATTGAAATCATGCCTTAACCAGCGGATGAAGGTATTAGAGGATAGAAGTCGCTGAGATGCTAGTGAGTAGATAAAAAAAGAAAAATAGCTTAACTGGTTCGGTTAAGCTATGCATTTAAGATTAAGGTAAGGTATAGTTCAAATTATCGCAAAAGTTCTGCAACAATGACATTGATCTCTTCCTCCGGCTTGGTATAGGAGCCTTTGCGCTTTTTAACCTGTGCGCTGGATACTTCAAGATACTGAAGGGGTTTCCCTTCATGATCTACAAAAATTCGCTGTATTTTCTTATACAACAACGCGTCTGGCTGTACTTTTTCCAGCAATTTGGTTTCAATAAGCCGGTCAAACAGATAAATGATCAAGGGCTTGGACAACTTCCCCTTTACCGTTTTTAACCAGGAGATGTTTAGAGGATTGATCAGGGCTTCGCCAGAAAAAGCTTTACTGAAGTGAATGAGGTCGAGCGAAGCATCTATAAACCCATGCCTAGTCAAGGCATAATATAGCTTGGTAGTTCGTTCACTGGAATGCATCGTCCAATGGAAGGCAATAACCTGTTCAGGAGCTGAGAGCAATCTGGGTGCTTCCGCAGAAGGAGTCAATTGATTGTTTGCAACGGCGAGAGATTCTTTAAAGAATGGTGCATCTCGGTAGTCCGCGACAAAGGGTTCGTAGCGCTCCAAGATATATCGGATAAATCCTTTGATCATTTGTTCGTGGGTCTCATATTTTTTTGCCTCGGTGTATGTTTGAAGAACATTGTGTAGATGTCGGAGCTGAAAAAGCACCAGTTTAAGGTACAATGCCACACTCTGCTCAGTCGTAAGCGATACAATGTGACTATCGATCAGTTTTTTCGATTTGGCATATTCGGCATAAACCTTTTGAAACAGCACCTGTCGGAATTCCTTTTTATAAGAATAGGGTTCCCCGGTTGAACCATCATAGTCAACGAACTCAATAATCTCAGCTTCGTTGTCAACAGAACTGATATTGTAATAATCCTCTGGTTCCGAAGGATAGAAATTAATATGATAAACGCTGAATCCGCGGCCAGCAAAAAAATACTCGAAAAATGCCAACGGTCGCAGGTGTGTCGGCTCATTTGGATCAGGCTCTGCTTTCTTTAGCATTGGAAAGTCTACATTGGTTGAAATCTCAACTGCATGTTCAATTACTTTAAGATGTTCCATGGCCTCTTCTGTAAATTGACGCATCACTTGATAATAGTCCTGAATGTCATTTTCAGTTAATTGAACATCTTTACCCTCCTGCTCTGAAAGATTGACAAAGCTGAAGCGCGTATGTCGATACCCATGGTCCGATAACAGAAGTTGATTGGAAGCGCGTTTCAATTCCGCAACTTTGGAAGAAATATAAACTAGTTTTTCAAACCTGGATTCCCGGAAAATCACTTCGTTCAACAAACTTGATTTAATTCTGTCAACTTTTTGCCGAAGGTAATTACGATAATCCCCCGCCCCGCTGGAATAATTAAACTGAATTTCATCCGAATAAATGGCTTCTTCCCCTTCACCCGAATCTTTTGTTCGCGTAAAGGTGAGGTCTGCGTTTTCAATCAGCCTGACAAATTCAGTGAAATCCCCCTCTCCATTTTCATAAAACCGGCGAACCCGTCCTTTAATCATATAAATCCTTTAAGTGTAAATTGTCGGCCAAAATAAATAATTCATACTATTAAAAAAGCTTATAACAAATAACATCACAATTACCTAATAATCAATAAGATAATATAGATTAAATCCCCCGTATTTGCCATTGACGGCAACGATTCAGCTGGAATTAGGAGTTTCGATTAAGAGAAAATTAATAATTTTATTGGACCACCTTTTTGCTGAAAATTCAACCACCCTTGTTATGTCTGCACAAATGACCAGTCCGCAACAATCACCCATTCAAAAGCTGTTGAACGGATGTTTTACAAGCCTTAATGAGTACTCAGAGTGATGCAAGGTTGAGAAATTCCTAACATGAAATTGCATTTTGAATGCTCCATCTATCACCGTGCTGTTTATAGCGTGCAAGGATAACACGCGAACATGTTTATTAAATACAACGTGAATGAATCAACCAATCATTAGTAATTCTGTAGAAGGCGCCATAGACGCCTTGAAGTCAACAGCACTGTATCAATATCTAGAGTCCCTCGACACGGCGCTGGCCGCAAATTGTGTAAGTTTTGTACAACACGTGACCCCATTGTTAGACGAAATCCGCACGTTTTTTCCTTATTACACTAATCATAGCGCAAACGTAATTCGTAGAATTGAGCAGATCACTTATCCCGAATGCCTGATTGCCGACACGCAAAAAACGCTGTCAAAAGTCGATGCATTTTTACTGATTGTTGCCGCTTATGGTCATGATTTAGGAATGACCATTTTACCCGGTGAAGAAACAACGATTCTTCAGCAACTGGGGCTAAACAAAACACAAGACTGGCAAACCAACAAAGATTTACAGAAATTTCTGAGAGAGTCGCATTCCTCCAGAGGCGGCAAATACATTGCACAACATTATAAAGAGATAGGGATCCCCGTACACCTGCTTGGCTTTATTTCTTTGCTAAACGAATCACACAATTATTCCATCGATCAATTGCAAAAAGAATTGGGACCGCGACACTCTGCAGATAGTAAAGAGATAAACCTATTACAGTTGGCAAGCATTCTTTGTACGGCAGACTTACTGGAATTTAGTGAAGCGCGGGTGATCGATGGCGTAATTGAACTATTGGAGGAGGAAATAAAAGCCTCTGACGACCCGGATTTAAGGATTTCTCTCCAGGAAAATTTAAAACATGCGTTTATCCATGCCAATCTTACTATAGGCAGCGACGGGATGCTGGTCATGAGCGGCACATTTCCTGATCCGGAGGTCTTGAACGCAACCTACAAAACAGTTGATTTCATTGAAAAATGGGTCCATATTTATTGTGACTTTGATATTGCTGCTACCGTCAGGAGACTCCGGATCCGAAACGATTCGGTTGTTACCACATTTAATATTCCCGATAGAGAGTTCGAACGCCTGGGCATCAGGATGAACAAACAAAATGTCATTTCTCTGATTGCCTCCAATTCTATTTGGATAAATAAACCCGAGATCGCTATTCGGGAGTTATTGCAAAACGCGGTAGAAGCATGCAGGTTCAGGAAACATCATTCACGCGAGTTTGAAAATTATAAACCAATAATTAAACTCTCGCTGGACAAAAATGCAAAAACGATCACCATAACCGACAATGGTTGCGGCATGTCTAAACATGTCATCTTAAATAATTTATTGACCGTTGGCAATAGTCGTTCCAAAGAACCCAATTATCGCCAGGGAAACTATGCATCCCTCGCCCGTTTCGGTATTGGTTTTTGGTCTGTTTTCACTATAGCTAAAAAAGCCTGTGTATCCACCGTTGAGTACCTGCCTGGGCTATCGATGGAAACTACGCAGACCGGTACTACGTTCGAGGTAAGCATCAACTTGCTGAAAGACTACATCGTATTCGAAAAATATCAGGCATCGCCGGGGACTGCGATCTCATTGGAATTACTGAATAACATTAACCTCAATGAACTCATCAACAAAATCATAGGACCGAATGGAATTATCATGTGTTCAGAGATTCCGATTGAAATTGATTATTGGGGCAACCGGATGACAGTTGGCCCTACTCCTAAATTGCCTTCGCTGCAAGATCTCTTTGGTCCAAAAATAGGCATGGCTAATGATGATGGCACACAGATCTACACTCATCGGGAAACTTTTGGCGATATTTCCCTGGATGTATTTATGCTGTATCGGAAGAGTGGTGAAAAAATCTCATTCGTACATTCATCCGGAGAGGGGCTTGATATTCCTTTCCACATTCGATTCGAACATAAGTGTATCTGTGGATTTAAGGTTAATACATACGACAACTTTCCTATCCATGAGCTGATTAGTACAGGCGGCTTTGGATATATTGCCAATAAAACTGATCCATCCGGCTTTCAGTACAATATCAACAGGCAAAGCCTGTTAAAAACTCCCGAAGTCGACGAATATTTTTCGAAAGTAAACAACACATTGATCAGTGTGTATCGAAAACTGCTAAGAACCTATGACTGTGACAACCCAAAGGATATCGTGAGATTGTTTGAAGAAGGTCAGCATAGTCATCGCAACACTGGCATAGATACAATGCGGCATTTTGATCAAGTACTAAAGGTCGCACCGGATTTACTTTGCTACAATTTGTACAAAATAGACCCTTCGGTTAAATTTAATCAGTCCGAGATGAAAACCTTGAGTATCCAGGAAATGATGCGCGAGGATTATCTGATTATCACGGCTTGGCATTTTTTTTCGATACATAATGGGTACCGACGCCGTGTAGAATTTCAGCATGCGCACTTGTATGACCTGATAAAAGATCACTTGACGACCGACCAACAAGCATTTTATTCCAAAAGAAACGATGGAGATTTACTGTTCGCCAATGATCCCAATTCCGCTGTTGTATTTATCAAAATACAGACCCCTCCCCTGGGGCATACCTACGTAACGCTTATGATTACTAAGACAAACTCACTACAAGTCAATTGCCCAAAAGACTGGATAATTGGAATGATACAAGGAACCTGGACGGGAAATATTGTCGAAAAAAAGATTATTGGAGGCGAGTTTGCTTTTGTCAATCAGTTATGCTTCTTGCAACCAGGAAGTAAACTGGCAGGACATGTTAGAGCGCTATACAACGATGGCATGATCCCCGATATCTGCAGTTTAATGACAAAATTGGAATTGTCGTTGTTTGGCTATCGAGATCCATCACTGGATGAATGGCTATAAAACCCCTCTTTTTGCTTTATCACTCAACTCCCCATCTTTTTTATGTCATCCTATTTTGAGAAGGCAACAAAGCTGCAACAGGAATTTGCGCTTTATGATCGCAAAGAGCGTGATGTTGACGCAGGATGGAAACCTGTGTTTGACCAGGGCTGGGCTGCTTCTCAGCTGTATGCAGCAATTGCAGTCAAATTGGAGCGTCCTCCAGATGCCTTACTATCGCGTAACCGGGTGAACAAACTGGCTGAGGATTTTTCCGCAGCAACAAGCTGCACCCTTGATCTTGCCAGCCTTTTCCGGGAAGACTGGTTGAGGGAAATAAACGGCGAGGTACAGATCTCAGTTGGTATCTCAAGCAACCTCGATCGCATAGATAAACTCAAAGCCTTTCAAAAAGAATTTGAATTCCTGACCGCAATTGGCGGCGACGAACAGGAACAGAAAATTGCAATCGGGGATTTCAATGACGCCGTCGAGCATTTTCAACTGGAAAACGGGTACGTTTTGGATCAACAAGTGATGATCGATCTTCGGTGGCTGACGCGAAGTGACACGCACGTATCATTGCTAAATATCCTAAGAGATAAACTCTATTTTACGCGAATCAGCGACATACTATTTCTGCAAGCGCTGTCAAAAGTGTTGGAAAGCGCTGCTAAAAACCCCTTAATTATCCCTAAGAAGACATTGGAGGAGTTATGGCTAAAACATGCAACCTGTTTCCCTTCAACACCAACCGTTGAAGAATTAATAGCAGTCAAAAACCTGGTGGATATTAGTCAAACGCATTATGCCTGGAAGACACGAACAGGTAATCCGTCTGTTTTTAGCGGACGCATACACCAACACGCGGCCGCAATTTTATGGGAACAGTTACTTCAGGACGATAGTTTTTTGGACGACAATGCCCGTCTCTCCTATTGGTACGACCGCGTTATCCGTTTTGACGAATGGTGCAGCATTGGCAGCTTAATTGCACCGGCTTCATTGAGTAGGTTTGTAGATGCGGCTTTTAACATGGTTACCGATGATAAAGATCTGACAAATGGCAACCAAGAATTTGCCAGAATCCTATTAGACACGGGAAACCGGTTTGAAAATTTCTATGCCTTTTTTCCAATCATTGAATCTACGTTGTTTCCTGATTCGGAGGATCTATTTGAATTGTATTATGATCTAACGGAGCTGGATAGCAAATGGAATGGCGAGCTAATGCATCACCTCCCTTGCCGCAAACACATTTCCTATCTCATTTCACAAATCGTCCGATTCGATATGTCGAAAGGCTTTCAACGAGTCATACAATTACTTGAGATGGGGCCATCAAAACCATTTATCCTATGGCAGACTTGTTTCAATATCTTCTATTGGCATCCACCAACCATTCCATTTCTGCTGGAAAAGTCCTCGACTGCGGATCTGGCCTTTCGCTTATTGCTAAACACAAAAAGAAATGATGGCGTCCTGGCTGGTAATCCGACGGCGTATACCCATTTAGTAGCAGCCAGTTTCCGGCTGCTGTGTGAGCAATTAAGGTTCAAACCCCTTGATTATCGTAACGAGAATGCTAGAATTATCTTTCGCTGGATGTTACTTGCCACCAATGAAATAAATAAAATAGTTGGCCCTTCTGAGTCACGTCGTCTTTCGCACAAAACATTAAGTGCCAAGATTCGCATAACGCTCCATGAAATCATTGAAGACAGTGAGTTATTGCGTTACCTGCTGGACGACCTCTTGGAAAACATTATCACCTATACACCTAAAAACTATTTCTCCTATAACACAAAAAATCTCCCTTACACCAGGTTGAATTTATTGGAATGGCTGTTGCGGCTTAACGATAAAACCGAGCGGGATCAATCACAAAGAAACAAGAGAGCTGGCAAAATTGCCGATCACTTGGTGAAGACCTATCTTGATGCCATGGCGTTTGGCGAGGATAAACGAGAGGAAAATATTCAGGTAATGCCGGTTTGGCATAATGAAAAGTATCAGAGTGACTGGATCGACTGGACCTATGTGGTGCTTTATGCGGAGGAACATTTGTTGCTCGACAGCATGCTACGCCCTACGGCATTATACTTTAACAAGACCACGAATAAATACGACCCGTTCAATAGTTTCGTCACACAAAAACTCAGGAATCATCTAGACTTCTTGCTCGTAAGTCACAATGCTATATATGCCCAAAACCGCTTGCTGGAGCATAAAGGATTTGAGGTAAAAAACACTTTAACCAAACTGGAAGCCGCCATTACTTTTTACATCACGCAGTATTCTTTTGATGATCACGATAGAGGTCGGACAGATATTTTTAGCCGCCTATTAGAAAGATCCGCATGGAACCCGGATCAAACCGAATTGCTACCACTGGTAGCAAGTACGCTAAACCGCTTTAAAGCAGACAATCGGCAGCAAATCATAAGGGAATTAATGAGATCAGATTCAATTGTACGTGCCCTGCAATTGATTGACTACTTGTCATCTGAAAAAGACAAATCATTTTTGACGAACTTACTTAGCTCACAAGACATCACCGAATTCTTTGTTTCAGGCTATGCTTATGACCGGGAATTTGTCCTGCGGAGACTAATGGAAAGTCATGCGCTCCGTGAAAAGGCAACAGAAGCGTTAAAAACTTGGGAATCTTCCCCACCTGCACCCAGTTATAGTGCAGCCGATCAGGCAATAGTGAGTTTTCGAATGAAACTCTTGCTGGCCTACCATGAGCGTAACTTAGACGCTATTGAGAAAATCCCTGATCCGCCATTAAGTACTTCTCCTGAATATGCCCAATTCTCGCCTGCTGTGGAAAAGAAGTTTTATCATGCATTGATCTTTTTTCAGGAACACAAAGGCGAAGAGTCTTTTGTGTTGCTTGATGAGTTGCAAAAATCGGCAAAAGAAGATAGGCCAACGATTGCACTTAATCGCTTTGCGGCTAGATTGCTATGCGCAGATCAGGCTGCTGACCTGAAAGCCAAAGCTATTCATTATGCCACGGCACTCGAAGAGTGGCAGTCTTTTGAGTCAAAGTTGGGAAGGGAAGTCAATATTGATTATTTGACCGAATATATTTGGTATAACTCCTTGCATGCGTACCATGGCTTAAAACAATACCCGGAATTTGATGCGCTTATTCAAAAATTAGACAAACCTCTTCAACTCAGGCAGGATTTTCTCAAGTTGCAATTAGAAAGTCTCGTTGAGCGTAGAATGCTTTATCAGGCAGAGCGATTACTGAGAGAGGCCGAAGATTTTCACCGGCTAAGTGACGGAGAATTGCCGCCAGCCATTGCTGTTTTACAAAACCTAACGGAGAATCGCGAAACCGAAGCTGAGCTTCGTAATAGCTATTTACGGATCATGGATAAGCCGGCTCGTCAATTAATTCGGATTGTAGCGGGAAATGAGAATGATGAACAGGAGCCAGGATTCTTCCTGGCTGGACATATGTGTGGCAGCGCTGCGGATATGCTCAAGCACATTAATAGTATTTCGGAGATTTCACTGGAAGATAAATACACTGACTTACTGATTCTTTCTCTGCGAGGCAGGCTACAGCCTTTTGGTTGGAACGTCGCACCTGACCGGGGTGGCGGGCCGGCTTCCGGAGCAGCAAATGCCGGTCTGATTGATTTTTCTATAACAGCGGGTGGCGAAGTATTGGCGATAGCCGAACCATTTCAGTTAATCAACTTAGACCGCACCGTTATCAAGGCACACCTGTATAAAATTTTCAACTACGGACCGACGAGACGGCTTTTTTATAGCCTGATTTACTTTAAAGGGTCAACTGACAGCTTCCGGCGTTGCTGGAAAGACTATCAGACATACTGTGAGAGTGAAATGGTTTACCCGACTGAATTTGAGCTTATCCCATCAAGTTGGAAAGACTTGACAAGTGTCTGGGCCAATGACTCAATAAAGGTGGCGCGAAGTCTGCATGGGGAAAGCACCATAGTTTTTCATTTGTTTATTCATTTAGAGTACTTAAAACCGGCACTCCCCGGGCGTAAAACAAAAAGCAAAAAAAGAATGGCTCGTAATAAAGACGATCAACAGGCCAAGTAATATGAAAGTCGGGGGTCAACAGCGAAATCCTTAAAAACAGTCTTGGATCCATAAGTACAAAGTAGACGTTTGATAGTTTTCAATTGACGCGCAAAAGATTTCTGAAGACCGTTGATGCTGCCGAAGTCTCAAACATCGGGTTGAAGAACTCCAAACTTCGCCGTCGAAGGGCCTCCTGTTCAACTGGCTTTAATCAACTGCCACAAATCCATGATTTTTTATATAGATTTATTGGCCAACCATCTCCTCTTATGCAGCCACACCAGTACGTTAAAGGATTACAGAAAAGAAAGCGCCAGGCGACCCGTTCGCTCTTTATCGGCATTCTCGTAGCGGCATGGATCTGCATCTTCCTGTTTGGACAGCGGAAGCGCATTATTGAAACGCATGAATCGCTGGTAGAATCGGCGGATGAATCGTTCCTGCGTTATCAACGGTTCGCCGCACTCCGGCAACACTCCATTGCGCTGTATGAGTTTTGTATCACGCAAGGATTAATTCATCGATACGGATTTGAAGGTAAGGATGCGCATAAATCGCTCGGCTATGCGCGGGATTACGTGGATATTATGGATCAACGTGCGCTGGCTGAGCTGGAAGTGCCTTTTTACATGGACGCCTTAGAATCGGGAGACAAAATACGGAGTGCGCAACCCCAGATCAAAAAGCTGGCAAGCTGGATGCATCACACGCGATATCGCTCACAAGCGCAAGTTGATTCGCTCTCTCCTCCCCTATTTATTACAGCGGATGGGGACACGATGAAGCTCTCTTATTGGGACCCCTTCATTCCGCTCGCAGATACAACCCGGCCGCCAACAATTGACTTGCTCGAATGGGTATACGCTTCCAGCAGCGATATCACAGAAGGCACGCTGGAAATAAATACGTCCACTGATTTTACGTCCACGCAGGCTTTTCGCGGCCGGCATTTCGAACACCATGAAAAAACATTTCTTGAACGAAAGGCACTGCTCGATAGCAGTTGGAATGACATCGCGCTCTTTTTAAAAGAGCAGTGGATCAAATTTGATTTACAAACAGCCGATCCGGAGAATCAACGCATCTCCGGCAGTTTTTCCGAAGTGCAGCTGTATGGGTTCTCGGTGAACCTGATCTTCTTTTTGTACCTGATCGGCCCCGTGATCGCGGGTCTGTTGGTCTGGGAATACTCGGTGATGCAGCAGCTCCACCGGCTGAATAAAGGAAGACCCGCAGCCCCGGTATGGCTCTTTGAATACAACCGGCTCATGAAAGGGCTCCCGTTTGAAAAGATCATTATTGCCTCAATGACATTACTGGAAGAATGCGTTCGCTTACTGGGGCTAACGGTCGTGCTCTATGGCGTACTGTTCCGGTTTAATTATTTGGATCAGCGCAACATTCCTTTCAACTTTTTCTTTGAACATCATGCGGCCTTTCAATTACTTGATATCACCACACTGATCAGCTTCGGGATCGCGCTGCTCGTCAGCACGCAAAACTTCTCCTGGAATTTTCCGAAGAGCATAAAATGGCTGAACCACCCGCTGATCCGCCTTTACAATTGGTCGGGGCTGCTGTTGCCCGTCGCGGTGTTTATCGCAACCTATATCTGGTTTTTTGATTTTGCCCGTTCGTACTATGCAACTTATAGTATTGGATACCTTATCGTCTTGACGGTCTTCCTGATGATTCTCTATCGGGCCGTATTAAAAGCCCGACTGTCTGCTGTCTATTTCCTACTGCTGGCTGCACTCTATTGGGCGTGGAATGGGCTGGTGCTCTTATCGATCATAACGGGCGAGTCGGGTTAAGTCTCAGCCTGGCTCGATCAATGCGCCTATCTACCATGCGCCGGCATTGAAAACGATCGAATTGTCATAGCATTGCTTAGATCAAGATCATGCACCTTGCTAAACCCCTCAATCTGAAGTACACAAGTAGGCGTTTACGCATCGTACTCTTTAATGGTTGGACGAGCTCTTTTACGGCGCAAACGCTAAAAATCAATCCAATTAACCACACTTTAACAGCTCCTGGCTTTCTTGTATCCTATTTTCAGATGACGAATAACTCGTTTATGAGATTGATATTGTTGTTAAGGTAGTAGGTTGACTTTTCAATAACTCTCTTAAATTTAAGAAAGATGAAAACGAACATTATTCTGCTGGCATTCGCCTTCGCTTCCCTTCAGGGTTTTGCTCAAAATGATAAAGGATGTACTGCTGGAAATAATTGCGAAAAAGGTAATACACCAACTGACAAGGCGAATGCCATAGCGGACAGGCTTGGAAACGGCATGGCGGGATTGGCGCGTGATGCCATTAGAGATGCGATTAGCGTCAGGGAAAGCACGTTAATAGATTCAAAACCTGGCCCACAACCATCTCCTGACCAGAAGAGTGTCCCCATAAATGGATTGATTATTTTCTTCACTGAATTAGATAACGAAGTAAGGATCTATAAAAAATATAATGGCGGTGAGCCAAAAGAAATATACTTTGCCAGCAACCACAATACCCAATCAGTAAATCCTGAACAAGTAAAAACGATCCTGCTTCAGCCCGATGAAGCCGCAGGTCATTATACTTTTATTATCCAGCTGACCAATCTCCCTAATCCGGGCAGAAACAATCCCTGGGCCATCAACGGCAGAATTTACAGCGATGCAACATTGATACGTCCCGACGAATCAAAATTCGTTCAGCAGATCAAAAAAAGTTCAGGCGGGAGAAGTGAAGAAGCGTTTAGAGAAGAATTTATTTACAATTTTGATAAATAAGAATGGTAAAACAATAATTTCCCATTCTTATGAAATAACAACCTGATTGCACGTAATTATCTGCTGATAATATACGCGCCAACATCTTTAACATCCATCCATTCAACCCTTGCGCCTGACATCTTATCCGTAATGAAACGTCCGAAATCGGTACGTAAAGAGTCGTATTGAGATAACTGTATCGCGGCAACATGTAGCTTGATCTTTGAACTCCCATCGAATTCTTTGATGGGCTTATCAGACGGCTTGAAAAGCCGGCCTAAGACCTTTAACGCATAGGCCTGAATAAAACTGCTGTAGATATACGTGCTGTGAACAAAGCTGTTTGACCATTTGTGAATAGGCAGGATAGTATGCAAGTCAAACGGAAAGGAAATCCGTGGCGATGCCTGCTGGCATTCATGCTGAATAAATTCCCAGGCAACCTGGGTAAACTTTTTCACCACACTTCCTGTCGGATCAATAATTGCTGTATACCCGATAAGATTTTTTGCAAACACTTCAAGTGTCTGTCGGATCTGAAACATCACAACGGGTTTTAGATCCCTTAAATAGAGCTCAGTCACATCGGCACATTCTTCTATATAAAAGAGCGACCTGGCCGCATAGTAAATGTCGGTTGGCCTGAGAAAAGGATAGCGACCACTGGTAAGGATTCCTTTGGTAATGCTCCTTCGGCATTTGACTTCATAATGAATGATTAACTCCTCAAGGTCAATGGACAAACTGGAAAGAGCATGCTGGTACCTGGCTATATTGCTCGCGCTGATACGCCCCTTCAGATAAGCAACATATTCACGGGAGATGTACATACTTTTGGCCCAAAACTCCTTCTGTTGCAACAAAGTCTTATGTTCGGGTCGAAAGATATGTGGTATGACCTGCTCGTCCTTGAATTCCTTTCCGTTCAGGATCCCGTCGCAATACAAAAGGTACCAGTCAAAATAATCGTGCAGGGCAGCGCAATAGGTTTCAATACTAATGTCCTCGTCCTTCATGATTATCTTGAAATGATAATTACGAAAATTGTTGATCTCTTTTACATCCAGGACGTATGCGTCTTCTTCACCTAGGTGTTTAAAAGTTGGTAGCATATCGTTTTTTTTTAAAAGGTGGATCTATGAAATTATTGTAATCGATAAACCCTCTCAGGAATGAATTATTATTGAAAATAGCTTCAGATGAATGTTACTAATTCCTGAATAAACCGATAAAACATCTGGCACTGTGGGAAGTGCAGTTTTAACCGCACAATTAATGCACTTCATCTGTTGGCATTATACCATTGGCAAATATCAAATTTCAACAATTTCCCAATTGCGCTGCGAGTTGCCTTCATTGATCACGGAGATGTACATTTACATAACCTCAAATTTCTTTTCCAATCGGACTATTTTTTTTAACCTCCATTTAATCGAGGGATTAATGGTAAACCAAAACTGCTGCTTTCGTTTATATTTTCGATCATGTAGAATTCGTTGAAAAATATTCTTAACAACTATTGGACTCGTGATAGCCGCTGCAGCCGTGTCAGCTGTGCGTTCTGAATTGAAAACAACGCGCCTCAGGTAAATACAAATCAACCCAAGTATAACCGACGAAATGAGAACTCCTCGAAACATCCCCCGTTCCTCTTTAGCCATTGCAAAATTTCGATCAATTTCTTTATTATAATACGAATCATTAATATCTCCTGAGCCTAACATATAAGTAAACAACCGATTGGCTTCCAATTCATGTTCTACACTTTGATTGTATGCATAATATAAACTTGGTGCAGCTGTAATAAGTTGAATCGGCAACAAAATACTGAGGACATATTTCAAAAAAATTTTCAAAAGAATAGTAAGATCTGTATCTCTTTGGGCGATATGACTCAGTTCATGCGCTAAAATCGCCTTTGCCTCTTCTGGCTGGTCATATAATAGTTTCAAAAATCCAAATTAAAAAGTGGTGTCCAGTTCTGCTGAAAACATGAGGACTATAATCAAAATTATTTTTACCAATATAGTAATGAATAGGTGCTTGAATCTTAAATCGTTCAAGTATTTCATTGATCATATCTTTTAGTGGTACATTAAATTGTTCAACATCAATTTCGTGGGTGAATTCATCTTTGATCAGGTTATCAAAGTCTTTTGTCATATCCTGCCTGATAAAAAAGTAAATGGGAAAATAAATCAGAAAATAAATCAGCAGCGCCATAGGGACCTTGATGACTGTTAAAATCAGATTTAAAGCAACGAGCGCAAGCAGCAGGAAAAGAATCCCCCTCGCCAACTCAACATTGTTAACCGAGCTTGAGCGTTCCCGCTCCCACTTATTAAATAATGCTGGGATCATCGATTTAGGTATTCATTAAATTCCTCCAAATGTTTAGAAACAATTTTTTGAGCCATTTCGTTTGTCAACCCATGCTCTCGCAAGAGCTCTAGCCAACTTTTCTCAATTGTCTGCCGGTCAATTTTATTTTTTAATTGAAGACTACGGATTTCAACGACAGCCTTATAAGTGGAAATCAATACGCCCAGGAACCCTAACACAGCCATTGCCTGCTCCATAAAATTGATCCGACTTTCCTTTCGGGCAGCTGTTTCTATATGTCCGTCCAGCTTCAACTTTTGCATGAGTTCATCCGATGAAACATCAAATGCAAAAAGCTCATTAGGATAATGTTCAGCAACAATAGGCCGCATTAATAGTTTAAATTCTGCAGGATTGATCATGGATGCAATTCAATTGAGTTTATAAAAGTTGAAGCAAATGAATGAATTCTCCAACTGTATCTATGTTAACATAGAGGTAGCAAACAAAATAAGGAAAGCTTTCCGGGTACGGAAAAGAGGGATGAGATAGATAACAAAATACTAAAAAAAACCCTTTCCCATCGCAGTTGACATTTTTGGAATATCATTACATTCCCCAACAATGTTGCGCAGGCAAAAGCGCACATACTTCGATAAAAAAGCAGTGCAGATATCCGTAAAAGAGATGAAGATCTATTCTGGTCACCAACCCGGAAGTTGACGGCAGGCAGAGAGTCAATTTAAGTATACAGGAGTATTTGAGGTTGGCCCATCACTCGGATCTTTTAGCCATCATCACGCCATTCTGGTGATCATGTCCGGTATTTTCATTATTGTTTTTGGCTTAAATAATTTCCTCGCAAACCATGAGCAGGTTAAAGGAAACAGATAGAATAAATGCAATGGTGACTAGTAAGAATGAAGGTCTGACTTCGTTTATAGACCTGGTCTACCCTTTCAGATTCTTGTTCAATTCCTCCACGAGTTCATAAACCGTCGTACAGGGGCAATGCTTCGCATAATCTTTCCTTCCTGCAAACGTTTCGTGAAGAGCCTTGGCTCTTCGGATCGCTAAGGCTTGCGCTGTACTTTTAGTGCCTCCGAAGCGTTCATAATGCGCTGCACAAAAACGCGTGGACTTGGCTTCCTTGCTAAAACTATCTAGTCCCCACTTTTCCCTCAGGATGGGATTTAGTTCAAACCGCGTGAACGCGCTCTCCAAATGTTGATAGTGCAGTACAAACCAAAGTTCAAAAGCATCATTGGACCAGGCGACCTTCATTCCGTTTTGATAGGCTTTTTCAATCGACTGATTGAAATCTTCCGGTTGGGTAGCCGCTTCCACGCGGTTCACGTCAAAATCAAACACACACCAGATTTCTCTGCCTTCATATTTTTTTTCTTTCTGAAGCCGCAGGGCATGCTCCACCAGTGCTGTTTTAGAGCCGCATCCGCCCTCAACGATAACATTCTTGGTGGGAACAGGGAAACCTTCAAAATAGCCCTTTTCGGTGTTGTCGCCTTCACAGATTATCAGGAACAGCTTTTTCTGATCAATGATTTGTTCTTGATAAGGATTATCCTGTTTGCTGATGCCTCGCTGCTGTAAATAGGCTTCATTCGCTTTGGCCTTTAAAGGCTTCCGGTAGTCAATCATGGCGGGCTTGTTGAAGAATGATCCGGTCAAGTTCATCTAAATAGGGGACCGCGCTATAACTGCCATTGAGGTATTCTTTTTCAAAGGATGAATCTTTTCGGATGCCCTTGTATTCGATAAGCGTATTGATTTCGCTGATGCCGAATCTGTCTTTATTCACCAGGCAAATCTGATCCCGGCGAAAATCGGCTCTTCTCAGCAGCCCAGTATCATGGGTGGCAATGATCAGCTGCGCATGCTTCGGATTTGTTTTCTCGTGATTGAACAGGTCAACGATCTTCAGTGTTAGATTGGGATGGAACCGGGCATCAAACTCATCGATCACAAGAACTCCACCGAGTTCAAGACAGCGCAGCACCAGCGAACCAATCCCTAAAAGTTTTGCCGTTCCCTGAGACTCCCAATCAATGAAAGGGACCGTGATTTGATCAACCAGCTTTCCATTTTCATCGTACCGGGAATGCACGGACAATAGTCTTTTCCGGAGCGCATATCTTTCCACTGTTTCACTGGGCGGCTGCAGCTCGATATCCTCCACACCGGTATCGGCAGCTTTTAGCAGCCCGACGAGGGCCGCCTTGTCGTTGTCTGAACCCGCTTCGAGCGTGCTCATGGCAAAAGCAAGCGATTCGCCATCTGAAATCCCGTCGACAACATAGATTTTCATTATTTCAGCTCTCAATTCGGCCGCGAACTTGTTGTTATAAAGAGCGGCTACGGTAAGAAACAGGGTATCTGCCCGGAATAATTCGCTGGTGTTATCTTTTATCTGGTCAGTAAAGAGCTCGGTAGTGGGAAACTCGGTTGGATGAATATCCACGTGACCTTCTTCCCGAAAAAACAATCGCGTCTCATCCGCTCGCTCGCCCTTGTATAGCCATTCATAAATGATCCTGTTCTGCAGGATTTGAAATCCGTACCGGTAGATCGTTTCGTTTACAGAAAAAATATATTGAAAGAAAACAGGCTGCTCTTCCCAATCCGTGATGAGCTGAAATCGGTTATCCCATGTTTTCGTAGGCAATTCTTCTTCGCTGACCGACCGAAAAACAAGTGTTCTGAAGGCCGCAATGGCACGCAGTAGATTGCTTTTCCCGCTCGCGTTAGCGCCATAGATAGCCTTGGTTTTAAGACTACGGAGGCCATCCCTTTCAACGACATTATCTTCATTTAAACCGCTGTCATTGGACCGTTTAGGGGCCGCCAGCATCGTAAATTTTTGAATGTCCCGGAATGAGCGAAAATTGCCAATTTGAAATTCGATAAACATAGATCCAAAACTAGTCAATCTATTTGTGATTTTTTCACAAATACTCGTGGAGAGAAATTCCGGAGTTTTCTCATCAGTAGAATATTGAATATCAACATGTTGCTCTTTCATGGCCTTTTTTTTAAAAAAATAGCACGCGCTCACACGCTTTCAAAAAGCCAATTTCTTTGTTGTCTGAGCAAAGGAGTATAGCTGTCGGTAATTTCTTTTTATTGAGCAATAATCCTTATACCTCACAAGTGAAAGGCAAGTATATCGACATTTATTGGCAGAGGTTTCCTGAAGAGAGAATTTCACCTATTGTATTCTGGGGAAAAGCTGATCATGATTATCGACAGCGATTTGCTGACAGATGTGGAGTATCCATACAGGCCATAACCCGAAGTCGCTGATCCTCTCCGTATCGTTTATCGACAACCAGCGAATTCCCAATACACCCTCTCTCCTATTTCAGCGCCTCTTTCAAAAACGCCAAGATCTCCGGTTGGTTATTCGCTTCAGCATAAGCGATAACACTTTTCCCATCGGCCGGTGTATAGTCACCAGTGTAAGTATAGTTGATATCCGCCCCTTTGCTCACCAGCATTTTCACCATATCCAGCTTGCCATATTTAACGGCATGCATCAGCGGTGGCACATATCCGTTGCAGGAGATATTGACATTAGCCCCTTTCTCGACCAGGTAAGCAAAACATTTTTGGGCGTTCGCTTTAATCACGAGCGACAGTAAGCTATAATCCCACTCCCCGACTTTGTAACAGGAATTAACGGAGGCGGCGGGAACCATTTTGGCAAACGATGCCAGGTCATCTGTTTTCATCGCTTTGTCACATTCTGCTGGCAGGGACTGGGCATGAACGTGGCAGAAAAGAAATCCTAAGGCTAGTACGAGGGCGATTTTTTTCATGTTTATTTTTTGATCGGTTGGCTTAAATCAACTACCGGTTCCGCCGAAGGTAGCGGCAGGAGAAAATATTGGCTACTCCTGGAACGCGCAAAACTGGTGCGCTATTGATCAAAAGGAGTTTAAAAATTAGTATAAGCTAATAAAAATCAAGCAGAAGAATTCGAAGGATGCACATATTGCGAGGTATAATTTCTCCCCATCAACTTGACCTGGGCCAAATACCGGTAAACTATCCGAGAATATATATTTCTTTGCATTTGGAGAGAATTGCCCCGATTGGCGGAACGGCGTTAATCATTCCTTATGCATTTGTTCAAATCCTTTCTCGAAGGCTTATACAAACCTACCTTCTTCAACCTGCTTATCAATAAAAATGAGGTATTGGATAGTAATAATGTCATTAAAGAAATTCATAGTCATATTTTTTTCCACGAATACATCCACTTTCTCCAGGATGTTCTGACATCATTCGGGCTAAGAAATATTTGTACGCTGGCCAGAAAACTTTCAATCATTAATCACGAGATCATCGATAGCGCTGACACTAGCTTCAGCATTCCTTTTAAGTCAAAAAACAGTAGTTTAAAAAACGAAACAGATTTGTTCAATATGTTTTGGGGAACCGCTGAACTGCCAGACGAAGACAGAGATTTTGCCATTATTAACCTGGAAAAACACCCCAATCTCTTCAACCCAGCTCTTGCTGATCGTTCGTTCATCAACGTAAATATTACTTATCGCGACAACCTGGATAAAGAGTGCTTTTATCTGGGGGCCATACATTTCATGGAGGGAATTGCACACATATTGGAAAGAAACTATGAGGTCGGAATTGATGCTCCGCCTTTCCCCTATAAGATAGTAGAGAAAATCATCAGAACCGTCTTTTCCGAAGGTGATTTTACAGAGAGGAATTTCATTCTGATCATGGAGACAGCCCTTGAAGCGCATGACCCGGCCGAGTGTTTCTATAATTTTTATCATGCATGTAACGCAGACGGATTGCCTTTTACAGAAGAAACGATAGCAAGATTCAGAAGAGAATACAAGATGAAGTGGGATGGGAAAAGATATTTATATGCGAGTTTCTACTATCCAAACGTAGTCATGGCTAAAGAAGCTTTTAAAGCACTATTTAATCATCACGAGCAATTAGTACAGCTAAACGAATGGAGTAAAATACTGCTCAAAAATGCAGTAAAAATTCGAAGAGCTGGCTTCTCGTTCACAGATTTATTGGTCTCGGATGGTCGGAAGGAGCTGGTTGAAAAAAATCTTTCCAGGATCATACATAAATTGGGAACACCAGTGATGAGCGACGGAAGATTTGGCATATTTATGCTGTCACCGGAACGAAAAATTCCTGAAGAAACCATGATTCATTTACTTTCCCTGGAAGCTGTTTCCAATATTTTAGACGGAGATACAACGTGCTCGATTTTACCTTTCTGCAAATATGGTAAGCATGGAATAGATATTTCAGATGGTGATTGTATTTCAGCTCCTTGGAACAGAACGAAAAAGAAACCATACTGTCCGCTCGCAAAAATTTGGATCATGTGGGGATTTGTAAAAAAAGATGTCTCGGTATAGCAGTTCAGTAGTTAGGCAATTCATTCTAATAACATCACCAGCAAGTCGATTAGGGTAAGTTTGCCACATTAGGTATTTGCCTCATTGAAAAAAGAATTTCAAATTTTATGCAACCTTCGCCTCATGGATCCCCATCCTGCTTGCATAAACGCATTGTTATGAACAAACATGTTCAATTGGTCGCGATACTTTTTTTCACCCTGAATGTGGTGGCACAGCAACAACAAAAACAATGGAGTCAGATGACGCCCGAAGAGCAGAAACAATCGCAAATGCAGGGACAATTGCAATTCTTCAGCCAGAATGCAAACGCGCAGCACGAATTGCAAAAACTCCGTGAACAAATTACTGCACTGCGTACCGAAATGCAGAACGATCCTTCCACCACCTATCGCTTTTCCGCGGAGTCACACAAAGCAACAAAAGAAGCGGAAAAGTATTTGATCAGCCAGGGTTATCCACGGGCGATATTTGAAGATCGCGCCATCTGGGCGGCGCGGATCCAAGACGTTGTCTATCCGATCCTGATTCAGCGCCGGACAAATTTCATGATCGATATACTCCTCCTGGAGCAGCAATTGACGGTGGCGGAAATTGACCTGGCGAACGCCGCCGCCAATGAATATCGGGCACGTAGCAATGAGAAAGGTGAAAAAAGCGCGCTGTCAGATATTCGCGATCATGTACACAGATTGCGCGAACTGCAAAACCAGGAACGGTATCACCGCAAAAGCCTATCTCCCACCAAGGATTTTTCGGCACTGTTAAATAAACATCAATCGCAATTAGGCGAATACGATCCACTCCTCGCAAGACTCAAGGGATTGGAGGAAAAAGAAGAGCAAACCAGAAAGCAAATGGATGATTTTATGAAGAGGTTTGGCCAGATCAATATGGACAAATGGCCAAATACGGGGCTGATAAAAATGGCAGACCCGAGACAGTCGAACAATTCGTATGATCAATCGGGACAGCAGGCCAACAATCAAAGCGGTCAAGCCGCCGGGCGGCCCGGCCAGGCACAACCTATGCCTACGCAACAACCGACATCGCAGCCTCCGCCTCAACAACCAACACCACAACCCCGGCAACAGCAAAGCTTCCCGGAACACGGAAGGCCCCAAACGCTGACCCAACAACCGCCACCTCAGCCGCAGCGCGGAGGATAAATGATCGACAGCAAATCGACCGAGATGTATAACTGTAGCCAACCCCATCAGGGGCTGGCTACAGTTTTTTTTTGATTAATAAATATGGCGTATATCCATTTAGATCATTAACCACCCTAACTGAAAGCAACTGTTAGGATAGCGGATCGGCGGAAACTCCGGTACTAAGCCCAGTACTCCTCCCGCCCGTCTCTAAATCGCTCCAATTGATCAATGATATAATAACTCGCGGGCGGAGACCCGTACCCCGATAAAAATAGCTTTATTCTACAGAAGGGACATTCGCCGCGTTAATTACCTCGTAACGGATCAAGGTCGCCACGTCTCCTCCGTTATTGTTCCACACACAAGTGTCCGAAGCCCAGAAAAAATTATGAATAACGCCAGCCTGTCCATCACGCTTGGTGATACTATATTTTCCGACACCTGTATATAAACGTACCAAATCTTGCTTTTCGATTGGCAACTGCGGAAATACAAAAATGTGTCTGAATTCATTGGAAATCTTTCCATCTGCCGCAAATGTCCGATCAACAATGGCGTATCCTTTCAAATTAATGGCTTGATCAGTGGTTAACCAGATATATTCAGAAAGTGGCGTCTTGCCATTTACGACGCCGTGAATTTTCAGTCCCATGGAATGAGGTTTTGGTGGACAGAAAAGATACTTCAAGCTATCATACCTATATCAGGTAGAAATACTGAGATTTTAAACCGAATTTCTCGCTATTCACACAGGATCTAATGCAATCGCCTTGAGTTCAAAAATGAAGCGCGAAAAACACGCCCTGATCCAAAATGAGTATGCTAAAATAAAATGCACATCGCACAGACAAATCTTGGACTGTCTCATTATCTTTAAAACACGACGCGCAAAACGAGTTAACAGCTTCAATGTTGCGTAGATTAAAACAAACACGGGCGCCTACTACATCTTCCTCTCCCTTGAAACGCGCAGCTGCTATGCTTTTGTGATTTAGCATCATCCCTACCCAGGCTATTCAGCTTGAACTAAAAACTAACACCACTGGCACACATCCATAATGACAAAAAAACACAGTAAGCCTAACAATTTCCAGAAAGTTTTCCGGCGTATTATCCACTCGTTGAACTATAGAGATACGGTGGTGCCTAAACCCTTGACCAAAGAAGGAGCCATCGCATATGTAATGAACGATTTGAAAAAAGAGTTGAATTACCATTTGACGCTCATAATAATTGGCATAATTTCCTTAGCTGTGTTTATCGTTGGCCTGGTGATTCTTGTGAAAGCAGAAGGAAGCGGGGTGCTCTATGAACCGGAAATTTATCCTTCAGCCGTTTGGTCATTCATTACTGGCGCATTCAATGAATACGAGTATGTCAGAAAAAGGAAAAAGCTGAATAGTTTGCAGGATGACATGGAGCGGCTTCCTGGGTTGGATGAAAAAGTTAAAACATTTTATTGGGACGAATTCCTTAAACGCTTTGATAAATGAGACCTTTTAAACTTTTTGCCTACCTGCTTTTTGGACTCGCTTTTCCCATCTGGGTTATATTAGCAAGACTGCACAAATCAGAAGGCAGTCCCGTTGTTGTTACGCTCGACTCCACCACGCAAAAACTAGTAGTGGAGCTGGCGCGACAAAATGCCATTAACCAAACGATATTGACCGAAATGCTGCTGAAAGAAATCGCTAAAAACCCACCCCCGGCACTTCAGTTTAAAGATTCACAATACCTGATTCACTCAATACGCGGCCTGCTTGATACGTTAACAATCAGGTTAACAATCAGGACACTTCCATTGGAAAACAAACCGGCACCAACTAGACCCGACAGCGCGAATAAAACGAGACAGGACTCATTATCCGCAGCAATACTGGAACTTCAACGAGAAGTGCAAAGCAAAACAGCTACAGCGGTGAGTCAGCCCACATACTTTCAAGGCATTGATCTGGCCGATCCTCCGCAAGATGTCAATTTGGACTTGACCATTGAAAAAGAGTTTTTAGAAAACGATCGAACTTTCATCAGTCAGGCAAGGAAAAACATAAAGACGTTCAGAGAGGGGCTTAATGACAAAGCAGAATTGAACAGATATCTCAATTCACTGGAAAACATCCTTTCCCTGGAAAGATCTTTAGACATATTGGAAAAGACCAATGAAACTAACTGCGAAAATCACTTTTTTATCCTTCCAATTAGTAACAATACCCGTAGCACAATGGAACTGGAGATCCCTCCTCCGCTCATTCCCTGGATCTTTCCTGATTTAAATCAACAAGTCCAATTTCCCGAGGCCGGAAGAGAAATGTCTGTTAGAGCGGGCAGAACAATACAACTTAAGTTAAACAACGCTTGCAGGATGAAATTGCCGAAATCCGTCTCATTGAAATATCGGAGAAATAATGGACGAACAACCGATAGCCGATCAATCCAGCTAACGATTAGGTAAGCTGTCGCGTGGATTTACGGCGATGCACGTACTCAGCCGCACTCATCATCCTTATCGAGCTCTCTAAAAGCCGGATTTAATGATTTTACGGTCCTTGCAACTATTTCATGCATTACCTTAGGCCAGGTAAATTTAATTGTCCCCTTACCTGAGAATTCAACGGCGACATCATAACCTGTCGTGTAGATGCTCATGGTCATTTTCGCCCCATTCGGCAATTCCAGCATGATTGACAGGGCGATTTCGTTTGTAAAAAAACCTGGGCTGACATTAGTGGCTTCTGCAGGAATTTCACGATCAATTTCTCCAACAGAAAAAAGTATATGTTCACATTCATCGCTTTCAAAAATAATGGAATCGGCAGATTCTTCTATTACCAATTGAGACACCTCAATAGTTGTTAGGTGGAGTATATTGGCATGATACTCATTGTAAATAAAAGTTGTAGGAACAAGCTCATGAAAATTACCGTCAATATCTACTTTGGCATCACTTAATATAAACGCAAGGCCCTCATTTTTCACGAACCGCTCGCCGTCAAAAAAACAAACTTCGAGAAATGCACCCCAAGAAGCGTTGATCCCATCTAAAGTCAACCGCTCCTTTGCAAGTAACTTGACAAGAAAAGTAAACGTTACTTCACGGGTTCGAAATTCAGAAGTTTTATCTGGATCGGCTGCCTTTGACGCATGCACCTGGAGGTGTTTCACGTACTGAGCGGCTCCAGACCCACTGACAAATACCTGACCAAACACGACTGTATCCCCATGTATCCATTGGCCGTAATGGGCCTCATAAATCTCAACATTATCACCAGCATTTCCCTCCACGATCATTATTCCGCACGAAAGTTCCTTCAACACCGCATCATCATAACCTTCAAAAAAATTCTTTAAATCCAGCACTTTGATGGCAATACGTCCATCGTTACTTTTAATTCGGCAAAAAATCCTGAGATCTTGCAAGAAGGCTTTCAACGTCAATATATTCCCTGCTAAACACACACAAACATTAGGCTCCATGATATAAAGCTTCTGCAAAAAACTGGTTGGCTGAGATGAAAGTTGTTCGAACTGTTCGCGAGGTATACCTTCCAAACGATTAGGCAATTGCAGGTCTGGTTTGCCGTTATCTTCAGTGATCAGAATATCAGCCGTTAAAAACGGGTGCCCTTGATTGATACTTGTAGCAATTAAAGTCATAAACGTAAAGGTTGTTAAATAATTAAGCTATCGCACGGGATCAAGGCGCCTGTTCTGACTACCGTTGTACTCTCGAAAAAACTATCAATCCCGCTAAAGGTATATCACGGTTTCAATCTCTTTCTTCCACTTTCTAAATCCGCTCTGTAAATCCATATACTCATGAAAGACTCGTGTCAAATTTCTGTTGAGCTGACGGATATATTCACTTTTGCCATCCCTTAATATTCGCTCAATAATAGTATGCGTTTCTCCCACAAACTCATTCACCGAATGATCGTCCTTCGCTACACTCCAGACATACGTTGCTTCCGTAGTATCGAGAGTTTCCCATACAATATGATACTGCTGAGCACCGGCAACGAAAAACACAAAAGAGAAAGGCCGCTGGATAACACGAAGCTTTTGCAAGACTGCCTCTTGCCTGCTGGATAAAAACCGGAGATGATGATAATGTTTGGTACCGGATCTCTCCAGTATCACTTCCATAAAGTCGCTGTCATTGTTAAAGATTCCGGCTGTATTCTCTTCATCGGTAAATGTTTCGATATACTCATCAATGGCGAACAGGTGTTGGTCATCTGGTAGCTCTTTTCTCCGGGTGGATTTGACCAGTTCAAACTTCACTTCTTCAATCAGTGTAGGGTCAATTCGGTCAATCTCTGCGGACGTGGCATTGACGGAGGTAATATCTCCATCCGTTAGGGTGATATTCGGAACAACCTCAATCTTCCTTGTTTTCAGCACAATGCCAAAATAATTCTTGATCGCATCATATTGTTCCACTAAATGCACGTTGGGAATTTGGAAGGCGACCGGCTTTTTAAAGCCCGGCAGCTTTCTTTCAAAGGAAACATAACCATCGTGAAACTTCACATCCTTGATGGCAATCGAAAAAGGCTCCTGGTAATTATGTACCACCGGCTTTCTCTGAACAGGTGTTTCATCGCGGAAAACCATTTCGGGTTTCGGTGGCGAGAACGTTCGTGGCAAAGCCCCGTGGAGTGTTTGTAGCAAACCCGTAGTATCAATACTTTTAAACGTCACGCTTTCGACATCACTCAGCTGATCTTCCAATTGCAATTGCTCGTAAGAGAAATTAGTTTTACCAACGTAGTATTTCAATACCTCCACATGTAGTCGCTTTTCTGTTTCAATATGGGCAATCACGCGAACGGCCCAGTGCGCCTCGGACTTAAACCGGACAGGGTGATCGGATATCTTTACTTGTGTAAAATCCATGGCTACCTCCTTTGTCAGGAACGCCAGGTCACCAATGAACAATATTGTTAGTTCCTGTCCTTTTACCATGGGAAGCATCGTTTAATTTCATTTTCCTAATTCATTGTCGAAAAAGAGCTGATCAACCATGTCAAATATCTTAAAGCATTCGCGGTAGCCGCCGCAAAACCCGTTTTCAAAACAAATGGTGGTCAATGTGGATTCTTCTATCAGCTCTTTGACAAAGGCCTGATAGGTATAAAAATAATGATAGCCTGGCTGATGATGTTCCGTAAACTTATCAAACAGAATATCTTCGGGAATGGCTACTCGCTTTTCAAGGATCTTGGTGGTGAAACAGTCCAAGTCAAAGTCCACGATAAACGCCTGTGGCGCACTGAACTTAAATCGACCATTTTGTTTATCGTAAACCCATCCAAAATCCTTCCACAATTCCCCATACTCTTTCTGCTTGACCACATCATATAAGTTACCCCGGTGAGATAAGCTATCCCACAGATAACCCAGATTGTAGATCCTCTTTTCGCCAAATTTCATCGTCTTGTATTTTGTAGCAAAGCTGATCCCCGACTGTGAGGCATTGAACAGGAACAGATGATTGATAAGCCCCAGTTCCATACCGGCCTTGATCCAATCATCGTCCAGCGTTCTCAGGTCAAACTCGGTGAAGGACCAGAATTCCCTAAGATCAGGTTCAGTCTTGTTAAATCCCTTGATGATACGCAATGCTTCCTCACTGGGCTTGCAGGCGTCATCATGATCGTCAAACAAAATGATATTAATAGGAAAGGTTCCCTTCTTACTCTTTTTCAGGTAAAATAAAACATTAAGAATGGTACGATGGTCTTCATACAACACAACCTGGCCGCTTTCTGTTGACTTGACATTAATGTTAGCCCTTTGCGATAAATCGTAAAGGCTATCCGGTTTCATTTTCTTATCCATGAGTGAAAGGTATAGTTTTGTTAACTAAAAATGTGAAGCACAAAAACGAGCTGGACACAACGGGTGAAAATAGGAACTCGCTTTTAGACGGTATTGGGATGATATCATTTCTCCGTATTTAGTAGAATATAAAACCGGCAGTAAAAACGGATGTTTACTGATAATACAAAAAAAAGTTAAACCAGGCGGTTTACAGGATAAATCTGAAAAACCGACCTTCGAATCAGGGAAGACAGATTCCCTGCAATGATTAATAAATCCAAAAGAAAATTGTTCTTCCTCGCATAATTTATTTCAAGATTCAGGCGCTGCTCAACACTTAGCTCATCATCTTCTTTTTTATCTTTCATGGCGACCTGCCACGGGCCAGTCACTCCGGCAGGGGCAAGGAAACGTTGTGAATACTTATCATCGACTAACATACTGGCCATATAAGTAGGCAAAGCCTCATTCCCAACCAACGACAGATCTCCTCGCAATACATTAAAAAGTGCAGGAAGCATATCAAGCGATGTCTGCCTGAGTATCCGTCCGACTCGTGTCACACGAGGATCATTGGAAACTTTAAAAAAAACTGCCTGACCGCTTTGCGAAGTATATTGATTCAGGTGCGCCAGTTCTGAAATACGGTTATCTGCGTTTATCGCCATCGTCCTGAACTTAAAGAGAATTAACTTTTTGTATGCAAAGCCCACTCGGACTGACCGATATAAAATCGGTCCTCTTGAGTCAATTTTGATAGCAATGGATATCACAATCAGTACTGGAAGAAGAAAAAAGATAGCAACTAACGCGAGAAAAATATCACCAAAACGGCGGAACAATGAAAACCTGACTTCAGTTTTAGGGAATAGTTGACCTGGGAACAAACTGGGACTACTCTTTCTGTTTTCACCTGTTACAGTATGCAAAATTTCGTTTACTCGAATGACAGTGTCTGCTGGATTGATCGAGAACGCTGGCCCTTCCGCCAACAGATAGAGTTGCCTTTCTGTTAAACCATAGGGGGACAGGAGCTTTTGGCGGACCCGATCAGTCTCCTCTTGGTTCAAACCATTTACAATGATTAAATCGGCAATAACACCGCTCCTTGAATACTGTTCCGCCTCATCCACTGTGGCAAAGGCATAGATTAATCCAGATTTTTCCAATACAGACTGAAAAATAACACGGATCCCCTTGGACTCATGAATAACAAAAACGGTGGCTCTTGCTGCACGCCGCTGCAACTTGAGAAAATAGTTTAACCGTGACAATGAAGACAGGAGAGCAATGCCCGATAAGCCAATTCCAATTATAGTCAACAAGATGGTCGCTTCCATGTTCAATATTTAAATTGCAGGAATTTCTCCTTGCGGACAACATGATAAACAAATCGCTCTATTGCATGTGCCACGGAAAATAGGCAGATAGAGACTTGGGCAATACCCAAAGCAAATAGGTGATCACCATCCTTCCCCAGACAGTACGCAAAGAAGGTTAATGTCGCGATTCCGCAACCCATCAGCGTCATCGACCTTGACTGAATAAATAAAGCCATGGGTAGAAGAGCAGCAGTAAGGATCCACTCATTGGGTGCGGCTCCGCCGGCTTTAATTGAAGCCAACAACGGCATAAGTGGTATCAAAATACATACAATTAAACTGAAACCGAATTGGTCAAGGTTGTGAAACTTTTTTGAACTCATTTCTATTAACGGTTGGTGGCTCAGATTGACGAATTCGCTAATGTAGCATGTTTAAAGCACGACTTTGCGGATGGGGTGAAAAAACGGTGGCGGCACCCGTGTTTACACGGGTGCCGCCTATTGGATTGAAGCAAGAAAACACCACTTGCTTCCTAAATTAATATTATCAGCTATACCCATCCTTCATTTCCTGAACAACAGCGAATTTGCAAATGATGACCTACCTTTATCAGGAAGTAATCAAATATGGATATAAGATTCTCTTCCGATAAAAATGTTGAAAAGCTCTACTATGAACAGGCTCCTGTGTTGGAAGTGTCGTCTGTGTCCCTTCAGACAGACGATAAGAATTGGAGTCTGCGACTCGGTTTGACAAATTTCGTTGTAAAAATCGCTGGCTTTACTGAAAACGATACCTTAAGCTTGGAATCTCAAGACATTCTCTTACTAAATATTAGTCGTTATCAGACACAACCAGTTTTCCCGGTAAACCGTTTTTTCCGTATACCCTTACAGCAAACGTTGGCGAAACAAAAAAGTGTAAAATGGCAGGTTGAAATCACGTTGAACAATTTTGAGTTCAGGTATACAGAATTTATTGAAATGAGCCTGATTCAACAACCGACTACAGGCATCTGATAATATAATTAACAGCAAAATTTACTGGTCTTGTTTCTGAACTGACTTTTGCATTAAGCACGTTGGGTAGTACCCCTTGAACTAAGTTTGGAAAGTCTGACTCATGTACGTTATGAGAACCGCCAGCCTCTCCATAAGGCCTGTTTCCCCCTCCGTTTCCTCTAGGCTTAATGAACCTATGCCAATGATCTTGTAACGCATGCCCCTGAAGCGAACCTACAGCTCTGTTTTTGTCAGGATCCAGTTTACCTTCCGGATCCGAACCTCTCAAAAAAGCGCCTCGTAAATCAGGTTTATGGAACTGCCCCTTCATCCCTTGTCCCCATCCAAATTTTAGTACTGAAAAAAGCTCGGGGAAATTGATAGGGTCCAATGCACCTCCATCGCACAATTGCCATCCTGCAGGAATTTTGTCAACCGCTCCGCCAAATGGCAAAATCGAACCTACAGGACAGGAGTTGGATAAAAACGATTCATAAAAAGTGCTGAAATTCTGTGCTTCTGAAAAGTAGCTGTTTTCCTTGGGTGTAACGATTAGGACTTGACGGAAAGCATCACTTTTCGTTCGGTTGATTTTAACTTTGATCGAGGTCTGCTGTTTCAGTTTTGTCTCGTCCAGTAACCATATTTCTAGTCCTTTGGGAATATAAATTTCCCCTTTCTGTTCAATATCCCAGCCATTATCCTGGAGACGTTTCACAAACGCAGACTTTTTTACATTCGTTTCGACACTACCTGAGACTAACCCAAATAACGCACTGCCTCCGGCGTTTGCGACTACATTCAGGTCTGTATTGTTTTCTTCAGAGAGATAAGCTTTGAGTTTGGAAATAAAAGACTCGATTTTATCTGGCTTGATATCTTCTTTGGCAAATCCATAAGATGAAAGTCTAGCAAGCTCTGTGGAAAAACTTCCCTTGCCGGCATCAATGATCGCCTTCTGGAAAATATCCTCAATTTTGAACTAAAGCTCCCCGAACTATCTCCCGACATTATCAAGGAAAGGCTGCGGGACTTTATCACAACGCAGATTAATCAAAACCAGGACCTCCGTTCATCGATTGATAAAGCACAGCTGCTTAGCAAAAAAATCGCGGTTCAGTTCGTCAGTCAAAGCTTCAATCATCCAGCCGGCAAATCCGAAAACCGATACAAGGCGCCGGGTGAAAAACCTCCCACCGAACAGGTGAAAAAACGGTAGCTCCCCTTTACTCCCTTTTGTATCTTTAACTCACTCCTTTTTTGTACGCTGTGCAAACATTGTCAGTCAAGACAAAAACCGTCTCCTGCTCATGAGGACTTCTTCAAATGTCTTCGGACTAACAGACGCAGATCACCGGCCCTCCTGACTTAAAATTTATTCTGTGCCCGCAGATGAAAGAATATTCAGCGACCGGGAAATATTCTTTCTAAGATCAGCAAAATCAACAAACGAACCTATATGGCAGTCAAACATTCATCTCTAACGGTAAAAGCACATCGTGGCGATGCCAAAGTGTTGCTTGCATTCAATCTTGCAAAAAAAGATATTGAAGGTCTCGCTGGTTTTACCATTTATTGCGAGCCGCAGAATACAAGAGTTAAACCATATTATCTGTACAATAAGCTGGAATTTGCCAGTTCACGTGATCATGCACTGGTGAAAACAGAACCAGCCTACTCTACTGTCAATGCACCTATACAAAAATTCAGGTGGCTGCACGTACCCGGCGGGCTTCATAATAACGGAAAAATCCCTTATGGCAAATACAAATACACAGTAACCCCACGCTATTTTGATGAAGATGGCAGGATGTTGCCGCTGGATGAGTCTTTAAGCGTGACGATCGATACGGTGGTTGACAGATTTTCCAAAGATGATATAGAACTTGGGTTTACAAGAGGATTCGTACAGTCCCAGGCATTCGTTGATCATTTTGGCGCAAAAGCGCCATTTAAGCCCAAGGATGCTGAATTGCTGTTTGATACAAACCTGGTAGCCGGCACAAACGGTGATGGCAAACAATTTACTTTCCTCGAAGAATACAGTTGGTCGGGCTTTACTGCAAGGGAAAAAATATTCAGTCTGCTTGAAGAAGTCAGCAAAAATAAAGACCTCTTCCTTGATGTACTTGGCTATGATCTCAATGAACCCGATATACTGAAATATTTTCTTGCTTTAGGTAAAGAGGGCCGTATAAGGATCATTTTGGATGATGCAGCACTGCATCATGTCGCCAACCCTGCAGCAGACAAAAAAATCCCGCCGGAAGATCAGTTTACCGAGTTGTTCATACGCAAGACGAAGAAAATAAAACTGGCGGATAAAGAAGGGAAAATGGTTGCAATGGATGCGATCAAACGCGGTAAATTTTCAAGATTCCAGCATAATAAGGTGTTCGTTGTTACAAAAGGTAAAAGCCGTACGCCCGTAAAAGTGCTGAGTGGTTCGACCAACTTTTCTGTAACGGGTATGTATGTAAATTCAAATCACATCATCATATTCCATAAAAAAGAAATTGTTCAGCTGTATAAGGATTTGTTTGATGCTATCTGGCTGGACGATGTAACCGCAAAGCCATTCAAAAACTCTGCCCTCGCTACAACCGGATTCAAATTCAATGATAAAGGTTATCCCATAAATATCACTTTCGCGCCGCATAATGAAGAGCCTGCACTAAAAAATCTGGATGAGATCGTAACGCGGATGAAAGCGGAAAAGAAGAATATACTTTTTGCAGTGATGGGAACCGACCCCAAAACCACCGGCCCTGTAGCACCTGCATTGATCAAGCTACACAAACGCACAGACATCTTTAGTTGCGGGATCACTGACTCCACCAATGATATCATATTGTACAAAGCGTCCACAAAAACCGGCTTGCGTGTTACAGGAAAACAGGGTGCCACGTTACTCCCGCCCCCGTTCGACAAAGAAGCCAGCATCAATCTTGGTCACCAGGTCCATCATAAATTTATTGTCTGCGGGTTCAACACGTCCAAAGCTGTTGTATGGCTGGGATCATCGAATCTTGCATTAGGAGGCGAAATGCAGAACGGTGATAACCTGATAGAGATCCGTGATAACGAAATAGCCACCGTGTTTGCACTGGAAGCCCTGGCGCTTGTGGATCACTTTCATTTCAGAGATGCTCATATGGCTCCCAAAAAAAAGAAAGAAGGAGAAACGATCACACCCACGAAGAAAGCGAATACATCTTACAATAATCTGAAGACACTGAACCTGCGTATAGATGACGCCTGGGCAACACCTTACTTTAATGAGAACGACCTGCATTATCTCGACAGAAAACAATTTGCCTGATTTGAAAACTATAGATCCGGGGCTGCCGTCTTCTTTTTCAGGCAGCCGGCTTTAGACGGGTTACCTTTCCTGGGAAGTCGTATAAACATAAACCATCGACCTCTCCATGAAAAAAGTCCTGCGCTATCTCCGGAACATCATTCTCTTTGTCCTGGCTTTTATATTGCTCTATCTCGGCTGTGCCTGGCTTTTCGCAAGGATCCCGGTGAAAAGGGAAGCGGGGCAATCAGCAGATATCACTTTCTACCTGAAGACAAATGGTGTACACACCGATATTATCGTTCCGGTAAGAACGGCATTCAAAGACTGGAGCAAAGACCTGCCTTATCAAAATACCCGCAGCGGAGACAGTACCCTGTCCTATATCGCGTTCGGCTGGGGCGATCGTGCATTTTACCTTGAAACACCCACATGGAGTGATCTGAAAGCAAGCACGGCATTCAATGCAGCTTTTGGGCTCAGTCATACAGCCATGCATACCACTTTCTATGCCTCATTAAAAGAAGATGATGACTGTGTGCGGCATACGATGGGCAACGATCAATACAAACGGCTGATCAGTTTTATTGAATCCGGTTTCCTCCGGGATTCGACCGGCAAGCCTGTTGTTATCCCAACCGAAGCAAGATACGGCCAGCATGATGCCTTTTACGAAGCAACGGGCAGATACAGTCTGTTTCACACCTGCAATACCTGGACGAATAACGCATTGAAGGCTTCCGGCCAGCAAGCCTGCTGGTGGACACCATTTGATAAAGGAATCTTCTATCAGTACAGGCACATTCAACAATAATGTAACCCATTTTTCCCAGCAAAGGGAACGCATTCACCACTTTCCGGCAGGCTGAACGGACGATGTAAGATTTGTTGTGCAAATAACCGGTTCGCAGGGTCAGAAAAAGTCTGTTGTTTAACATTGCAGCCTGATCAGCATTCCCGTCTTCAACAATCTGTCCATGGCACATAATCTGCTCATCTATTCAAAAAAACAAAATGGACAGCATCAATAAACAACAGCCCGAGAAAAACCGGGAAGATATGCAGGGCACCGAAGCCTGGCAAAAAGTGAAGGAAATGGTTGAAAAAGCATCAAGTTGCTTTTTCTGTACAAATATTTCGTCGAAAGACATGATCATTACGAGACCAATGTCGGTCCAAAAAGTTGATGACCACGGTCACTGCTGGTTCCTTAGCGCAAGCGACAGCCATAAGAACGCTGAAATAGATGAGGATCCCTCCGTTCAGTTATTTTTCCAGGGTAGTAAACACTCAGATTTTCTCACGCTCTATGGCGTCGCTACAATCAGCCAGGATCAGGAAAAGATCGATGAGTTATGGGAGCCTATCCTTAAAACATGGTTCACCGAAGGAAAAGATGATCCGAGGATAACAGTGATCGAATTTGTGCCGCGCGACGGTTATTACTGGGACACAAAACATGGACAACTGGTGGCTTTTGCAAAACAACTCGCTGGAGCGATGACCGGCAAAACACTGGACGATTCGATCGAAGGAAAATTAAAGTTATAGCAAATTCCTGAAGCTAATCTCCGGAATCGTCTGCCTGTAATACTGCGACGAAGTGATATCCTGCCCGGATACACTTCGCCGCAGTATTTTTTTGGTATCTTTAACGATACATCAACAACTCTCCGATCAAATTGATTGCCATGCGAAAACTTATTGCTGCTACAAACATGTCCCTCGATGGATTCTGCGATCACACTTCCCTAAACCCCGATGGGGAGGTCCATGACTATTATACTGATATGCTACGCAATGCAGATACCATTATCTATGGAAGAATAACCTATCAACTAATGGAAGATTATTGGCCGGCAATAGTAAAAGCGCCCACCGGCGAGCAATCGACAGATGATTTTGCAAAGGCGATCGACGATGTTGGCAAACTCGTTTTTTCTCGTACACTGAAAAAGGTTGAATGGAGAAATGCCAGGATCGCCACAGGTAGTGTTGAAGACGAGATCATGAAGCTGAAATGTCAACCGGGTAAAGATCTTTTTGTCGGCAGCCCGGGCATGATCGTGACCGCAATAAATCTTCAATTGGTGGATGAACTATGGATCTGTGTGCATCCTGCGATTGTTACCAGTGGTTTGTCATTGTTAAAAAACATTCAGGAACGGATTGATATGAAATTGCTAAAGACAAGGACATTTGGTGGCGGCGCGGTGTTGCTTAACTATGAAGTAAAAAACAATGCATGATCTCGTTCGAACAGGCACTCATGATAGCGAAAACCGAGGTCGATAAGCCTTCGATGATCCCGGAAGGACTCACAATTCAAGAGGAGTTGATTATGGAATTGCCTTATGCATGGATATTTCCCTATACATCGAAGCTATACGCAGAAACCTACGACATAAAGTATGCGGTAGGCGGGAATTCTCCCATTTTTGTTTCGAAATCCAACGGAAAGATTTCTTATTACCGGAGCGGACTAAGCCTGAATGACATGATAGACGAATATGAAGAAGAAAATAAATACTGGCAGTTGATCCTCTCCCTGGACCTTTCAGATATCAGTTCATGGAGAACATTAAAAGATGTTTTAAACTGGTCTCAGTCGTCATTGTCGCAGTTCAAATCCTCCGGATCCCGGCTATTGGACGAAGGCGCCAGAAGCAGACTCACCAAAATTCATACGGTGCTGGCTATACATAAGATCGACACAGAGATCATTCTAAAAAGCACTATATGATATTTAATCGTTGACACTAAAGTACCATTGGCCATCCGGCGTTTTGGCTACAACAACACGAATTACGGCTACACCATTCATCCCAAGATTCTTGAATTTTGTGAGACAAAAAACAAGACCATGAAATTGATAAACAATACCATCCTGATCACGGGTGGCACCAGCGGCTTCGGCCTGGAATTCGCCAGAACCCTGATCGGCCTCGGCAACACGGTGATCATTACCGGAAGAAACAGCCAAAGACTGGAAGAAGTAAAACAGCAGTTGCCAGCCGTCCATACGATTCAAAGTGATGTGAGCAAACCTGCTGAGATCATCCGTTTATACGAAAATATTATCAGGGAATTCCCTTCCACCAATATCCTTATCAACAATGCCGGCGAAATGCGAAAGCTAAAACTACAGGCAACACACGATCTGCAGGATATTACCCGCGAGATAGAGATCAATCTCATGGGACCGATCCGCATGGTGCAGCAATTCCTGACACACCTGAAGAGCAAAGATGCCGCAGCTATTCTCAACGTCACTTCCGGGATCGCGCTTATGCCACTGCCTATCTCACCGGTCTACAGCGCCAGCAAGTCGGGACTACGCTCCTATACCCAGGCCCTGCGTGTGCAACTGAAAAACACCCGTATAAAAGTATTCGAACTGGTGGCGCCCGGGTCAAATACTCCCCTGAACGACAAATTCATGAATGAAGACGGATTTAATGCCAAATTGCTGATGCCGGCGGAAAAAATAATTTCTTCGGCGATCCGGGGAATGCAGAAAGATAATTATGAAATTTACCCTGGCCTGGCAAAAATGATGCGCATATTGACCAGGGTCGCCCCCGGTACACTGATCAAACAGGCAGGCAAAATGGGCGCGTCGTTCATGTATGGTGAATAGATTAAACCAACCACCCAACCAGGCCATAAAAAGCAATCAACATGAAAATAGTAAGTGCAATATTATTGCTGATCACCGTATTCCTGAACCTGAAACACGGTTGGGAAGGCCTGCATATTGAAGCCCACCCTGAACAGGCAAAAATGTTCGCCGATATGGGAATAACAAAAAATCTGATCTGGATCCTGAGCATTCTCAACATCATTACAGGCATCGCCATATTGTTTCCCCAAACTTTTTTCATTGCCAACGTGTTAAATGCGGTAACCATCCTGCTGATCATGATCTTCTCAATAAAAACAGGGAATACAAAAACAGCATTAACAGAGATCCCTTTTCTGTTGATCCCATTGGTGCTGATCTACCTTGGACATCCATTGAAGAAATGATCAATAACACCGGAACGGTTCAGATCTGGTACATGAACGAATAAGCATACGAGATGAAAAAACAGCAACTGATCAAAATAAAAACAATCAGCCAGGGACACCGGATGCAGGACTTGCCGGCACCCGAACATCCGCTGATCAGCATTGTAGATGTCGCTTTATTTAAAAAACCAACTGACGTAACAGCCGTTCTGGATTTCTATACAATATCCTTAAAAAGAGGTTGCGATAAATTATTATATGGACAGCAACGCTACGACTTTGACGAAGGCATGATGGCATTTACCGCCCCCGGCCAGGTGCTTCGTGGTCAGGGACATATTCCGGGCACACAACTGACAGGCTGGATGCTATTCCTTCATCCTGATTTTTTATGGAACACTCCGCTCGCAAAAAAGATCAGGCAATATGAGTTCTTTGATTACTCGGTGAATGAAGCGCTGTTCGTATCCGAAAAAGAAGAGTCCATGATGAATGAGATCGTTGCAAACATCCGGCATGAATACCGTTCCAACCTGGATAGATTCAGCCAGGATGTGATCATTGCCCAACTTGAATTGCTGCTTACCTACGCGCATCGTTTTTATGAACGTCAATTTATGACACGTAAAAAATCCGGCGCCCGGATACTGAGCCGGCTGGAAGATGTACTGACAGATTATTTTAATGATGAAGAGTTATTGTCAAAAGGATTGCCAACCGTTCAGTATGTGGCAGACAAGCTGAACATGTCAGCCAAATACCTCAGCAGTTTGTCCAAGCAACTCACGGGGCAGACCACGCAACAACATATCCACGATAAGCTCATCAACAAAGCAAAGGAGAAATTATCAACAACAGATCTTACGGTAAGCGAGATCGCCTATCAACTGGGTTTTGAGCATGCGCAATCATTCAGCAAACTGTTTAAAAGCAAAACGCAGCAATCTCCCCTGAGTTTCCGTGCTTCGTTCAATTGAACGATACCTGCTTATTTCTTTTCGATCACGAAGGCCTTCACCGAAGCCATCTTACCATCTTCAAAACGCCATATATCGCAGTACCAATAATCCGTGGTCTTCCCATTCCTCTCAGTAAGCGTGATCTCACCAGTTACGGTAAGAAGATCGCCTTCGCTGATGAATTGATCCGTAGTCACATCCGGAGGCACAACATATGTTTCGGCCATATACGCACGAACAGCCTCTTTTCCCCTGAGCGTTCGATCACCTACAAAAGTCCACTCTGTGTTGTCTGTGCAGTAGGATAGAAATGTCTCATGGTCACCGTTTGCGATAGCTGCATTCGCTTTTTCCAGGATCGATCGATTGCTTGCCGGCATTTGATATATTTTGCCATTTTTTGTCAAGTACAATGCCATTTTAACCTTCATTCATCAAATAACCAGCGACTCTCCAACACCAAACAACCATCCGTGGTCTGCGGTCCGTCCTCCGTGGCCCATGATCCTGCTCCATCACCCGCGCTTTGTCGACAGTTCTCCACAAACCCGTATTTGCATCCGTTACCGTACCACCACAATCTGCCCGTACAATGTCAGCACCACGCAGCAGATCAAACAGGTACATAGTTTGATAAGTTCAGGGCATTGGTGGTTTCAATACAACTTTAATGCGTAGAAGTATTGATTGAATTACGGAGAGGGGCTTTTGCCCTTTTCCTTTTTCATCAAGATCATTGGCTATTCTGTATCCTTTTCTTGATCCTGCTAAGCGATTGTTTTTTGATGCCCAGGTAAGACGCCACATGAAACTCCGGGATCCGCTCAACGATATTCGGATGATCCCGCAGCAAATTCAGGTATCGCTGTTCGTGATTAAAAAACAATAACGCTTCCGAACGGCCCTGTGAATGATTATAGAAATGTTCCGCCAGCATTCTCCCAAAACGTTCCCATGGTTTATGCTGCCGATACAAATGCTGCAGATCTTCATAAGGGATATAAAGGATCTCAGCATCTTCCAACGCTTCAATATAATAAGCACAAGGATACTGATTCAGAAAACTCCTGAAAGAAACGATGAATTGCCCTTCCGAAAAAAAGAACAGGTTATTCTCCTGATCAGCCTTTTCATCGTAATAATAAACACGGAAAATCCCCCTGATCACAATACCCAGCGAACGGCAAACCGTATTCTGCACATTGAAAAAATCCGCTTTGGAAATAGCGCGCTGATGCCAGTGAGCAAGACTCACGGCGATATCCTCTTCTGTCAAACCCGCAAACGGATTCAATGTATCATATAAGAACTGGCCTTTTTCTGTTTTCATTTGCAATAATAAATATGAACGGACCGAACGCATCAGCGCCATACATTGAAAGTAATACCTTTTTCCCAGCTGCAAAACGTTCGAAGAGGCAGTCAGGCTCATAGCTCATGATTCCTGAGTCCAGGTCTCCGGATCAGGGTTTCAACCGCTGTTGCCTTCTGAACTGGAGGATCGAGCCGATGATAAACAGCACAAAGAAACCGAGCAGCGTACCGCCGATCAGCGGATCGGATGGGTCCTTGGCAAGCGGATGACCAACAGGAACACGGGTGAATGTTTCGTTTATAGTCGGCACCAGCGATAATAAAAAGCTGAAGGAAAACAGGATGTTTTCAAAATGCCGGATCCTGCTGTTGCCTGGCTTTTTATAAAAAAGAAAGGCGGCAATCAGGATGAGGATCAAGATAAATAAAGAAAATACATGGCCGGCATTGAAGCCGCCATGACGGGAAAGTCCAAGGGCTGTGAGCGAAGTAATGACCGCGCCGTACAAGTAGATCCTTCCCGAACGATCCGCCAGGTCGATCTTTCCTGACCTTACAAAAGATACGATACCGGCGGCCAATGCAATGACACCAATAGCGGTGTGAAAAATTCCTAAGTTTGAAAGTGACATCTGTTTTTTTTACAAAAGTTTCTAAAAAAAATGTCACTCAAATTCACTTAAGTTAACACGAAGCTTACCGGCAGGGATTTTAACAAAGCTTTCTTCGATCCGCTCTGGTTGAACAGGGCGATACGGGCTGCAACGGAAGCCTTATTGCAGTGTATGAAATGAAAGTGGTTGGAGACCTTCTGTTATTAAGTAGAAGGACCGCTTGCATTGCTATAGCAGATTTAGCCGGACGGACAATATTATTTGGATGCAGATACCGCTTCATGCCCCTGCTCCATCAGCCATGTGAACACAGATTTCTCGCTTCTGATGTCCATCGGCAACTGATACGCAAGTTTTTTTTCAACGATCTGTACCTGTTGAATGGTAAGCCCGCCAACAGCAGCGGAGTAATAGTTGATCAGAAACAATACCTGGTCGCCATTGAATACATCAAAAGGCCGGCGGGCCGGTTGCCCCTGGTAGATCACGTTGGCAGGCTGCTCGCCGGTCTCCCAGCGATAATGCACAAAATGCAGATCGGGCTTGCTGAACGTCATAGCAGAATGATTAAATGATAAATTAGGTAACACCACCCATGAGGGGGAACAGCAGAACCGCCGCAAGCGTTAAGAGGAGAAGAAATGATTACCGGATCAGGAGTAAAAATTAAAACTGATCGAAACCGGATGAAGTAGAACCTGTCTGTTCGCCGGAAGGTACATATTTCCGGCCGGACGAAAAAACTAATGTAGGTCCGCTGGGCTCTATTCAGTCGATCAATAACTTAGGCAGGCTGTCGGTACGCTGTCCTTCGGATAGTTGTTTCAAAGGGAGCGGCCATGCATAGACAAACATTTTTTGAAATTATAAGTGGAAAATGTTCCTCATATCAATCCCGTCATGATCGCCTGCTGAGCAAATTTGCCTGCAATGATTAAATCATCAGCCCCGTTGATAACTACAATTGGTACTCTACGCCGTTTAACAGCCCGATCTGTCTCCATTAAATATTTTTTCCTGTGATCACAAGCGGGCAGGCATTCTAATTGACTATAAAATACCGGATAAAAATAACGGATCGTAAGCAAATGTTCAATCTTGCCGTTGATCCCGGATTACGTTAATTTGTATGCAGACAAAACATGAGCACCAGAAAGAAAACAATGCAGCAAAATAACCAGGTCATGGAAAATGAAGAGCGGTTTCGCG
>QFQQ01000233.1 GCA_003243445.1 Citrobacter freundii
ACGCAAAATGCGGTTCTGCACAAGCAGGTGGACAATTGGTTTTCTCAGGAAATATTTTACCTCGAAAAGAAAATACATTATGCAATTGTTCCACTGAAAGGTGGTGAACAGAAGTCAGCACCAAAAGACAAGGAAAAAGAGAAATTGCTTTCAATACTCTCAGTTGACCAAATGGCGCTGATATTGAGGGCGGCAGATGATTTAAGAATCGTAATGGCCCGCTCTCTGAATAGTGTTTTTAAAAATATTGTTCCATTTTTGTCAACGCCTTATCAGGAAAACATCTCTTACGACAGCATGAGAAGTAAATCCTACTCAGCAGAAGGAAGGGATAAAGAAATAGTAACGGAAACTCTGCAACAGATGATTAAGAAGATTAATGAATATTGATAGCACCCGGCTTGTTCAAAGAACACACTGCAACGGGATATTTAACGCTGGCTATCCAATTTCCAGCCCGTATCAAAATGATCGAGGCGGGCACGTTGTGTTTCTGTTTGGGAAAGGTCACGCTTCATGAGTTTGGCAAAAGGTGTTACATTTTTATAAACGACAGTATATTCCACAGTTGCGCTCTTATTATCCTCCTGTAATTGAATGCCCGTAATTTCCCCTAAATCCATGTCAGCAACTTTTACTACCTGCACATTATCGTACTTCTTATCTATGCGAATGAGGTAAGGTTTTGCCTTCTCTGTAAAATGGACGATTGGTTGTCCTGCATCTTTTAGCTTCTGCGTTTTATCAACTGTCACCCATCCCTCTCCCTCCAGCCCCGCATCCAGTAGCTTCTTCGCACTTGCGGGGTCAGTCATATTGATTTCATACTCGTACACTTTTGGATAATTCTTGGCTTCACGTATAGCTGATGCAGCTTCTTCCTTTTCCAATTTGGTTTGACTACAGGAGGCCAGGAGAAAAATGGCAATTCCTAATACACTTCCAGTTTTCATAACGATTCGCTTTTAGTTTTTCACGATAGTCATTCAAAATTCCGAATACTAATTTAAAAAAAATAATCGGTTTGCAGAAGACTGTATGCCTGATTATCAAGGGGTACAAGGGGTACAACTTAGAGTACAAGATAAAGTTGGACTTGAAACGCCTTCGCTGTGTTTGTTTTTTTGCTATCGAAACCAATCGAAACAACTGGTTCTTAAAGGGTCGGATTGAAAACTGTTAAACGAAAAAAGTAAGCGTATGTTAAAGAACATTTCATGGAGTGACTACATTATTGCAGTTGCCATACTATTAGCCATTTACTACCTGTTTGTAGGTGTAAGGTATTTTTCTGCTGAAATCAAAGATCTGCTTTCAGGGAAACGTAAACCGAAACTCAGAACAATATCTTCTGATAACAACGGCATGTCTGATCCTGGCGATGAACCGGGGCAGCAAGAAATGAGCAGCTTTGAAAAAACAACGGATGATGAGTTTACAGAAGTGGAACATCTCATTGAACGTCTCAAAGCTGTTGTGGCTGATGCCTCCCGCAGAAAGCTAATCCCACAGGAATTTAAACAATATCTGAGCATGGTACTGAAGGAATACCCTTCCGTGCGATACTCGCCCATTCGGTCGTCAGTCAATGAACTGATTGTAACCGAGTGTCAAAAATATGGTGCTGTTACACTCAAGGAAGATGAAGTGGAACTGTTGTGGAAAGAAGCAGTGTAGCAGTCCATTAACGGAGCGTGCTTCCCTGTCCCTCCTGGTGCGTAAGGGCAAAGTGTGGTAGGAATAACAGGTTGTGTGACGGCGAAGCCGCTCTGTTTTTTAGAAGAGTTGATTTCAAATTTTAATAAACGTGTGTTATGGAAATGTGCAGCAGGAAAACAAAAGGAAATAACCGCAAAAAG